>JBAVOQ010000035.1:0-14280 GCA_049692235.1 Acidobacteriaceae bacterium | reverse complement strand
GCCAACCAGCGCTCGATCTGCTCCTGCTGACCTTTTGAAACGGCAAGCGACTGGGTAGAGCGGGGCATGACTCAGTATGCAGTTGTCCTCGTTTATATGTCCAGCTATTTGTTGGACACTACACTAGGGACGGCCTGGCATAAATCCATCCTGGAGAACTATCGGACGCACTTCTTGTGGGCAAATAACGCGGCGGACTCAGCTAGATCCTTCATGGCGACCGGCTGCCCACAGAAGTGACAACCCATTGGTGTGAGTGCGTGGGGAATCGGATTAGCTGATGGTTGAAAGCAGATCGGCTCTGTCTGATGCTTATTCCCAAATTGGTCTACCAGAATTGCTCGGCGGGTAAATCCTTGCCGGTTATTGGAAAGAATCGGCCGGACGCCGGTGTGTACCTGCACAGATTCGTCATCGGATCCGGTCACGACAATTGGTGGGAATGAAGCTACGCAGTCGGTGCCCTTCAGGTAGATCTTCACGATTCTCAGCGCGCGTGGACCCGTGTGCGCTAGTTGAGCATGGAAATGCACGTACATTGTTGGGACCTTTCCTACCGCACCGATGTACCAGCTGGGAGGCGGGGAATCTATAACCACTATATTCAGGCCCACTTTCGCCTTCGCCTGACGCTTGCGATACCTTCGGAAGATAAGCGCGAGACATACAATACTGAGCAAGAACAATGCCGCTTGCCAAGTCTCGAAACTAAACTTGTGCTGAATTGCGGTGTTCCAAAACAGGAGAATGCCCGGCAATCCGTTTAAGGGCAGGCCCTCCATCTTCGCGCCGACCCACGGAGCCACGATGGCTGGAACTAGCGCCAACAGCAATGCGCCAACACCCTGCCAGAATTTGCGCCAGTTCATGCTAGAAATTATAGGGGCCTTTCGGCCCAGTCGCAGCCCGAGCCGTGAATTACTCGGCAGCCTGCTGGCAATCGCTGGATGAGACGATCTTGGAACGGTTCCGAGGAGCGACCAATGAATGATAGAGACAAAGAGTTGCTTGCCCAATTTCACCATACGATTTCTGAGCAACTCAACTCGAGACTTTCGGAGAGTCCAAAGTTCTTTGGGCTACTCGTAATCGTCGCCACTGGGTATGGCTTTGTGCTGTCAGAGTGCAGACTTCACAAGTTGTTTATTCCGGCAACACTGTTGGCATTATCTGCGACTTTATGGGCAAGCGGGTATCTCGCTGCGCTCGGATATGCTTTCAGATTTCTCCAAAACACTCAGCACTGCATAGAACACGCATTCCGGTGGAATATATATACGCCCCGCCCAGCGAAGGATAACCCGACCGGCAAACCGCCTTGGCCAACTGAGAAATTTAGTGATTCGTATTGGCTGCTGCCAGGCATCTACCACGCCCATGCATTTGGCTTCGCTGTATTCTTGGGAATTATTGGCGTGGCCTTCGGTTTTTATGCGTGGTTCTTCTGGCAGTCCTGTTTGCAACGTTGTCTTGTGATCGTGATTGGTTCCCTTACTATGGGCCTAGGGCTTGTATGGATAAGGGCATGGAATCGGCATTACCTCAAGAAATATAACGACAAGTGGCGAGATCCTGAAACTGTCGAAGTTCTTGTGGCAGCTCCTGAATCTCCCGAATGATGGCTGGTTTTCATCAACTCAGATTTAAGACACTCAAGCCGAAAGAACGCTTGAATGGGGCACCCATCTCTCAGGTAGAAGGCGGGACGGCGTGCAGCATCTGCAGCAGGCGCTCTCGCTGAATCGCCAAGACTCTTTCCGGCGGGCCCTGGGCGAGAATACGGCCTTCTTCCATGGTGAGCACTTCATCGCCGGCAGCGAATACTTCTTCCAGATTGTGCGTGACCGTCAGGACGGGAACGCCACGTTCGCGGGCCCACTGATGCAGGTTCTGTGAGATGCGCTGGCGGCTGGGTGCATCGAGGGCGGCGAAGGGCTCATCCAGCAGCAGGAGGGTGGGCTCCGCGGCGAGCGTGCGGGCGATGGCGATGCGCTGCAACTGGCCGCCGGAGAGTTCGCGAGGCCAGCGTGCGGCGAGCGATTCTGCTTCGACAATGGAAAGCAGGTGGGCGATCTTTTCTTTTTGTGCGGAGCGGTCTGTGCCTCGTAGCGCAAAGGCGACGTTGTCGGACGCGGTGAGATGGGGGAAGACGGCGGGGCTTTGCATGACCAGGCCGACTCGACGCTTCTCCGCAGGAATGTAGATTCGAGGCTGACTGCCGACGGCGCGTGTGTTGCAGACGGTGTTGCCGTGAAATTCGATGGTGGCGACGTCGGGCCGGAGCAGACCGGCGATGGTGCGCAGCAGGGAGGACTTGCCCGATCCTGACGGACCGAAGACGACGGTGCGCTGCGCATAGGCAGAGAAGGCGAGGTGCAGATGAAATCCAGCGCCGTGGTGCTGAAAGCGATGTTCGATATGGACGGTGAGCCAGGGAGTGTGGCTCGCGGCGGGGCGTAGCGGGTCGGAGAGATTCAGATCGGGAATCGACGCGTCAGACAAGGTCGCCGCTCCCAGGATTTTGTCGAGCATCGCGGTCGGTGCGCAGGCTATAGAGCAGGATCAGCGCGATCAGGCAAATTGCCAGCAGAAACAGGGCGGTGCGGTTGGCCTGGGCATATTGAAAATCCTGCACCTGATCGTAGAGCGCGATGGAGAGGGTGCGGGTTGCGCCAGGAAGGTTGCCGCCAATCATAAGGACGACGCCGAACTCGCCGATGGTGTGGGCGAAGCTCAACACCGAGGCGGTGAGAAGCGAGCCGCGGGAGAGAGGCATGACGACGCGGCGCATTTTGTCCCAGCGTCCGCTGCCGAGGGTGGTGGCGGCGTCGAGCATCCCGCGATCGACGGCGGCGAAGCCTGCGGTGAGCGGCTGCACGGCGAAGGGCAGACTGTAGATGACCGAGCCGACCACTAATCCGGCGAAAGAGAAGGCCAGCGGGTGCCCGAGAAGATGGGTGAGGACGCGCCCGAATGCGGTGCGCGGACCGAGAGCGACCAGCAGATAGAACCCGAGCACGGTGGGCGGCAACACGATGGGCAGCGCGCAGATTGCCTGAACAAACACCCGGGCGCGGCTACCGGTGAACGCGAGCCAGTACGCAAGCGGCACGGCGAGCAGGAGCAGGATCACGGTGGTGACCAGTGCGAGGCGAAGCGTCAATAACAGTGCGACAGCGTCCATGGTTTTTTCTTGGCGCTACGTTTTACTGCTGCGGTGGAATGAGGCCGCCGGTGGCCAGCAGATTGCGTCCAGCGGGAGATTCGAGGTAGTGGAGAAAGTCGAGCGCTATCTGCTTCTGCGATGCGTTGCGCAGAACGACCGCGCCTTGCAGGATAGGCGGATAGGCGCTGACAGGAACGGCGACAAATCTGCCGGCCTGCTGCATGGTTTTGGTGATGGCGAGAGTTTTCGAAATCAAGGCACAGTCGGCGTTGCCGGACTGGCCGAACTGGGCGGCCTGCGCGATGTTCTCCGCGAAGACGAGCTTCGGCTGCAGCCGTGCCTTGAGGCCCAGGGATTGAATCGCGGCCATGGCGGCAGCTCCGTAGGGTGCGTGGACTGGATTGGCGACAGCGATGCGATGGACGGTGGGGCTGGTCAGCGATTGCATGGTGAGGCCGTGGTGGAAGAGACCGTGACGCGCCCACAAGACGAGCGATCCTTGCGCGTAGGTGACGGGTGCGGACTCCAGCGCCAGGTTGGCGGCGACAATCTTCTGCGGGAAGGCAAGGTTGGCGGCGAGAAAAAGATCGTAGGGCGCGCCGTTCAGAATTTGCGTGGCCAAGGTGGCGGAGGAGGCATAGGAGACTTCGACTTTTGCGCCGGAAGATCTTTCGAAATTGTGGATGAGGGCGGGAAGCACGGGCTGCAGGTCGGCGGCGGCGGCAATGCGCAGGGTTTTGGTTTGCGCGGACGCGACCAGTGCGGGGAGCAGGAGTGCGCAGAGGATGCTCATTGATTTTAGAGAACGGAGAATCCCAGGTCTCAAAATCGAGACCTGGGGCACCCTGCGACAGAAGGGCCTCTTGATTGCCGAGAAAAGCCAACGCATGGATTCTTCGCTCCGCTCAGAATGACGTGCTTGTTCTCTATGCCAACTGTGAAATCGCTCCAGGAGTTTGCGAAGGGCCTTAGACACGGACCACCATCACTTCCGTGGCCTTGATCAGGGCGGCGGCTTTCATGCCGGGGCGCAGTTGCAGCTCGCGCGCCGCATCTGCGGTGATGATCGAGGTGATGCATTGGTCGCCGATTGCGATTTTGACCTGCGCCAGCAGGCCGTCGAAGCGCAACTGCACGATCTTGCCGACGAGTTGATTGCGACCGCTGACCGAGGAGGTCAGTTTTTTCTGCTTGATGGCGGAGGGTGCTCCGGGATGGAGCATGGCCTGGATGTCGCGGTCGTGGATGCGGTAATGGCCGCCGGGAGTTTTGACGGCGCGCAGCTTGCCGCGATAGAGCCATTGCTTGATGGTGGGGTAGGAGATGCCGAGGCGCTGGGCAGCATCGCGCGGGGTATACAGGTCTGCCATGGAAAATAGTATAGATGAAACTATACGATTCAGGTGTGAATGGAAGTATACGAATTGCGGGAGGGGGAAAAACGGGAGGGATGGGGAACCATCACTCTCGTGATGAAGGGGGTGAGCCACTTCGCTGGGAAATCCGTCCAATAAGTGACCTTAAAAGCTTGAATATGTTTGGATAGGACCTGGGAGTGGCGAGTGCGGCATAAACATCAGCAGAAATGGATCGCAGGCTTCATCCTGGTGGTCTGCAGCGCGGTTTTTGCATGGCCGATGTATGGACAGACAAACGCTCCCTCCGGCACGCAGCCGAAATTGCCGGAGTTCATGCAACAGGCCCAGACGCTGCGAATTCCGATGAATGTTTTCAGCCGTACGACGGTTGTGGCGGTCAAAGACCTGAAAGCGTCCGACCTGATCCTGACGGTGGATGGCAAACCGCGCAGCTTTCAACTTTCCCGGCCGCGGGGCCAAACCATCAACCCGAAGACAGGACAACCGGAGGACCGCCCCAACCTGCTGATCATTCTTCCGTTCGATGGGCCGCAGTTCCGCGACGATGCGATCGACGACGCGCTCACTAGTCTGAAGGCGAAGCCGAATCTGGATTGGAACATTTCCATTCTGGATGATGGCGGCGAACAGACCGCGTATACGCGCGACATGGCCACCGTGATTGACGAGCTCAAGAGGATTCGAAACGAAAACCCGGCCGGCACAGATCTCGACACTTGGCGCAGGACGGCCTCGCTCGCTATTGCCAGCATGCGTGATCTACCTGGGCGCCGCGTCGTCATGTCGCTGGGAGACATTTTTCACGAGATGGTTTTCGAGGGCGACCGGCTGATGTACGAAAACTTTGAGGCCCACGATGTGGCCTTTGCCGCTCGCAGCGCAGGCGCGGTGATATATGCCGCCGACAGCTTTCAGGAAATCGGCCGGCTGCGGGGACTGTTCCCGTACTACTACACGGTTGGCTTTGGCCCATGGATGCTGCTGACGCGGGACGATCATCTGGAAGGCTGGATCTCCAACTTTGCAGAGGACACCATCCAGGAAATCCAGCAGGATGCAATGGCCGCGTACGATCTCGATCTGCATCTGGACCCGAAACAGATGGATGGGCGGCTCCATTCCGTATCCATTACGTCGCGGCGTCGAGAGGTAATTGTGAACGCTCCCACGTTCTACGCTGCACCCAGCGTGGCACAGTTAGAGGAATTGTCCCAAGCGTCGACCGCGCTGCGGCAGGCGCTGCAATCGCCGTCTTCGAATACCGGTTCGCCGCTCCAACTTGGCACGCAAATGGAATATTTTCCGCATCGCGGCGGCCATGCGGGAACCCAAATGGTGAGCACGGGAATATTCTGGTCCTCCGCCAATGCTCCTCCGTCCCATGTGGAAGTGGCGATGCAGTTGCAACAAATGAACACCGGACTGATGATGGGAACGATTGTGGGCCGGATGGACTGGACTTCTGCTGAGCCGGTCTGGAATCTCGCCATGGAGGTAATTCCTGGGGCGTATCGACTGCGCATTGCGGCTGTCGATCCGACGGGAAAAATTGTGGCGGGAGTGACCAAGGAACTCACAGTGGCGCCGCCCAGTCCCAGGGAGACGGTTCGGATCAGTTCGCTTGCGATCGGAAAATCGTGCGTCTTTGCTCCTCCGTTGCTGCAGGCGGCCAATCATGCGTCGACGACGAATTACTTGAAGGCCGGCAATTGCACGATCCAGCTGGAACCGAGTCATTCATTTTCTTCCGACGACGTCCTCTGGACGCTGGTTCGCATCACCCCAGTCGGCAAGTTGGCCCATCGGCCTTCGAAAGACTGGAAAGGCAGTTTTGTGCTTGTCGACGAGAAAGGTTCGAAGCTGGAGGAGGTGCCGGCTGCGTGGCTGACCGCGAAGGACGGAAGTTTTGTGGCGACGGCGGCGCTTCAGCTAAGCGATCCGAAGCTGAAGCTGACGGATGGGGAATACGACCTGTGGTTTACGCTGAAAGGTCCGGGGATCGAGCGTGGCTATGCCGAGGATGCGCCGTTTTTGATCTATGGAGTTGGGGATGCGGTGAATAAGTAGATCTGTTGCGATTTGAAGATGGTCTGGATTCTTCACTTCGTTCAGAATGACTCCGCTCACCCTTGCCGCGGAGACATGCGGTCAGGATAGGCACCCAGATCGTGGCGTGGCATAGCGTGAGTAAAATCATCGATGTGCGTGAACGAATTCTTGTGTAGGGATGTGCGCCATGAGAAAAGAACGAGTGTTGCAGTGCTTGTTGGTGCTGATCGGCTTGTTCTTTGTTGCTGGAATCTACCCGCTGCTTACATCCATCCCGCGACACCAGCAGTCAGATTACGGCGATCAGATGATGCTTGCCGTTTATTTTGTGCTGGGCGTGTTTCTGCTGCTGGCTGTTCGGAGACCCGCAGCCCATCGAAGTCTGATCGCTTTTACGGGTTGGGGCACACTGGCGCACGACGGCGTGATGACCGTGCAGGCTGCGCAGTTGAAACAGCTGCGCTCCGAATTGCTTCCGCTGATTGTAGTGGCGATTCTTTGTGTCGCATTGATCGCGTTAGTTCCACTAAGTCGGGGCGTGAACCGGGAATAGGGGTTGAATCCCGCTGGCTCATTCCATTGCTACGGAGTCAAAGACCGCAACACGCTGGGTGGGGCCCAGATCTCATGACGTGTTGGCAACTGGCACCCAGGCGACATCCAGAGATTGCGCCGCTCAAACTTAAAGCGGCTTGAATGGAATCTGCTCGACTTGCGATTTGAAGATTGTCTGGATTCTTCACTTCGTTCAGAATGACGCATGTGGTGCGAACACTCTTCCCTCCCACCCTAGCCCGGTCGCCGCGGCGACTCGCGGCTAGGATGGGGCACCCCAGATTTTTGGGGAGACACCGGCTGGGGCGAGCGCGCGGATCGAGCCGCGTACGGATTGGGCTTGACGGGAAATATGCGGGGATGACCTGATACGCTAGACGTATCTCATGATGGAAAAGCAAACACTTTCTGAGCCCACAATCGCGCACCGATTGCACTGCATCGGGTGTGGGGCGGAGATTGCCGGAGCGGAGGCGGCGGAGGATTTTCGCTGCCGCGAGTGCGGAAACTTGTTTGAAGTGGAGTATCCGGAGATGTTGCTCCGAAGCTCATCCAGGGAGAGGACTTCTCCCACCCTAGCCGCAAACAACGCGGCTAGGATGGGGCACCCGGATTCCATGCTGTCCCCACTCAAGCCAACAGAAGGCTTGAATGGGCCACCCTCCGGGGCGGAGGGGTGGAAGGAAATTTGGAGCGATCGGCGGCTGTCGCGGGAGGCGCTGGATCGCAGTGGAGTGTGGCGGTTTCGCGAACTGCTGCCGTTTATGGTGGACGAGCGCAAGGTGGTGACGCTGGAGGAAGGGAACACGCCGCTGTATCGCCTGCCGCGCTGCGCCAAAAGCGTGGGCGTGGAGCGGCTGTTTGCCAAGCACCAGGGGATGAATCCTACCGGCTCCTTTAAAGATACGGGCATGACGGCGGCGCTTTCGGTCGCGCATGAGCGCGGATTCGAATGGGTGGCGTGCGCATCGACGGGCAACACCTCGGCCTCGATGGCCGCGTATGCGGCGCGGGCAGGGATGCGGTCGCTGGTGCTGATTCCCGAGGGAAAAGTGGCGTGGGGCAAGCTGTCGCAGTCGCTGGATTACGGCGCTGTCACGTGCCAGCTGAAGACGGATTTTGACGGATGCGTGTCTGTGCTGGCGGAGCTGGTGCGGCGCGCGCCGGTGTATCTGTTGAACTCGGTGAACCCGTACCGGCTGGAGGGGCAGAAGACAGCGGCGATTGAGCTGGCGGAGCAGTTGGGCTGGCAGGTGCCGGATCACTTGATTGTTCCAGGCGGAAACCTGGCGAACAGCTCGGCGCTGGGCAAGGGATTTCTGGAACTGCGGGCGCTGGGCCTGATCGATCGGCTGCCGCGTATCAGCGTGATCCAGGCGGACGGGGCGAACCCGTTATTTTTGAGCTGGACGCAACACAGGGGCAAGGAATTTTCTCCGGTGGAGGCGCATACGCGCGCCAGCGCCATACGGATTGGCAATCCTGCATCGTGGAAGAAGGCGGTTGGAATCCTGGAGAGCACAGGCGGCTGGTGCGAGCAGGTGAGCGAGCAGGAGATTGCGCTGGCCAAGGCCGAAATTGGCGCGGAAGGGATTGGGTGCGAGCCAGCCTCCGCGGTGACGCTGGCGGGGCTGAAAAAGCTGGTGGCGGCCGGTCATATTGGGAAGCAGGAGAGCGTGGTGCTGCTGCTGACCGGGCACACGCTGAAAGATCCCGAGTACACGATTGATTTTCATCGGGGAAAATTATTGACCGCGCAGGAAACGGCCGCGATGCATCCGGACCAGCGGAAGCAGATGGAACGGCTGGCCTCGGCGCCGCAGGTGCTGGAGCCGACGGCGGAAGCGGTGATGCGGGTGCTGGATGCGGCAGTGCGGGATGGCGGGAGGCGGGGATGAGGAAGAATTCGTCCAACGTGCATTTGCGTTTGCCTGCGACCTCCGCCAACCTGGGACCGGCGTTCGATACGGGCGCGCTGGCGCTGAAGATGCATTTGGAGATTGATGCCGAGGCGGCGGAGCGGTTCAGCATCGCCGCGCAGGGCCGCGACACCGAGGCCTGCGGCAAGCTGGAAGGCAACTTGGTTCTGGAGACGTACAAGCGGCTGATGGAAGAGAATGGCCGACCGATCCAGCCGCTGCAGTTGCGGGTGAAGAATGGAATTCCGCTGGGCATGGGGTGTGGGTCGTCCGCAGCGGCGCGGCTGGCGGGAATTGCGCTGGCGGTCGAGTTTGGCGAGCTGGGCTGGCAGGAGCAGGAGATTCTGGATGCAGCCGCGTTTCTGGAAGGCCACCCGGACAATGCCACGGCATGCTGGCTGGGAGGAATGACGGTTTCGGCGCTTGCACCGCGAGCGGCAACGGAACACGGCGAAAAGCCGCAGGGCTATCCGAGGGTTGCTGTAGGGCGGATCGAGATTCCGGAGCATTGGAGCGCGGTGATGGTGTTGCCGCGGGACCCGGTGCGGACGGAGGAGTCGCGAAAGCTGCTGCCGGACTTTTACAGTCGCGCGGATGTCGTACAGAATTTGCAGCATAGTTCATTGCTGGTGGCGGCCTTCGCTTCCGGCAGGGACGATTTGCTGCGGGCGGCGATGCTGGACTGCCTGCACCAGCCCTACCGGGTGGCGATTTGCCCGCTGCTGGGGACGATGCTGCCGCTGGCGGGAACGGAGGGTATTTTGGGAGCGGCGTTGAGTGGGGCGGGACCGGGAATTCTGTTGGTGGTGGAGCGGAATCTGGACCGGGCCGGACTTGAACGGCGCATAGGCCAGGCTCTGGGAGATCGATCGAGCTGCGAAGTCATCGAATGCGGCTTTGAAAGCCAGGGTGCGGGGTCGACGGTGCGCCGGGATACCCCTTTGAATGCAGGGGCCTGACCCGGATGGGGAAGCCCGGGACGGTAACTCGAATAATGTTACTCAAGTTTTGTTTACAATACACTCCGCCACCGCTAACCTCTTTTTCAAGGGGCAGTTCTGGGGGAGGGCTGCTCTCGCGCCCGTTGATCTTTCACAAGATCCGGGCGCTTTTCTTTTGTCTAAACATTCATGTTTCGAAGTGCCCGCGCAAGCTATGTGCGGGCCTTTTTTGCCGCACGAATCTGAATTGAATCTGCGACCAAAGGGGTCCGCGGTGCATCCTGTATTCTGGTGAAGTAGCGTCATCAAGCAGCGATCAGAGATGAACGCAGGACCGCGGCGCAAGGCAGTGAAACGGTTCCGGCAATCCCAAGGAGGAAGTGAATGGCAGGTGAAGCAGTACTTGAAGTAAAGGATGCAACGTTTGAGAAAGAGGTATTGCAGTCGATTGAGCCAGTCTTGGTGGATTTTTGGGCGGCATGGTGCGGACCCTGCCGAGCTTTGGGCCCGGTGGTCGACGAAGTTGCAACGCAGTATCAGGGCAAGTTGAAGGTGATGAAGATGGATGTGGACAGCAATTCCGCCACGCCGATGCGGTATGGTATCCGCGGCATTCCGGCGCTGCTGTTGTTTAAGGGCGGCAAGGTAGCCGAGCAGATTGTTGGGTATGTCCCGAAAGAGACGATCGATAAGGCGATTCAGAAGCTGGTCGTGTAAACTGGCTTTACAGACACTGTATTCAAAAAGCGAGATGAGTCATTCTGAGCGCAGCGAAGAATCCAGAGGCTAATAGCAGTGCTTACAACCCGCATATCGTCTGGATTCTTCACTCCGCTGCGCTCCGTTCAGAATGACTCCCCCGCACAAATAACCACACCAACTGTGAATCCCCAGTAGGCGCAAATTTTGGCAGAAAAAGCCCGGTGCTATGCGCCGGGCTTTTCTTCGTCTATATGGGGCGCGATCGGCTAGGCTTATTGCTGGGCAATATTTCCCAGCGAGGTCGGAGTGGGAACTCCGGCCATCAGGCCATGCTCGCCGATCCCAGGCGCGTCCGGGGCAATCTCCGGCAACGGACCTTCGAGCGCGATCTTCAAGACTTCATCCATTTGATCCACAAAGTGCATCTTCATGCTTGATTTCAGGTTGTCTGGAACCTCGGCGAGATCGTTCTTGTTTTCTCCGGGAAGAATCACTTCGAAGACGCCGGCACGATGAGCGGCCAGCAGTTTTTCCTTCAGGCCACCGATGGGGAGCACTTTGCCGCGCAAGGTAATTTCGCCGGTCATGGCAATATCCCGGCGCACAGGAATGCGTGTCAATGCGCTGGCGAGAGCGGTGGCGAGGGTGATGCCGGCGGAGGGGCCATCCTTGGGAATCGCGCCTTCCGGAACGTGAACGTGGATGTCGAGGCTGCGGTAGAAGTCGCGACCCAGGCCAAGATGATGGGCGCGGCTGCGGATGTAGGAGAGGGCCGCCTGGGCGGACTCCTGCATGACTTCGCCGAGCTGGCCAGTGAGGGTTAGCTTGCCTTTGCCATCGAGCACCTGGACTTCCGTGGAGAGGATGGAGCCGCCGACTTCCGTCCATGCCAGGCCGGTGACCAGGCCAATTTCACTTTGTTCGTGGACCTGCGAGTGGCGAACCTTGGGCAAGCCGAGGAATTCCTGCAGATTTGCCGCGGTGATCTCTTCTTTGTGCTTGGCGCCATTTTTTACGATGCGGCGCGCCACCTTGCGGCAGACGTTGCCGATTTCGCGTTCAAGGTTACGGACGCCGGCTTCTCGGGTATAGGAACGGATGATTTCCTGCAACGCTTCCTGGGTGAAGACAAGATGTTTCTCGTCGATGCCGGTCTGCTCGCGCTGCTTGCGGAGCAGATATTGTTTGGCGATCTCGACTTTTTCGTCTTCGGTGTAGCCATGCAACCGCAGAATTTCCATGCGGTCCTGCAACGCGGCGGGGATGGTGTGCAGCACGTTGGCGGTGGCGACGAAAAGAACCTGCGACAGATCGTATTCGACGTCGAGGTAGTGGTCCTGGAAGGTGCCGTTTTGTTCGGGGTCCAGAACTTCCAGCAATGCAGACGCGGGATCGCCGCGGAAATCTGAAGCCATCTTGTCGATTTCATCTAGCATGAAGACGGGATTCTTGGTGCCCGCCTTCTTCATGGATTGAAGAATCTGTCCTGGCATGGCGCCGATATAGGTGCGGCGATGACCGCGAATTTCGGCTTCATCGCGCACGCCGCCGAGCGACATGCGAACGAACTTGCGGCCGGTGGCTTTGGCAATCGACATTCCCAGAGAGGTTTTGCCGACACCGGGAGGCCCGACGAAACAAAGGATAGAGCCTTTGGGATTTTTAACCAACTGGCGCACGGCGAGGAACTCGAGAATGCGTTCCTTGATTTTTTCCAGACCGTAGTGATCGGTGTTGAGAATTTTTTCGGCGTGATCGATGGAGCGAATCTCTTTGGATTTTTTCTTCCACGGAACGGCCAGCATCCAGTCCAGATAATTTCTGGAGACAGTGGATTCGGCGGACATGGGCGGCATGGCTTCGAGCTTCTTCAGCTCCAACGTCGCTTTATCAAAGACATCTTTCGGCATGCCGGCCATTTCAATTTTCTTCTTCAGCTCATCGAATTCGCTCTTCTCGCCGCGGCCGAGCTCTTTCTGGATGGCCTTGATTTTCTCGTTGAGGTAATACTCTTTCTGGGCGCGCTCCATCTGCCGCTTGACGCGGGACTGGACGTTGCGGTCCATACTCAGCTTTTCAATTTCGATTTCGAGAATCCCGACCAGGTGATGGAGGCGCTCGACCGGGTCAAAGATGTCGAGCAGCATCTGCTTTTCTTCAATCGGCAACTGCAGATTGGCGGAGATGGTGTCGGCGAGTTTCCCGGGCTCTTCCATGCGAACGGCGGCGGCCACGGTTTCCAGGTTCAGCGCCTGCTGCAGCTTGACGTACTGCTCAAACAAGCCCGAGACCCGCTGCATGACCTGTTCCACTGCCTTGGTCATCTCGGTTTCAACGTTGTTGACGCGCAGCGTGGCGACGAAAAAGCCATCCGTGTCGACGATTTCTGTTGCCTTGGCGCGTTCGATGCCTTCGACCAGCACCTTGATGTTGCCGTCGGGCATTTTGACGCTTTGCACGATATTGCCGATGGTGCCGGTGGTGAAAATGTCCTTCTGCGTGGGCTCATCCTGCCCGGCATCGTGCTGGGTTGCCAGAAAGATTTTGCGATCGCCGGTGAGCGCTTCTTCCAGGGCGCGCACGCTGGATTCACGGCCGACGACGAAGGGAGTCATCATGTACGGAAAGATGACCATATCGCGGATCGGCATCATAGGAAGCTTGCGCAGCTCGAGATTTTCGCGGGATTCTTTCACAGGCACCTCTGGGGTTGAGTCTCTGTACCTATTCTAAAGTGTCGCGCGCTTCGCTGCGAACCGATTCAGCAGAAGCGCGACACGCTTCCATGCCAAGTGCTTGATGCGATGAAATCAAATTCGTAATCTCCAATGTTGCATCACGCGACGGCTTGCGTGCAGTGCGCGCAGCGATGGGCGGCGGCTGGAATTTCGCTGAGACATTCCGGGCAGGTCTTCATCGCCGGAGGCGCGGCCGGTACGGGCTTGAACCGGTCAAGCAATTTACTGACTGGAAGGACCACGCCAAAATAAATGACGGCGGCAACAATCAGAAACGAGATGAGAGCGTTAAGGAAGTTGCCGTAGGTGAGGGCGCCTCCATGGACATGGGCCACCAGGCTGGAGAAATTCGGCTGGCCGACGGTCGCCGAGATCAAAGGGTTGATGATGTCCTTCACCAGAGAATTCACGATCCCGGTGAAGGCTGCGCCGATGACAACGGCAACGGCCAGATCGACAACATTGCCGCGCAGAACAAAATCCCGAAAGCCTTTCAGCATGACGAAGCTCCCTTATCGAAATGGATCCAACCGGCTGCGGCGGGTTCTCATCGATGTGCGCCGTCGAGCGGAGTTGCCAGCATCCTACCATCGCGCGAGCCAACTGAGCGAAAAGAATGATGCGAAGACTTTGTCGAGTTCGATGTCAGTGGAAACTCGTAGCTGATAGCTGATAGCTTTTAGCTGCTAGCTCCAACGGCTAAAGGCTAGTGTAGTGTCCAACAAATAGCTGGACATATAAACGAGGACAACTGCATACTGAGTCATGCCCCGCTCTACCCAGTCGCTTGCCGTTTCAAAAGGTCAGCAGGAGCAGATCGAGCGCTGGTTG
>JBAVOQ010000034.1:0-1828 GCA_049692235.1 Acidobacteriaceae bacterium | reverse complement strand
CCTGAAACACACACTGCGATTCCCCTGCTACGGAGATCCGGAATACACGTTTTCCGATGTCGAGAGGGCGATCCAGCGAGAAATAGTCAACCGCAACTACCTTGCGCGGTATGAATTGCGCCTGGCGGAAGAGCACCAGGCAACCGATCTTGCGCTGCTCAGGCAATTGGAAAGCAAGTACAGGACGCCCGCGGAAGAGCGGGGCCGGGAACCTCAACTTGCTGTTCAACCAGTGGATCAAACTCCTGTCACGCCTATTCAGGGCTCCTTGTTCTGAAGCCGTCTCGAACCCCAGCTGAGCGCCTTCCGGGTCATTTGACCGGTTTCCTGTCTGGAGGTACAAACCTTCCAATGACGCGGCGGAACGGACGGCTCAAGTTTCCCGGTCAGCGCAGGAGGCGAGTGATGGACACCTTAGAACGAACGATCCAAGGCTTCAGTGGAGACGGTTCGAAATCACCCACCCCGGCCGGCGTTGACGATCGAACCAAGTCGGCAGACGGGGCGTCAGAATCTGAATCCGACCTTTTGGGTCCGCCGGCGGCGAACCGCCACCGGCTGCAGAATGAGCGTTCGGCCATCACGCATCACTTCGCATTCGGAGGACATGAGGGCTATCTGACGGTCGGGTTTTACCCGAATGGTCAGCCGGGCGAGATATTCATCCGCATGGCCAAGGCCGGATCAACAATTGCCGGTCTGATGGAGTGTTTCGGCACCGTGGTGTCGGTCAGCCTTCAGCACGGAGTGCCATTGAAAGTGCTATGCGACAAGCTCTCGCATACACGGTTTGAGCCTTCCGGCTGGACCGGCAATGCGGAGATCGGATACGCCAAGTCCATCATGGATTACCTTTTCCGCTGGATGGAACTACATTTCCTGTCCGGACAACAATTCTCGCTATTCGGCCATGGCGATGGCGAGTTTGGCGCTGGCAGAGAACTGCCAAATAATCCTGTCGACGACTCACAATTCCTCTATGACATCGGCGACGCTCCGCCTTGTGTAGACTGCGGCGGTCTGATGAAGCCCAGTGGAACCTGCTATACCTGCGTCAATTGCGGTCAAACCAGCGGATACTCATGAATGTCTGATGAAGTGACGGCCAATGTGACAGATTTTCGGCTTCTTTCGGCTCATTGTTGAGGTGTCACGCGAACGGCCGTCCAAGTGACGCGTCGTCTAGCTCTACGTCGCCGACTGAAAACACGCTCTTTCCGATGTTCGATTCAAGAATCTTCTTGAGATTGAGAGCGAGTTTTTCGTTCGGAGCTTTGAAATCGTAGGTGTGCTGAATGCCGTTCGCAGTTCCGGTGAAGCAAACATTATCATCCAGAACGCTCACGACCTTTTCGATCATGGATTCTTCGCTCGACGGTACAGTGTACGAAGTTTTATACGAGCCGCCTGGTTGCGGAGGCCATCCTTCCAAATCACGAACTTTCATAATTTCCTTTCTCGGAAGGTACTAAGCTAATTACACGCCAACACGAATCTTACCGCGTTTGAAGATTCGGCAGTGTTCAGTAGTCGGATCAATTCCGCCGGTTAGGGCTTACATCCCCTGATAGAAATGATCGCTAGTACTCGCAGCGGCTTCAACGTGGATAATTGAGACGACAAATTTCCACACCTGGGAAATTCGTGGGCCGCATCTCTCACACGCCCGAAAAAGGCTACTGCTTCAGTCGCCGTCTTCGCGTCTTGAGGTAGGATTCGACGCCCTCCAAGCTGAGGTGTTCTCCACTCGCGCTTAACGTCTCATGAATTTCCTGATTCGTCTTACCCTCAGCATCAAGCGCCAAGATTTGCTCTGACAGTTCGGCGC
>JBAVOQ010000033.1:0-2741 GCA_049692235.1 Acidobacteriaceae bacterium | reverse complement strand
CCCCAGGCACCAGAGGATCTTGTCGATACGAAGCCGGAAGACTGTAATGTCGACGTTGTCCTCGCTACGGGCTTTTTGCTCGACGAGATAGTCGGCATCCTTGAGTTTGCGCATAAGAAGGAGAACGAAGTTTTTGTAATGGTCTCCTTTGAGGTCCACACCATGCTTTTTCGCAAGGTCCTTGAGGAATTTACCGAGTCCGCTTGCTGGCCCAAGGCTCTTTGAAATCAGCCGAGCAGACCTGTGGAGCGGCTCATAACGGATGACACAGGGTTCGCGAAGCTCTTCTGCACGTTCGATGGTCCAGGGTGCTTTCAGCCGTTCACGAAATACCTTCTCGTTCTCCTTGAGCCGGGATGGGGTCAGAAAGTTCTCGCTGTGGAGTGCGAACTCGAGGCGAAAGAAATCAAGGATGGCTTCGATGACGTCCCGCCGTTCTTTGGCTGCAAGAGCACCAAGTACCGGCACATCTGACCATAGGTCAGGGTGATTCGTGACCTCATCGAGGTACTGGTACTCAATCCTCAGCAGGGCACATTGTTCGAGATTCGGCAAGACAATGCGCCAGCTTCGACGAAGGTCGCCTACGGCCCGATAAAACAGAAATGACTGAAGGGCCAACTCATAGTCACGTTTCACCGGGGCCAGTATCGGCTCGGAATCGCGATTGGCGAAATCGAGAAACGACAGGTTCAGAGACTTGAATACCGCTTCTCCAATTGTCGAGTAAGTCAGAAGCTGGTCTGGAGCAGCCTGCAAAGCTCTATAGATGGCGGAGCGCAACTGAACAACCTGGGCAAAATCATTGAAATGTCCAGCCTGGAGGGCGGCATCTTGCACGTTGTCCGTGAAGCTCAGGATCTTCTGATCTTTGGCTGGATAGCCGGCTTGCTGGAGGCGGCTGAGGATAGAAAAGGCCGTAATCGTAGTAGAGGTACTACGTCCTTCACTACCGAGCTTAGTAAGCTTCGTTCCTTCGTTGGTCTTGGGGTCAAAGATGACGCCCCCCGTGGGGTCGAAAAGAAGGGGGGCAGGCATAAACCAGCCCCACAGTTCAAGGTTCTCAGAAGGCTTATCAGAATAATTGCCGTACTCATCGAACCATATCTTTCGAGGAAACCGCGGAGCTTTCTTGGAATCGGGCACGATTGCGCCATTTCGAGCGTGGCGCACCCAGGCCCCAGGGAGGTCTTGCAGGTCGGTTTCTGGATTCCAAACGCTCTCTCCAACAATCAGGTAGCCGTCTCTAAGCTGCTCCCCATCTTCGTCGTCTTCGTTGGAACTCGCCCTAAACTCACGAGGTTCGAGAAGATTGTTGGCAAGGAAGACACACAAGAACGGATGGCCAGTTGCCCGGCTAAAGACGTTCGGGTAAATGCGCTTCTTGTTTTCGTCGTCCTGCTTGTATATCCCTGGTTCAAGGGTAATGAAGCGCTTGTCCTCATCTTGGTCAAGAGTCGTATAGACGGAACCGGTTTGGGCGATAAACTGATGAAGTTTAAACGGAAGAATTGTGTACCGCGACCCCTTTTCCATCAGCTCTTGATTGACAGAACTAATCCAATAAAGGAGGTCAGCGATAGTCTTCTTGCAAACAACTGTGGATTGTCCTGATGCCCTGGAGAGGGAAGAAACTACTTCTCCGACCTGTAGCGGCTTGCGCCGTATGAGCTGACCTTCCCGTTCATCAAGTGCTATCTGGTTTTCCAGCCAAACGGCAATGGGGTTAGATCGGAGTTCGGCTTCGCCGGCGGAGATGGTGATGCCAGTTTTAATGGCCTTGGACAGGGTACTTTCGTCCGGAAGTGTACCGGAGAACTCTAGCGAGCGGCGCAGTTTTTCGTTGACAATCTGGGCGGCGGTGAAGGGCTTGCCGAACATTGTGCTGGCAACGGTTGCGACTTCCGCGCGTTGCGCTTCAAGGGTGCCCACCGAGACCATTGTGGCCGATGTCCCGATGCAGACAACGTCCTGTTTGCATTGCGCACGAATGCGGCGGATGAGCATTGCAACGTCGGCGCCTTGCCGTCCTCTGTAGGTGTGGAGTTCGTCGAATACAAGGAACCGGAGGTGGCTATAAATGGCGTCACGGATCTTCCGTTCATGCAGCCGAGTCAGCAAGAGCTCAAGCATCATGTAGTTCGTGAGGAGAACTTGGGGCGGATTTTCCTGCATTTCATGACGTGGCCCACTCTTCTCCTGGCCCGTATATTGACCAACTGTTATGGGAAATTTCTTTCCGGTCGTGTCTTCATAGTTCTTCTTGTAAACGTTGAATTCGTTGGTCTGGGAATTGATGAGGGCGTTCATCGGATAAACAATGACGGCTGACACCCCTTCTGACTGTGGTTCTTCCAAGAGCCGGTGAACAATGGTTCCGATGTAAGTGAGGGACTTTCCTGACCCGGTGCCAGAAGTGACCACGAAATCTTTGCTCGCTATCCCTAGACGAATGGCCTCCAATTGATGCTGGTAAAGGGAGTAGCCCTTGAAAATATCTGGTAACGCGTGGTGCAAAAGTCCTGTTTGCGCGATCTCTTCGACGGTGCCAACCTGCTCGTAGGCAGGATTGAACTGGAGGAGGGGGTCGGGCCAGAGCTTTCCTTCGGCAAGATCTGAATCGACCTTCTGGCTGATTGCGGGATCGGAAATTTCGATAAAACTCCGGATGTAACTGGCATAATCGCTGACGACACGGTCGCGCAAGTCGAAGACATTCATTTCGCCCGTCCCCCCGTCTC
>JBAVOQ010000032.1:0-1662 GCA_049692235.1 Acidobacteriaceae bacterium | reverse complement strand
TATGTGCCTGGGATCAAGGTGCGAGTTGTCAATGTAGTTGACCTGATGACCCTGATGTATCCAGACAAACATCCGCATGGGATGGACGAGATGTCCTTCAATGCGCTCTTTACCGAAAAGGCGCCGGTGATTTTCGCCTTCCACAACAATCGGTGGCTCATTCATACGCTGGTTCATGGACGCGCCAATGAGGGCCGCTTCCATGTGCATGGCTATATTGACGAGGGAACAACCACTACCCCGTTCGACATGGTCGTGCTGAATGAGATGAGCCGCTTCCATCTTGCATTGGACGCTCTGAAGCACATTCCGCGGCTTCGCGTGCAGGCTGCCAGCGCAATCCAGATGTTCGGCAAGAAGCTAAACGAACATCATGACTACATTCGCGAACACCTTGAGGATATGCCAGAGATCAGGAACTGGCAGTGGACGGCGGACTTCAGCGATTCGGCCGCGCCTGCACCATTGGCCAAGGGACATCCAGGAAAGGCGATGTTTACTGACAGCTAAGCAACCTTGGCCTATGAGCCCATCATCCGGATGTGCCTATGCGGCGGGGTTATGCCAGTCGCCGTCTGCTGCGATGAGCGCGTTCGCCGCCTTTGGCCCCCATGTGCCTCGCTTGTAAGAATAGGCGGGGTGATGGTGCTTGAGCACTCGATTGACAACCAGCCATGCGGCTTCAACCGCGTCTTCTCGCGTGAATAGCGCTCCATCGCCCTTCATGGCGTCTCCCAAGAGCCGTTCGTATGGCGTCTCCTCGCCTAGCTGTTCATCTGAGAGATAAAGCTCTCGCTCCTCTCCAATAAACTCCTCTCCCGCAGCCTTCACGCGGGCAGCCAAGGCAATTGCCGAGTTGGGAGAGAGCCGAAAGCGAATATAATTCGGCCTGCTGTTCGCCTGGACCGCATCGGCAAAAAGACCTTGCGGAGGCCTCTTCAGTTTCACCAGGATTTCGGTCGCGGTGACCGGTAAATACTTACCCGAACGCACATACCAGGGAACTCCGTTCCAGCGCCAAGAGTCGATGAAGAGCCTCAATGCGCAATAGGTCTCCACGTCAGAGCTCTTCGCCACATCCTTCTCTTCGCGATAACCGGCATACTGGCCGCGCACCATATCATCGGACTTCAGAGGGCGCATGGCCTTGAATATCTTGGCCTTTTCGTTGTGCACTTCTCCAAAGTCCCTCCCCGCGGGCGGCTCCATGCCGAGCAGCGCCACGATCTGGAAGAGATGATTCTGAATCACGTCGCGCAGGCATCCTGCCGACTCATAAAATGCGCCGCGAGAGCCCACGCCGAAATTCTCCGACATTGTGATCTGAACGCTTGCCACATAATTCCGGTTCCAGATCGGATCCAGAAACGAATTGGCAAAACGGAAGTAGAGGATATTCATGATCGCTTCCTTTCCCAGGAAGTGATCGATCCTAAAAATGGAGTTTTCAGGGAACACCGCATGTGCAACTCTGTTCAACTCGCGCGCCGAGGCTAGATCGCGCCCAAAGGGCTTTTCTACAATCACACGCGCATTTTTAGCCAGGTTCCCGGCTCCCAACGCTTGAATCACTGTTCCGAAGAGCGAAGGTGGAATGGCTAGGTAGTACGCGGGTCGCCGCGCGTTGCCAAGAGCCTCTCTAATTGCGGCGAACGTGTGAGC
>JBAVOQ010000031.1:0-2723 GCA_049692235.1 Acidobacteriaceae bacterium | reverse complement strand
AAGGACACCGTCACACACTACCCACCGTCAGGACTTTCCCGAGCGGGTGACCATCACCCGCTCGCACCACGCGTTTGAGGGCCAATCTCTGCAGGTGCTCCGGCACACGCACCGCCGTGGCCACTTGCAGTTCGTGCTGATTTTGCCGGATGGAAGCAAGTCTCTGGTGCCGGCCGCCTGGACCGACTTCCAATCTGGTACTCCCTCTTCCCCCAGTCCTCAATTAGTCGGCGCACCGGAGGACTTGCTTCACCTGCGCCGCCTCGTCGATGCTCTCCTGAGCCGCACCATCGATGTCCGCGTCCTATCGCGGGCAGACCAGGAGAGCCATGCGTCAACTGCCTCTGAAGTTTATCGACCTCCCACTTCCGCAGACCCGCCTGTGGGAGCAACTCGACGAGGAACCCAAACGGACGGTGATCGAAACTCTGGCGCGTCTGTTGAGCCAAGCTGTGCAAGCCGATCCGGGCCAGGAGGAAGCCAATGACTGACCTGTCCAAAATCCAATCCGCGCACCGGCAGCGCGCCGCCTTCGTCTACCTGCGCCAATCGTCTCCCGCCCAGGTCGAACATAACCGGGAGTCCACCGCCCGCCAATACGCCTTGGCCGAACGCGCCGCTCAACTCGGTTGGGCGCGCGAGCAGGTGGTCCTCATCGACGAAGATCTGGGACTGTCCGGTTCCAGCACCGATCAACGTTCCGGCTTCGCGCGTCTGACCCGTGAGGTGGCCCTCACCCATGTGGGCATCGTGCTGGTTCTGGAAGTATCTCGCTTGGCGCGCAACAACGCCGATTGGTACCGCTTGCTGGAATTGTGTGGCGTCACCGATACGCTGATCGGCGACAGTGAGGGTGTCTATCATCCCGCCCTGTTCAATGATCGCCTGCTGCTCGGTTTGAAGGGAACGATGAGTGAAGCCGAACTGCACGTCCTGCGCGCTCGCCTGGACGGAGGCATCCGCAACAAGGCGGCGCGCGGAGAACTGCGCCGCGGACTGCCCGTGGGCTTCGTTTGGGGAGAACGCGATGGTGAAGTCCGCTTTCATCCCGACGAAGCCGTCACCGGCGCGATTCGCACGGTCTTCGAGCGTTTCGCCGAATTCGGTTCGGCACGCCGCGTCTGGCTTTGGTTTCGCTCGGAGCAACTGCCCTTCCCGCTGCAGGCTGGACCCGACGGCCAGGTTCGCTGGGTCAGCCCCACCTACACCGCGCTCCACCACATCCTGACCAATCCGGTGTATGCTGGCGCTTACGCCTACGGCAAGACGCGGTGTGAACGTTACGTCGATGCACAGGGCACCGTCAAAAAACGCCTGCGGCATCTTCCCTTGGAGCAGTGGGCCGTGCTCATTCCCGATCACCATCCCGGCTTCATCGATTGGCCGACCTTCCAGGCGAATCAGGCACGGCTGGATGCCAACACGCGGCCCCAACCGCATCGGTCGGGAGGCGCGGTGAGAGAGGGCTGCGCGTTGCTGCAGGGCCTCGCGACCTGTGGGCATTGTGGTCGTCGTTTGCACACCCACTATCGCGGCCGCAACTCCACTCCGGGTTATCACTGCGCGGGGAAAGATCTCGTCAACGGGCGTGGCGTATACTGCTTTAATGTTGGCGGGATGGGAATTGACAAAGCGGTGTCTAATGCCTTTCTGGAGGCGGTCACTCCCGCCGCGGTCGAAGCCCTGCGGCTCAGCGTCGAACAGCTCCAAGCCCATCATGACGCCGCTTTGTCGCAATGGCGCCTGGAAGCGGAACGAACGCGCTACGAAGCGGAATTGGCCGAGCGCCGCTACCGAGCCGTGGAGCCGGAGAATCGGCTGGTCGCTCGCGGCTTGGAGGCGGAATGGGAAAAGCGCCTGCACGATGTGGCGGACGCCCAAGCGGAACTGCGCCGGCGCGAACAACAACGCCCGCGGGCGCTTACTCCCGATCAGCTCCAGCGCCTCGCCACGCTCGCTGGCGACCTTCGGCAAGTTTGGAACGCGCCCACCACCACCGACCGCGATCGCAAGGAACTGCTGCGCACCTTGCTGGAAGAAGTAACGTTGAATCTCCAGCGCGCCGAAGGTCAAGTTCATCTGACGCTGCGGTGGCGCGGCGGCGCGATCACCGCGTTGGATGTTCCTGCCCCACGCTTCCAGCCGATGGGACCCCGCACCGATGAAGATACCCTCTCGCTGCTGCGCCGCCTCGCCGTGCTGTATCCCGACGAAGTCATCGCCGGAATCCTCAATCGCCAAGGCCGCAAGACTGCCATGGGGGAGCGCTTCACCGCCAACCAAGTGGGCAGTCTGCGCCGCTATCGCGATATTCCGCGTTTCCAAGGGCCGGCGGAGCCGCCCTCTGGGGAGTTGGTCAGCATCCGCAAGGCCGCGCAAATTCTCGGCATGAATACCTCCAGCATTCACCGCTGGCTGGCCGATGGTTTCATTGCCGGCGAACAAGTCACCCCCGGCGCGCCGTGGCAGATTCGCATCACGGACGAGTTGCGGGCACGCATCGTGCCGCAGGCGCCGCCCGAGTATCTGCCCATGCTGGAAACCACGCTGAAACTCGGCGTTTCGCGGCAGACGGTGTTGCAGCGTGTAAAGCGCGGCGAACTCGCGGCCGTGCTGGTCAGGCAGGGCCGGCGTAAGGGCTTGCGAATCAAAGTCGTGGATCAGCATCCAACACTCTTCAGCGAACTTTCATGAATCAGGGGGCAGTATGAAGCAGCATCCAA
>JBAVOQ010000030.1:0-1975 GCA_049692235.1 Acidobacteriaceae bacterium | reverse complement strand
CCGCAGCATCGGCGCCAGCGAGCCGCCAGAGATCGGCGACGATATCGATCGGCGGGAGGATATTGGTCACGGCGTCACTGTGTTGTTTCGGCGCGCCCACGCGATGTCTTGTCGCGACGCCGACGGTAGCGCGATCAAAGCATCCCCAACAGATGCGGCAGCCACAATGAGATTGCGGGAATATAGGTCACCATAACCAGAAAGATCAGCATGGTCGCGAGCCATGGCAACACCGCCACCGTCAGTTCGGCGATGCCCATACCGGTGATGCCGGAGGCGACGTAGAGGTTCAGTCCGACCGGCGGGTGGCAAAGGCCGACTTCCATATTGACCACCATCAGGATGCCGAGATGTACAGCGTTGACGCCCAGCGCGGCCGCCATCGGAAACAGGATTGGCGCCATGATGAGGACGATCGCGGCGGGATCCATGAAGTTGCCGGCAGCCAGCAGCACGATGTTGGTGACGAGAAGAAACACCACTGTGCCGAAACCCTGCGCGGTCATCCATCCGGCCATGGATTGCGGGATTTGCTCGGAGGTCAAAAGCCATGAGAAAACTGCGGCGTTGGTGATGATGTAAAGGATCATCGCACTCATCGACGCCGCTTTGAGCAACACCGCGGGCACTTCGCGAACCTTCAAGCCCTTGTAGACAAACACGGCGATGACGAACGCGTAGACGGCCGCCACGGCGGCGGCTTCGGTCGGCGTAAACAGGCCCGAATAGATACCGCCGAGCACCAAAACGATGAGGAACAAGCCCCAAAAACTTTCGCGGAACGCGCGCCAGCATTTCGACCAATTCACGCGCTGCATACGCGGATAGTCGTTGCGCCAGGCGCGAAACCACGTCGTCGCACCGAGCATCGTCGCCAGGATCAGGCCGGGCACGACGCCGGCCATGAACAACTGACCGACCGAGGCGGAATCGACGACGGCGCCGTCCGGTCCGTGCGGCTGCATGCCGCTGGTCGCCACCGCGTAAATGACCAGGTTGATCGAGGGCGGGAACAGAATGCCGAGCGCGCCGGAGGTGGTGATCACCCCGGCGCCGAAGCGCGGCGGATAGCCGTTTTGCAAAAGCGCCGGCAGCATGATCGAGCCGATGCCGACCACCGTAGCTACCGAGGAGCCCGAGATCGCCGCAAACAGGGCGCAGGCGACGACGCCGGCCAAGCCGAGGCCGCCATACCAATGCCCAATCAGCGACGTGGCGAAATCGATCATACGGCGGGCGACGCCGCCGGTAGTGAGAAAATTTCCAGCCAGGATGAAGAACGGGATCGCCATGATCTCGAAGCGGTCGAGGCTGGTAAACAGCTTCAAGCCGACCATCTTCGGATCGACATCGGAGAGGATGAACAAATAGGTGAGGACTGAGAGGCCGAGCGCAATCGAAATCGGCATGCCGGTCGCCATCAAGGCGATCAGCAGCGCGAACAAGAGTTCGGCGCGCACGGTGTGCGACAGCTCGATGATGTGCAGCCGGGCGGCGAAACACAGCAGCGCCAGCGCGATCGGAATGACCACGATGAGCGTCGCGGTAACGGCCGAGGCAAACGGCCGAGGCGCCGACGATTTGTCCGTCTGCGACAGGCTGATCATTCCGCAGCCTCGCCGACCAGGGTGTCCGCGTGCGGCGCCTCGTACTCGAGGCCGAGCGCCTGATGCGGTTCGCTGCCGGTGCGCAGGAAACGCCACATCACCTGCAGGAAGCGGTAACACATCAGATAGGAGCCGAGCGGAATGCATAGATAGATGATCCAACTCGGCCATTCGAGCTCGGGCGACACTTCATCCGGGTCGAGCTCGTGGACGTAGATGGCGCCGAGCGTGCCGATGACGCCGGTGAAAAGCGCGCCGCAAATGAGGGCGAACACGATCACCGGCGTGCGCGCCGCCGGCGTCAATCGTTTGACCAGGATGTCGACGCCGACGTGAATTCCGGTGCGCACGCCGAGCGCGGCGCCGAA
>JBAVOQ010000029.1:0-1543 GCA_049692235.1 Acidobacteriaceae bacterium | reverse complement strand
CGTCCTCATCGGCGGCGTCTACGGCGTCTTCCTCAGCTTCGATCTCTTCCTCATCTTCGCCTTTTACGAGATCGCCATCATCCCCAAGTACTTCCTCATCGCCATCTGGGGCTCCGTCCCGCGCGATGCCGCGCCCGGCCAGGAAGGCTCGCAGCGCGAATACGCCGCGATGAAGCTCGCTCTCTACTCCTTCGCCGGCAGCGCGTTAGTGCTCGCCGGCATGGTCGCCGCCTGGGTTCTCAGCGGATCAGCCACCGGCGTCCACACCCTCTCGCTCGACGCGCTGGCCCACGCCAACTTCTCACCCCACTTCCAGATGTGGGCCTTCCCCATGGTCTTTCTTGGCTTCGCGGTGCTCGCCGGCATGTGGCCCTTCCACACCTGGGCGCCCACCGGCCACGCCGCCGCCCCCACCGCCGCTTCCATGCTGCTCGCCGGCGTCGTCATGAAGCTCGGCGCTTACGGCTGCCTGCGCGTTGCCATGATGCTCTTTCCCGCCGGCCTCAACGCCTGGGGTTTCCACGTCCTCGGCTTCGGATCGTGGCGCGACGTCATCGCCGTGCTGGCCGTCATCGGCATCGTCTACGGCGCATCCGTCGCCCTTGTCCAGCGCGACTTCAAATTCGTCATCGGCTACTCCAGCGTCAGCCACATGGGCTTTGTGCTGCTTGGCCTGATGACGCTGACCCAGATCGGCCTCGACGGCGCGGTCCTCCAGATGTTTTCCCACGGCATCATCGCCGGCCTGCTCTTCGCCGTCGTCGGCCGCATGGTCTACGACCGCGCCCACACGCGCCAGCTCAGCGAGCTCAGCCCCATGCGCCTCGCGCACGTCATTCCCTTCGCCGCCGTCACTTTCGTCCTCGCCGGAATGGCCTCCATCGGCATGCCCGGCTTCAGCGGCTTCGTCGCCGAGTTTCAGATCATTGTCGGCGCGTGGCGCACCCTGCCCTGGATGGCCGTCGTCGCCGGCATCGGCATCCTCGTCGGCATCGCCTTCACCTGGCGCGCCCTCACCACCGTCTTCTTCGGTGAGCACCCGGCCCACGCATCTGCTGACCACGACCATCCCCTGCCGCCCATCACCCTGCCGGAGAAGCTCGGCTCGCTCCTGCTCCTCGCCGCCACGCTCATCGTTGGCCTCTATCCCACCATCCTCACCCGGCTGATCCTGCCCAGCCTCAACTCGCCGCTCTTTTCGGGCCTGCGGAACGGAGCGTGGCGATGAACCCCGTCAGCTACTCCGAGCTGCTGCGCCTCACCTGGCCGGAGATTTCCGTCGCCCTCACCGGCATTGTGGTGCTGGCGCTCGATCTGACAGTTTTCCGCCGCGCCGCCCTCGCCACGCGCCTCCGCGCCGGCATCGCCATCGCCTGCGCCGGCTGCATCGCCGCCCTTTTCCTCATCAGCCACTCCGCCGCGACTGCCAGCCTCCCCGGCAGCATGTTCGTCCTCACGCCGCTCACGCACGTTGTCCAGGCGGCGCTGCTCGTGCTCGCAATCTTCACTCTGTTGCTCTCGTTTTCCATCCGATTCACAGACC
>JBAVOQ010000028.1:0-2090 GCA_049692235.1 Acidobacteriaceae bacterium | reverse complement strand
CGGTTTCCGTGAACTTTGTTGCGGCCATACCTCACCTCCTTCGGCTGAGAGCTTACGATTCCTGACCAAATAATTGAGAGTGCTCCAGCGGGCGCTCACTAGGATTTGGGCCATAGGTTTTTGTGCGGTTGTTGAATGAATTTTCCGCGCTTGGATCATATTTCCAATTTCCAAATTGGAAATTGAGGGCTACAATGGACATATGCAAGGACAAGACGTTGCGCTTCTCCTCAAACTCGCCATCCAGAATGGGCCGCAGGTGCCCTCGAAAAACCTGGCGGAGAGCCTATTCATCTCTCCTTCCGAGGTATCGAAGGCTCTGAAGCGCTGTGCGGATTCAGGCTTGCTCTACCTGTCCAGTGGAGAGAAAAGGGTAAACCGATCTGCGCTCATGGAGTTTCTGGCGCATGGATTAAAGTATGTTTTCCCACCCGCAAAGGGATCTCTCGTGCGAGGAGTTCCCACGGCAGCTGCGGCGGAACCGCTCAAATCGCGCTTACTGGAGGATGGCGAGCCTCCCGCGGTTTGGCCGTATGCAGCGGGAAAGGTTCGGGGAATGTCGCTTGCCCCGCTCTACAAGGGGGCGCCCAAAGCCGCGTTGCTCGATCCAAAGTTCTACAGCGTTCTCGCTCTCTGCGATGCAATCCGCAGCGGAAGAACGCGAGAACGAAACCTTGCGGTCGAACTCCTCGGAAAGGAGATCAATGCCTGATCCGAATCTGCCGCTGCTGGAAGATGCGGTCCGCAAACTCGCTCCGTTTCTGGATGAGATCGTTTTTGTCGGTGGGATCACGCTCGGGCTGTTGATTACCGACAAGGCCGCCGCTCCGATTCGCGGAACGAACGATGTCGATGTAATCGCTGAAATTGTCACGTATGCCGATTACATCGCGTTCTCAGAACGTCTTCGTAAGGCCCACTTCACAGAGGACGAAGGGGAACACCCTCTTACGTGCCGCTGGCACAATGGTGGCCTGACGTTGGATGTGCTGGCGCTCAACGAAGAGGTGCTCGGGTTCACCAACATCTGGTATGAGCCCGCGCTCAAACATGCGTTCACGGCTACCCTGCCGAGTGGACAATCGATCCGTGTGATCACCGCACCGTTCTTCCTGGGAACAAAGATGGAAGCATTCCGGGGACGAGGCAAGATGGACTTTCAGGCCAGCCACGATCTTGAAGACTTCGTCGCTGTCATCGAGGGACGAGATACCCTGCTTCAGGAGATCGCCGCGTCTCCACAATCGCTGCGGCGGTATCTTGCGGATGCAGCGAAGATGCTGCTTGCCGAATCCAGATTTCTCGACGTCCTTCCTGGATTTGTCCTGGACGAGGAGAGGGTTCCACTTGTTGAAGGACGCCTTGCATCCATTGCCACCAATAATCTCTGAGACGGTCAAAACGTGGATTGCTCTTGTCTTAGGCGCATTCTGCGTTTGTGTTAATAAGGCACTTCTTCCTGCGTAATCTCCGGTTCCTCGTTGAACTCGGGCGGCGCATAGCCATGCCCGCTGACGTAGTGCTCCACATCATCGCTGCCGCCGTCGGGCGGAGGCGACAGTAGGCTGACTTCGGTGACGACAACCTCCGAGCGGTACCGGCGCTGGCCAGTCTGCCGGTCGTCCCAGGAGCGCGTCCGCAGCGAGCCCTCGACATATAGCCTTGATCCCTTGCGAACGTAATCGCGCAGGATCTCGCCGACCCGCTGGTAGCCGACCAGGTTGTGCCACTCCGTGTGTTCCTGCCAGTCACCGTGGATGTCCCGATAACGCTCGCTGGTGGCAAGCGACAGGTTGACGATTGTGCCCGTGCGCAGGATGTGGACCGACGGGTCTTTGCCGGCGCGGCCCAAAAGAATGACCTTGTTTACACTCCGTCCCATGTTTCTCTCCTTTATTGGTCGTGGCCGTAGACAGAATCGAGCGCCTGTCGCCGGTCGATCTCGACGTACTCGCCATAGGCATAGCGATAGAACCTTCCTGTCACCGCGTCGATGTTCAGATAGCGCCGCGTCAAGCGGTGCTTGTAGAGGACGATGTCTCCGGTCTTGCCCATATACATGTAGTCTTCGCAGTACTCTGGCGGAATCG
>JBAVOQ010000027.1:0-2608 GCA_049692235.1 Acidobacteriaceae bacterium | reverse complement strand
GTCATTATCTACGCGGTCATTGCCATTTTGCCACTGCTGTGGATCGCGGCTACCGCTTTCAAATCGCAAAGCGACGCGATCGCCTATCCTCCCAAGATGATCTTCCAGCCGACGCTGGAAGGCTACGTCAATTTGTTCACCGTCCGCACACGGCAGACGCCGGATTTCATCGACAGCCTGCCGCCGGCCACAACCTGGTATGACAGGCTGGTGCGCAAGCACGATATGGTGATTGCCGGACCGTCGAAGGTGGTGCCGCGTTTTATCAATTCGCTCGTTATCGGCTTTGGTTCGACGTTTCTGGCGGTTCTGCTCGGCACACTCGCGGCGTACGCCTTTTCCCGCTTTCGCATTTCGCTGGCCGACGATTTGCTCTTCTTCATCCTGTCAACGCGAATGATGCCCCCGGTGGCTGTCGCCATTCCGATCTATCTGATGTACCGGCAGCTCAACCTCACTGATACTTGGACCGGCATGATTCTGCTCTACACGGCGGTCAATGTTTCGCTCGCTGTGTGGCTGCTGAAAGGGTTTATCGATGAAATTCCGCGTGAGTACGAGGAAGCCGCGCTGGTCGATGGCTACACGCGGCTGCAGGCGCTGCGCAAAGTTGTGCTGCCGCAAGCGGTGACCGGCATTGCCGCGACCGCGATCTTCTGTCTGATCTTTGCGTGGAACGAATATGCCTTTGCCGTCCTGCTCACCAGCGGGGATGCTCAGACCATGCCGCCGTTCATACCGTTTATCATTGGCGAGGGCGGCCAGGATTGGCCGGCTGTTGCTGCAGCGACCACGCTGTTCGTCATCCCGATCGTCCTGTTCACGATCCTGCTTCGTCGGCATTTGTTGCGCGGTATCACCTTCGGAGCGGTGCGCAAATGAACAGCAACGCGACGATCGGTGCCGGCGGACTTGCTCGTTGGTTCCGGCGCGGACCGTGCGAAAACGGCGCCATGACGCTGATTGCGGCGGGCATCGTTATGCTGGTGCAGCCCTGGTCGATCGATCTCTACGGCTATTCGTTCGTGACCATCCTCGTCGGCACGCTCGGATATGTCGCCGTCAGCCACTTTCCGGAATAGAGGGCGGGGCGAATGGCACAAATCCGTGTGGAAAGCCTGCGCAAGTCGTTCGATCAATTCACGGCCGTGCAGGATTCCAATTTCACGATCGAGAACGGCGCGTTCTTTGCACTGCTCGGACCTTCCGGTTGCGGCAAGACGACAACGCTTCGCATGATCGCGGGTCTCGAACTCCCGACCGATGGGCGCATATTCCTCGACGGCGAGGACGTTACTTTCCGACGCGCCGCGGAGCGCGACATCGCCTTCGTGTTTCAGCTGTTTGCGCTCTACCCGCACATGAACGTAGAGCAGAACATCGGCTTCCCGCTCAAATGCCAGGGTATGCCGCGTCGCGAAGCCCGTGAGCGGATCATGGAGACCGCCCGGCTGTTGCGTATCGAGCACCTGTTGTCGAGCAAGACTTCAAAATTGTCCGGCGGAGATCGGCAGCGCGTTGCGCTCGGGCGCGCCATGGTACGGCGTCCGAAAGCGTTCCTGATGGACGAGCCGTTGGGCGCGCTTGATGCTGAATTCCGCCAGCTAATGTGTGGCGAATTGCGCGATTTGCACGAGCGCATATCGGCCACCACAGTTTACGTTACGCACGATCAGCATGAAGCCATGTCAATGGCCGACCGGATCGCCGTCATGAACGCCGGCAGGATCGAGCAGATCGGGTCGCCGCAGGAGATTTACGATCGGCCCGCGAGCATGTTCGTGGCCGATTTCATCGGTTCGCCGCCGATGAACTTCTTGCACTTTGATGCCGGGCTGCATTCCGGCGACCGCAGCATCAAGTTTCGCGACGCAATTATTGCCGTGCCCGAAATACGGGAAGATCGGCCGGTTGGGCCACTGGTGTTGGGTGCCCGTCCCGAGCACATCCGGTTCTCGGATGCCGCGCCCGTGCGCGGGCGCGTATTCGGGGCCGAGTATTTGGGGACCACGCAGATCGTCACCGTCGAGACTGAACAGGGGCAGATCAAAGCGCGACTGCCTTCAAGCACGTCCGTGCAAGTCGGTGACACGGTGGGCGTTACATTCCGGTCCGATTGTTTGGCCCTGTTTGACGCGAAATCCGGTTCGGCGATCCGGACGGAAAGCCATGGGGGCGTTGGCCATGGCTAATGTCGTTTTGCGGCACGTCAGCAAGCGCTTCGGTCAAAATAAGGCCGTCCGCGATCTGTCGCTGGCTATCAATCATGGTGAGTTTGTCGTTTTGCTGGGACCGAGCGGTGCAGGCAAAACAACGACACTGCGTCTCATCACTGGTCTGGAGCGTCCCGACGCCGGTTCGATCTCGATTAACGGGCGCGACGTGACGAGCGATCCGCCGGGAACGCGGGACATTGCTTTCGTGTTTCAACAATATTCGCTTTATCCGCACCTGACCGTTTATGACAATCTCGCCTTTCCGCTGCGCTCGCCGGCGCGTCGCCTTCCCGAAGCGGCGATCCGAAAGCGCGTCGAGCAAACGGCGGAGCTGTTGCACATCACCGGCAAGCTCGGCAATCGGGCGACGCGTCTGTCCGGCGGCGAAATGC
>JBAVOQ010000026.1:0-2805 GCA_049692235.1 Acidobacteriaceae bacterium | reverse complement strand
GTTCATGGCTGTGGAGATGATGCGGCCCATGAAGATGGTATGGGTTCCGTATTCCAGCGCCTTGTCCTTGCGGCAGATAATCGCAGCCTGGGCGTCGATCAGGATCGGGGCCGGCGCATTGGTGTCCCAATTGCCGAAATCGAACCGGCTTTCCGGGTTTGCGCCCCCGCTGCACAACCGCGAAATATCCACGTGCGCGCGGCTGAGGATGTTGATCGCAAATTCACTCGCCCTGTTCAGTGCTCCATGGAACGCCGCCGATCGATTGACGCATACCAGCATTGACGGCGGCTCCATGCTGAGCGCGCTGACCGCGGTTGCAGTCATTGCGTAATTCCGTCCCTCGTGGCGGCAGGTCACCACGCTCACCGAGCTAGCCAAGCGGCGCAGAGCGAGCTTCGCATTGGCCATGAGTTGCTCGCTCTGCCGGCCGTCGTCGGCCGCCGAACCGCCGCCCATGAAACTCCTGCCTTGAAGCTGAGCGTTCATCATCGCTTGGGGCTCAATAAAGACCGACCGGATCGAGCCCGAGCCGTTGTTGGCCATACATCGACGCGATCGGTTCCCAGTCGAGACTGAGATGCAGAGCCGCCGCGTTGGCGTCGCGCCAGAAGCGTTGCAGCGGCGCGGCAAGATCGCTACCGGCGGCGCCCTCTTTTGCGAACAGGTCGTTGACCACGGAGACCGACTGCTTGGCGGCAAAGCCCTGGTTGCGGCGGATGGCGATGCGCTCACCGACTTCCAACGGGACCCCGCGGCGTACTTTGTCCTCGGCAGCGGTAACGCTCGAGACCAGCAATGTGAACGCCGACTCGATGGTTGCCGACGCTGCTCCAATCTTGCTCTGGATCAGCGGCGAGTTCGCCATCGGAACGATCATGCCCGGCTTCGCCGCGCGCACCTTGGTCTGCGCCATCTGAACGAAGGCATCGAGCGCGCCCTGGGCCATGCCGAGGACCGGCGAAACCAGCGCCGTCGGCCCGAACGTCGTGAAGCCGAACTGGCTCATGTTGTTGTTGTCGATCTCTTTGCCCGGCACGGTTCCGGCAACGATGTCGGCAAATCGGATCATCCTGTGATCGGGAACAAAGACCGGTTTTTCGATGCGCACGCTCTTGCTGCCGGTACCCTGCAGTCCGCTGGTGAACCAGGTGTCCTGATCGACGACCATGTCGGTGATCGGCACCAGACACCACATGACGTCCGGCGGACCCTTGGCATTTTGCAACAATGCGCCGAGCATCAGCCACTGGCTGTTCTCGCAATTGCTCGCGTAAGGCCAGGTGCCGGCGAGCTTGATGCCACCCGGGACGATTTCGCACTCTTTGCTCGGGAGATAAGAACCGGCGACCAGATTGTCGGGGTCGCTCCACACATCCCGCTGCGCTTCGAGCGGGAAGTACGACATCATCCACTGATAACACATCGCCAGCGAGCCACACCAACCGGTGCTGCCGCAGACTGATCCGAGCTCGAATGCGACTTGCGCCAGTTCAGTGAGGCCGTATTCGAAGCCGCCGAACCGCGCCGGCCGCACCAGCTTAGTGAGCTCGGCGTCTCGCAAATGGTCCATGGTCTTCTTCGAGACCCGGCGGTTCATTTCCGTATCCCGCGCGGCATCGCGGAAGATCGGCTTCAGTTGGCGAGCCCGATCGAGCAAGACCGAAAATTCGGTTCGGTCCTGCTTGGCGGCAAAAGGCACAGTCTTGGCTGCTAACTGCACGTTTTCCTCCATCAGATGTTGTTCTGAAGCGACGCTCCCACCTCCACCCAGTGTTGACAAATTGAGTTTTCCGACTTGAAGTATTGGCCAGGCCGATGGTTGGGGCCGCAATGCAAATAATTGATATTTATGCAGAATTTCGACCTCAATCTGCTCACGTCGCTGGACGCGCTGCTCGCGGAAAAGAACGTGACTCGAGCGGCAAGAAAGATGCACGTCACCCAGTCGACGATGAGCGGCATCCTCCGGCGGCTGCGCGAGCAATTCGACGATGAGCTTCTGGTCCGCAACGGCCGCCGTTACGACCTGTCGCCGTTTGCGCAATCGTTGGCGATATCGGTCCGTCAGACCATCCTGCAAATCGATTCGACGATTTCCGCAAAACCACTGTTTGAACCGCAGAAGGATCGCCGCCGCTTCCGGATCATGGCGTCCGATTACAGCACGATGGTGTACCTGTCGGCGGTATTCCGGCGCATCGAGAAACAGGCGCCCTATCTCAGCTACGACATCGTGCCGATCAATTCGCCGCTTGATTATGTGCGCAGCGGCGCGATCGATTTGTGCGTAACCGGCAATCCTTACAGCCAAGCCGAGGCGGCAGGCGACGAGCTGTTGCGTTCCGATCTGCTGTTCTCGGAAGTCTACAGCTGCGTCGTGGACGACGATCACCCGTTGCGCGGCATCGTCACGTTGGAACAGTTGTTCGAGTTTCCTCACGTGATGGCCCAATTTACCGGTGTCACGATGCAAACGAGCGAACTGCGAATCGGCAGCACGCGGAAGCGGGCCAATCCGGTCATGAATGTTTCCAGTTTCAACGTCATTCCCGCGTTGGTGCGCGGCACGAGTTCCGTCGGAATTTTGCCGAGCCGCATGATGGAGATGGCGCTGGGCTGGTCGGGCTTGCGCACGCTCGCGGTGGCATTTGAGATGCCCTCCTTCACTGAACATCTGATCTGGCATTCGCGATTTGCCTATGACCCGGCGTTCTGCTGGCTGCGCAGTGTCATGCTGGGGGCCACACAGTGAGAATTTTTCAAGGCGACTGACTTCCGGTCGCTATGCGCTTGGCCGTTTGC
>JBAVOQ010000025.1:0-1976 GCA_049692235.1 Acidobacteriaceae bacterium | reverse complement strand
GATACGGATTCATGTGCTCTCGATAGAAGCTGTTGATCTGGTCGGCGTGCTTGGCGTCGATGTAGCCGTAGCCGATGTGTTTGCGGATAATGGCGCCGTTCTTGGTCTCCACCAGGCCGTTGTCGCCGCTTTGGCGAGGCCGGCTCTTGGTCTGTTCGACGCGCAGTTTCTCAAGCAGTTGGGCGACGGTTTTGTTAATGAACTCCGAGCCGTTGTCGGAGTGAAAGCCCAGGATGCGAAAAGGAAACTGGCGCAGCATGTGCTCTAAAACCGGCTCCAGATAGGCCTCCGAGATGCGCGGCGTGGCGCCGGCGACCTGCCATTGCGTGACCTCGTCGACGGCGTTGATGTGATAAACGCCCTTCTCTCCGCCCTCCGGCTGATCGCCCTGATGCACCGTGTCCAGACGCAGAAAACCCGGCTGGCCCCGCGGCTGCGGCTTGCGCCGTTCGCCGATCGACACTGCGGCGGGCCGGGTCTTGGTGTAGTTCAACAGCCGCTCGCGATAACGCTGGTGGTGGCGCAGGTTGTAAAGATGCGCGACCGAGATGGTCGCCAAACGCGCATATTCCGGCTGCTTGTAGACCTGGTGCTCGCGCTCCAGAATGCGCCGTGTTGCCGGCCCGCTCAAGGTCTGGTGCGCCTCGTCGACCGAGGCCAGCAAGTCGATGTCGGCCCGCGTATAGAGTTGCGCAAAACGCCGTCGCCGATAGACCGTCACCTGGACCCGTCCGCTGGCCATGTAGCGCGCGATCAGCCGCGTGACTTGCGCCCGGCTCAGTCCGGTCATCTTCTCGATGTAACGCCGCACCAGGCCCCGCGCCGCCTTGCCCAGTTGCGCGTACTGCTGGCCCACCAGAACCTGCTCCAACCAGTCGTAGAGCTGCTGCCGGTCCTGGGCCTCAAACCGGATCTGATCGCTGGCCGAGACAAACTGGCCCATCGATTCCAAACTCAACTTCTCTGCGTCGTCCATGCGGATGTTCACTACCCAGCATGACCGCCCCTTCAGGCTCATCTTGTATTGGAATCAAAGTCCCCCTTCAGGCTCATCTTGTATTGGAAGAGAGTCTTGTTGTGTTGGCTTCGGTTTTTTGTTACTATAAGCGGACACATGGTGCGTGATTCCCAAAACCGCTCTTGTTGTTGCCTGTCGAACATCTTCGACGGGTGTCCCCGCTAGTCTCTGATCTCCAAGCACAATCGATCCAGATGACTCACCCGTAGCTGAACAGCCGGGTGTGTTTCCATCTCGCTCCGGTCTTCAGCATCCACCTTTGAAGCAAATGAGGTCATGCATGCCGGTAGCCGCTACTGAACTACGCACACAATCGCCGCACGTCACACCGGGCGCACCGCCGCGCCTGGGTCACCTGCGCCTGCTCGAAGCCGAGAGCATTCACATTCTGCGCGAGGTCGCCTCGGAGTTTGAGCGGCCGGTGATGCTCTACTCGATAGGCAAGGACTCGTCTGTAATGTTGCGGCTGGCGCAGAAGGCCTTTTATCCCGGGCCGATTCCGTTTCCGTTGCTGCACGTGGATACGGGATTCAAATTTGCAGAGATGCTGACGTTTCGCGACGAGCTGACGAAGTCGGTTGGCGCGGAACTGCTGGTGTGGCGCAATGAGCAGGCGATTGCGGCGGGAACGAATCCGATCGCGCTCGACACCAAGCGCTGCTGCGGACTGTTGAAGACGCAGGCGCTGCTCGATGCGCTGCGGCACTATAACTTCGACGCGGCTTTTGGGGGCGCGCGGCGCGACGAGGAGAAGTCGCGCGCGAAGGAACGCATTTACTCGTTCCGCGACGGCGCCGGGCAGTGGGACCCGAAGAACCAGCGGCCGGAGTTGTGGAACCTTTACAACGCGCGCATTCATCCGGGAGAGAGCATTCGCGTGTTTCCGCTCTCGAACTGGACGGAGATGGTTGTTTGGCAGTACATCCACGAAGAAAACATTCCAGTGGTCGATCTCTAC
>JBAVOQ010000024.1:0-1875 GCA_049692235.1 Acidobacteriaceae bacterium | reverse complement strand
GCTCTGTGCCAATCCGATTTATCCGCGTCCACCTTTCGACGCGAGGATCTCGGGCTTGTCGATCTTCGGGGGACTCGCCAGCAACTCGCCCGCCTTGGCAAAAAGTGCCTTGGCGATCTCGCCATTGAGATGGGCGTTGCGTCCGTTCTCATCGGCGAACGTGTCGAAGATACCGTACTTTCCCGGTCCCATCTTGATTGCGTACCAACTGAGGGTGCCGGGCTCTGCCTCCGCCAGCGGTTGTGCGGATTTTAGAAATGCCTCAAGTTCTTTTTCTTTACCCGGCTTGGCCTCAAGCTGGGCCCAAATTGAAACTCTTGCCATGATGACTGCCTCCAGCCAATCTGATGCTGAGTGCGTATGTTTGGTGGCGCAAGATCGGCCATCTATAATCGCACCATGCCCCTAGTCGATCAAATTCAAAAAGATATCGTCACCGCCATGAAGGCGAAAGACGAAGCCCGCCTCTCCACGCTGCGCATGGTGAAAAGTGCCCTACAACTGAAGGGCGTCGAAAAGATGGCACCGCTCGACGACAAAGAATCGCAGGCCGTGCTGGCCACGCTCATCAAGCAGCGCAAGGAATCGGTTGAGCAGTTCACCAAAGGCGGACGCCAGGAGATGGCCGACAAAGAAGCCGCCGAGATCATCGTGATCGAGAGTTACTTGCCGAAGGCCGCCAGCGAAGCCGACATCGCCGCCGGGGTAAAAGCCACGATCGCGGAAATGGGCGCGCCTACGATGAAAGACATGGGCACAGTCATGAAGAATACCATGGCCAAGTTCAACGCCGCCGGCATGCGCGTGGATGGAAAAGTGGTCAGCGAGTTGGTGAAGAAAGAATTAGGCGGTAAATAGTTCCCGAATTGTCCCTTTGTTCGTATTTTGGATGGTTCTCGACCACCGCGATCGGAGCCCGGATGTGGTATATCAGTCTTGGGCTATTTCAGGAGAAGGAGCACTAGTGAAGTTCATTACCACTGACGAACGTCTGGAACTTCCTCTGTACGGCTTGTCGGAAGCCGCTCTCTATCTCCGCGTTCCCATAAAGACCCTTGAGTACTGGGCCTTCGGTCGTAAGCCTATTTTGCCCCTAATTAGAGCAGCTTCAAAGAGCCCCAGAGCACTCTCTTTTATGAACCTGCTTGAGTGCCATATGCTGGCTTCGATGAAGTCTATATATAATTTGCGACTTCCTAAGATTCGGCGGGCACTGGCGCACCTGCAGAAAACGACGGGCTACAAGCACCCCCTAATAGAACAGCCGCTGTACACGAACAGGGTTGACCTGCTCCTAAAAGAAATCGATCGGCTAGTGAACCTCTCCAGAGGGGGGCAGCTTACGATTCCCGGAATGGTAGAAGCTCACCTCGAACGTGTCGAGTACGACAAAGAAATAGGTATGTTTAGGTTCTATCCCTTTGTCCGGGAACGAAGCACTGCGGAGCCGAAGTTTATCGTGATCAACCCAGCCCTTGGCTTCGGAAAACCTGTAATTGCTGGAACCGGCATTTCTACTGCTGTGATCGCATCTCGCTTCAACGCGCGCGAGTCTGTGCCCGAACTAGCCAAGGAATATGGCCTCGAAGAAAAGCAGGTCGAAGAGGCAATCCGCTGGGAAACCAGAGCAATTGCTGCTTGAGGATTTCATCCTCTACCTGGATGAGAATCTCGATAATTGCCAACCCATCCTTGATGCCTTGCTGAATAGTCGCGTCCAGCACCATCGACATAGAGACTACTTCACACGAGGCACGCCGGACGAAGTGTGGCTTCAGTTTGTCGCAGAGCGAGCGTGGGTTGTACTTACAAAGGACAAAAGAAACCGTTACAACGAAATAGAGCGTGACGCTTTGCGGCGCCACAGAGTTAGGG
>JBAVOQ010000023.1:0-58908 GCA_049692235.1 Acidobacteriaceae bacterium | reverse complement strand
TTTCAGTGTTACCCTTTTTGAGAAAACCCCCATTTTACGGGTACTTCAGAGGTACGATTCCCAAGATGAGTTACAGCCATCTCCCAAACAACTGATTCTGTTCGACTTTTAACCGGACAGCCGTGATTGCGCATATACGTAACCAGCCGCCAAGGTCCCGCGATCTGCGACGATTCTAGAATGTAGGTGTTGTACTTGCCAATGGTATTTCCGCCGTCCGTCACTGCCATAAGATATTTTTTCAATGGAGCATCATAGGTCACCGACACATTGCCAGTGTGGTTATTCCATTCAATCAGCGGTTCTATTCTGGAGAAATCCCGTGTCCATCGCACGCGACCTTGCTTGTCGTGACCGGCAAAATATTCGTAGGCCGAGCGGCGATTCATGTCTGCGGTACTCGGTTTCACTCGCGCCAGATAAATCTGATCTCCGGTGATCCAGCTTAGGTTCGCGTCTCGCGGACTCGGATCTGTGGCGGCCGCGCCCTGCGAAACAATGTAGGCTTTGCCATCGGGAGAATATTTCATATTCTTCCCAAAATCGACAAAGTGCGGCAGACCCAGCTTCACCGGACCATCCTTCTTCGCAGGTTCATCGAAGAGCGGATGCTGTGGACTGTGCGGCGAAGCATGCCACGTTTTTCCCAAGTCCGTCGAATATCGGAACCCGACGAATGGTCCGAGAATGTCCCAGTTCAGCCCTTTGCCCGGAGTTCGATCCAGCAGATACGTGCCGTAGTACCAAACGCCGTCGTACACCAGGCCTCCCGCCGGATAGCGGCCTCCGTAGGGCAGCGGGCTGGCTGCGTACGTACCGAGATGCGTAATGATCAGAAGCAGCGGATCATCCCCGAGTATGGTGGCATATCCCGTCGTCGCTTTCGGCCCGAAGGAGGATGAGGCGACTCCATTCACCTTGCCGTCCGTCCACGATGAATAGAGATTGCCGTTCGAGGCCCACGTCGGGAACCACGTATCGGCGTCGCCATAATGAGCGCAACGCCCTGTAAATTCGATTCCAGCGAGTTCCGTTGAAGTGGCGAATGGAATCCCGGGTGGCGGCTCCGAAGGCCACACACGACCCGAGTCCTGCCTCGCGGGTGTGCCTGCCGAGACGTTCCCGCATACGCACAACAGCAGCAGCGAAACCACCTTGATCCCCATTTTCATCGCCAGATCTGATGGTAAATTCCGCGGGTCGGAAAGTATAGCCGCAAAAGGAGTGGCTGCCCCTCAGGGATTCGAACCCCAATATGCTGATTCAGAGTCAGCTGTCCTACCATTGAACGAAGGGGCAATGCAGGGACGCGCGCAGAAAAAAGCGTCCTTACTGAATATATTGGCGGCACGCTTTCCGGTCAATCGTTTGGCCGGTAGTACCAAGTCGCGCTGTAGCGGTCGTACCTATTCTTCGCGTAGAACTTCAAGTGGTTTTTGCTGCAGAATGCGATACGATGCCAGCCATCCGGTCACGCTGGCCAGAATCGCCGCCGCGATCATGGCGCCAACTGAAACTCCCCAGTTGGGATGAAAGCTGACATCCAGCCGATGCAGCAGCACACTCGACAGCGCCAGGGCACACACCACTCCAGCGAGACCGGCAATGCCGCCCAGCATCAGAAATTCGATACTCAGCATGCGGATTACCTGGGCACGCAGCGCACCAAGCGACTTCAAGATCGCAACTTCGCGCACGCGTTGAAAGCGCGTGGCCGTGACGCTCGACGCCAGGATGATGCCGCCCGCCAGCAACACGAATCCCGCCACAAACCGCAGGATCATGGCAATCTGGTCGACCACCTTGCGCACCACCTCCAGCACATCCGCCATGTTGATCACGGTCACCGTTGGATACGCGGTGAACAGGCTCTTCTCCACTTCGCCGACGCGCATCGGATCCGCATGGAACGCGCCGTACCAAACTACAGCCTGACCAGTCAACACACGGCTTGGCAGGATGAACTGACTGCGCGCGTAAATGTGATCGCCATCCGCGCGCACAATTGCAACTACGGCAGCGACAAATGTCTTTTCCCCCGTCGCAAATCCGATTGTGGAGCCTACCTTCAGGTGCAACGCCTTCGCAGTCGACTCGCTGACGGCTACCTGGTGCGTGTCACTCGTCTTCTTCCACCATTTTCCGTCCACAACTTTTTCACCCGCGGGGGGCGTGTCCGCCCAAGTCAGAGATGTCGATCGCAGCATCCGCTTGGGATAATGCTGGATACGCAGCTGATTCGTCGGCACTCCGTTCAGTGACAAGATACGAGCCGAAACAATCGGGATCGTCTCCAGACCGCCTTTCACCGCCGGTTGCGCGGCGACCAACTTCTCCACTCCTGCCAATTCATCCGCCCCTACATCCACCAGAAACACATTCGGCACGCTCGCCGATCCGCTGTTCATCTGCAGGTCCTGAACAATGGCGTGCTGAACAAAATAGATCGTCATCATCAGCATGACGCCCAGTCCCAGCGCGGTCAGCACGGCCGCCGACTGGTTCCCTGGCCGCTGCAGATTCACCAGTCCCTGGCGCACCATGGGACTGAATCGTCTGCGTTGCCATTGCATCATCCATCGCACGGATGCCAGCAATCCGGAGGCTGCTAACAGCAGAACCACCAACACGACGAGCAGTCCGCCGGCAAACCACTCGCCCACCATCGTCGATTCCGTCAGCGTGCTGGCAATCGCGGCCAGCCCAATCAGGATGATCGCGATTGAACCCAACTGCACCGGATCGCGCGGAAAAATATTCGCCAGGCGCGTGCCCTGTTCCTGCTCGACATTTCTCCGCAGAATACGTAATGGACGAAAACTGCGAATCTCCAACAGCGGCGGCAGCGTGAACAGCAACGTCGTCAACACTCCCGTGCACAATCCAATCACGACCGGCGAGAGCGCCAGATTCCCCTCGACCGGCAACGAGATCAATCGTTCCAGCAAAATTGGAAATGCTCGCGCCACGCCAAAGCCGGCTGCCACGCCTAATAATGCCCCCACCACCCCTAGGAACAGCGTCTGCAGCAGATAAATGCGCATCACCTGCGAAGACCGCGCGCCCAGCGCTTTCATAATCGCGATGGTTTCCAGCCTCTGCTGCAAATGCGCATGCATCGCCATCGCCACGCCAATCGCGCTCAACACCATTGTCACCAGGCTGACCAGAGTCAGCATGGCTGTGGAGCGCTCGAGGCCATGCACCAGCGCCGGATTGGCCTCGCGATAATCCGTCACCTGCGCCTCCGGCAAAATATCTTCCACCTGTTTGCGCAGGATAGAAATATCCATGCCATACTGCGCTGCCTGCGGCATTAGACGAAACAACATGCGTTCCGATGCACGACTGCCGGGCCGAACCAGCCCCGTCGCAGGCAACACCGACTGAGTGAGCATGACGCGCGGGCCAATGCTGAACGACGAGGAAATTCTGTCCGGCTCCGATCGCAGCACATCGGCAATGGTGAAGTATTTGTTCCCCACATGCAGCGTGTCGCCTACATGGGAGTGATCGCGCAGCAAGAACTCTTCGCTCACCACAGCAGTATCGTCGCGAAGCACGTCGCGCAATGGCTTGTCGGATGCTAGCACCAAGGTGCCGTAATACGGATACTTTGCCGGATCGACCGCTTTCAACGACACCAACACGGGGTCGGGATTCGATGCGGTTGACGCCATCGACACCGTCTCCGTCATCAGCGTGTGGTCAACCCCGTGCGCTTGCAGTCGATCGAGTGCAGCCAGTTGCTCCGCGGTGTACGGATGAAAATCCTTGGCCGACAGATCCGCAGCCATCAAGGTGCGCGCCTGCGCCAGCAGGGTCCGCTGGAAGATAAGACTGAAGCTGCGCACGCCCGTCAGCGACCCCACTCCCAACGCCACAGCGATCACGACGAACGTAAACTTGATCCAGGAAGCGTGCAGATCGCGCCACGCAATTTTCCACGCCGTGCCCCAGGGCAATCCTCCGGAGGAACGCTTCATACGTCGACTCCGGCGTCCTGCTTGACAGGCTGGCACAATTCATCCGCCTCAATCCGCCCATCCCGCAACAGAATTTTCCGTTCCGCATGCGCCGCCAGACTGGCATCGTGCGTCACCAGAACCAAGGTGGTTCCTTCCCGGCGATTCAATTCCAGCAGCAATTCCATCACCCGCGCACCGGTCGCAGAATCCAGATTGCCCGTCGGTTCGTCCGCCAGAATGACAGGAGGCCGCAACATGAACGCCCGCGCCAGCGCTACTCGCTGCTGCTCTCCTCCCGATAACTGGACTGGATAATGATGCATCCGTTCGGCCAGTCCGACGCTTGCCAGAAGTTCCTGCGCCCGTGGCTTTCCATCGTCCGCGGCATGCAGTTCATGCGGTAGCAAAACATTTTCCAGCGCCGTCAGCGTAGGAATCAATTGATAGGATTGAAAAACAAAACCAAGCTTTGTGGCGCGAATCTGCGCCAATGCGTCCTCGCTCAGATGACTGATTTCCTCTCCATCAATTGTGACTGTGCCGCCGGTGGGCGCATCCAAACCTGCAAGCAAGCCAAGCAGCGTACTTTTCCCGCTGCCGGAAGCACCCATGATGACGACGAATTGACGCGAAGGAATGCTGAGATCGATTCCCTTCAGAATTTCCAGAGACGTCGATCCGCTGTGCAAAGTTTTTTTCAATCCGCGGACTGCGATGATAGCGTGAGTTTCAGAGTGCATGGGTGAGTGTGTGTGGATGAAACCTGATTTGAAAACAATTTTCTCTTCTGTCTTGATGATCGCATGGCTTCTCGGTTGCAACGGCTCAAACTCACAACCGACGCCTGCCACTTCCACCGAATCAACACTTGCTTCGGCATCGGTTCCCTCACCGCCGCAACCGTCTGTGCCGGATGACTCATCACTCCCCACCATCGTGACCTTTGGCGATAGCCTGACCGCGGGTCTTGGCGTCGGCCACGACGAAAGCTATCCTGCCGATCTGCACCGCGACCTGGATGCCCGCGGATACCGCTATCGTGTCATCAATCTCGGCATCAGCGGCAATACCACGAAAGATGGCGTCCTCCGCATTCCTGAAGTTCTCCAGTATCATCCCTCCGTCGTCATCGTTGCCTTCGGCGGTAATGACGGACTGCGCGGACTGCCCATCCAGGATACGGAAAAGAACCTCTTCGCCATCATTTCAGCCATGCAGGATGCGCATGCCAAGGTGATTCTCGGCGGAATCACCCTGCCGCCGAACTATGGCAGCGACTACATCGCCAAGTTCAACGCCATCTACGTTAGAGCATCCAAGCAGTATCACGTGCCGCTGCTCCCCTTCATGTTGAAGGGCGTTTATGACGTACCCGGCTTCATGCAGGACGACGGCATCCATCCCACGGCGCAAGGTTGCAAACAGGTGGCGAAGAATTTTCTCCCGCTGCTATTGCCGATGCTTCAAAAGCCCGCGCGCAATCGCGCCGAGCCACACACACCCTAACCCAGCACTGCCATCGGCCGCACCAGCGTCCCGGCCACGCGGCGTCCAACTGCAAATAATTCGCGTTGGTCGGTAAATATCTTGACGAAGGGCGCGCTGGAATATTCCGGCAAATTACACGCCATTCCATTCTTCAGTCGCGATGCGGTATTTTCATCCACGGTCACCGACGGCAGTTGCGGCAACAGGCGGCGCGGATGTGGCAGCCGCTCGGCCAGTGAGTCCTCTTTCTGCCACGCAGCAATTTCCTCTAACGTCGCAGCCTGCTCCAGCGTAAACTCTCCAGCCTGGACGCGGCATAAGCTCGCGAGATGCGCGCCACATCCGGCCAACTGTCCCATCTCATGCGCGATGGAGCGGATGTAGCTTCCCGAGGAAACCTCGACAGCGAATGGAGCGTTCGGCGCTTCGTAGCCGGAAATCTCAAATCGGCGGATCTCGATTCGAACCGGACGCAGTGTCACCGGCTTCCCTTGTCGCGCAAGTTTATACGCGGGAACCCCCTGCGTCTTCTTGGCGGAATATGGTGGCGGCATCTGATCGATCTCGCCCTGAAATCTCTCTGCAAAACTGCAAATTTCTTCTAGCGTCAATTTCGGGTCCACACACTCGCCCACAGCCTCGCCATCGGCATCGTAGGTATCGGTCGCAAAGCCGAACCGAATGGTTCCCGTATAGCGCTTGCTGTCCTGTTTGAAGAACTGTGCCAGCCGAGTGAAACGTCCAAGCAGGAGCGGTAACACTCCGGTAGCCATGGGATCGAGTGTGCCCAGGTGGCCCACAGAAGATTCTCCCGTCAGCTTGCGCACCGTCGCCACCACATCATGCGACGTCATTCCTGCCGGCTTGTTCACGACTAAAAGACCATTCATAGCTTGGATTCAGAATAGTGGTGGGAGATTGTCGCCTGCATGTAGTTGCACTCGGACAAGAGGTACTTCCGCGACGCAATGCGTATGTGCTGAGCTGGTTTAGATTCCGTTTTCCCCGCGTCCGTGGACCAGCGACAAGAACTCATGGCGAGTTTGCTGGTTGCTGCGAAACGCCCCCAGCATGGCAGAGGTCACCGTGGACGAGTGCTGCTTCTCCACTCCGCGCATCATCATGCACAAATGGCGCGCCTCAATCACCACCCCCACTCCTTGCGGCTGAATCGCCTCTTGAATCGCATCGGCAATCTCGCGTGTCAGCCGCTCCTGCACCTGCAGCCGCCGCGCAAACACATCCACCAGCCGAGGAATCTTGCTCAGCCCGATCACCTTCCCGTTGGGAATATAGGCAACGTGTACCCTTCCGAAGAATGGCAGCATGTGATGCTCGCACAACGAGAATACTTCTACATCCTTTACGATCACCATCTCGTCGTAATCCACTTCGAACATGGCGCCGCGCAATATTTCGCCGGCATCCTGTTGATAGCCCCTGGTCAGAAATTCCATTGCCTTCTGTACGCGTTCCGGCGTGCGCAACAAACCATCGCGCGTCGGGTCTTCGCCAAATCGGGAGATTAATTCCCGGTAGAGATCCGCTGTAGAAAACTCTGCTAATGCATTCTCCGTGGATCCCTGTACCAATAATGGCTCTGCCATCGAACAACCTTTCATTTCACCCGCGCGGAGTTCTCTGTACCATGCCGCGCACTCGCCGGTTTATCCCGCATACTCAAAGTAATTGTTGCTGGTCTCTTCTACGCGAATCTTTTCCAGCTTCGCATCACGAAAACCCGTACGTATGATCCCATAAATTTCTACGCAAAGATTTTCCGTCGTAGGAACAAGGGTTTCAAAACTTCTGTCCTTGTTGAGATTCTGCTCATCGAACCTGTCGACGATTTCGCGCCGCACAAACCCATCCAGATCGCCCAGGTTGCACACCATCCCGGTCACCGGATCCACTTCCCCGCTCAACATCACTTCCACGGTGTAGTTATGCCCGTGCCCATACGGATTGTTGCATTTTCCATACACCGCCTCGTTCTTCTCCGCAGAAAATAACTCTGTATGCAGCCGATGCGAAGCGCTTATTCGGTACCGCCGCGATAAATAGGCTTTCATCACTCTCCACAGTAATCGGCGAACAGGTCCGGCATCTCATACACCCGCACACGCCGCAGTTGAGCGCCGACAACCTTTTTGTCTAGCCGCTTCCAGATCGCAATCGCGATGTTTTCGGTCGTCGGAATCACCGTGCGAAATTCCGGCACCTCCAGGTTCAAATGCCGATGATCGTACACCTGGATCACTTCGCGTTCTATCACGTCCTTCAGCGCCTTCAAATCGACGACAAAACCCGACACCGGATCAATCTCGCCCGCAACCGTCACTTCCAGGGTGTAGTTATGTCCGTGCCCATTGCGATTGGCGCACTTGCCAAACACCCTTTCGTTCTCCTGTTGTGACCAGGCGTCGTTCCAATAATAGTGAGCTGCGGAAAACTCCGTCTTGCGTGTCAGAAGCACCATAAACCTAGCATATTGGATTCATCCAACCGCCGTCTTGACGCAACTTTTCAGCGATGTAGCCGATTGCGCGTGGCATCCGCCTCAGGCCTCGTATTCGCGGCCTTTCCAAGTGATTTTGTGCCGCAGATGTTTCTGCATCGAGCTGTCGATCAGCAGCCACGCGTACAGCGGCAACGCCAGCGGGGACAACAGTACATCCGCAACCGGAAAATGCGCTTTCGCGGTGTTGGCATAATGCACCCGCACCCGCCACGCCCACCACAATCCCACTGCCCAGATTACCTGCGTCCGCGCGACTGTAAGGTACAGCCAAATTCCCAGCAGCGGCAGCCCGAACAACAACGCCGCCTGACACAGCTTCCACAGGCCGCGAGTCAACGCATCCGGAAACAGCAGCGCCAGATTTTTTCTCCAGCCCGCGCAGGTCTCACTCAGCGAACCGTACATCCGCGTGCTGGCTGCATCGGCAGCGAACCGTAGACGCAGTGATTCTCCCGCGTGTTTCGTGTGCCGCGCCAGTTCCATGTCTTCAATCAACGAGCCGCGCACCGCCTTGTGTCCGCCGCCGCGCATATAAGTGATGCGCCGAATCAAAATAAACTGCCCGTTCGCTCCCGCCACGCGAGAGTCAACCAGATTTACCAGACGCGGTGGATAAGTCTGCGCCAAGTCGGCAAAGATTAGCGCCATCAGCGTCCGCTGCAACACGCCGCGAACCAGTTGCCGTGGAGAATACGAAAGCAGTGCGACCTTGTACCGCTCTGCCTCATGCATGGCCCGCCGCAGGTCGCCGGGCTCATGCACCGTATCCGCGTCAGTGAACAGTAGCCATTTTCCTCGCGCCTGTTGTGCAGCAAACCACAGCGCATTCGTCTTGCCTGTCCAACCCTCCACCAGCGGTGGCGCTTCCAACACGGTCACGCCAGAAAATTCCGTAGCAATCTGCTGGGTCGCATCCGACGACGCGTCGTCGACAACCATCAGTTCCCAATCTCGGCCCAGGGAAAAATCGTCCTCGCTCTGCTTTACTAACGAGGCGAGGCATTCCCGAATCGATCCAGCCTCATTCCGCGCCGGAATTATCACCGAAAGCTGCAGTTGAGTCGGTTCGCTTGCTTCCGGTTCTGACGAAATAGTCATGGCCGATTTCGTATCCATCCAACAAATTCGTATCATAGTTATGACATGCAGACACGGCAGAAGTCGATAGTCGGCCCATTCGGGCGTTCGGTGTTGTTCTCCGTGGTTGTCGGCGCCCTTATTCTCGGCACCGGATGCAACCGCGGCCAACTCCCGCACGAATTGGGCAAAGTGGCCCCCGCGTTCACCATTCACGACGGCGCGCAGACCGTAAGCCTTAGCCAGTATCGCGGCAAGGTGGTGCTGGTCACGTTTTGGGCCAGCTATTGCGCCCCCTGTATGGAGGAGTTTCCTTCCCTGCTGGCGTTGCACCAGCGTTTGCCGCAATTAAATATTCTCGGTGTCAGCATCGACGACAATGCGCAGGCCTATCGCAATTTCCTGGCGGCCTACCACGTCGATTTCCCCACCGTTCGCGATCCTTCGCAGGATGTGATGCATCGCTACGGTACCGTACAGATTCCAGAAGCCTACGTGATCAACCGCTCCGGCCACATTGTTCGCAAATACGTCAGCGCCCAGGACTGGAACGATCCGGATATCTATCGCACCCTGGCTGCCACGCTGAGCGCGAATCACTAACGCGTGTTTTTGTGAAGCGTCACAAGCCCCGCAGCAGCTCGCCTGTCCTTCAGTGGCAGCTGCCATTTATGATGGAAATATGACCACAAACATCGACATCCAGTTTCGCTACACCCAGCATCCGACGGAAGATACCATGCGCGCGGTCGCGGAGCTCTACGATGTCTACGGTATTCGTCGCGTGCGCCTCCACCAGTCCGATCGAACCGTTCTGGTGGAATACGATGCCACCCGCCTCAGCAGTGCCGTCGTCTTCCAATTGCTTCGACGCGCCGGCCTCTCTGTCACTGAACAGATTTCTGCCTTTGCTCCGCCGCATCCTCCAGCGCCCGTACCGGATGGAAATACGTCTCCCGCAGCGTAAGGATTTGCGCCGAAACACGCCTCCTGATAAGTTAGAAACTGCTGCTTTTTACAGAAGTACGCACACCCTTGTGCGCCCCTAGCTCAGTTGGATAGAGCGTCTGGCTACGAACCAGAAGGCCGGGAGTTCGAATCTCTCGGGGCGCACCACAAATCCCATCCGAACAATTCAACAAGATGCGTCCTCCGCACCGCCTGGAGTTCGTGCATCCCGTCGATTCCGCCAATCGAACGGGCGCGCGATGGCTCCATCATCTTGGATTAAGACGCTGCACGCGTCGTCGCCCAACGGAAGCGGATTGTGACGGAAAAAGTGAAACCCGCCAGGAAGGCGGGTCTCACGTCGTGGGTCGAAGCGGCAACGCCGAAGATGAAGCTGCTTCGAGTGGTGGGGTCACGATGACTGCACCGGCAAGGGTCTGCCGCTTTACTGTCCTTTTAAATTGCAGGTATAGGTAAAGCCACTCCCAATCGTGATGACAGCCGTCGAGTAGGCCACACAGCTTACCTTGGGATTGGAGATTGAATCCTTGATGCTTATCAGCGGAGGAGCTCCGCCTGTCTGTCCATACGTATAGTCTTGAGCGGCCACGGTGGGACCTGTGGCACAACTCCAGGTTTGACCTGCTTGCACGCTGTACCGACCGTAGGGAATGTCCCCATTGCCGCCCACTAAAATGCATGTAGGTGCCGTGAATTGGTTCGCCTGAAAGGTAATGTTGGCAGCGTCGATAGATTCAAACCCCAAGGCGTTGGCTAGTCCGCCCGCTCCGGCTGGAGCTGAGAAACTATTCCCCGAGATCTTTCCAGAGACCAGAGAGTTCATATCCGTCAGGTCCAAAGCGGTCGACGGGCATTGAGTCGCTGGGACAGTCACGGTGTTGTTGGTGATTTGGAAATTCGTTGACGGCGCAGCTCCCGACTCCGTACTATTCGGCCAATCATAATTCTTGACTCGAATGCCATAGGTGCCGCCCAATTCGCACCCACCGTACTCGGTATTGCCCGTTCCCTCGGTGACGTTCACTGTATTTTTGTTGAAGATGAAGCCGGAACTCTCTCCATCCAGTCCGCGACCTTGACCTGTAATCGTGTTGCCATAGACATTCTGATTGTCCATAGTCGCAATCACACCATAGTCATTGCTATAAGTACTGGTCAGTTGGATCGTGTTGTTATAAATCTGCGAGCCTGCCACACCATCTGCAATCCCGCCTTGTGGCGAACCGTTGAATGTGTTGCCGGAAATAGTATCTCGGACTGGAGAACCCGTGCCCTCTTCATCTGTGTGGATCACGTAGCCCTGGAACTGGGCTCGCGCACCCAACGGGCTTTGTCCGGGGTGTTGGATATTGGTCACATGATCGTTGATGACATTGTTCTGAATGGTGTACCCGCCGCCGTCAATCTCACCGTGGAAAAATTGGCTACCGACCGATTGAAACGTCACGTTCAGATCGTGGATGTATCCTCCGCCGGTGCCGCCCTGACCGATCCAAAATACCGGACTGAAGGGTGCCGCGTTGCTCGACTGCACAATTTTGCCGCCGTAGACGGTCAAGTTGCTGTCGGAGCCTTCCACGCACTGCGAAGCGGATAATCCTGTGTACCAGGGGGCACACGCAGCGATCGCCGGAGTGGGTGCTGTTCCTCCGCTCGTGCCATACGTAATCGTGTGGCCGTTCAGATTCAACGTAACGTTGTTGGCGCCGATCGGAAAACATGTTCCCGGACTCGACACATCGTTCGCCAAAGAATACGTTCCAGCCTTGGTGATGGGCTGGCAATCCGCCAGCGCGGTCCCGGATGCGTTGGAGGCCAGTGCCGAAGTTACCGCAACAACGACGCCGCTACTCACAGAACCGCCGCTATTTGTCGCGACTAGCTTATACGACGTAGTTGCAGAAGGTTTCACGGTGGTTGGGCTTACGGCAGCGACTCCATTCAAAGTGACTTTTGGGCTCGTTCCCGTGACTGTCCACCGCAGCACAGAACTTCCCCCAGCGGCGACCGATGCAGCCGATGCCGTGAAGTTGGTGATGACCGGTGCTGTTACAGAAGGCGATGGGGAAGTCGGTGAAGCTTTCACAGTGACTAAAAGACTCTTGGTCGTCGTACCTCCCGGACCCACCGCCCTCAGAGTAAAGGTGGTGGACTTAGACAAAGTCGTGGAGCCTGAACCGCTGGCAGCTGTCAACGATCCTGTTTGTACACCATTCGACAATGTGGCGGAGGTCGCTCCCTGCATGGTATAGGCCAGATAAACGGTTCCTCCTGCCGTTACGATCGTGGGGGTCACCGTGAAATTGATGGAGGGGGGCGCCGTCCCGGCTGCGGCATTCATGGTGAATGGAAACGCAAGCAAAGTGGAACAACATAAAATGGCAAAGACATTCAACTTGCGAAAGTAGCTCGTAGGGACGCTCACTCCATCCTGCGTCTGTTGGATTGACATAAAAACTCTCCGTGTTCCATGGGTTAAGCCGTGGATACCAACAGACACACTTCGAGCAAGAGCGCTCTTGGATAGCTTTGAGGGCCATCCACGACCACGTCGAACGTTACTGCCGGTTAGCCACGAACGGGTTTGGGGGAATTCGCAATGCGCATTCATAGGCATTGCGAACGAACACCGCTGCGAGTCCGCTCTAAAGGGTTTTAGGAATGTATTTCTTGGCTAAGAATCACTGCAGAACGACCGTCCATTGATAGAAACTAACCAGGGACGCGATTGGTGCGCTGGAGTTTGTGGTCAACAGTGAGGAGTGAGAAACGGGAATCCGGGATCGCCAACAAATTCGATTCGTACCTGTCACACCTATCTGAATCTTCGGTGCCTTGTGATATACAACAGTTCGCATAGGGGGGGTTACCTTTTCAAAATAGTTCGACCTCTGAATTGCTGGATCGAGTGGATCAATCGGCTTGCAAAAAAATGCAGTTATGTTGAAAGCGTTTGCACGCGCTATGCCAATTCTTGTTCCACAGTTGCCAGGTTGAACGAGTATTCATCCTGCTCCGCTAAAGTACTCGCATGACAGACGAAATGGTCCGCAATCGTATTTCGGCTGATTACTTCAAATACCGTATGATTCGTCGTTGCGGATCAGCAACCCTGGAAAAGCTGCAGGATCGAGTAGTTTTTACGCGACTCAATATGCGCTTGCAGGTGCGAAATGACTGGGGTTGGGCCTCAACTCGACGGCGGCGGATACGCCGGTTCATCGCAAGGAACCTGACCGAGGGAATCCAGCGCCTTGATGGCGATCACGTGCCTTAAGTAACCACGCGCACCCTGCGAAAGCGTCCTGTGGTTACATCCCGGGACGTTACTCGACTTGGTGGAATTCAGCTCAAAAATGATCCGCAGCATGGCGCTTCAATCTACTCGCGCGGCATAGAAATTGACGGCGTGTACCGAAGATTCGCGAGGAGGACCGCATGGGACTCCTAGTCGAGGATGGTGTCATCGTACCAATTCATGACGACCTCCTGAAAACCGGCCGATACGTGATCTTGCGGTAATCCCGGTTTGCTCTACACTCTCCTGCAGGAGGCTTTGTATGCCAAAATTTCTGATCGAACGCGAAATACCAGGGGCCGGATCCATGTCGCCGGAACAATTTCAAGGCGTCGCGGAAAAGTCATGTTCCGTTCTGCGGGATTTGGGGCCCAAAATCCAGTGGGTGCAAAGTTACGTCACCGATAACAAAATCTATTGCGTCTACATCGCGCCCAATGAAGAGATGGTGCGAGAACATGCCGCCCGGGGAGGATTTCCTGCTAACCGCGTTTCAGAGATCAAGAGGGTGATCGATCCAACGACTGCCGAAACTGTGGGCTCTCACTAAACCCTGTTCCTACCTCTCCTTGTTAGCCCAGTCGCCGGTCAAGAATGCCCGCGGATTCTCCACTTCCCCGCATCCGGATATCTTCTGGTCTTGTATTGGCAAGACTGGAACTGCCGCGTTACACTCCAGCCACTATGCAGGGTTCTCCGAAAGTCATCGAAGAGTTGAACAAGGCACTGCGGGAAGAACTCATCGCGATCAATCAATACTTCCTGCACGCGGAGATGTGTGAAAACTGGGGCTACGACCGCTTGGCCGACTACATCAAGAAACAGTCCATCGGCGAGATGAAACACGCGGAATCTTTGATGGAGCGCATTCTTTTTCTGGACGCCACACTCAGCATGCAACCGCTCGATCTCACCGTCGGCAAAACGGTGAAGGACATGCTGCAGAGCGATTTAAAGCTGGAGATCTCCGCCGTCGCGCAATACAACGCCGCCAACTAGGTCGCCGTGGCGGAAAAAGAAAACAGCTCCCGCGATCTATTCGTCAAACTGCTGAAAGATGAGGAAGATCACGTCGACTGGCTCGAAGCCCAGATGCACCAGATTGGCGAACTCGGCTATGAGCGTTATCTCACCATGCAGATGGGCGATTTCGAGGAATAGCCGCTTCATCGCAATTACATTATGTAAACGGCGACACCGTTTCACTGCGTTGCCGCCGTGCTCGCTCGAGCGTCTTAGTGAATCACAGACTGAAACAACTGTGAGTTCAGCAGCGAAGCGAACTGATCATCCGAGGTGGCGAAGCGCACCTGCAACACATTTCCACTGGATGTGATATTCGTCGCCGCTATTGCCTGCTGCTCCGTTGGAGTGGCGTTCATCTTCTCCATCATCGCGGCAGCACCCATTAAAGACGACATTGTCGCCGCCGTAACTGTATCGGGTGTAATCACATCCAGAGAAAATCTAACGCCTTGGTTAAAGTCCATGTTGTACCGCGAACCCACCAGACTGTTCTTGACGGTGCTAAAGTCGGCCACTTGTGCAGCCTGCCCAAGCACGGACTTCATCATCTCCTGCGTGCCTTTTTGATCGAGGATGCTCCACACCGCTTCATCCTGCAGCGCTGGAATCAGATTCAGCATGGCCGTATTTGTCAGGAAGCTGGGCTTGATCCCGTCCCGTGCGTCCAGTGAATCCCGAATCGCCTCGAGCGAACCGAAAATCATCGTGGTCTGATCCAAAAACACGACGCTCAACCCCGTATTGCCCATGGGATAGATCATCTCGTTCCGCACTAACGTGCCTTTGACGTGGTGCTTCTTGAAATTCTCCGTGAACTGCTGCACCGGGAACTGGCCCGACGCGATGCCCACGATCCGTGAGGAAACATCCCCCGGCACGCGGTAAGAGGCGAAGGCGAGTTGGACGACGCTCTGGTCCACGTTCATGCCTGACTGCTGCAACGCATCCTGCAGCCTCTTCAGCTCCGGCGGCAACACCTTGGCGCGCAGTTTCATGGCGATGTCGGAGTTCTCCATCGCCTGATAATCGACGACGATCAGCTGCTGCACATCCTTAGGCACGGCCGCCTGGGACTCCGTCGCAAGCTGCGATGCCGACGCCGATAAAGTCAGCGTTGCGAGGGCGATGGCCCCGACACTGTAACTTAGAACATTTCTCCAACGATTCATCTACAACTCCTCAAAAATTTGGGTGCGGTGTCTCATCGCCGCCCGACGATATCGAAGCTCTATCATCTTCGACGCAGGATGGTTGCCGAAGTCACATTGAGCGCCTATACGCTGGCCATTAAGGCCAAATCATTGGTGTATCTAGTCTACTCTCCAGTGTCCGCGCAACCGAGAAGTTCGTCGCCAGCGCCATCCATTCGCTGCCCGGTTCGACGGCTGCCTCGGGCACTAACCCGATCAGTTCTACCCGATCCGGTTGTGCGCCCAACTGCGCCGCGGCATCTTTCACGGCCTGATACACCTTGCTGACAGGAGTGGCGTGAAAATCCGTGATGTTCATCGACACCTGGGCCTTGCCGCTGACCAGCACGCCCATCGCCTTCAATCCAGCAAGTCCACCGCTGGCTGCGCGAATGTCCCGTGCAATGGAACGCGCGATGCCTACATTGCCGGTACTTAGAAAGACATTGCAGGCAATCAAGAGTTGACGCGCTCCCACGGCAACCGCGCCGGCCGTTGGATGCAGCGAAGGACCGCCGACATCCGGCCGACTGGCCGCATCCTGCTGCACTTTTTTCCGCAACCCTTCAAACTGGCCATTGCGAATGTTCTCCAGCAATCGTCGATCCGGGCGCAACGCTGCTGCCTCATAGAAGTAGACGGGAACATGATGGCGCTTCCAGATTTCCTGCCCTAGTTGATGGGCCAACGCGGCACATTCCGGCAAAGAAATATTGCGAATCGGCACCAACGGAACCACATCCGCCGCTCCAATGCGAGGATGCACGCCATGCTGCCCCGTCATATTAATCAGCTCAGTCGACTTGCCCACTCCTCGCAAAACCGATTCCATCACCGGCCCCGGAGCCCCCGCGAGCGTAACCACCGAACGGTTATGGTCCGGGTCAAGCGAGTAGTCCAGCAAGGAAACCCCATCGACCTGCATCGCATGCACGATCTCGCGCACCATGGCGACATTGGTCCCTTCAGAGAAGTTTGGAACACACTCGATTATGGATTCCTTGGTATTCATCGAGACGCGTTTGTCACTTCCACCAGGTGTAGCCAATTTGGAATTGGACAGTTGCATTGACGCCTGGGTTCGCATCTCCCAGGCTGGCATTAGAAATATGAACGGCATTCGCCGCAAAGGTGATCGCCCGGTCTGGCTTTACAAAATAATGCATGCCGACGCCAATCTGCGGCTCAAAGTTCCACACGCTGGTGCCCTTGGAGCCATTCGGCGGAAATTTATGATTGGTCCAGATCAGGCCGCCGCCGCCCTGCAGCCAGGGCATCACCCGTTTCCAGCGAACCAAGTTCCAGCGGAGGATTACAGGTGTCATGCTGAGCCCGGTGTAGGTTCCTCCAGTGGTTACGTGGCGCGGAGGATCGACGTTGATCAGGGTGTAAGTCTCTTTCGGCGTGAACGCCTGCCAGTATGGAATCAACTCGATCGCATATTCGAATTGCCCACGAAGAATCCCAGGGCCGGCTGCATCCGTCAGAACTTTGCCGATCCGCACCCCGGCATTCAGAAAATGGTCGCTGGTTTCTCCCGACGTCCCGAAGCCGCCATCGATGAAAACTCCGCGGTCCCACGGATCGCGCTTCATCACGTGCGAAACAAAATCGCCGTTGGAAGCTGCCTGTGTCGACGCAGTGCGGCCCGCATCCGATGCGATAGACGAGGAACTTGTCTGGGAAAGAGAAACCGGCACCAAGCCAAGCAAAAACACAACCAGCACAACCATCGGCTTCTTCAAGAGCGCTCCAACATACCGCAGCCATCGCCCAGGCTGAGCGCCCGGGAATCGATCGTATTTGCTTTGACGTGTGTCAGGACAGGATTACCTCAGCCCGCGACTTCTTCCATCTGCTTGGCGTCGATGTCGAAGTTGGAATACACATTCTGCACATCATCCTGATCTTCCAACGCCTCCAGCAGGCGAATCATCTGCGCTGCCGCCGAGCCTTCCAACTTGGTGTAGGTGGAGGCCAGCATCGTCACTTCCGCCATCTGCGTTTCAATGTTTGCGCCCTTCACTGCCGCGAGTACTGCCTCAAAAGCGTTCGGCTCGGTAATGATTTCCCACGAATCGCCTTCATCGCGAATATCGTCCCCGCCGGCTTCCAGCACCAGGTCCATCAGTTTGTCTTCACCCGCAGCCGACTTGGCAACGGAGATGAGGCCCTTCTTCGAAAACATCCATGACACGGAATTCGATTCGCCCAGGTTGCCGCCGTTCTTTGAAAATCCATGGCGAATTTCGCTGACCGTCCGGTTGCGATTATCAGTGGTCGCTTCCACGATGACGGCAACGCCGCCGGGACCGTAACCCTCGAACGTGATTTCCTCGTAGGCCGCACCTTCCAGCTCACCCGTACCGCGTTGAATCGCGCGCTTGATATTGTCCTGCGGCATGTTTTCCGCTTTGGCAGCGGCAATGGCGCCACGTAGCCGCGGATTGCCATCTGGATCTCCGCCGCCGGCCCGGGCAGCCATGGTAATTTCCTTGATCAGGCGCGTGAAAATCTTGCCGCGTTTGGCGTCGGTCGCGCCCTTCTTATGCTTGATAGTGGCCCATTTTGAATGGCCGGACATGGAAGACCCTCGTGAACTGCTTTCGATGATGATTTAGATGCTACCGCGGTCGCAAGTCGTCCGCACAAACCTTGATTTTAGCACGCTGGAGATACCCGTCAGACGGTCAGGATCGCCAATCTGCGTGCCTAGTCTACGCCTTCTGCGATCGTGGCTTACGAAATGCGAAAATTACTGCCAACAAGGGTGGCGCAAGCAACACTCCCCAGAAAGGAATGATGATGCCCAGCAGGATCGGCCCGAAAATCGATGCCCAGATCGGCACCCGGGTATTTTTCTTCATCAACCAGGGCTGCAGGCCCAGCTGGTCAATGACGACGATGACCGCGTACAGGCCCAGCAGCAGACCAAAGTTCACCCATCCGCCATCGGTGAAAAGCAGTGTCAGGCTCGGCCCGATCAACGCCAGCATGCCTCCGAATTGAGGAATGAATTGCACCAGCGCGGCAATCATGGCCCACAACGGCGCCAGTGGGATACGCAACAACCACAATCCAATCAGCCAAAGAGCACCCACAAGCAAAGCGTCAATGAACGTGGCTCGCAACCAATGCAGCAGCGCTCGGCCAGCCTTCGCCGCCGGAGGCCCCAGCCTCGCCGGGCGCAGATTGGATCGCCGAATCTGCGGTTCGTTCATCGGCGTACGCCCCACTCGCGAGGGGTGTTCTGTGGCTGCCGCCGCGATCGAAAAGTTCTTATCCTTGGCATGGGACCATCACCCTGGCAGCTTCCAGCCGAAAAGCCACCCCTCGAGGAATTCTGTGATGATAGCAACTGGAAGTCCGCTGATAAACTACATGCAAATGAAATTTGGCGTGCTTGTTTTTCCCGGATCCAACTGCGATCACGACACCTACCACGTCATCTCTGAAGTGGTGGGCGAGCCGGTCGTCTTTCTCTGGCACGAAAGCGAACAGCTTGAGAATTGCGATGCGATTCTTGTGCCCGGTGGCTTCGCCTACGGCGATTATCTGCGCACCGGTGCCATCGCCCATTTCGCGCCCATCATGCAGTCAGTCAAGAAATTTGCTGCGTCCGGCGGGTTGGTGTTGGGGATCTGCAATGGATTTCAAATTCTGACGGAGAGCGGCCTGTTGCCCGGCGCGCTGATGCGCAATTCGGATCTGAAATACATTTGCAAGCAGATCTACCTGCGGACAGAAACCAGCGATTCTCCCTTCACCAACCTGTTGCAGGAAGGCCAAGTCTTGAAGATTCCCATTGGCCACATGGAAGGAAATTATTTCTGCGACGCAGCCACGCTGAAACAACTGGAAGCGCAGCGCCGCATTGCCTTTCGCTACTCGACGGCCGCGGGCGAGATTACAGCGGAAGCCAACCCCAACGGCTCGCTGCAGAATATTGCCGGCATCTTAAGTGAGGGGCGCAATGTGCTGGGGATGATGCCGCACCCCGACCGGTCAAGCGAAGCGTTGTTAGGATCGGCAGACGGACTGCGTATCTTCCAGTCGATGGTGGCAACACTGGCAGGACAGGATTGAAACAGGAACGGCCGTTCGGCAAACTATGATCGACATTCATCACCACCTGTTGCCCGGGCTCGACGATGGCGCCAGAGATTGGGAGACCTCGCTCGAGATGGCGAAAATTGCCATCAATGACGGCATTACAGCTATCGCATGCACACCCCACGCCAACAGCGACTACGAGTTTCGCCCGGAAGAAAACGCTGCGCTGCTGGCGGAGTTGCAACGGAAGATCGGCGAGCGGTTGACCCTGGGCCTGGGCTGCGATTTCCATCTGAGCTTCGACAATATTGAAGACGCGCTGACCCACCCGACAAAATACACGGTCAACGGCAAGAAATATTTGTTGGTGGAGTTTCCTGATTTCGGCATTCCGCAAAATATATCTTCCAGCTTTTATGAGATGGCCGTCGCCGGTATGGTTCCCATTCTGACCCATCCGGAACGCAATTTAACGCTGATGCAGAAGCCGGAAAAACTGGCGCAATGGCTGCGCATGGGCTGCCTCGTGCAGGTCACGGCAGGTTCGCTAATCGGCGGTTTCGGCCGAGGTCCGCAGCGCATTGCTCGCGAGCTTCTCGATTGGGGATGGGTGCATATGATTGCCACCGACGCCCACAATACAACGTCGCGGCCCCCAGTGATGAGTAAGGCCTTCAAATTCCTCTCCCAGCACTACGGAGAGGAAACCGCGGAACGCATGTGTGTGCAAAATCCGCAGGCGGTATTTGAGGGCCAAGCATTGTCGGAACAACCCGAACCTGCGCGCGCCTTCGAGGAAGACGAAGAATTTACCGCGCCAAAAAAACGCGGCCGGTTCTCCATGTTTCGCCGCTCCTAGCGAGCGCGAAAGTCGAAACTCCTCGACCGGGCTACGGGACCAGCAGCAACTTGCCTGTCGTGGTGCGCGATTTCAAAGCCTCTTGCGCCTTGGCCGCCTCTGCCAGCGGGAAGCTTTCATGGATGCGCAACTTGAGCGTGCCGCGCTCGATCCGATGAAACACGTCCGCCGAACGCGCATCCAGCTCTTCCCTGCTTTCCACGTAATGCGCCAGGCTGGGGCGAGTCAGAAACAGCGATCCGCCGCGCGATAGCTGTATCAGATCGAACGGCGGTACCGAACCACTCGACGCCCCAAACAGCACCAACATCCCTCGGTGCCGTAAACACTTCAAGGATCGCTCGAAGGTTTCCCTGCCCACCGAATCGTAAACAACATCGACTCCGCGACCGCCAGTAAGCTTTTTTATCGCGGGCTCGAAATCTTCCTGCGAATACAAAATCACGTCATGCGCGCCAGCCTCCCGCGCCAGTTGTGCCTTCTCCGGCGTAGACACGGTGGAGATGACATGCGCGCCTGCCTCGACCGCCATCTGCGTCAGCAGCAATCCAACGCCGCCGGCACCGGCATGCACCAGCGCTGTGTCACCGGACTTCAGCGGAAATGTGGTGGTGCTCAGGTATTGCGCGGTCATGCCCTGCAACAGGCTGGCGGCTGCCTGCTCGAATGTCACCTTGGCGGGAACAGCGACCAACGCTGCCTCCGGGACGACGGCGAACTCCGCATACGCACCCAGGGAGGTACACCAGGCGACGCGATCCCCCACCCGAAAACGTTCCACGTTGGCGCCGACTGAAACGACCAAGCCCGCAGCTTCCTGCCCCAGTGTCAGCGGAAGCGGCGCGGCATAAACACCTTCGCGGTAGTAAATATCGATGAAGTTGACGCCGATGGCTTTTACTTCCACCAGCACTTGTCCAGCGGCGGGCGCAGGACAATCCAATTCGACCGCATGGATCACTTCCGGTCCACCGGTCTTGGTAATTTGAATGGCTTTCATCGGCTGCCTCAGTGGGATGGGACAGAACATGCAGCGAGCGGAGTATCTACTCTCCGCGCAGGATGCTGGCTTCTCCCGATGCATTCAGGCGAATGACTCGGTCAACCGTATACGGGGCACGCCCCTGACCCTGATAGAAATGCCGCACCAGCAGTTCGCCAATCAGACCGATGGCCAGCAACTGGATGCCTGCCAGAATCAGAACTCCTGCCACGACGAATAGAGGGCCGTGCTGATCCATGATCGGCTGATGCGTCAGCACCTTCAACACCAGCAGCCACATCGAGAGCGCTAGTCCCCCCAGCATGCTGGTTGCGCCCAGCGAGCCGAAGAAGTGCATCGGACGCGACATATACTTCAGCAGGAAGCGAATCGTCATCAGGTCAAAAAACACGCGGAATGTGCGCGAAATGCCGTAGTGCGATTTTCCTCGTTCACGATTGATGTTCTTGATGGGAATCTCGCAGATCGACGCGCCATACCAGGAAGCCAGCGCGGGAATGAAGCGGTGCATCTCGCCATACAGCGGGATGTTGTGGATCACTTCTCTGCGGTACGCTTTGTAGGTCGTTCCAAAGTCATGGATGTCGACGCCGGACAACTTCGCCATCAGCCAATTGGCACAACGGGAGGGGATGCGTCGCATCACAAAGTTGTCGATGCGCTCTTTACGCCAGCCGCTGACGACGTCGTATCCCTCTTCCAGCTTGGCAAGAAAATTCGGAATCTCTGACGGATCGTGCTGCAGATCTCCGTCCATCGCCAGGATGTAATCTCCCTGGGCGTGATCGAAGCCCGCGGCCAACGCGCAGGTCTGGCCGAAGTTGCGGCGCAGCTTCACAACCATCACGCGGCTGTCGACGGCGGTAATCTCTTCCAACAAGCGATAGGTGCGATCTGTCGAACCATCGTCGACGAAGATCAGCTCAAATGTGTCCCCCACCTGTTCCATAACCGCTTTCAAAGTGTCATAGAGGGCGGTGACACTCTCTTCTTCGTTATGGAATGGAACCACGACAGAGTATTTTGGCATATGCAACAGTATACTGCTGCTGGATCGCAGATTTCTCGCCAAATCGTGCGTTTTGACCCTGAAACATTGCATTCTGGATACGCCATTTCAGACCCGCATTATCCTTCCTTCCGCGCGCGTTGCCTTTGCTTTTGAAAGGAGGATCGAAGCAGGCCGGCTGCCTTAAAAATCCAAGCGATCGCACCGTCGCTTTGCAGCAACGCAGCCTCGCTCACGCTGCACGCACTCCCGCCCTTGTGGCACGTTTTCCCGAGCAAAACATGATACCGGGGGACCGCCCCGGAGGTCCTCGTCACCGCTGTACGACTGCTCCCGTACCACCCGAAACAGATCCATCTTTAGCTAGCGGTGCAATCGTGATCAAGAGATCAACGGAGCTACCTATGAGGTACACGAGGAAATGTGCAGCAATTCTCTCTTGATCTTCCCCCCGTTCGGTGAAAACACAAAAACTTCCACAAGCAATCATGGCCATCATTGCCACTAGCATTGCAGCTAGCCGGAAACCGAGTTTCACGTGAAGTGGAGTCGATTCCTTATGCGCTTCCTTGAAGTGCTGCATAAGCTGCGTCATTCCGGCATGTGCTAGATCATGGAGGCTCTTCGTAGCACTCTGCAAATTGGCAACGTCATGCCTACTTGCGACGCTGCGCAGAAGTCGCGAAAAACTAGGAAAGCTCATCTTGTTGGCCGTGACCAATTTTGCGCGCTTTTTTTCCCCCTTAAGCCACAGCAACCGAAATGCCGACTCAACCATTGGCCGCAATAGCGCTTCGGCGCTGGCGTTGTTTTCGCCGGTTTGGAGAAGAATCAAAATCGAGTCGCAATGCTGAAGACACACTGTTAGAAGCGCCCCAACCACCGAGGCAGGAGATGTATCCCGGGTTTCCACGGGCAGGAGTTTGTGCATTTGTTGAATGCATTCCCGCCCTTTCTTAAGAGCTTCCAAGTCTTCGCAACTGATGGCCATAGCTTGTCACATAGGTTAACGCGAATCGATCAGATGGGCTGCCGCTTAAAGCGTGAGTGCACCAAAAGACTGTGGCGGGTGAAACGTTATGCAGATAGCGGCGTTCTCGCGTAAACTCGGTGAAGCGATCCATTTTCGCAGACTTCGAAGCGTGTTTGCTTTTCCGAGAGTCGGTCCGCGTAAACTATTGATCGCGTTGGAGAGGTGGCCGAGTGGCTGAAGGCGCACGCTTGGAAAGCGTGTTTACCGCAAGGTAACGTGGGTTCGAATCCCACCCTCTCCGCCAACTACATGTCCAGCCACGTCCTGCAAAGCCCACAATCACACCTAAAATCAGCAATTTGCAAGAAAATAGCATCCAAAGCGGTGCAATCTTGTCTAACTACATCCATGCCATAGTTGTGGTAAGGTTCTGTGGTAGAGCAGCCCTACCACAACCGGCGGCTCGAAACTCTACCACGGTCTACCACAACTATGCCGACAAAACTCTTGAATGACGTGAAGCTGAGAAAAGCCAAGTGCCCTAAAGACCAGTCCATCTTGAAACTCTCCGACGGCGGCGGCTTGTACCTTTGGATTTTCGCCAACGGCAAGAAGCATTGGCGGTTTCGATGGCAGGTGGACGGTAAGGAACAATCGCTTGCGCTCGGCGAGTATCCGCATGTCAGTCTGACACTAGCCCGCTTACGCCGCGATGCTCTGCAAGAGAAGCGCGCGGCTGGTATAGACCCATCGGAGTCACGCAAGGCGGAGCAGCAAGCCAAGATCGCAGCAGCAGCCAATTCGTTTGAGGCGGTTGCGAAGGACTGGTATGGAAAGCAAGTCCACATGTGGAGCGCATCGCATATACGCGACGTAAAACGGCGGTTGGAGAGCAACATCTTCCCCATTCTGGGACAGCGTCCCATTGAAGAAATCGAAGCGCCGGAATTGCTTTCAGCCATTCGCAAGATTGAGTCGCGCGGCTCCTACGATCTGGCGCATCGTCTCTTGCAGGTCTGCGGACAAGTGTTCCGCTACGGCATCGCAACGGGGCGATGCAACCGCGATCTGTCGAAAGACTTGTATGGCGCTCTGACGCCGCACAAGAAGAAAAATCAGGCCGCTGTCAGGCCAGAGGAACTACCCGTGCTGATGCGGGCCATTGCGGGCTATGACCGGTTGGGAAGCAGCCAAGTCCGTCTGGCGCTGCAACTGCTTGCGCTAACCTTTGTGCGAACCGGCGAATTGATCGGCGCGACGTGGGACGAGTTCAAGTTGGATGAAAAAGTCTGGGTAATTCCGGCGGAGCGCATGAAGATGCGGGCCGAACACATCGTACCGCTGGCAACGCAGACTCTTGCGCTGCTTGCTGAGTTGAAACCGCTCTCAGGCCACAGCCACTTCATCCTGCCCGGACGAAATGCGGCTAAGACCCTCAGCAATGGCGCAATGCTCATGGCCCTGAAACGGCTTGGCTACAGAGGCAAGATGACAGGCCACGGTTTCCGCGCCGTAGCCAGTACCGTTCTGAATGAACAGGGCTTCCGTCCCGATGTGATCGAACGCCAGCTCGCCCACTGCGAGCGCAACGCCGTCAGAGGCGCATACAACCGCGCGGAATATCTGAAGGAACGCACGCGCATGATGCAATGGTGGGCAGACTACCTGGATTCCCTCGTGAATGGCTCGAAAGTGATCGTTGGCAACTTCGGCGGAGTCCCGGCCTAATAAATAGCTCTCTCTGCTTATAGCCCGTCATAAGGGCTTCCGCCCCGAAAGGGAATCTGAGGCGCGTCGCGCTGCGTGTCGGCCAACCCCTACGCCCGCACATGAAGCGTGGAAGTCCTATCTAGTCTTCACCGAATCGCCTTCCCTGAAAGTACACCTTCACAAAATCATCACGCTACGGGTTGCATGGCTCCTGCCTGTCAATCGACTGCCAGTTACCCATAATGTGCCGCTCCGTGACTCCCATGCGACAAAGATGGCATTGGACGCTCTCGCGCGATTTGGTACTCGGCTGACTTGGTGAGAGAAACCTCCAAGGGAGAAAACAGATGGCTCAAAAAATACTTCGACTGCCGGACGTGAAAGCTCGCACTGGTTTGTCGCGCTCAACAATCTATCTCCGGCTCGCTGAAGGCAGCTTTCCGCGTCCCGTCAGCCTTGGCGCTCGTTCTATTGGATTTGTCGAGGCGGAAATTGACGCCTGGGTTGACGAACGCATTCGTGCCCGTCCCGATATGGGAGGGAAGAGTGGCCGTCCATGACTGCCGATTGCATCGCGGAAATGTTGCGGGCACGACCCGCTGGCCCGAACCGCTGGCAGGCGCGATGTCCGGCGCATGAAGATAGCTCGCCTTCTCTAAGCATCGCGGAAGGGAAAGACGGGCGTGTGCTAATGCGCTGCTGGGCCGGATGCGCGACCAAAGACATTCTCTCCGCCTGTGGGCTTACCATGCGCGATCTGTTCGCCGGGCCGCCCGCCACGCCTCAGCAAGCAGCCATGCTCGCGGCGGAGCGCGAAGCGCAGTCCGCAAGGCAGCGCCAGCAGCGGGCGATAAGCCGTGCGGCGCGCAACCGGGTTTTTCAACTGGAAAGTCTCGTTAACGCCATTGGAGAGAAACTGGCGCGCTCGCCCGAAGATCGGGAGCTAGAACGGCTGTTTCACGAAGTCTGCCAAAAATGGCAGGTGGCGGAGACAGAACTGTATCCCGTGGCACGGGAACTTGGCGGCTTGCGAATGGAAGCTCCGCTGACAATCCCGGCGAATGTGGCAGCCGCGCTTTCAGAGATTGGCGGGAGATTTGGTGAAGTAAAACGCCCCTTGTATGTTGCCATCGAAAGGATTGCTTAATGTCTATCGACGCTATATCGAAATTTCCATCCCGCAGAGACGCGGCTTTGCTTACGTGTGAAGAACTGGCGGCCTACGCTACCCTTGGCGAGGAATCGGCAAGCCCGCCGGAACTGGAATCGCGGGAAAGTTGGCCGGAGCCAATGTCCAAGGATGCGTTTCATGGATTGGCAGGCGACTTCGTGCGCTTAGTGCTTCCGGAAACGGAAGCCGATCCTCAAGCCTTGCTACTGACTTTACTCGTGGGCTTTGGCTGTATGGTGGGCCGAAAGCCGTTCTATCAGGTGGAAAGCACTCGGCATGGCGTCAATCTGTTTTCCGTGATCGTGGGAGACACATCGAAGGCCAGAAAGGGCACGGCGACAGACCGCGCGACGGACATTCTCAGCCGCGTGGATGCGGAATTTATGACGGCCCGGCGGCGGTCTGGATTGTCTTCCGGCGAAGGTCTGATTCAGTCGGTGCGGGATACGCGCGAAGAAGACGTGGCCATAAAGGAGAAATCAGGCCCGCAGAGATTCGAGCGTCAGATTGTGGACAGTGGAGAACCAGACAAGAGGCTGTTGGTCATTGAATCCGAGTTTGGCAGCGTGCTTCAGCAATCGAGCAGAGACGGCAATATCCTATCGGCTATTTTGCGCGACGCGTGGGATGGAAAACCGTTGCGCGTCCTGGCGCGGAGCAACAAAGATTCCTGCCAAGAGCCGCATATCGCGGTAGTCGGAAACGTAACCATCGAAGAATTGCAGCGGCTGCTGACCACCAATGACAAGGCCAACGGCTTTGGGAACCGCATCCTCTGGTGCTGCGCGAAGCGTTCCAAGCAATTGCCGCATGGCGGAAAGCCATTGGATGCGCCCAAACTCGCTACGCTTGTCTCTGGCCTGCAATCGGCGCTGCAAGCGTCTCAGGCCATCGGTTGCGTCCGCTTCGATGGGGAAGCCTATCGCGCCTGGGAATCGGCCTATAGCGTTCTGACGGAAGGCGCGACCGGCATTTTCGGAAGCATGACGGCAAGAGCTGAGGCTCAAGTTGTACGGCTCGCGACCCTGTACGCGCTGCTTGACAGTTCCAGTCTGATTCGCATGGCACACCTAAAGGCCGCGCAAGAGGTCTGGGCCTATTGCGAAGATTCCGTTCGACACATCTTTGGAGATGCGCTTGGAGACGAGACGGCGGATGCCATCTTGCGGATGCTTCGCAACGCGCCGGGCGGCATGACTCAGACGGAAATCAATCGAGGCTTCGGCAGTCATAAATTGTCCGCCGAACTAAGCCGGGCTTTAGCTCTGTTGCAAGAGCGCCGCAAGATCAAATCTCAAAAAATCGAGACGGGCGGCGGCCCGGCAACTCGGTGGAGTCTCTATGCGTAAAGAGCGTAGTGAGCGTATTGACTACCCCTCTATGGGACTCTTTACGCACAGTCCGCTCTTTACGCAGCTAAGTGTTTTCAGACGAACGGGAAATGAGGATTCCAGATGCCACTGTTGAGCCGCAGACAAAGACTTAGAAGGTCGCTGGAACGCTCAAGTCCGCCTAGCGCAATAGATAAAGACACTTTTCTTCCAACTGTCCCAAATACATGGCATGAACCACCACCGCGCCCTGAGACGCTGGCACAGGTGGAACTGCTGCCCGCAGAGGTTCGCCAGTGGGACGACGCGATGCGGGTATGGGCGAACGCGCACTGCATCTTCCGCGACCGCAACTGGGGCAGCCTATCGCGCCTCTACAAATCGCACATAAAGCACGCGCACCAAATCGGCGGCATGTTCGCACCAGACGCGGAAACCTTCCAAGCCATCCTCATGGCGCTGGGCTTTCAGGTTCAGGACGGGTTTGTGTACGGCTTGATTCTGCGTGAGGTGCCCCTGTCGCGTTAAACCAAAATCGACGCTGGAAACCAACTGCGCTGGCGCTCTACGATGCTCGACTCTAACGAACAGTGAACTAGACAGGAGCTTTCCCCATGCTCTACAAACGCGGCAAATTCTGGTGGTACGAATTTCATGTAGGCGGGCGCAAAATTCGCCAATCCACGAAAACTGAAGATCGTTCGCTGGCGGAGCAGATTGCGGAGGCCCGGCATTCGCAAGCGTTGCTATGTCCGCATGGCGGCTACTCGCAATTCATTACACTGGCGGAGGCCGCGAAGCTGTGGCATAGCGAGCGCCGCGCCGGATGGACACACTCGACAGAATCGGCGGCCCGGTACAATCTGCGGCATCTGGTGGCATTTTTCGGTTGCACAAAGCTGCATCGAATCACGCCGCTTGCCATCGGAACCTATCAATCAACACGGCTGGTGGAAGGTGCCAGCGCAGCGACGATCAATCAGGAGACAACAACACTGCGATCCCTCCTCCGCAAAGCTCGCCTGTGGGAAGACCTGCGACCCGATGTGAAGCGACTCCGACAGCGCACAGATGTAGGCCGCGCCCTTGAGGAACTGGAGTTGCGAAGATTGCTGGCAGCGGCGCGAACCTGCCCTAGTGAGAGCTTGCACACGGCCATTCTGCTCTCCGTCCATACCGGGCTGCGACGGTTTGAGTTGTGCAATCTGCAATGGTGCGATATTGACCGGCGAAAGCACACGCTGCGCGTGATGCGATCCAAAACCGAAGCCGGAACAGGCCGTATCGTTCCTCTCAATTCGACTGCCTGGACAGCACTCGATAGCTGGCGGAAGCAATTTTCAGGCGTCCAACCTGAGCACTTCATCTTTCCTACCGAGAGGTACGGTTTCGGCGGACGCTATCGCTTCGATGCGACCCGCCCCATCACGGGCTGGAGTACGGCATGGTCCGGCATCCGCAAAAAGACTGGCGTGCAATGCCGCTGGCACGATCTGCGGCATACTTTCATCAGCCGCCTGGCGGAAAGGCCAGTCAGCGATTCCACGATCAAGGCATTGGCGGGGCATATTTCACCCCGGATGCTCGCCCGCTACAGTCACGTTCGCAATGCGGTTCTCCATGCAGCGGTACGCAGTCTGGACAAGCCTCTGAACGCAACAAGCCAGTAGAGCCCGCCCACCGTCAGAACTGCCACACGTGGAAATGCCGTTTCCCTTGCACGCTATCGGGGAGCGGCATTTTCATTGTGTTTATCGAACTTGGGCTGCACGCTGCATCGTTTAGTACCGGTTGTGAGTCCGGCGCGGGCGAGAAATTGGCGGCTCGCGGCTGTAAAACGCGCAGCGAATTAGGCGCTATGTTCCTTTTCAGCAATCAGTTAGAGAACGATTCGCCGCACCAGCGGCCAACTCAGTAGAGGCGGTCGCACCAGCCAGCGATTCGCAGGCCCATCTTGCCGGTGGAGCACGGAACCAGCACGGATCAACCAAAGCGGCCCGCCGCCGCAATCTGATTGTGTAGCTATGGTTTACACCTTGGCGCTTAGAGAAAAGGTACTCCCAGACCGTTCGCCTTGTGGGGTTCGCGCCAGCCCTGGGTACGCCTAGCGCCAGCAATCTGAGAGGCAATGTCCGATCCTGATTTGCCAGAGGTTTTTTTGCAGTTTTTGCGGTTTCAGCACATTGCAATCCGCAATAGCCATGCGGCTCCCGAACATTGCGGACACGAAAATCGAAGTTCGGACATTGCCCTCATTTTGGCGTGTCTGAGCAGAAAATCAATCCGCAACTATTCACTTCGCCCCGTTGACGTGCCCGCGCTCGCCCTTTCCATCTCTTCGCAAAGAGTGACTGGCTCTGTAAGATTGGGCGTAGCTTCCCATGGCCCGCACATCCCTTGCTCTGCCGGAATTTATCGAACGCTGGAAAGCCAGCGAGCTTTCCGAGCGGGCCGCCGCGCAGTCGCATTTCAACGATCTTTGTGATGTGCTGGGGCAGCCGCATCCCGCCGCCGCCGATCCAACCGGCGACACTTTCACCTTTGAAAAGCACGTATCCAAGCTGAGGGGCGGCAAAGGCTACGCGGACGTGTGGAAGCGCGGCCATTTCGCGTGGGAGAACAAGGGCAAGCACAAAGACCTGGCCGCCGCCTACGCGCAGCTTGCCGACTATCGCGAAGATCTGGAAAATCCGCCGCTGCTGGTAGTCTGCGACCAAAACCGCTTTGAAGTGCATACCAATTTCACAAACACGCCGCCGCGCGTTTATGCCTTCACGTTAGACGATCTGCTCTCCCCGGCTCCCACGGCGAATTGCGCCCTGCCACCGCTCGAAGTCCTTCGCGCAGTCTTTACGGAACCGGAACTGCTGAGGCCAGAGCGGGCGGCTGCGCGTGTCACGGAGCAAGCGGCGGCGGAATTTAGTTCTCTTGCCGCCAGCCTGAGAGAAAGAGGCACAGACCCGGAACGGGCAGCGCATTTCCTCATGCGGCTGCTGTTCTGCCTGTTTGCCGATAGCATCGGACTCCTGCCGGAGCATCTTTTTCGCCAAATGATTCAACAGGACAAGAGCACAGCGCAGAGCTTCACCCGCAAGCTGCGGCAACTCTTTGGCGCAATGTCCACCAGCGGCAACAGCTTTGGCGTGTATGACATTGCATGGTTCAATGGCGGCCTGTTTGCCGATGATGAAGTCTTCGATCTGACTTCTGCGGATATGGCCGCGCTGCGCAAAGCCGCCGCGCTGGACTGGTCGAATGTGGAGCCGTCCATCTTTGGCACGCTGTTCGAGCGCAGCCTTGACCCGGACAAGCGTTCGCAGCTTGGAGCGCACTACACCAGCGCGGAAGACATTCTGCTGATTGTCGAGCCTGTTGTGATGGCCCCTCTGCGCGCTCGCTGGCAACAGGTGAAGGCGGAAGCCACGGCGCTGGCGGAAGCCGCAGAGAAAGCCAAGGGAACAGCCTACAACAAGCTGCGCGACAAAATGCAGGAGACGCTCTACGCATGGGTGCAGGAGCTTTCTCGCGTGCGCGTGCTAGACCCGGCCTGTGGCAGCGGAAATTTTCTCTATCTGGCGCTGAAACGCATGTTGGATTTATGGCAGGAGGTGCGCCTGTTCGCCGCGCATCACGGCCTTCCCACTGTCCTGCCGGAGCAGGTGCATCCCTCGCAGCTTTACGGTCTGGAAACGAACGTGTACGCGCACCAACTGGCGTCCGTGGTGGTGTGGATTGGCTATCTACAATGGCTACAGGAACACGGCATGGGCGTTCCCACGGAGCCGATCCTGCGCAAGCTCGACAATATCCAGCATCGCGACGCCATTCTCACCCATGACAGCGACGGCAATCCCGTGGAACCGGAATGGCCGCAAGCCGACTGCATCATCGGCAATCCGCCATTCTTGGGCGATAAGAAAATGCGCTCCGAGCTTGGAGATGCGTATGTGGACGATCTGCGCAAGCTCTATGAAGGCCGCGTACCCGGCGGGGCTGATCTGGTGACGTACTGGTTTGAGCGTGCCAGAGCGCAGATTGGAGCGGGCAAAGCGAAACGCGCCGGGTTATTGGCGACAAACTCCATCCGCATGGTGGGCAATCGGCCTGTATTGGAGAGGATCAAAGAGACGGGCGGCATCTTCATGGCCTGGAGTGATCGTCCGTGGATTTTGGACGGCGCGGCGGTTCGCGTCTCCATGGTGGGCTTCGATGATGGTTCGCAGACCGAGCGCACGTTGGACGGGCAATCGGTGGAAGTGATCCATGCCGATCTGACAGCCAGCGCCAACGTAGCTGGCGCGTTGAAATTGCCGGAGAACGCCAATCTCTGTTTTCTCGGTGTGACAAAAGGCGGCCCGTTCGATCTAGCGCCGGAACAGGCGGCGGAGATGCTGCGCGCGCCGCTGAATCCGAACGGCCGGCCCAACTCTGATGTAGTGAAACGCCGCTTGATAGGCCGCGATATAGTGCGGCGGAATCAGCAAGGCTGGCTCATTGATTTTGTCGAAATGACAGAGCAGGAAGCTGCGCTCTACGAATTGCCGTTTGAGTATGTGCGGCGGGAAGTGAAGCCGCTGCGCGATGGAAACCCCCGGAAAAGCTATCGAGAAAACTGGTGGAAACATCAGGAAAATCGTCCAGGCCTAAGGAAAGCGTTGAAGAATTTCAACCGCTGCATCGTGACCCCGGAAGTTGCCAAGCATCGCGTCTTTGTGTGGATGAGCACCGATGTTGTACCGGATCATAAGCTCCATGTGATTGCCCGCGAGGATGAATATTTTTTTGGCGTGGTGCAATCCAGAGTGCATGAGGCGTGGACTCTGAGCACATGCTCTTGGATGGGCGTTGGCAATGATCCTTCGTACAATTCCGACACAGTGTTTGAGACGTTCCCATTCCCGTGGCCGCCGGGCTATGAGCCAGAGAACAATCCGCTGGTGGAAGCTATCGCCGCCGCCGCGCGTGAGCTGGTAGAGAGGCGCGACGCATGGCTGAATCCACCAGACGCCCCACCAGAGGAACTGAGCAAGCGCACGCTGACGAACCTCTACAACGCCCGTCCCACCTGGCTTGCGGAACTGCATCGCAAGTTGGATGAGGCCGTCTTCGCCGCCTACGGCTGGCCCGCCACACTCACCGATGCCGAACTGCTGGAACGCCTGCTCGCCCTAAACCACGCCCGCGCCGCCACAGCGGTTTAGTGTCTGGGCGTCTTTATGGATTGCAACGCCCAAAGCGGAGATGGAGCTGGTGAGGCGGCGGCTGAAACGCGCGATGGAATTGAACGCCGCAAGGGAGAAATGAACATGCCGAAACGCGATTATGTAGAGAGCACGGGAAACGTCTTTGCCGATCTTGGCCTTCCGGAGCCGGATGAAGCTCTGGCCAAAGCGGAGCTGGCACAGAAAATTGTTGCCATTATCCACGAACGGCGGCTGACGCAGACTGACGCCGCAGTGATCCTTGGAATCGACCAGCCGAAATTTTCTACCCTGATGCGCGGGCGGCTCGCTGGATTCTCCATCGAACGACTACTGCGCTTTCTGCTGCTGCTGGGACGCGATGTTGAAATCAATGTGAAGACTCGCCCGCGTTCGCGCTCCCAATCGCGCTTGCTTGTGGCGTAAAAGCCCGCGCTGCTACTATCGCCTGATTGCCTGTTTTCCGCATTTGGTGAAGGAGCAGCGGCGCTCCAACCGTGGTAGAAAACCGTGGTAGCTTAAGAAATTAAAAATTCTATACTGGTGATATTAAAAGAGTAGCGCCCTGAGTGCGACTGACACCCTCCCGCCATAGCATCGACTTCCTTCCGACCACTTCAAAAACACTAGAAAACAGATTGCATCGGGCTTTGGCGCCGGCGCAAGGGTGCGGTCGTGGGCAGCGCGTTCGCCACTGCTAAAGATCCAGGGCGGTATGACCGGTGCACGAATCCATTGCACTCCCCTGAAGCGATGGCACCCGTCGGAAATGCTTCACTCAGCGTTGAGATCTTGCGGCGGCCGTGCGACAAGTGACCCACCGAATTAGAATTTGCATAGACGAAGAGGGATCAAGAGACATGAGTGAAACAGCGGTCATGACGGAGCCACGAACCCATGAACAGAAACTGAACCTGTTGGCGGAGATTGCCGTACGAGTCGGCCTGGGGTTGCAGGCCGGGCAGGAACTGGTGATGACGGCGTCGCTCGATTCGCTGCCGCTGGCGCGACGCATCACGGAGCAGGCCTATCGTGCCGGTGCTTCCCTGGTAACGACGCTTTACAGCGACGATGAGGCAGCCTTGATGCGCTACCATTTCGCCTCCGATAAAAGTTTTGACCACGCCGCCAAGTGGCTGTACGACGGTATGGGCGCAGCCTTCAAAAGCGGCGCGGCACGTCTGGCCATCGCAGGAGGAAATCCGACACTGCTTTCCAATGAAGATTCCGAGAAGGTGGGTCGAGCCAATCGTGCTGTATCCCAGGCCTACAGACCCGCGCTCGAATTGATCACGCGACATGAAATCAATTGGACCATCGTGGCCAGTGCGACGCCGGCATGGGCCTCCGCGATGTTCCCCGGAGAATCGGCCGACGTGGCGCTGGCGAAACTGTGGAACGCAATTTTCTATACCACTCGGATCAATGCCGACGATCCCGTGGCTGCCTGGAAAGCGCATGATGCCGGCCTGCAACAGCGCGCCGCGCGATTGAACGAGAAACGATATTCCGCGCTGCAATATCGCGGACCCGGAACAGATTTCCGTCTTGGCCTGGCGGAGGATCACCTTTGGTTGGGCGGCGGCACCACAGCCGGCAACGGACTCTATTGCATTCCCAACATGCCCACCGAGGAAGTCTTCACCACTCCGCATAAGGATCGCGCCGACGGCACCGTAACAGCAACCAAACCGCTCTCGCATCAGGGAACCATGATCGAAGGCATTCAAGTGCGATTTGAAAAAGGCCGCATCGTCGAAGCACGCGCCAGCCGCGGCCAGGAGGTGCTGCAACGTTTGATCGACACCGATGAGGGGGCGCGGCGGTTGGGCGAAGTGGCACTCGTGCCTCACTCTTCGCCGATTGCAGCCAGCGGTCTGTTGTTCCTGAACACGCTGTTTGATGAGAATGCTGCGTCGCATATTGCGCTGGGTCAGGCCTACACCTCCTGCTTGCGCGACGGAGACAAGTTGACGCCGGAGCAGCTTGCGGCCAAGGGCGCGAACGACAGCCTGATCCACGTCGACTGGATGATCGGATCGGGTAGATTGGACATCGACGGCATCACTGCAACCGGCGTTGTCGAACCGCTGATGCGTCAGGGCGAGTTGGCATAGCAAGATTCTTTTGGGTTGCCTCAACGGCAAGAAAATTGCGCCGTTTTTTTGCACAGTTCGGCCACGATTTGCACCGAAATAATTCCGCTGAAACCCGCGTTTCCCGTGCAATACTCAGTGGCAACGGAAGAGAAATCTTTCAGAGAAGAGAGCGGAATCGAAGCCAGCCAGAGGATCGGCAACGAAACTCACTTCAGGCAACTGAAGACGGTAGGCCAAGACAAAGCTCTTACAACCAGGCAGAACGGTAGTTCCAGAAAATGCGGGTTCGCCTGCACGTTCTCGGCAACTCCGGGAAGTTAGAGTTGTGATCCGATTGCCGAACATCGGATCTTCGAAAATTCGGAACGTCGGGGGCGAGTTCTCGCAAGAGGATTCGCCCTTTGGCATTTTCGCCGGTAGGCTGCGCCGATCGACGTGCCCAGATTCTCAACCAGGAAATGCTTCGTCATTCGCCGTTCTGAAGAAAAGCGGCAACTTCCTCAGTCAATCGACGAATTAGTTCATCCGTTTCGACATTGGTAATTTTTCTGGCTGGTGCAACGCTGGCTTGCACCTCGGCCGCGGTCTTCTCTGCCGCCTCCACGCTCGCCCTCAGTCGTGGATCGGGCAACCCCAGCTTTTTCTTGATCGCTAGCAGGTCGGCAATCTTGTCGGGAGGAATCTCATTCAACTTCGGCCGCAGTTGCGATGCAATCATCACGGTTTTGCAGTAAGTGTCGACCACCTCAACATACCATTCCGCATGGGTCACTGTGTCAGCCCAACAGACGATGCCGTGATTCGCCAGAAGAATCGTATTGTGGTCCTTCACGAATGGCAGCACAGTTTTCGCGAAGGCGCGCGTCCCCGGCGTCTCATATGGCGCCAGCGCCACCGGTCCAATAAAAACTTCCTGCTCTGGAATTAAATTGCCTTGGGGCACAACGCCAGCCACCGCGTGCGCGGTGGCATACGGCGGATGGCAATGAATGACCGCTTTCGCCGCAGGCACCGCTTTGTAAATCTCGAGATGAAGTAGAATCTCGCTGGTCTGCGGACGATCGCCGCATATCTGGCAGTTGTCCAGATCGACCAACGAAAAATCCTCCATACAAAGGTCGCCTTTACTGCACAACGTGGGCGTGCACAAAACATAATGCGGCGACACACGGACGGAGATATTGCCTCCATTTCCGTCAACATACTGCCGCTCCCAAAGCTTTTTGCCGACCCGCAGGATTTCTTCCTTCAGCGCGTTCGCTTCAGGAGAGTTGAAGATCTCCAGCGGTTCTTCTGCAACGGACTGGCGAGATTGATGGACTGCAAGGCATTCGAGCACTGCACGACGGACAATCGTCGAAATATCGTCTTGGGTAGGGGTTTTCATAATTTTCAGTCAGCGAAACAGTATGCTTTCCTCTTCATCGTTGCATCTCACGGCGCAAAAACTCATCCGGATTTCCGGTTCAGCGACGGTTTCTGGGCTTTGAATCCAGCATACGCCGCGAATTGGCGGAACTGAAACGAAACAAGAATCCGTAAAGAAATCGGTCACATGCGGCGAGTCAGTTCCATGGATACGTCGAAAACTCCGGCTTATACAATGACTCTTGGTTCCTGCGGCCCACCTATGAAGCCTGCTTTTATGCGTTCGGTGAATCGCCTCTCCGATCGGCCGAGACTGTCGCCGGTCGTTCTCTTGATGTTCGCTGCGGTTCTTTGGACGACTCACTACGTTCCCGCTCAAACCATGAAAGCCCCTGGATTGACGGTGCTTCCGCAAAATTATGAGCCCTACAGCGGACATTTCCTCGGCGGCGGCATCGGACTGACCAAGCCTCTACCGGCGGCTGATCCGGTCCTGAAAGCGAATGTTGCGTGGACACTCTCTGCCTGGGTTGAGTTTTCTTCGGCGCCAACCGGGGCCATGCTAATCGCTGGCGTCGGCGATCCGCGCGACCAGGACTCCCGTTTCTTCGCGGTTGAGAATGGCCTGCCGGAGCTGCGTGTCGGGCGCGGCCACTTCCTTCGCTCGACAAGCCCGCTCGATCCATCCGCATGGCATCTGCTGACCGCCACATCCGCGAACATCACAGAGAGTACTGCGGCGTCGCGATAGAGATGAAAGATCGATCCGCTGCTACCACAGGACTCCTCGGCTGTCAGATTAGGATCAGACCATGCAACTTCCAGTGAATCCTCCCATCCTCCCCATGCTCGCCAAACGCGTGGAAGAAATTCCACCGGGAAATGGGTGGATTTTTGAACCCAAGTGGGATGGATTCAGGGTCCTGATTTTTCGCGATCACCAGGAAATCCTGATTCAAAGTCGCGAGCAGAAATCACTGAATCGCTACTTCCCCGAGGTTCTTCCGCCGTTGCTCCAGCAACTACCCCCCCGCTGCGTCGTCGACGGCGAACTTGTGATCGCGAGAGACGGCGCACTGGATTTCGATGCATTGCAACTCCGCATCCACCCGGCCGCGTCGAGGGTCAAGTTGCTGGCCGAGCAAACGCCGGCATCCATTGTGTTGTTTGATGTGTTGTGCCGAGGCTCCGAAGACTTGCGTCTCGAGCCATTCCATCGACGTCGCGAGCGCCTGGAAGACATGCTTGCCGACGCAATGCCACCCCTTCACCTGACACCGGCAACCAGGAAACGAAGCGTTGCGACCGATTGGTTTCAGCGCTTCGAAGGTGCGGGGTTTGACGGCGTCATGGTCAAGCCGATCGAAGGCCCCTATGAATCGGACAAGCGGGTGATGTTCAAGTTGAAGCACGAGCGCGATTGCGACTGTGTGGTTGCGGGCTTTCGCTGGTACAAGGAGAGTACAAACGAAGCCATCGGTTCCCTGCTGCTGGGATTGTATGACGATGCTGGAACGTTGCAGCACGTTGGCGTTTGCTCCAGCTTCACGCAGGAAAAACGGCGAGACCTGCTCGCATTTCTTACCCCCTACCGCAACCATGCGTTGGCGCATCACCCTTGGAAATCAGGGCAGCAGAGTGAAGATGCGGACGGCAACGACCAGCATCGCATGCCGGGTGGCAAAAGCCGCTGGAGCCACGGAAAAGATCTTTCCTGGGAGCCGCTACGTCCCGAGCTTGTCGTCGAGGTAGCCTACGAGCACATGCAAGGGAATCGCTTTCGTCATATGGCTCACTTTCGCCGATGGAGAACAGAGAAAGACCCCCGCGAATGTACCTACGCGCAGCTGGAGGTGGTACCGCCGGAAGAATTGCAGAGGATTTTCGCACACGGTCGCTAGTTGCGCGGCGTGAAGATTCTCTGTCTTTCCGCGTGTGAAGAATTTGCATCCAACGGAAGCGGTGCCAATTTTCAGTCGAGAGCTTTCCCCCCCGATGCACGCTGACGACAAGGTTCCTAATCCTATCCAGTCCGCCATGGACGCCGGCCTTCGCTATGTTTCCGATGCGCAGCCGGGCATTCAACGAAAACGCCAGGGAAAAGGATTCCGCTATGTCGGAGTCGAGGGGCACCCGGTCCGCGATCCGGAGGTTCTGGCACGAATCAAGTCACTGGTCATCCCGCCGGCATGGAAGCAAGTGTGGATCTGCACCAATCCCAAGGGCCATCTGCAATCCCCACTGGCGAGAAGTTCGCGACGAAACCAAGTACGAGCGCATGCTGCTGTTTGGAACTGCCCTGCCGGCGATCCGTGAGCAGGTCGAGCACGACCTGGCGTTACCTGGGGTTCCCCGCGCCAAAGTGATGGCGACCATTGTCCGGCTGATGGAGACGACGTACATCCGCGTCGGTAATGTGGAATATGCTCGCGAGAATCATTCTTACGGCTTGACAACCATGCGAGGCCGCCATGTGCAGGTGGACGGCTCGAAGATCACATTTAAATTTCAGGGAAAGAGCGGGGTGCGCCACACCATCGATCTTCAGGATCGACGGTTAGCGAAAATCATCCGGCGATGCCAGGATCTGCCCGGCTATGAATTGTTCCAGTACATCGGCGATGATGGCGAGCCACATTCGATCGACTCTGCGGATGTGAATGACTACCTGCGCGAAGTCAGCGGTCAGGAGTTTACCGCCAAAGATTTTCGCACCTGGGCCGGCACAGTGCTGGCATGCGTGGCACTGCAGGAATGCGACGCATTCGAGTCGGGGTCGCAGGCAAAGAAAAATGTGGTGCAAGCCATTCAGTCGGTCGCTGAACAACTCGGAAATACACCTTCAGTGTGCCGCAAGTGTTACGTACATCCGGCGGTACTGGAAAGATACATGAGCGGCATGATGAAGAATGTTCGCAAAAAGGGTACACAACGTAGGCGCGTGAATACCACCCATGCCCTGCGGCAGGAGGAAGAATCCCTTATTCGCCTCCTGAAACGAAAATCAAGTAAATAACTTCCTCCAAGCTGCATCATCATCGGGCGGAAAATTTGAATCTCCGTCACGCTCGCGGCATGCTTGCGTTCGCCCGATCGCCATTTTTCGTTTATGCCGCCATTACCAATCGACTTTGTTCCTGTACGGTTGCCAAATATAAGCGGCGGAGCAAATTTGCCCCGCCGCCGTTGATTCACGTTTTGGACACCAGCAAGCGATTAGTATTTACCTCCGCCTCCGCTGGGAGGCTTGCCACCGCCTCCGTTGCCACCGCTCGGAGGCCTGCCCCCACCTCCACCTCCGCCACCAGGCGGCCTTCCGCCATTGTTCGGGGGTTTGCCACCGTTATCTGGGGGTCTGCCACCGTTGTTTGGCGGTCTGCCATCGTTTGGTGGCTTCCCTCCGTGATATGGAGGTTTGCTGGAAACCGGTGGCCGATGGTATGGCGGATACCCGCCATGCGGTGGACGCCCCGGATAGTAGCCGGAGTGTGGGTAATAGTGCCCTCCACCTGGACCGCGGAAGCGATAGCCGCCCCAACCATGGTTGTAGCCCCAGTAAGCCCACGGCCCAACCCCTAAGAAAATCCCATTGTAGAAGTATCCTGGTCCGTAGTATCCCGGCGGAGCACAGGCATAGGGGGCGTAGTTGTAGTAGCCATACGCGCAAGGGGGCGGCGCGCCAAACGTAATCGATACCTGTGCTTCGGCCTTTGGTAGCTGAACGGCCGCCACAAGTAACGCTGCTGCAATGACGATCGATTTAATTCCACGCATTCGTGATCTCTCCAATAACTTTGCCTTGCTGAAATTCGATGGGTTACTGTAGCGCCCACGTCGGCTCTCCGTACATGTCGACCGCAGCACCGCTTCGTCGGCGGTTTTCTCAGGTAGAATAGTCTGCCTGATCGCAATAGGCAACTTCAATTTGGAACGTTCCACGCGAGCCAACGACATTGCGCTTTAATTAGGAAGACCTCCACCCATCCCGCGCCGTGATAATCCTAACGTATGCATATCTCAGGGGCATGGATCCTGCTGATCTTTATCTGCGCCGTGGCTGCGGTGATGATGTTGGTACTCCACCTGACGAAGTTGGGCTTGCTCATCCACCAGCGAATTCCCGACCGGCCGCACCAGCGACTTTTTGTGGCCTCAGTCAGCTTCTTCATCACATTTCTTGGCGTTCGCTTGTTGGTCGCTTCCATCACGCATCACATCGGCCCGTTCGGCTACGTGCAAGTCGGCGGACGTCACATTCATCACCTGGTCTGGGGAATTCTTCTGCTTTTGCTCACGGGGTATGCGGACCTGACGGAGGTCGGCCTCGGCGATACCTCTCTGTCTATCCTGATGAGCCGTTTGCTTTCCATCGGATACGGAATGGGCGCGGCCCTCACGCTGGATGAGTTCGCGCTCTGGCTGAATCTCGATCCGATGGCGTATTGGTCGCGCGAGGGTCGAGAGAGTATCGATGCGGTTATTTTGTTTGGCGCACTGCTCGCCATCGGCACATGGGGAGCGCCGCTATTTCGCAGGAGTCGTCTCTAAAATCGAGAAGAATCGTAGTCAAACAAGCGGGCTACGTCTGCGAGCTACAATTCCGCTAACCGGCCGAATCTGTAACTCCATGCAAAATATTGACACGCTGTAAAACCGCGCGCCTTGCTTCCCCATCCTCCATTTCTTTCAGGTTGGAATTGACGTTCGCCAGCAGTCCCTTGCGACTCGCGCTCAGCAAATATTGAGCCGTGGCAACATCGCTCGACAAAAACTCCGGCGAGTGGATGGCTACCTCCACCGCATAGGCTTCCAACTTCACCACAGCCTCCGCAGCAGCGAGCGGCGCGTCCGTACAGGCGAGCAGACATCGCTGCGTATCGTCGTACCCCGGAACGCCCCCAGTTTTTCGCGCAGCCATGTAGAGGTCAAAAACGCGGATATCCTCCGCCGCGCATTGTGCCAATTGCTCTTCGCAGATTTTCACCTGGATGGCGATTGCGCTCATTCCTGCATCGGGCCTCCGCGCAGAACCGATGGCGCACACCATCCGCAGCAGCGCCGCCGCAAAGGTCGCCGCCACCGCCGCCACCGCACCGCCTCCGGGCGTAGCGGAACCCGCAGCCACGCGATTTCGAAATTCCATCAGCGAATTTTCCCAGAGCGACGCATCGTGGTTTTCTGTCATAGCGCAGGCTCCAGTGGATTCTCGAGAAGCTCTTTCAGATAGGCAACACACAGGTCGAGTTCTGCCAGCGGCACACATTCGCGCGGACTGTGTGCCGTGCGCATATCGCCCGGTCCCAGCACAATCGTATCGTTCGCCAGCGTAGACATTAGCGGCGCTTCAGTGCCGAAAGGCACTCCAATCGCCTCCCGCCCGCTGATCTCCGTCCACCGTCGAACCAGGGGCGAGTTGGCCGCGGTCTCGAATCCGGGCTGCTCTCGCAACACCTTCACTTCGTATCGAAAATCAGGATCAGCGTCTTGCAATTCCTGAACCATCTCTTGCACGATACCAGGAATCTTTCCCATCGGCTCCCCTGGCAGCGGTCTCCATTCCAATAAAAACTTGCATTCCCCTGGGAGGATATTCTTCGCCGTTCCGCCCTCGATGGTACCCACGTTGAACGTCGTGTACGGCGGATCAAAGATGCGAGATCCCTCCCGAGCCGGTACGTCTTTCAGCGACAGCGCATACTGCTCGATCTTTCCAATCAGCCTCGCAGCGCGATAGATGGCAGAAACTCCCTGCGCCGGATGGGCACTATGTGCCTCTGTTCCGAACACGCGAACTTCCGCCAAGCCGTACCCTTTGCCGGCGCGCGCCGCATGCAGCGCCGTCGGCTCACCCACAACCACATGCCGTGGTCGCAGCAGGCCGGCCTGCAGCAAATGCCGCGCTCCCACACAGCCGATTTCCTCCTCCGCCGTCAGAACAAGCGCAACTGTCGACCTGAACTGAGCCTCGGGCGTATTCAACAGAGCTGCGAGCAAGCACGCCAGAAAGCCTTTCACATCGCAGGCGCCACATCCGTGCATCGCATCGCCAATCACCTGCGGAGCTACCGCCTCGTTCCATTCCGCGCTGTATGGAACCGTATCCGTGTGACACACGAACGCAAGGTCGACGGCAAATTCGTCTACCTTTTGCCACGGCGGCGTCGCCAGAAGGTTCACCTTCTCCGTCCTGCTGGCATCGTGATACGGCAGCTCTCGAAAATTCCAGCCCCGTCCGCGCAGAGCATTCTCGACAAAGTCAATCAACGGACGATTTGTCAGCGCGGAAACCGACGGGATCCGAATCAACTGATTGAGCAATGAAGCAGGCGAGAACTTCTCCATTGCAATCACACCGCTCCGTCCATGATCGTTGCAGGCGACGGCAAACATGTCTGAACGCGATTGCCCGAGACAAATACCTGCGGCAGATTCGGGACCGCCGAGTAGTACGCTAATTCGCGGTAGTCGTGAAACTCGTGGATCAGAAAATCCGCCGCCTTGCCCACTTCGAGCGAGCCGACAACATCTCCGAGACCAAGGCTATACGCCGCATTGATCGTCGCAGCAGTCAGGGCCTCCGAGGGCAGCATCTTCATCTGCTGGCACGCCAGCGACATGACAAACGGCATTGAAGTGGTCGGCGATGAGCCTGGATTGAAGTCCGTCGCCAGCACCACCGCCAGTCCCGCATCCATCATGGCCCGGGCATTCGCATAGCGGTCGCGCCCCAGGCAAAATACCGAGGCAGGCACCAGCACAGGCTGTACCGATGCGCGAGTTAGCGCAGCGATTCCCGCCGCATCCGTGCATTCCAGATGATCTGCCGTCGCTGCGCCCAGCTCCGCCGCAAGCGCTGCTCCCCCATCCGCCGCGAACTGTTCCACATGCATGCGCAGCCCCAGCCCAGCATCCTTCGCCGCAGATAAAATCTCGCGGCTCTCCGCAAGCGTGAATGCATGTTCGTCGCAGAATACATCGCAGAACTGCGCCAACTTTTCCTGTTGCACACGCGGCACGATCTCCCGCGCCACCAGCGCGATGTAACCCGCCCGATCCTGCTGAAACTCCGGTGGAATCGTATGTGCGGCCAGCAGTGTTGCCACGATCCGCAGCGGCGTGTGTTGCGCCAGCGATCGAATCACGTCGAGAATTTTCAACTCCGCATCGAGCGACAGCCCATACCCCGACTTCGCCTCGACCGTGGTGGTACCGTTTCGCAGAAACCATCCCGCATGGCGACCCGCCAGCCTCAACAGTTCCTCCGTTGTCGCGCTTCGAGTGGCGCGCACCGTGGTCGCAATCCCGCCTCCGGCCGCCGCAATCTGCTGGTAGGTCTTGCCTTCGATGCGCTGTTCGAACTCCGCGGCGCGCGAACCTGCAAACACCATATGCGTGTGCGCATCCACAAACCCCGGCGTCACCACGCAACCTTGCGCATCGATCACAGGGAGATTCTCCTCCTGTGCCAGCATCGTTCTCAGATCTTCGGTCGTTCCCGTGCGTTCAATTTTGCCGTCAGCAATCACCAGCGCGCCATCTTCGACGACGGACAATTCACGCATCTCGCCAGCGCCTCGGCGAGGACCAGGCTTCCCCGCCAGCGTGACCAACTGTCCGCAGTGGATGACCGCGAACTTCCTCGGCCCTAGATCGTTCATTTGCGGCGCATCGGTATCACGATGCCTTTGGTCTCGGCGGTCTCGATGGCTTGCTCATACCCGGCGTCGGCATGGCGCGCCACTCCAATCCCAGGATCGTTATTCAGCACGCGATGCAGACGCTCCTGGGCAAGGCTGGTCCCATCGGCTACGCAAACTTGACCGGCGTGCAGCGAATATCCCATTCCGACTCCGCCGCCATGATGAAACGATACCCAACTCGCACCGCTCGCCGTATTCAACAATGCATTCAGAATCGGCCAATCCGCAATCGCGTCCGAACCGTCCTTCATCTGCTCGGTCTCGCGATATGGCGAAGCAACGGAGCCGGTATCCAGATGATCGCGTCCAATCGCGATCGGCGCCTTCAATTCCCCGCTGCGAACCAGGTCGTTCATGGCCTCACCCATCCGTGCACGCTCTCCATAACCCAACCAGCAAATACGCGCCGGCAACCCCTGAAAATGCACTCGTTCCCGCGCCAGATGAATCCATCGGGTGAGAATTTCATTCTCCGGAAATAATTTCAGCGCCAACTCGTCGGTACGGTAAATATCCGCTGGATCACCCGACAGCGCAACCCAGCGAAACGGTCCGGCTCCTTTGCAGAACAATGGACGAATATATTCCGGCGTAAATCCTGGAATATCGAAAGCCTGTTTGCATCCGGCATCGAAGGCGCGCTTGCGGATGTTGTTACCGTAGTCAAACGCAACCGCGCCACGCCGCTGCATGGCCAGCATCGCTTCCACATGGACGGCCATACTCGCCATCGAGAGCTTCACATAATCGACCGGATCGGCTTGCCGCAATGCCGATGCAGCGGCCAGCGAATAGCCTGCGGGAATATATCCATTCAACGGGTCGTGCGCGCTGGTCTGATCGGTAATCACGTCAATGTCCACCTCGCGCCGCACCAGCTCCGGCAGCACCTCCGCGCAATTGCCCACCAGGCACACGGAGAGCGCCTGCTTCTTTCGTCTTGCGTCCTCACAAAGTTGGAGTGCTTCGTCCAGCGACTCGGTCATCCTGTCGCAATATGCGGTTTCCAGCCGCCGCTCAATGCGCGTCCGGTCTGGATCAATGCCGAGAAAGACCGCGCCATTCATGGTCGCGGCCAAGGGCTGCGCCCCACCCATGCCACCGATGCCGCCCGACACAATCAGCTTTCCCGCGAGGCTTCCGTCAAAATGACGATCCGCCATCGAGGAAAATGTCTGATAGGTTCCCTGCAAAATTCCCTGCGTGCCGATGTAGATCCAACTGCCCGCCGTCATTTGCCCAAACATGATGAGGCCGGCGCGGTCCAGCTTATGAAACTCATCCCAGTTGGCCCACGCACCCACTAGGTTGGAGTTCGCAATCAGCACCCGCGGCGCACCTTCATGCGTAGGAAACACGCCGACCGGCTTTCCCGATTGCACCAGCAACGTCTCCTCATTACCCAGGCGTTCCAACTCCCGCACGATGGCGTGATAACACTCCCAGTTGCGCGCCGCCTTACCGATGCCGCCGTAGACGACTAATTTTTCCGGCGCTTCGGCGACCTCGGGATCAAGATTATTCATCAGGCATCGCAGCGCTGCTTCCTGTTGCCAGCCTTTACAGCGCAATGCGGTCCCGCGGGGCGCGCGAATCACGGGAGCAGAACTTGCCGTCGTCGTTGACATAATTTATTTCGTCGCAAGCTGCGGCGCAGACCACACTTTGCGAGCGACCTCCTGGTATTGATTCAGAATTTCCTGCTGCTGCGGATGCCGATGATCGCGGACGACAAACCGTCCACCCACGCACACATCGGCGACGGCTGCGGTCCGCATGCCAAACACAATCGTCGGCAGCAAATCCTCGCGCGAATCGCCTGCAACTGAAATGTCATTCAAGTCAACGGTGAAGAAGTCCGCCAGCTTGCCCGGCTCGAAATCCCCAGCGTCGCAACCCAGCGCATTCGCGCCGTTCGTCGTCGCGCAACGGAATAGACGCGCCGACAACTCCTGACCATCGATGCCGTCGAGAATGCTCCGTTGTTGCTGATGCAAACGCAGATGGTATTCCAACTCGCGAGCGTCTTCGAGCGGCTCGATCTGCGCCTGGCTGTCAGAGCCCAGGCACACCGGAATGCCTCGCTCCATCACATCGCGCGCCGCAAGAATGCCATCGCCCAGATTGCGCTCCGTCGTTGGACAGGCGCAGATCGTCGCACGATTTGCCGCCAGCAAATCTATTTCCTCGCGATCTATATGGATGGCATGCACGGCGGTCAATCGATCCCGCAATAGTCCATGTCTCTCCAGCAGCCGCACCGGAGTGGTTCCATATTCGCTTTGGCACGCTTCAATCTCCGCCATTTGTTCCGAGACGTGCATGTGCAGCGGCCGATGACGTTCGCGCGCCCAGCCCGCTATCGATTCGATCGCCTCCAGCGGCACAGCACGCACGCTATGCGGCGCAACGCCAACCCACGCATGCGGCGAATCGTACTCGCGATGCAGGTCGGCCACATTCGCGAGAAATTCCTCCGTCGTCTCCAGAAAGCGCATCTGTCCGGGATCCTCCGGCAGCCCGAAACCCGCGCGTTGATACGCTGCCCGCAGCAGACAAATTCGAATGCCCACCGACTCGGCCGCCGCGAAAATCTGTTGCGCCATCATGTTGGGATTTGGATACGGCTTGCCGTCGGGAGTGCGATGAACATAATGGAACTCGCCTACCGTCGTTGTTCCCGACATCGCCATTTCAAGAAACGCCGCCCGCGCCACGGCATACATCTGCTTCGGCGACAGCGATGCCGCCGCGTGATACATGGCCGCGCGCCATGACCAGAAGTCGCGGCCGCCCGTGCGTCTCGACTCCGTTTGTCCGCGAATCAATCGCTGGAAGGCGTGGGAATGCACATTCACAAATCCGGGCAACAGCGCTTTTCCGCGCAGCCTCACCACCTCGGTGTCAGCGGTAATCGATGAAGGTTGGGCAGATTCTTCCGCGGTCGTCACCCGCACAATGTTTCCCTGGGCACCGACCAGCAATCCCGCCCCCGCTTCCATACGGCCAGAGGAGTAAAGAGTGTCGGGTTGGAAGAGAGTCGTCATAGCCGCGCTGCAATTGGCAAAGAACATCCTGCCGGACTCCCCATAATAGTCTGCCAAGGGTAAAAATGTCCGGGTTTTCACCGGGTCGCTCCACGATTTCAGCAATCGATCGAAGAGTGGCAAAATGAATCGTGGACTCTGTACGGATGGACAAGTGGTTGTGGGTCGCACGATTCTTCAAGACGCGTGCGCTGGCAGCGCGCGCCTGTGGACTTGGCCGAATCACCAGCAACGAGCAACCAGCCAAGGCAGCGCGTGACGTGCACATCAGCGATGTTTTAAAGGTGAAGAACGATAGCGGCGACTTCGAGATTGAAGTCCTGCAGCTGAGTGAAATTCGTGGGCCTGCGTCGGTGGCGCAAACGCTGTACCGGGAGACAGAAGCCAGTCGAGAATTACGCCTGAAAATCGCAGAAGAGCGGAAGGCAATGCCTCAATTCGACGCCTCGCAGGCCGGACGGCCATCGAAACGCGACCGCCGCGAAATCGCCCAACTTCGCGGTCGCCGCTGAGCTGGAACATCAATCCGCCAGCAACCCAGCCAGTCTCCGATACGACTCCAACCGAGCTTGCGGTTCGTACGTATCCGTCACCGCAATCACCTCATTGGCGCGGGTTCCCTGCACTAATCTTTCCAATCCGGCGCGCACCGTCGTATCCGAACCCACAATGGCCGCCGCCAACTTCTCCTCGACTGCCGTTCGTTCCCAGTCTTGCCACAGCGGCTCCATGGAATCCACGGGAGGCAGCAATTCCACCGGCCCGTTCCGAATCAATTGCAGAAAACGCTGTTGCGGCGTAGTAAACAATCGCTGCGCTGCAGAGTCCGTTTCCGCCACAATCACCTGTACCGCTACCAACAGGTAGGGTTCCCGCAGAGTTTCACTGGGGCGAAATTCGCGCCGATATTGTTCGGTCGCTCGAAAGATGTGCGCCGGCGCAAAGTGTGCCGCAAAGGCAAAGGGCAATCCCAGCCGCGCCGCCAACTGCGCGCTGTACAGGCCCGAACCGAGCAATGTAATCGGCACCTGGCTGCCTTGGCCGGGAATCGCTCTCACCACTTGCTGCGGCTGTTCGGGCCCCAGATAGGTTTGCAACTCCTGCAACAACGCGGGAAAATCCTCCCCACCCTTTCCCATGTCCCGCCGCAGCGCTTTCATGGTCGCGAAGTCGCCTCCCGGAGCCCGACCCAGTCCCAGGTCAATCCTTCCCGGATAGAGCGCCTCCAGAGTCCCAAACTCTTCTGCAACCACCAGTGGCGCGTGATTGGGCAGCATCACTCCCCCGCTGCCGACGCGGATGGTTTCTGTCGCGGCCGCCACGTGTCCAATCAAGATCGACGTGGCGGAGCATGCCAGCCCAGCAATGGAATGATGTTCGGCCAGCCAATAGCGCCTGTATCCCAGCTTCTCCACGTGCTTCGCCAGCTCTACGGAGCGTGCGATGGCGCTGCCCACGGACTCGCCGGGGCGCATGCCCACCAAATCCAGTACCGAAACGGCCAACTTTGTCTCCATGAACATTGGATGAAGCATTCCGCCAGGCGTTGCGAAGGTTCCTCGCGGACCTATCCGCAGGCCGTCAAGCATCGACGCCAACCTCGACACGATCGGATTGCAACAGAAATTTGACGGTTTATGAAAAGGATTGGCTCCTCAGGTAGGACTCGAACCTACAACCCTTCGGTTAACAGCTAGCCTCTTGCCCCTTTCAGCATTACTCAGTATTGCTCCATGTTGTTCACTTTGAGGAGCTTACAGGACTTCCCGCTTGAGCGTAAATTGTGGGGACTACCCACAATTACCCACCTTTTTGAAGCAGTCTACCCACAAAAGTCCCCACAGTGATTTTCACTTCTTTTTCGCAGGTGTGACCGTTGTTCAAGAAGACGGGTAAACGCAGGATTTGTTCAGCGAAAAGATTGTTACCACAGTCGGGATGAGAAAAATAAGTCTCCGAGCATTACTCCAGCCCTTGGAGGGTGTCAGTGCCGTCCCAAAAAGTTATCACCCAAATCCAAAAGGTTATTGGACGCAGGATGCGAAATGAGCATAAGTTGTCGGCATATCGCGACCCGTCAGGGTCGGTGGAGGTTCCGATGCAGATTCCATTCCAATCTTCCCATTCCTTCAAAATCTCACATAAGCGTCGCCACTGTAACTGGTGGCCAACCATCATGATGGCCACTCTGCCATTGATTTTTCCCATTGCCGCCTATGCGCAAGTCGGCGGCTCGCCCTTCGACACTGGTTTCACGGCACTTGAAATGCTCTTCACTGGAACCGTCGCCAGGGTCGCCAGCCTGATCGCAATTGTGATCGGCGGCTACGGCTTTGCACATGGAGAACCAGGCGCAAAAAAGGCCCTCGCCGGGGTTGCCGCCGGAACAGGTATTGCCGTTCTCGCTGTGAACGTCCTGAGTTGGCTATGGGGCGTGTAAGCACAGTTCGCCCGTCCACTCTCAACCTTCCATCACAGCGAGCACAACGAGGGGTTTATGACAGACGTGAAGCCGCAACCAAGACGGACAAACCGGGTTTTCAAGAGCCTGCATAAGCCTCTCACTTATTTGGGCGTCGAGCGCACATTGTTCTACTTCGTATGTGTCGGTGCGGTGGGCGCGTTCAATCTTTTCAATTCGATTCTTGCCGGTATTGCTGTCTTCATCGGAGGCTTTGCCTTCGGCCATTGGGCAACGAACAGCGACCCGGCATTTCTGCGGATTCTGGCGAGATCGGAACGCTACAAGCTGCGCTATGACGCCGCCAAGCAAGGTGTTCCTCGTGTGGAGGTAGTCTAATGCTGCGTCTTGATAAGGTCATCAAACCATGGAAGGAAGCGGCATCGCTCAATGACCACATCAATCTTTACGGTTTCTGGAACGATATTGCTTTCCTGACTAAAAGCGGCGATCTCGGCATGGTATTGCGCGTCCCCGGCGTGGACTACGAAAGTCTGGATCATGCGGAACAGGAGTATGCGGTCAAACGTTTGGAAGCAGCATTGAAGGCATTTGGTCCCGGCTTCCACGTCTATCAATATCTCTTCAAGTCGAACCGTCCGGAGATTCCGTTCCGGAGGTATGACGACCCCATCGTGGAGGCCGCCATCGAGCAACGGCGGCAGTTCTTTGAAACGAAACGCGACCATCTCTATCAGGTTGAAATCTACTGCTCGATCGTGCTCGAAGGTGCGCGGTCCAAAACCGGCCTGGGCGCAGCGCTGGCCCGGCTCTTCCACGATCCCGCCGGAGCCATTGGCGAGCTGAGAGCGCAATTCACCAACTGCAGCATGAAAACTTTGCTGCGCTCGCAGATTGAACATGACCTTGCACGGCTGGAGCAGCGCGTCCAAGCGTTCATCCGGCAGCTCGCCGACTTCATGCAGATTGAAGTGCAGAATCAGCAAGGCCAACTGTATTTCTTCCGGCGGCTACTCAACTATGATGACTGGCGTGTTGCGGGCAAGCCGCAGTCCACGCAGTTTCTCGACTATCAGGTTGTCAACTCCAATATCGAAGCAGAGCGCGACCATCTGCGCGTGGGCGACCATGTTGTCCGCGTGCTGACCATGAAAGAGGCCATCACGGAAACGCGGCCCTTGGTGTTGGACGCCCTGCTGAAGATCCCGGCCAACTTCTACGTCGTCACCGAATGGATACCACTTTCGACGGACAAGGCCCGTAAGGAAGTGAACAAGCGTCGTCGTCACTTCAATATGTCGAAGACCGGCTTCGTTTCGCAGATCGGCAATGACGCGACGAAGACGAATCCCCGCGATGTGCTGGTCGATGAATCGAAGCAGGCCGACATTGAAAATCTGGGCGACTGTTTGCGCGCTCTGGGAGATGGGCAGTCGCTGGGAGATTTCTCCCTCACGATTGTGCTGTATGGCAAATCAAAGGTTGAGCTTGACCAGCTCGTAGGTGAATTCACCGGCGTTTTCACCAATGCGGACGGGAACCTCTTTGTCGAAACGTACAACCAGCTCAATGCCTACTTCGCCACTGTGCCCGGAAACTATGCGCTGAATCTTCGCAAGTTGTATTTGCTGAACTCCAATTATGCGGACCTCAGCTTTCTGTTTACCATCCTGCCGGGTGAAAAGACGAACCCGCATCTCGGTACGGAGTACCTGGCGGTGCTAGAAACCGACAACCATACCCCGTATTTTCTGAACCTGCATAACGGCGAGGTGGCCCACACGCTCATCCTGGGGATGAGCGGCTCGGGCAAATCGTACTTTTGTTGCTTCGTCCTGCAGAACGCCCAGAAATATGCGCCGCTGACCTTCATCTTCGATATCGGAGGCAGCTTTCAGTCGCTCACAACCATCTTCGGCGGCAGCTATCTGAATGTGGGCCAGGAGGCGCGGGATTTCACTATCAATCCGTTTTCTCTTTTGCCCACCAAAGAGAACCTGCAATTTCTCTTCAGCTTTTTTCGCGTGCTGATTGAGGGCCAAGGTCATGGTAATGAACAGCGCTACCGGCTCGACTTCAAAGAAGAACGCAAGCTGTGGGATGCCATCGAGCGGACATACATGCTGGAGCCGGACCAACGCACCGTCTCCAATTTCACCAACATCATTGGCGAATTGAAGGAACGCCTCCACCGCTGGACGGTTGCCGGCCAGTACGGCTTCCTCTTCGACAACTCTGAGGACACGCTTTCGTTCTCGCGCTTCCAGACCTTCAACTTTGCCGGCTGGGGCGATGCGCCCGATGTGTTGGAGCCGCTATTGTTTTACGTGCTGCACCGTGCCAGCAATGAAATCACCGATCCAAAGAAGCTGGCTACGTTCAAGATGTTTCTGCTGGACGAGGCATGGCTGTTTATTAAGAACGAGAGCATTCGGAACTATATCGTCCAGGCGCAGAAGACGTGGCGCAAGCACAACGCCGCGATGATCCTGGCCACGCAATCCATCAAGGAATTGCAGGAGTCGGGCATGTTGCAGATCGTCTCCGAGAGCTGCCCCACTAAAATCTTCCTGGCGAACCCGGAGATGGACCGCGATGTGTACCGCGAAGCATTTCATCTGAACGACACAGAACTGGACCTGATTGCCGGACTTGTTCCACCCGGCCAGATGCTCATCCGTAAAGCGCAGTCTTCCAAAAAGGTCCAGTTGAATGTCGATTCCGTTTCGCACTGGATGGCGACCAACAATGCCCGCGACAACCTGAAGAAGCGCGACTACTTTGAGCGCTTCGGTATCGCCGAGGGTCTGCGCCGTCTTGCGGAAGATTTTCCCTTCCAGCCCCGGACGTTTGCCGGAGCTGCTACTGCCAACCGTAAAGGAGCACTCGCATGAACCGCATTTCTATTGTCATCGCCGGGACGGTTCTGGTCCTTATCTCCCCTATGGCCGTTGCGCAGGACGCTTCGGCCCGCACTGTGCAGTACCACTCGCAGGACATCGTGCCCATTCACGCCAAGCTGAAGTACACGACGCTGATTGAAGTGCCGCCGACCGAGAAGATCATGGAAGCGGCGACCGGCGATAAGGATTTCTGGGTAGTGGATGTTGTCGGCAATTTCTGTTTTGTGCATCCGGCCAAAGCAGGCATTTCTTCCAATTTGAATCTGATTACCGACAAAGGCAACATCTATAGCTTCACCCTGCAGGACGTGTCCGGCACATCCGAAGTACCAGACCTGAAGGTATTGATTGTGCCCGCCGATCGCTCCTCCATCGTCGCATCGTCCGGCCCTCCGCAATATGTTCCCGCCGCCCAATTGGAGCAGTCGAAGCAGCAGCTTGCCGCGCTTCAGTCCCATGTCGAGCAGGCCGTCGATGCGTATAAAAGTGCTTATCCTCTGCAACTCAAGTTTGACTACACCTACAAGGCAAACGAGGCCCCGTTCGATATCCAGTCTATTTATCACGACGACAGATTCACCTATATCAAGACCAATGCGCCGGAAAAGTTCAGCGTATATGAAATGAAGGATGGCAAACCGAACCTTATCAACTACGACCTCCGCGATGGAACTTATATCATCCCGAAGGTCATGGATTCTGGCTATGTGGAGCTCGGCAAGAAGCGCATGGAATTTTCGCGTAAGGGGTGACGGCGATGGCTGATCAAAAAGCAAAACCACCGGCAGACCCTGACATTTTCGATCTGCCCGAACTGCATCGCAGGCTCGTGGAGCCGAAGGGCGTGCTCCAGAAAAACCTGAAGATATTTCTTTACCTTGGAGCCAGCATACTCGTTATCATTGCGGCGATCTTCAGCGCCGGTGGCAAGAAGTCTGCAACGCAGGCCGGGAAGAACCTGCCGCCGCAGCCGACGGTGCAGGACAACACCGATAACAATGTTGCCGATTTGAAGAGCCAACTTCAGGCCGAGCAGTTGAAGGAACAGCAGCAGGCCGCTATCGCTGCTGCCAACGATCCCACGCTTGCGTCTGCGACCTCAGCGCAGCGTGCCGCCGCCGCTGCGTATGGCCCTACAGGCCAGTCCCTCGCTTGTGTTCCGGGCCAACCTTGCCCGCAAGCCGCTTACGGACAGCAGAACGGTGGTCAGCAACAGCTCACCCCAGAGCAACAGCAGGCCCAGCAACTCGCCGCCAAAGAGCGGGAGCTTGCGTACAACTCTCGGTTCGCATCGAACCTTGTTTACACCCGGCCTGCCGATCCTAGCCTGCAGCAGCAACAGGCAACGCAAGCGAGAACCGCGCCAACCGGCTACGCTCCGCAGCCGAACCCATACGCCGCGCTTTCAGGTCATCCGGGAAGCAGCTTGATTGCTCCCCGAGCGGCAGGTGAGCAGCCAACGCAACAAAAGCGTGCGCCGGAGGTGAATTTGGATTCTGCGGTAGGCCAGCCGTATGTGATCTATGAGGGTACAACGCTCGACACGGTTCTCATGAACCGTCTGGACGGGGATGCGGTTGGCCCGGTCAAGGTGCTTGTTTCAAATCCTTTGTACTCGCATGACCATCAGCACGTCCTCATTCCCGATGGAACCATCGTGCTGGGCGAGGCGAAGAAGATCGGAGCGACCGGCTTCGGGCAGCAGCGCCGCATCGCTGTCGTCTTTCATCGGATGATTATGCCGGACGGCTATTCGGTGGACCTTGACCAGTTCCACGGGCTTGACCAGATCGGTGAAGAAGGACTCAAGGACAAGGTGAACAATCACTATATCGAGATATTCGGGACCTCCATTGTGCTGGGTGTGATCGCCGGTGCTGGCGAAATTACCCAGGGCGGGGGAGCTTTCAATGGTTCCGGTTCTCAGGAGTTCACGAACGGAGCCGCCGGCAGTGTGTCCGAGTCGGCAACCACGGTTCTCGACCAATTCCTTCAGATACCACCGACCATCACCATCCGCGAAGGCCACCGGGTGAAGGTCTATTTCACGCAGGATATGTTGCTGCCCGCGTACACCAACCACACTATTGACCAGACGTTTTAGGAGACTGAAATGAAATATACTCACGCGCTTGTTGCAATAGGACTGATACTCGGAAGCTTGGCCATCACCGGATGCGAGAGCAAGCAGCATAAGCTCCAACGCTTACAGACCGAGTACGCCGCAGCTTACAAGCAGTACCAGATCGATTGCGTTGATCCAATAAGCAGCGGTGCCGCCAACGCTCTTACCTATGACCCCGGCGCTGCGATCAAAGGCGTTCCCAAGCCGAAAGTTGGTTCAGCCGAAGAAAAAAAACGCACTGAAAAATGCCAGGCAGATGATGCGAAGACCGGGAAACTTCAGCAGCAGATTCTCGATGCTACCAGCAAATAAACCCGGTCAAGGAGAACAACCATGAAACGATTCCTCTTTTCTATCGCCGCTCTGCTCGTCAGCGGAGCGACTGCACAAGCACAGTTCGGGGGCGTCGTCTTTGATCCCACCCAATCCGTTCATGCCGTCCAGCAGATCATGCAGGCCAGCCAACTCTACACCACGACTATGCAAACGACCCAGAACGTGATCGCAGCCTACAATTTTGCGAAACAGATGGCCACCTCGCCCGCGAGCCTTTATCAGCCCTATATTTCACCTTCCACCTATTGGACGGTGCTTGACCAGACTGCGAACACCTATGGCAATTCTCAGGGGGTCATCAACACCGCAAACACAGGAACGAATGCCCAGGCTGCCTACCAGTACGCCAGTGTGCCACGCACGGGGGAGCTGCCCGATTACAGCGCGCTCAGCCCAGCGGCCCAACAACAAATCGCCGCGGAAGGGGCGACCACGGACCTCAGCGATTCGATCACAGAAAGCAATCTTCAGACCCTCGGCACCATGCGGGCAAACGAGATCCAGCGCGAGCAGGACATTTCCGCGCTTGAGAATGCGAGTCATTCGATGGACCCGGCCCAGCATACCGACATGGCGACTATGCAGCGGATGAACCAGGCGATGATTCTCCAACTCCGGCAGCAGCAGGAGACCAACCAGCTTCAGCAAGCCAACGTCCTCCAACAGATCGTCGCGCAGAAACAGCAGCAGGACGCTATGAAGGCGGGATTTCAGGACGCTGCGGCTTACAACCGCGACTACGACACGATTATTGCTCCCATGACAAACAACGCAGCCGACGCTTTGAACTATTAGAACAATCGGTGCTCACAAGGAACTGGCGATGGACCTACTTCAATTGATTACTACGGGATGCGATTCGCTGACCGCCACAGCAGCGCCATCGGTCACTGCACTCGGTCTCCATATGTGCATCGCCCTCGCCACCATTATGCTCGTCTGGTTCGGCGTGCAGGAATCGCTGGCCTCCGCGCATGGAGGTCCCGGCTTCAACATGGGCAAGTTCCTCAGCTTTTTCCTGCTCATCACCTTCGCCTATGCGATGGTCAAGTTTTACGACAGCGCCATTCCCGGCGTCGGCTACTCAATCCAAGGCTTTATCAACGGAGGCGCACAGAATCTCGTTACGATCATTGGCAAAGACAGTGTGACTACGATCTTCAACACCATCCATCAGGCTGAAAAGCCGCTCGGCGGAGCCATCCCAAAAGCGCTGTTGTCACCGTACTACGCACTTGTTTATTTCGTCGTGCAGCTCATCATTTCTCTGTTGAGCGCTACCATCGTTGCCATTCTCGCCTATGCTGCGATCGGAATGACTGTTATTGGTCTTGTCGGCCCCGTATTCATTCCTTTTCTCGTTTTCGACAAGCTGGATTTCTTGTTTTGGGGCTGGCTTAGGGCGTTTATGGGGTTCGCCTTCTATAAGGTGATCGCAGCGGCAACGCTCAGTGTCCTGAGCCATCTCTATACTTCCTACCTGTCGACGCTATTTTCGCTTGACCCCATCACAATGGTGACGCACCTGCCAGGACTCATCATTCTCATCCTCGTGAATGTGTACATCCTGTTCAAGATTCCAGTCATGACTATGACGCTCTTCTCAGGCAGTCACGGCGGTCATGATGGCGGTATGGGCCTGCTCACATTTGCTCTCTTGCGAAGCATATAGAGCGGACAATGCCCTTTGGAGAAACCGATGAATACCGCCACAAAAGCAACGCCAACAATCAGCCGCGCCGCGGAGCGGTATCTGGAGCAGTATGGCGATCCACTGGTAATGAATACCTACCTGAAAGTAACGATTCTTGCCCTCGTGGTTGTTTGTCTCGCGTTGGCCGCCCTCGTATTCAAAAGCCAGAAGGCGCTTGCGTCGATGCGCCCCTTGATAATCCGTATCAACGATGTGGGCCGGGCGGAAGCGATCGACTATCGCAATTTCCAGTACCGCCCGCAGGAAGCGGAGAACAAGTATTACCTCACTCGCTGGGCAGAGTTGTATTTCTCGCGGAATCGCTTCACCATCGAGCGCGACCAGACCGATTCTCTCTACTTCCTGAATGACGATTTGCAGCGGGCCGTGATTTCGCAGGAGCAGAAGGACAAGATCATCCTGACGTACAGGAACGACAGCACGCTCCCGTATGTCGATGTAGAGGTCAAGAACATTGTCTTGGACGACCTCCGGCAGTCACCCTATTCGGCGCGGATTGAATTTGAAAAGGTGTACACGAATCCGGCGGATCATACCGAACTCAAGCGGGAGCGATGGACCGCCAGCGTCACCTATGTCTTCCGCGAAAACGTGAAAAATAATGAACTGGCCGTGAATCCTCTTGGATTGACCATCGTCCGCTTCCGGGCCGATCAGGCATTCAACTAAAGGAACAAACCGACTTTCCGAGAGACGATGCGATGTTCAAACTTGCTGCCAATCCGTCTGCTTTGCCTAACCTGTCCATGTGCATATTGAAGCGGGCGAATGGGAGCCGCTCGACGTGTAACGGCTGTGTTCGACTGTGCTCTTCTTACGGAGTCCTTCGTGGCTCGACAGTAGCTGCGATAGCGGCGGACTTCTTCCACCAGGATGCAGATGAAAACTTTGCTCTGGCATGTGTCTGCCGTTCTGTATCCCGCCTTTTGCTCGGTCACCGCTTCGGGGCTTTTCATGCGCCCTGCGGCAGCTCGCTCTTCTGCTTCGGCTCACCACCCCATCACGCAACAATCGCGTGCCGGGGACCCCGAATATACGCCGCCCTACGGGTTACGGTTTCCCTCCAAATCTTATTCGGAAAGTACACCAAAAAGATTTCTCCGGACCCTCCGTAAATGCAGAGCTTCGGCGCTTGGGAGCATGGCCCGCTCGCTTTATGGTGACCCGATCAAGTTTGGGAAATTCAACAAACGGAGACACGATCATGTATCAGAACAAAGTCAACCTCATCGGCTTCCTCGGCAGTGATGCAGAAGTTCGCACCGCCAACAACCACAGCTTCACCTCGCTTTCGCTGGCGACCAAGTCCTCTTATAAGGACAAGAAGACCGGCAAATACGTCTCGCATACCGAATGGCACCGTTGCATCGTCTTCGGCAAGCTCTCGGAGTTCGCCAAAACCCTCACCAAGGGCGCACATGTCCAGGTGGAAGGCGAGTTGCGCAGCCGGGAGTACACCAGCAAGAAGGCGGACGCCAAGCAACGCATCTGGGAAATCCGGGTGAGTTCGATCCTGAAGCTGGATCGAGCTGAAAAAGCCGGCCCGGAAGAGCAGGAAGACGATGACCCGAACCCGGAGGAAGAGGCCGCATAGGCCCTTCCTCTTCAATCGCGGAAGCCCGGCTCACGGCTGGGCTTCCATCGCTCAAGAGGTCCATCATGAGTTTCGAGTTGATCCTTCCATTCCTTCGACCCATTGAGCCGCTGTTGCTAGACGACAGCATCAGCGAGATCATGGGCAATCCTGACGCTTCGTGGTGGTACGAGCGCGATGGCATCATGCGCCGGGAAGCATCCATTTCCTTCGATGCCGGCAGGCTGCGCACCGGCCTCGAAGTCATCGCCAACCAACTCGGCAAAAGGCTGGATGAAGACAACCCGGTTCTGCACGCGCAACTCCCGGACGGAAGCCGCCTGGCGGTGGTCATTCCTCCAGTCGTGCGCCCGGCTCCCGCGCTGACCATCCGCAAGTTCACCAGCCGCAGTTTCACGGTGGGTGACCTGATCGCTCGCGGCACGCTCACGCGAGCGCTCGCCGACTTTCTGGAGGAGCAGATTCGCGGCGGAAAGACGCTGCTCATCAGCGGCGGAACGGGCACAGGAAAGACCACGCTCTTGCGAATATTGGCAAATGCGATCCCGGAGGAGGAGCGCATCGTTGTCATCGAAGATACTGCCGAGTTGCACATCCAGAAGCCGAACATCCTTGCCGTCGAATGTCAGTATCCCTCCGGGCAAGACCATTCTTTCCGTGGGGTTTTGAAGATGATTGACTGAAGGCATGAGTGAATATCCCGTTCCAGTCGTTGATCGTCGTCCTCGTCGCAGCCGCGCGGAGGTGGCGCGG
>JBAVOQ010000022.1:0-10565 GCA_049692235.1 Acidobacteriaceae bacterium | reverse complement strand
GCAGTAAAGAAGCGGGTCCGAAGATCGCCGCCATCTTCAGCATCGTCGAGAGCTGCCGCAAACTCGGTGTGCCCATCCGCCAATATCTTGCCGACATCCTACCCGGCCTGGCCGACCGCTCCATCCAGTCTCTGGCCGAACTCACCCCGACCGCCTACGCCGCCAAAATGGGGAAGTAGCCTATCCACTGCTGCCCAGACCCGTCAACCATGGATTTGCCCGGACGCGTACGATGGTACGACTTTCAGTCGCTTGCTCGCATAATCCAGCAGCAGCTTGAAAGCGTAGGCGTAGGAATCGCTGGTATGGACACTCACCCGTTGCTCCTGGACAAGACGCTGTTGAAAGAAGGCTGTGAGATGGGGAGCCAGCGGTGTCATAGCGCACCTCCGCCGAAATGCTGTTCGCAGCGTTCGGCAATGCTGCGCATCAGTTCCGGGACGGCTTCTTGGTACCAGTACGTGAGTGCGGCATTGCTGTGGCCCAAGTAGGTAGACAGCATGAGCATGTGCTTGGTGATGTGGTCTCTTCCATCGGGACAGGTCAACAAGGATCTGACCGCAAAACTGTGGCGCAAGCAGTGCGGCGTAGGCCGGCGCTGCCTTCCTCCGACGGGCAAGCCCATTTGGGCAACCACGGTGCGAAACGCTGATTCCGCGTCTGCAATCAGGAGCGGCTTACGGCGCAGCGATATGAATAGGTGATCGTCGAAAGGTGCGTATGGCCGGCGCTGTTGCAGGTAGCGTTCGAGTGCGGTTTGCGCAGTTTTGTGCAGCGGGACCAAACGGCTCTTGCGGAACTTGGAAGCGCGGATCACCAAGCCGTCGGCAGTGATGTCGTCGTATCTAAGCCGGATCGCCTCCGAGACGCGGAGTCCCGTACAAGCAAGTAGGCCGAAAAGCGTGCTGTAGGTCTGGCGACGCAAAGTGCGATAGCCTGACTGACCCGCCAGTTGGAGGATACGGACGATCTGTTGATCGGAAAGAATGTAAGGGGTCGGACGTGGGCGGTTCTCCCTGCCGAAGATCCGAGGTGGGATCTCGTGCCGCGCATCTTCCGCCTTCAGATACCGAGCGAGACGCGAAACGTCTCCCAGTCTGCGAGCCCGCTGAACTAAAGACGGCGCTTGCTCTGCCCACTCAACAACGGCTTGCGCGCAGATGTGCTGATAACCTCTCCGGTCGGAATATGCGGCGAAGCTGGTGAGATGGAGGCCCACCTCTTTGAGAGAGAAACCTGCTGATCGGCGCAACGACAGATAGGACTGAACAGAATCGCTTAGCATAGAGGCACCTCCGGCCAAGGCTGAGCAATCTGTTTTAATGCCGTGACATCTACCTTCGCGTAAATCTGCGTCGTTTCAATGCTGCCATGCCGGAGCAGGGTGGAGATATCCTGCAAGGACGCCCCATGCCGCAACATCGAACTGGCCAAAGAGTGGCGCAGCAGATGGGCCGCCCCCCGGCTCGGGCGAATGATCCCGGCACGCCGTATGGCACTGTCGACGAGAACGGAGACAGCGCAGTGCGACGCCAGGGCGCGGAATGGAGCCCGGCTCCGCACAAACACTGCATCGCTGGTTGTCCTGGGCCGCCCGCCTTGGAGATACGAAACAATCGCACGGCCCACTTCTTTGCTTAGCGGCAATCGTGTTTCCCGGCGATTCTTTCCACTGACATGGATCCACCCGTTTTGCCAATCGATGTCCTGCAACCCCAGATGCACAATATCGCCCGCCCGGAGTCCCAGCCGAGCGAGCAGAAGAAGGATGGCCCGGTCACGCTTGCCTACGGCAGCAGATAGATCGCAGGAGTCAATCAGACGCTCCACATCTTCCTCCGCCAGATACCGTGGGAGGGAGGTCAACCTCCAACAGGCGACAGTGGGAATGGCGCCCAGGAGGTCCACTCTACACAAGTCCTTGGCGGCCAAAAATCGCACAAACATCCGAAGCGCCGTCGTGCAGTGTTTTACCGTCGCCCAGCCAACGCCCCGGCACTCGTCAAGAACAAACTTCCGTAATCGAAATGCGTCGAGTTGACCGGGATCCTGGTCAACAGATCGAAGCAAGTTCAGGATCGGCCTTCGGTAATTACATAAACCCTGCTGGGTGGTTCCCCGTTGTGCGGTCATCCACTCACAGAATCCGTTCCACAGTTCCGGATCTGCAACGATCCATCGAGTCTGTGAGTCGCCTCGATCGATGCCCTGCACATGCGCAAGGAACAGCCGCACCCCAGCCAGAATCTTCCCGCGTCTAAAGCAGGAATAACGGCCACACCGGCAACGGGAGAGATGCTGCCCAAAGCGCTGCAGTGCAGTGTCATCAATTTCGAACAAGGAAAGATGACGATGGCTTGCCCAACAAATAAAATGCTCAGCCGAACGGATGTGTTGACGGGCCGTTATCCTTGCATAGCCGCTCTGAAACAAATGACTGGAGAAGCCCTCAAGCCATGATCCACATGGACCATGTCGCAGGGCGTGGATGCGCGACGACGATTTGAAGTACTCAGACAACATGACGAACTCCTTTCCGAATCGAATGGGGGAGTACGTCATTTTTATGCTGACAACTAGTGTTTACTTGCATAAGTAATAGATATTGATTAATATATCTGGGAAAGGGGGGGTTTCCTTTGCCCAAGACGGCTCCGATCCCGCAGTGTAGCGAGACAGATCGACAGGTTTTACAAGAGTGGGCGCACAGCCGGACCATGGAATCGCGCTTGGTGGAACGGGCGCGGATCGTGCTGGGGTGCCTGGAGGGGACGCCGGTCAACAGGGTCGCCGAGAGTTTGCAGGTACGGCCCAACACGGTGATCGATTGGCGTCGGCGTTTTGAACGGGAGGGAGTGGCGGGACTGAGGGACCGGCCTCGTCCGGGCAAGCCGCCGCGATATACGGCGGAGTTTCGCAGGCAAGTGCTGGCAGCGCTGGAGCAACCGCCCCCTCGGGGCCAAGCTCAGTGGGACGGGCCGACGGTGGCCCGGCATTTGCAGCAGTCGGTCCATGCCGTCTGGCGCGTGCTGCGCAAAGAAGGTATCTGCCTGGCCCGGCAGCGCAGTTGGTGCGTCAGCACAGACCCGGAATTTGCCGCCAAAGCGGCCGACATCGTGGGACTGTACCTGAACCCTCCGCAGCAGGCCTTGGTGCTTTCTGTGGATGAAAAGCCCAGCATGCAGGCGTTGGAGCGAAGGACCGGATACGTGGAAACGAGCAGTGGGAAGATCGTCCGTGGTTTTAAGAGCACCTACAAGCGACAGGGCACGCTGAATCTGTTTGCCGCCCTGGAGGTCGCTACGGGGACTGTGCACACCCAGACGACCGCGCAAAAACGCCGCCTCGAGTTTCTGGAATTTATGGACCGGGTGGTCGAGGGTCTACCTGCGGGAAAAGAGCTCCATGTGATCCTGGACAACTACTGCATCCATAAGAAGAACGATGCCTGGCTGGCAGCCCACCCAAATGTGTCGTTCCACTTCACGCCAACCTCGGCCAGTTGGCTCAATCAAGTGGAGATCTGGTTTGGCATCCTGAGCCGCAAGGCATTGCGTGGAGCGTCGTTTTGCAACCTGGAGCAATTGCGCCAAGCCATCGAAGACTTCGTGGCCGCCTATGGCCCCACCGCCAAACCGTTCGTCTGGCGCAAACGCGAAGTCAAAGGCTCCCAGTTGAGAATTACTATCGTTAACTTACGAAATTAGACACTAGGAGCGTGTCTGAGTAATCACCTTCTTCGTGCAGATCGGTATTGAATGCTGATTTGGAATTTGCGAATCTGAGGGTATGGCGAAGGGACTGTATCAAAGCTGGGGGCGATCAGACTACGAGTAGTGGTTGAGGAATTTGTGGTCGGAACTTCGGCAGCCACTCGCGGAAGAGCATTTCGAGCCGATTGTCGAGGACGGCGCAACGAACCTGCAGGAGGAGGTGGGCACCCTCTGCAGACCAGCGCATCGGCTGGCGTTTTCCCATCCTTTGATTGACCAGGTGACTCATTGCAGATTCGGCCAGAGCGCTGGATATCCTGAGCCCTTTCCTCCGGTCTTGAGCGTAGTTTCTTAACGCGACCTGATTGCGACACAAATAGTCACGCAGATCCAGCATGTGCTTCCGAAACCTGTGTATTCGGTCTGGATCGGCACTGCACAATGAACTCAAGAACTTCTTTGTAGCCCGGTAGATCGCTCCCAAACGGTCCAGGGCGGCCTGCCAATGCCCATTCCACATCTGAAAGCGAACTCGATGGATCTTCACGCAAAGCAATTCGGTCAGAATAGGATCGGCATCCCCAACGATCGACGCAATCCCTGGCGCCATCTGCTCAATTGGCCGCAGACGCATGCTGATGTGAAACCAGTCGAGAACCCTGTGGGTCGTCTTCTCCGTCGCTGCATTGACGAGATTGCTCAAACCATCCGCTCCATCAGCCAGCACCCTGACGCGGGATGCCTGTGTCCAACCGTTGTCATCCAGTGCGGCTTTCATGAAAACCTCGGCATCGCACATGGGGTGCTGTGCGACCCAAGCGAAATGGTCGCCCAGCCGGCCTTCGCGCTCGATACGGCCTGCTACAACGTGGTATTCCCCAAGGCCCATCATTCCATCGGCTCGCACATAGGTCCCATCGATCGCAACGCTAAGGTTCTGTGCTGCTGTAACGGGTTCGCGCCTTGGTTCAGGCCAGTCGTACTCGTCCGGTTCTGTGACTCGCTGATCGAGTCGGCCACCGATTGCGAGTGTATGGCGACGAAGCGTAGCATGTGAGACGCCCGAATCGCAAATGGGAAGCAACTCGCCCAGCACCGCTGCTGCCCGGCGATACGGCACTTTGCTGCCCCAGCTGGCGTAGAGGTATTGAAGTTCCGGCGAGGTTCCCGACAGTTGATGTCGGTGGAGAGGCCAGATGGTCGCCTTCTTTCCGCCTTGACAATTGCAGCGAAGATAGCGGCGGCAAGAAACTTGAACGGTTCCAAAGACCGTTCGGACCGTGCGGGTGCGCAAATCCTTGACGCGCTGGTTCTGGCCACACCGGAAGCATCCCCTGTGAGCAGCACCCAGCATATCCACCTGGGTTTGAACAATCCGAGCTTGCACTTTTCGAAGTACGGTCTTGCCTTCTTCCAGTGTCAGGCCGATCTCTTCAGGCCCGATTCCAGATGCCGGCCGCTCCACCCGGGAAACCAACTCCCGTTCCAGGATGCGGTCGTCGAGGCGCGTTTCGACCCAAATCCGAAACTCCATCGGAACCTCCCATCCCGACCAAAACCTCGGGAAAACGACTACCTGAGAGTACTACCTATGTTGTGCCGCCCCCAACTCTGATACAGTCCCCTGTTCCAAACCGTCTGCCTCTCTAGCCATGGTACTTCGCATTGGACATCAGCCATGCACAGCCGTCGGACCAGCTACTTCTTTACAATCCTATAGAAGAGATCTCAACCCATTGCTTTTGCTTGTACAAGCTCTTCAATCCCCCTCGCCTGCAGATAACGGTCATCTTTGGCGCGGCTTTCCAGGATGATAGTCGGACGACGGTTTTTCTCAATCATATCCATGAATTGCTTTGCAATGGTCCACCCAGGTAAGCGACCCTGCGATGGAAATTTATTGTCAGGGATCACCAGAGCCACAGAGCGCTTCAGCGGCTCGGGAGGATTGCGGCGCATCTCTTCTGCAAGCCTTGCAAGCGTTCTGCCAATGGGCTTCACCCGATTCTTCGTATCTAGTACTCCTAGCGTGTATTCCAGGCTTTGAAATCCCTTGATCGAAGGATCTATGTCGTGCGAACACCACCAAGTGAACCCCCAAATTCCCCCACAACTGGTGGCATTCCGTAATAATGCAGTGGCATATTCAGGAATGTATTCTTCCGGCATCCACTCGCTGGAGGTCCCTACCTCCTCTACCCACACCTGACGTCCATCGTCTTGATGATAGGCTTTGGCCAGCTCTACCATATATTCGAGAAGGTGAAGGCTACCAGGCTCGTTGTACCGATAGCACTTCAGGGCGCCGGTAAAATATGCATAGCAGTGGAGGACAGTGGCGGAGCCAGCCGTTGCGAGATTATGCCGACTGAATCCAGAATCTGCGAACCAAGGTAGATGGTCCACTCCATTTACATGGAACTTCTCAGGTGCGAGCTGCTCAAGCTCGCTAAACATTGCGTTCGCCCAATGATCTGCCTCGCTCAAAGTTGCTTGATTGCCAGTAGTCCCTTGCAGAACATCAATTTCGTTTCCGAGATCGAACCCCATAAAACGCTCGTGCTTACAGACAGCGTCGGCAAAGGATTGGAAAAGCAGTTTTTCCGCCTCGATGATCTTTTCGTTCGTGAAAATGTTACCACCGCTCTTTAGAGGGGCAACCCAGGGCGGGAGGAAGGCATAACCACTCATCCATCCATTCAGAACGGTAATCTCAACATCCAGGTTCACGCCTGCGGCCAAATCCAGCAGTTCAAGAACCCGGTTTACAATGACAGGTTCAATATAGTTGATGCCAGGTTGAAAAAATGGCCAAAGACATTGGATCCTTATATGATCCATGCCCAGATCGCTAATCGCGCGTAAGTCTTCCGAAATAGCCTGTGCATCCCAATTCTCCCATATGTACCACCAGTTCTTTCGTGGAACATAATTGAGGCCAAAGCGCAGCTTTCGATTGCTGAACCTATTCTGCTCAGCCAAGGCTGATGCTGGCCACTTGAGAATCTCCACGCCGGCTCCAGCCATGGCCACAGACGCGAGCTTCAGTAAGGTACGCCGTGACAGGTCGGCCAACCGCTGGTTTCCAGATGAAACTGCGCGCAGGGCATCTGCTTCCTTTGGGAGTAACATCTGAGGTCTCGATCCAGAGGAGAGACTGGTTTCATTTTTCATCACAGCTTCCTGCCTCTCATGTTGCAAATTCTTATGTGGTGACGCAGTGCAATCTGACGTGACGCTGGTAGAGCGTGTTTCATCGGTAGAGACCGGCGAAGCAAGATTCAATGGTTCTGGTTCACCAGAAGAAGAGCCCAATCGCAGGTATCGGGCGCTTCCGGGGAGGCCCAGGAGCTTCCCCCGGCCGGCACATCCACATTGGGCAGCGGGATACGTTCGCCGCTCAATGCGCTGAACCATTCGGCGGAGTAATGTCCAGCCTGCAGTTGAATGGTTGCCTTCCCCTTTCCGGGCCCAGGGGTTGGGCAGGTACACGGCATAGATTTTCCCGGGCTCGGCCACACACCAATTGCCCTTGTTCACCAACTGATCGTCCGGGTTCGTCTTCCACCAGTCAAAGCCGGTAAAAAAATCAACCATGTGGCCATAGCCGAGAAGCATGGTCATGGTGTCGTCCCCGCGCCCATTCATCCAGCCACCGCCTGTATTAGGCCAGATGTTCGTTCCCCGCTTCGCTGTCTCGCCCGTATCCCCATAGCCGCCCGCCATCGTGATCGCCCAGGCCGTTCGCCGCAATGCATCCGCCGTATCTGTTCCAGGCACGATAAAAAATAGATTATAGTCTTCGTACCCATACTCCTCGTTCGTCTGCGGGATGATGCGGCCCGCCTTTTCCTGCAGCTTTCTCGACTCCAGCATCAGTTCGTGCTGCGCCTGGCCTCGAACCCACTCCTGATTGGAGGTGAAGCCAAACCAGGCCGAGTAGCGGTCCTGATGCGCTGCCGAGTCACCTTCGGGATGGATGGTAGCCAGATGCTTATACGGGTCCCAACCTTCGAGCAGCGTGCCCGTATCGTGGATCCATTGGTCGGTCCGGTAGCCGTTCGCTTCATGGTCCATGTCCCAGGTGATATTAGAGAAGGCGCCAAAACGATCCACCGCATAGTGGATGAACTCTTGTTCATCCGCGCTGCCTGCAGCCGGATGCACTCCGCTGTCGTTCATGTCCAGAACCACCGAGATGATGACGTTGTCCTTCCGGGCAAAACGCAGCATATCCTCCCAACGTCTCCAGTAGGCAACATTGAACCGGCTGTAATCGAACCCCGGATGAACGCAGTCGTGCGCATCCACGGCGGCCACGGCGAGGGTCGAACCGAGAAACTATCGTCGATGGCCATCACCGGCTCTCCGTACAGGGAGTAGCACTCTCTCCCTGCCGGGGTCACCCGTATTCTGTTCACCTTCAGCCGGTGCAGGCGGGCGATGCTGGCATCGATGATCCGGTCGTCCTTCCAGCCCGCCAGCCAGTATGCCGTCGTGCCATTGTAGAAATAGTGCTTCCCCGTGCCTTCCCAGATGAAGCTCCACGGATATTGCGGGTCCACCCGGATCGGTCCCCGCAGATGGCCATCGTAGGCATGAAATGTGCCCGAACTCGTCTTCTCAAACTTTCCCTGCCGATACGTTACCCGGTACTTGTAATCACCCGCTGCCGCCGGCATGAAGCGGATGCGAAACACGCTGCCATCCGCTGAATCGCAGAAACCTTCCACCTTCCATTGCCTGCTTCCATCCGCCTTCTCAAGTACACCCTCTACCGAAACATCCGTGAACGGATTGCGCGCATCGGGCGATGCGACATGCAAACCGATCTCCGCGTAATCGTATGCCGCCACGCTGGCTGTTGGACCGCTGAAGGGTACCCCTCGATAAGGACGAAGGCTTTGTCAAGGCACAGATCAGCTGTGCGGTGCGTGAGCATCGCTTGTCTTTCCAGAGGGGTTGAGGACCAGAGCTCCGGTAGATTCACGCTGCATCACCAAACGGTGGGCTGATACGCCCCACCAACCATCGATACGGCCGTTAACCACAGGCCATGATGCTTCCATGCGGACATCCAGCCTACTGCTGGATGCGAGAGCGCCCAATCAATTCATCGGTCTGGCTTGCGCCGACCAGGGGCACCCGCGGGCTGCTCTCGATATGGACGATCTCTGGATAGCCAACGTTCTGCTTGAGCATCCAGTAGAGTCGCACAGTTAATCTTCTCGCCGCAGCCACCTTGGCCACGCCTTTCGGCTTGTGGTGGCAGCGGGCCTGATACTGCTTGCGAAATCCTTCATCCAACCGGTTTACTGTCTGTGCTGCCTCGACCAGCAACTGGCGCAGGAACCGGTTGCCCTGCTTGCTGATCGAGCCGAGCCGCTGCTTGCCGCCCGAGCTATGCTCGCGTGGAATCAGCCCCACATAACTGGCCACCTGACCGCTGTGCTTGAACCGGTTCACATCCCCGATGGTCAACACAAAGGCCAGCGAGGTAATCGGCCCCACTCCCGGCTGCGTCATCAGCAGTCGCGCCTGCGGGTGTTGTTCTGCCGCACGGCTTACCGCTTCATCCAGTTCGTTCAAGTGCCGGTCCAGTTCCGCCAGCAGTTGCAACAAATCTTTGCGCCGTCGGGCCGTCCAGCCTTCCAGGGGAAGTTTTTCCAACTCAGCCCTCCCCCGAACGCTCCACAGGGCTCTCTGCTTCTGTAAGCCACGGTTCAATGCCAGGTGTTGTAACCCGTTTTTCACCCGCGTGCGGATCTCCACCAGCTTGTGCCGATGAATCAGCAACTGGCGCAGGTCTCGCTGCTCCGCGCTCGGCGTCCACAATCGTGGAAACCGGCCCTCCATCAGCAGCTTCAGAATGTGCCCGGCATCCCGCTTGTCCGTCTTCTGCTTACGCACATAGCTGGCCCGGATCTGCGCCGCGTCACCGACCCACACCTGGTGGCCCAGCCGCTCCAGCAACTCGATAAACCACTGGCTGTTGCCGCACGCCTCGATCCCAATCAGCGCTGGCGCTTCCAGCGCCCGATAGAACCGCTCTGCCTCTCCATCACCGTTCATCAGCTTCAGCTCGGCTATCTCACCGCTCTCCGCATCGAAAACCGCCACCTGTTGCCAACTCGGATGAAAATCACATCCTATAATTTTCATTGAAGGCTTCTCCTGATCCAGCAGCTCTGCTCCTCAATAGCCAAAGCCTAATGGATCGCTGAAGCCTTCGTCCTTATCCCATCATTTCGGTGCCGCGAAAACACTGACTGAAATCAGGCAAGCACTAATCGCGAAAGCACGAATCAGACCACTTACACAGCCCGATCGTTTCATTTACTCCCTCTCTTCTCTTATGCGATATCGCCTGTTTCAAATTGCGGGTGCCACGCCTGGCAGGGTTTTCCATCACATATTTATTGCGCGGTCACGAACGTGACACCGCTTCCTGCTATGCGAGGGGTGGCTACATTTTGAACGTTGTTAGCGGACCATACCTTGAGACCCACTCCGCCGCCTAACTCGTATAACAGGCCGATATCATGTTTGCCGTTCGCACCATCGATGACGTTGTTGGCGACATTGATGAGTCCGGTTCCGTACCTGACCTGCGGCACCCCAATGTAAACATATTTGCCACTGCCGGATTTACTATGTAGCCGAAAGAGTTGAAGAGTTTGAATCCCAGCTATCTGAGGCTAGAATCGCCACCAGATTTGCGCCGCTTGCCTGACGTAGAACTGTTCCCGTTCGTGAGGAGAGTGTGCAAAGTTGTGGGCTGGGTTAATCTCTGAGGATGAAATGGACAATCAAGCTGGTATTTGAGGCGGTCCCAGGCAGCCCCGTCGAACA
>JBAVOQ010000021.1:0-2009 GCA_049692235.1 Acidobacteriaceae bacterium | reverse complement strand
GAGCTGACCAGTGTCTGCATGGGCCAGTCTGCAACGGCAAAGGCAAGCGACTTTGGCACAGCGTTCAATCGCGCCTGGAAGGAAGTCAAGAAGCGGAAGGGCGTGAAGGGACACAGCATCAATCAGATGAAAGTCTCGATTGTCATTGCTGAGAAGCCGAAGAAGGACAAGGCCAGTGACTGATTCGTTGAAGCTCTGGGCCTTCTGGAACTACGATCTATTCCCATTCCTTTGCAATGGGCGGGTCAACCAGGTTGCCACACACGGCTCGGTGGAGATCGTGAACAGCCCTGGTTACTTCTATCACCCGCGGTTCCTCCTGCCGGCAGACGAAGGCAAGAAGCTCAGTGCAGAGCTGGACAAGCTGGAGGGCGAACAACGCTCGGCGGTCGACGCCGTCAAGCGTACCTACGTCAAGAAGCTGAATGAACTGCTGGCCAAGTATGGCCAGGAGCCGCGCATCAATGACGAGGGTTGATCCGTTCCTCGCGGGGATCCCGGAGATGTCCGATGAGAAGGTCCAGCAGTGCCTTGACTTTGCGCAGAAGATTCGAGAAGCAACTCGCCAGCAATCGCGTGCGAGAGTGCAAGATCTTCCGAAGCACTTAAAGGCTCAGGAGAAGGCTTTGCTCAAGGAGCGAGATCGCCGGCGCGGCGAGGTGGTGGAGAAGGAAAGCTTGACTGCAGCACAGGTTGACTACGCCACTCTCTCCTTCGTCTCGACGGATCGTTCGGCATAGAACTTGTCGATCATCTTGATGATCGGCTGGCGTATTGAAGGGGTTAAGGCGTAGAGCTTCTGACCCATCCTATTGGCCTTGGCGGTCTGGGCGGTCTGCTCACTGGTGAGATAGCCGACCAGGCTCGGATAGACATCGGCGAAAGCCAATTGGATCATCTCAAGGGTCGATACTTTCAAGACCTCTGCCAGAGCAGGAAGCCGCTCGAAGTTCGGTTTGCGAATACCCGCCTCGATCATGCCAACGAACTCGGGTGCAGAGACCTTGAGTGCCGCGGCAACTTCACGCTGAGTCAAGCTCAGCTCGCGCCGGCGCCGCCGGATGAACAGACCGAAGTGGTTCGTGTGCTTTCCCAGAGTGCGTGGCATTGCCCCTCCGGGTTCATTGTCAGGCCAAGGTCGAACCGATGTCAACTAACAGTTGGATAGGAGTAGAAATGGCAAATCCTTTGGAGCACACACTGGACAAGACAGGCCGCCTGGACGACGAAACAATCCGGGTCGTTGAGTCAGTCCTGTGTGATACACATCCTCCCATCAATCCCGCAGTCTTACTGCTGGCCATGCGCAACTGGTACCTGGTTCACGGCTCAGGTCCGGTGCTCAGAGCGTTTCTCGACTGGCTCAGTCAGATCATGAACTTTGATCGCGCGGGCGATTACACTCCCTACCGCGAAGGCCAGACTCTCTTCACGGAGAAGACGGGCATCGACCTTACGGAAAGGCTGGCTGCCCGATGAGAAGCCGTTACACATTCAGGCTGGGCAAGAAGGAACCGACAGGACTCGAGTTCCATTTCAATGTCGACGCCGACTGTTCATCTCAGGCTGTGGTATCGGCAAATGTTCTGCTGAAGCCTTGTCATCTGGGATTCCTGGGCCTCCTCGCAAAACGTTGGGAATACCTACGCGGCGCAGAGAACCTCACCGAGGATAACCTCGTTGGGATTCAACCACTTCCATGCCGGCGGCCGATTCAAATGCGATTGGACTTTACACCCGACCCAGCACCGCCGCTCCTGGAGGAGTTGGTGGCGCCTCGCTTCACCGGATGGGTGCCTCTTCCCGAAGAGATCTGCTTCTAGGGGATTCCGCTTATATCAATCGCAGCCTAGAAGCTGACAAACTAACAGTTAGGTGGATTTGTGGACGAGCAACAGCATTTCAGGGGTCAGGTTCTGTGGCAGCGGTATCCGCGGATCATGGACAAGGCGCCCGAGACCACGACCGAGGGCAGTGAGCCTGAGGACAGTTGTACCTTTCGGATCCTG
>JBAVOQ010000020.1:0-10313 GCA_049692235.1 Acidobacteriaceae bacterium | reverse complement strand
TGAGCGAGTTGAGCAGCGAGATTGATTTCAGCCATTGCGGCATCAGTGCGATCGGATAGATGGCATTGCTGGCGAAGAATGTCGGCATCGTCAGAAGTTGCCCAATCCCCATGAAGCGTTCACGAGTTCTCACAACGCTGGCGACGATCAGCGAGAGTCTTCCAACCCCATCGTGGACAGAGCTTTGAGGATTCGCCTCTCACGTTCGCTGTGTGGGATCAGATACGGCCACGCCGACAGTAGGCGCCTCTTTTGTCCTAATGCAGGGCTCACGACAGGCTGGGAAGAGCATTTCAAAGTTCACTAGCAAAGGCCGTGCCAAATGACGCTGACGGTACGCTACGAAGAAAATTGATTCCGTGCTCTGTGAGGATCTCAAGAATTTGGAGTGAGCATTCGGCTATTCTCATATCGAAGCGTTCCCAATCAGGGCCTACTGTGCTTGGTAAGTTTTCTTGGCCCAGCTGCCTACGATCTCTTCTGATGGACAGCAGCTAGATACCGAAACAATATCAAGATGAAGCCAGGCTGGCGCCACACTGATTGCACAATCCCGATGAGACCCAGGGATTCTCCATTCCGGACTCAAACAAGGTTGTGATGAGTCTCCGTGGGTCTCCCAAGTCGCTCCATCCGATATCGCCGAGACTTGCGACACAGAGCTCTTCGGTGTTCGCCGCCAATACCGATTTTGAAAAATCGGCTGCAGGAAGCCTGTCATAGATAGACTGCATCACCTCGGCTTCCAGGCAGGGGCTAGATAACGTCAGCGTCGATTCAAACTCGCGGTAGATGCTGGGAACTGTTTGCTGAATCATTCTCAGGAAAGCACTGGCTCGGCCAACCATCACGAACGTATTCCAGAGACAACCTTGATCTAATAGGCTTTGTGCTATTTCGGACGAGGGCTTTTCCCAAAAGCGCCGTACACGGGTTAGTCGGTTGCCAAGGCGACTCACCACAGAAGGTTCTGGCTCGATCCAGCCGTATTGGGTCTCGGGGCGATTAGCCACTGCTCCCAAAAGGATTATGTTCCGCGGGTGGAGTTCTGCGAGTTCGTAGCCGGAAGTGATGCCCGCAATAAACTTCTCTTCTTGGGTGTAATAGTGATCCGACGGGAAGAATGCGACGACTGCATGCTGATCGGATCGAACTATGCGCAGTAAGCTCCAGAGAATAGCGGGGAGCGTTCCCCGATTGCTTGGCTGCACTACTTTTTGGATCGCCCGGACTCTCGCAAGTTCTTTCCGATAAAAGGGCTCATGGACCTTATTCAGTACAAACAGTGTTCGGCCAGGATCGACCGTTTCTGCAATTCTGAGTTGAGTTTGGGCAAGAAGTGTTTTTCCATCCAGCAGCGGGCAGAATTGCTTCGGCCTGTCTTCGTCCGACACTAGGCGCGTCAAGGCCCTGAGACGGTTTCCGTCGCCCCCTGCCAAAATTACGCCCCAGCGATGCTTTTCGTTTACTCTTCCATACATTTCAGCTCCTCCTTTGAAAAGGCCGCCAGATGCTTTCCCAACTCAACCCGCGCAACCGATCTACCTCTGCTTTGATTTTGGTCGCGGATCAGGAGGAACACAATGAACCCTCTGTCACTGAACCTGGAACATCTGTCACGTGCTCTCTGTTTCTGCTCATTTGCGTTTCGCCTTACTTTCAAGAAATTGCTTGAGTGCGATGGCGTTGTTGTACTGGGTGTCGTGCGCGCTGAAAACCAAGGTCACCCGGTCGTGTCGAGTCCGAGCGAGTAGCAACTCCCAGGCGGCAGGATGCTTCTCCAGTTCCCGGAAATACCGCTCACGGAACTCGTCCCATCTTGTTGGATCGTGATTAAACCACTTCCGTAGTTCCGTACTCGGTGCAAGGTCTTTGAGCCAACCTTCAACCACCAGGTTTTCTTTCTTGATGCCTCGCGGCCAGAGACGCTCAACCAGGAGACGGACTCCGTCTTCTTTACTCGCGGCTTCGTATGCTCGCTTGACCTGAATCATTTCATCCATCCCTTCGCCAGGCGGACGGTCCGAGAAAACCGCGCTCCCAGGCTTCGATATTGACCATCGGCTAACCGTAGAGTGCTTCGGAGATTTGCAAAGTTCGATTGAAGAGAACGTTGTTCTCCAAATGAACCTCCTGGCGGACTTCCCCGTCCAATTCCTTCAGCTTCTGACAAATCTCCCGGTACGAAACGCACGTGGTCGCGGTGGAGTCATAGTCCTCTGTAAGATCCTGAATTCTGGACAGGAGATCTCCTACTGCGCCATGTTCATGCGTCATCTGCGTTAAGTCGCTGCGTACGCCGCCCAGTTTTGCTTTCTCAGAACTGCCTTCCACATAGGCCAGTTCAAGCTCTCGAATCTTCGGAAAAAGTATTTGTGCCTCCTCGGTAAAATGCGAGGCAACTTCATGCGCAAGTGTCCCAGAAAGTTGAGCAACGTGGATTGCGTTGGGATGTTCCCGAAGATGGCACGAACTCACGGTACCTGCCAGAAGTTGAATGCGTGGGAGATCTCGTTGAATCAGAACCGCGCGGGTCCGAACCAGATGCTCGATCAATACTCTTAGTATTGGGTCTGCCCACGGAGCCTTTATTGTGCTGTTTGCGTCGGCTACGTGATTCAATTCGCTGAGAACTCCATTCACGGGCAACCCCAGATATCCGCAGGTTGCTTCGAGCGTCTCATCTCCATGGCAGCAGTATTGGATTCCGAGTCGCTCGAACACTTCGATTGTCGAAGGTTGGCGGTTGGCTATTTCACCGACAGTCTGTTTGGCGTTGATCATTTGTCTCACCCCCATGCTCAGATTAGCCACGCCACAAGCCTGTTGCAGGGACTTTAGTCACTGGTCGGCATAGTTCTCGGCGAACGCTGAGCAGGGCCGGGTATCGCGAGAAATTCACCTGAACAAATTAGTTCGGGCGAGGTCGATGACTTCGTCGCCGCGGCCGTTCAGAATGGCTTTGATCATAGAGAGATTGAGGTCGACAATCTGGTCCAGTTTGAGAGAATGCGGCATTGCCAACTCCTGCCTGTTCACTGCAATTTCAATTAGAGCGGGACCGTCATGCTCTGTCCTGCAGATGCAGGGTCAGCACAGACGATGCAATCTTGTCAGTCGCGCACAACGCTGTGATGGTGATTCAGAGCAGCCTGAGACACTGTGAAGATTGTCGTGGCGATGAATCGACAATTGAGAAGTACAACTGTCCCGGTTCCCATTACAACCAGACCATTCAAAGCGTCTTCACTGAGGCATAGGCTCAATGCAATCCAATGCGAGGTCGGGTCTTTCCTCGCAATGAGACAAATCAGATGAAGGTGCTTCATGAGCGGATTTGAAGAGAATCATCGCACTGCCAATAACCGCAAAAGTATGACTCGCCTGCCGGAGCTTGCAAACCAGGTCATCCGAAAGAACCTTAAAGATGAGCTGGAAAAACTGAAGAGTGCCGAAGCATGGCAACATGAAGCCGGTCGTAGTTCGGAGACGATCGTCAAGTATCCTGAGTTTCGCATCGTCCTCATACGGATGAAGCCGGGAAGCTACATGAGCCATCATCGCGCCGAAGGGCCGGTCTCCGTCCATGCACTTTTGGGGAAGATCCGGGTACATCTTCCCGATGATCGGATGGAGGACCTTCATCCTGGAGACCTCCTCGCTCTTGAGCGTGGTCTTGAACATGATGTTGAAGCGCTGGAGGAGTGCGCGTTTCTGCTCACCATTGCATGGCCTGAAGCGACGGCTCCCGATCATGCATAAATCTCCGGAGGTTCAAGCGGCGGTGGCAGGAATCAATGGCTGAAGTCGCGATCATCGTGGACGGATAGAAGATCCCGGAAGGTCCAGGTTCGCTGCTCCTCGATGGATGCAAGCGGGCGGCGATTGAAATCCCGTCGTTCTGTTCCTACCCGGGTCTCTCTTTAGGGCGCATGCCGCATGTGCCGTATGGAAACCGCGTAAGCGCCTGGTTTACAGACATCATGTACAACCATCGTGGCTGGACTAGACTTCACTTCTATCGTTCGGACGCTGTCCGGGAAGACGCTCTAATATGTGAACATGCTGGAAGCGGAACTGTTCGCCTTTCTCGAAAACACAGCGGATGCGGTTTTTGCCGTCCGCGAGACGGGCGAAATCTGTTTCTGGAATGATGCAGCAGAGGCTCTATTTGGCCATCCCGCGGAGGAGGTATTCGGAAGGACCTGCTCCGATGTCCTGCACGGAATTGGAGCTTTGGGAACAGATGTCTGTCAGGAAGGCTGTGCTGCGTTGCGATGCGTCAAATCCGCGAGTCACCTACCGAATTTCGATCTGAATGTGACGACCCGTAGTGACGAGCGAATCTGGGTCAATCTTTCGTCCATTTCTTTTCTGAACCGGCGGACTGGCAGATCACTCCTTGTTCACCTTGTACGGGACATCAGTGCGCAAAAAAAGCGTGAAGAGGTTTTCGGCCGCATGGTCGCCATTTCTAAAGAAGTGGCCAATCTGGAAGTCGCCGTGACCGGGGCGGCGCCAATTACGCCTCTATCCTCGCAGGAGCTTGAAATCCTGAGAATGTTTGCGGTGGGTGCGACAGCGCCGCGAATTGCCAAAGCGCTTGGTATCAGCCCGCAGACGCTTCGGAATCATCTTCACCACATTAACCAGAAACTACGGACGCATAATCGACTTGAGGCGGTCATGCATGCCCTCCAGCGCCGCCTCATTTGAAGTCCCTTGCGTGGCACAAGCTTCGCATCCCCGAACCGCGCAAATAAAACAGCGGTCAACCCCGGGGATCGACGCACTATGACAATTGTTTCCTCCGAAGGTACAAACGAACTATTGTGATGAGAGCCTGCGCAATTAGGCTTGAGGTTCGCCACTTCCCTGCTCCCAGTCCGGCTCCAACATCTCACCCTGGAGGTTCAATGCAGATTACTGGCAAACGGTCGCTCATGATCGCCAACGGTTGGGTCCAGGCGGCAGGCATCGTCTTGATTGTCGGCTTTCTCATCATGGGTATCCTTACCTACTACACCTATACCGATGAGCCGCCCATTCCTCAGGTCGTTCAAGACGCCAACGGATTGACCCTGTTCACGCGCGCCGACATCATGGCCGGCCAGGGAATTTTTCTCGAAAACGGGTTGATGGAATACGGATCGATTTTTGGTCACGGCGCTTATCTTGGGCCAGATTTCACGACCGAGTACCTGCATCACGCTGCACTCTCCACCATCCGCATCTATGGCGAGACAAATACCGATACCGCGGCAGCCCGTACGATTCAGGACTTTAAGGCGAACCGATATGACAAAACGACTGGAACGCTGACTTACACCGAGTCGCAGACCAGGGCGTTTGAGGAGTGCCGGGCCTACTATGCATCATTCTTTGGCAATCCAACTTCGAAGTTCGGCCTGCGCCCGAATGCGATTCGCGACCCTGAGCAGATTCGTAAACTTACGGCCTTCTTCAGTTGGACTGCGTGGGCATCTGCAGCGGCGCGGCCCGGGCACTCGTATTCCTATACCAATAATTGGCCTCCGGAACCGCTGGTCGGAAATCACGCAACCGCGGATTCGATTGTGTGGAGTGTATTGTCGCTCGCTGCGCTTCTGGGCGGGACAGGGTTGCTGCTGGCCTCGTTTGGACGTTGGAATCTTCTCGGGTGGCACGGACGAGAACAGCAGAGCATGTCGTTCCGAGCTCCGGACGAGGTTATGCTGACTCCCGCTCAAAGGGCGTGCGCCTGGTTCTTCTTTGTGATGGCTGCGCTGTTCCTGGTTCAGACACTGCTTGGAGGCGCCTCCGAGCACTACCGAGCCGATCTGCAGAGCTTCTTCGGAATCGACCTGGGTAGATTTCTCCCGTTCAACATTGTCCGGACATGGCACGTACAGCTATCGATTTTCTGGGTTTCCACTTCTTATCTTGCTGCAGGCATTTTCCTTGCGCCCATGATCTCCGGACGCGAGCCCCGTGGACAGAAAGCGCTTGCATATTGCTTATTGGGCGCACTCGTTGTCGTCGTAGTTGGAAGCCTCGCCGGAGAGTTTGCGGGCATTCAGGGCCTGACACATAGCACATGGTTTGGCGAGCAGGGGTTTGAATATCTCGACCTGGGCCGCGTCTGGCAGATTCTCCTTACTCTCGGTTTAGTGTTCTGGGTCATCATCCTGTACAGGGGACTTCGAGGCCGACTCGATTCTGAACATGTCGGAAATATGCCTTGGCTCTTCTTCTTTTCGGCACTTTCGATTCCGGCATTTTATGGCGTCGGGCTACTCGCAAATCCTGGACAGCACTTCACCACAACTGACTTCTGGAGATTCTGGGTTGTCCATCTCTGGGTAGAAGATTTTCTGGAGCTTTTCACCACGATCCTTGTGGCATACATCTTCGTATTGCTGGGAGTGGTCCACGAGCGCATTGCGCTGCGAATGATCTATCTCGACGTCATTTTGTACTCTGCTGGCGGAATCGTGGGCACTATGCGATCTGCAATACGGAATGCAGCGGTTTCATCGCGCAATGTCGGTAACATTGCTGGTGCTCGCCAGCCTGATCCTGGTTATCGAACTCTTTCGAAATGATGCAGTCTACCCACGACTTGTGCTTGCCTCAGTCCTGATGGTGTTCTGTATGGTCGCTCTGCGGCTTTCAAAGCCACTATTTTCTCGAATTGAGGGAGCCTAGGCAGCGTCATCGCAGCAGAGTTAATTCAATCTCCGTGCAACGAAGGATCTCAACGTGGTGCCTTCGATCGCACCAATTTTCGATAGGCTCCCGACGAAGCAATGATTGACCTTCGTTGGGAGGGATCATGTGCTGGATCCAGCGATCCGCAACACAAGCAATGAATGGACTCGCTATTTTGTATTTCTCTTCGGCCCCCCTAACCCGCCGTTTGCGAATACGTTGTATGGGCACACTGGTACCTATCTGTATATCGACAAGTCTATGCAGGACCACGGTCTGTTCCAGGCGATATGCCGGACCAATCGGCTTGACGGCGAGGACAAGGACTTTGGCTACATTGTCGATTACAAAGACCTATTCAAGAGGGTTGAGAACGCTATCGCTGTTTACACGTCTGAGATTGATAGCTGCCGTCCGTGAAGAAGCACCTTTTCCGCTTTCGGCACGATCCATCACCGCAGTAATCTTTCCATTCTGGCAAGTGCTGTGGATTCGTTGAATCGCCTTCCGTAGATCCGAATTGTGGTCTGGATATTACGGTGCCAAAGGATCTTTGACAGGGTCAAATAGTCCTCTGGAGCTAGTTCAAGCCACATGTACGCGAAAATATCGCGGAACATATGAGGGGTAACAAGTTTGCCGCCATGCTTCAGGGTCAGCCGAGAGACGATGTTGCGGACCGTCGCTTGCGTCAATGCCTTTCCGCGATCACTGACGAACAAAGTTCCGGGGTCATTGTTCCCAATAAGACTAGGACGATGTGAATTCCGATATTCTTCGAGCAGCGGAATGAGGCGTTCTGGGAGTACGCAATAAATATCATTCCCAGTCTTTGTCTCACTCGGAGAAAACCGAAATTGCCATACCTCAAGCGGACCGTTTTGTTCTTCAGCTTCTAGTAGCCAATCCGGCTTAGTTATGCTGGCCATCCGGGGTAAAGGGCCATGAAGCAAATTGGGATTCCGACCTCCAACGCGACATTCCCGAATATTGCGCTGCCTCCAGGGGAGAGTCAGAAGCCATAGAATTATTAATTCATCTCGCACATTTAGTGCGATTGCTTTGCGGTGACTTTCCGGGATACGCTCACGTTCGCGGCGAATTGAAGGAACAATATCGCAAAGTACCGAATAGGGCAGATACTTCTCTTCTTTGCGTCTCTGAGTCTCTTCGCCCGAGTCTTCGGGTATGCTTTCCAGCAGTTTTGGCATCCACGGCGACGTAATACTCGAGAATTTTGGGTTTTGGCTCAGGGCGGCAGAAAGGCCGCCTAGATGGATTGACAGGCCGAGACCTTTCGCGTGGCGATTATTCCGAGTGAAAGACGTCACCGATAATGCAGATAAACGGCGAACGAGCACGAAGGTCGGCGAACTTGCTCAGAGTTAACGTATTTTCGCGAGCGGTTAAGAAATATAGCGAAGAACAGTGAAGGTACACGCCGGTAACAGACTGGCGGCTTCTATCCCGTCCGGTGATAGAGGGAACTGTGGTCTCCCCCATCAAAACCATGGAGCCCATTGGCCTTGAGTTTGTAGATCCTATGAATATCCTTTGCACGTTTCCTCCCCCTGATCGCGAGTAGTTGCTGACCATTTCTTTCCGATGGCCATCCCATCCTGAGCTCCCGATCTTGGGGTCCTTCGTGTGTGGGGTGGAGTGTCGAAATTCGCCGACTGAGGAGTCTCAGGCATGTTCCGCCGCGCGGAAACCTGTCGCACGGAGCACGTGTCATCAGACGGGGGTGTGCAATGAGATTTCCGGCTGTTGGTTAGGTATTCCTCTAGGTCGCTTGAAAGGAAGCGAGCCCGACCAGGCAGGTCACGAGGGCGGAGTTGGCCGGTCGCAATTCGGGCTTGGATGGAGCGAATCGATACTCCGAACATCGCGGCCAGATCGCGGTTCGAGTATGTGCCTTTTAATGGGAGGCCCCGGCTGGTGAGGACCTCCTCCAACAATGGAAACTTTCTTGGTTCCTGCTGCATAGATATTCCTCCTGCGTGAATGCGCAGGTTCTGATTCCTTCCGCGCAATTCAACGTCCAAGGAGAAGTACCAAGCGCAAGCGTTCCTAAAAGTTTTGGCCGAGTTTTTTTGAAAAAAGAGAGAAAAACTGGAAATCGGGCAAGCAATATCGCGATGTGGTCAAAAACGCACGAACTCTCGATAACCCGCAGGCGTAAAATCTACCTGGAGAAACCGGTGACCAAGTTTTCGATCGCGATGGAGTCATTCCTCCAGGGCTTCACGCTTGAGGGCCTTTTTGGTTGGGCGAAAATGCCAGGAGCCGCGGAGGTGTTCTGTGACGAAACTACCGGGCTGGAAGATTCCCACTTTCGGGAGCTCTTCGCGCCCTATCTGGCCCGCATAAGCAACGCCCCGCCGCTTCACCGGGTGGAGCCATCATCCACACTAGATCCGACCGACGGTAAACCGGACGAATAGTGGCGGTATATCTGACCCTCCGGCCCCGACTCCAGCCATCAGATAGCATCCGGCATGGGCGCGGAAGGTTAGTCCCCCTATCGTTTAAGGGAAGGTTTTTTCCCACGAATCTAGGTACGCATTTTGCTCTTTTGCGTTGCTTGCGCACTCGCCAACGTATGCTGTTGCGGAAGCGGCTCCACATGACTTTGTGAACTGAAAATAATTAGGGTATCCACCTCTAGCGATTCCCCGGTGCAAAAGTGACCCCAGAAGAGCAGGCTCGGGAAAAAATAGATGCCCTCTTGTCCGCTGCAGGGTGGGTGCTGCAGGACAAGGCAGCTCTCGACCGCAGCGCAGGAGGATGTCGCGGTGCGCGAGTTCTCCCTGCCCAATGCGGACTGCGATTACCTGCTTTTTGTCGGTGGGAAAGCGCTGGCGTCATTGAGGCCAAGCCCGCTGGCCAAAATTTAGGTGGGGTTGAGGTCCAATCCACAAAATACATGGTCAAGCTGCCCGACCATCTTGCGCGATGGCCAGATCAGCTCATTGTCCATTATGAGTCCACGGGCGACGAAACCTATTTTCGCGATATCCTTCCATTCCTATCGAAACCTTCGATTTCATCGTCGCCGACGGATGCCACCGATCTATCTACTGCCTTTGGCGGCAAGTGCTGGAACATTGCAGAGGAATGCTTCAGTGTCGCTTTTTATTCGCTATACTCACTTGGTGGAAGAGATCGGAAATAAGATATGCCCCGATTGGCCGAAGCTCGGTCCGGCTCTGGTCATCGCGGCAACTTTAGTCGTGGCGATCCGCACGGCGAGATGGGCAGCACATTCGCCGGATGATGCTAAGTTTTCAGACGTAGATCGGGCTTTGGACAACGAAGTCGACTTCGCAACACGAATTGCGAATCGCGTGCTCCATGCGCTGCTGCGAAGACAGCCTGGTCTTTTCCCTCAGAAACGCGAGCCGATTTATGCGCCGGGTGATGATGACTCGTTACCCTGAGGATGTAAATCAAGACAACAATCGCCACCAGAATCGGTCGGATGGCGATTGTGTTTTGCTAGTGTAGTGTCCACGAATTAGCTGGACATTCGTTTCCTGTTTTTTGGGATGGTGCATCCAGGCTGGATCTGTTCCAGAGTCTGGCGGCATCGGGCGAGTTTGGCGACGATGGAATCAACCGTT
>JBAVOQ010000019.1:0-68279 GCA_049692235.1 Acidobacteriaceae bacterium | reverse complement strand
TCGAAGGGACGAATCTGGGAGTAGCTCGTCCCCTCGAGTGGCTTAATAGGCAACGATTAATACGCAATTCTTAAGAAGCCATGGTAGACGCCGTTCGCGTCGAGATAGTATCCCGTGATTGCCCCCCCATTGTTGATGCCATTCGGCAAAGTTCCTTGCGAGCCATTTGGATCAATTGTGACAATCTTCCCGTCGCGAGTTCGCAGATAGCCGTGCTCGACATAATTCGCATCAACATACACTCCCGTGATAACTCCCCAGTCGTTGAGGCTAACAGGGCAATCGGAGAAGCATCCCGTGCCTTGATAGTACCCAGTGCCGGCTCCAGGAGCGTCGAACGTCGTGAATTCACCTTCGGGACTTCGCAAGAAGCCATGAGTCACATTGTTCGAATCACTGTAGATCCCCGCGATCGCCTGACCTGCTCCCCAAAATCCGCACATAACCGAGTACGATTTTCGTATTCAGGAGAGGTCGGAGATGTCGAGGAGCAAGCACAGCGAAGCACAGATGATTGCGGCGGTGAAGCAGATGGAAGCCGGGCGCAAGGCCGAGGACGTGGCCCGCGAGGTCGGCGTCAGCACGCACACGATTTATGCCTGGAAGGCGAAGTATGGTGGCATGGATGTGAGCGAGGCACAAGAGGGCAAGCGATTGCGGGATGAAAACGGTCGATTGCGCAAGCTGGTCGCGGATCTGAGCCTGGATAAGGAAGCCCTGCAATCAATCATAGAAAAAAACGGCTGGAGCTCGACGCGATGAAGGCAGCAGTCGAGCACGTTCAAGCCAGGTACGCCTTCACGGAGCGCCGCGCTTGCCGCCTGTTGCTGGTTCCAGTGTCCAGCTATCGCTACAAGCCACGTCATCGCGATGAAAAACTACGCGAGCGCCTGGTGGCTCTGGCCCGCGAGAAGCCGCGCTATGGCTATCGTCGCCTGCATGTGTTGCTCGGGCGTGAAGGTGAGCACGTCAACCACAAGCGCGTTCATCGGATCTACCGCGATGCCGGTCTCGCCTTGCGTCGGAAGAAGCGGAAACACTGCGTGCGTGTGAGCGCTCCGCTGGGCGTCTACACAGCTGCCAACCAGGAGTGGGCTCTTGATTTCGTGCATGATGTAGTGGCATCGGGGCCGCACGATCCGCGTGCTAAACGTCATTGATGCCTACACGCGGAAGAGCCTGGCCATGGAGGTGGATACGAGCTTTGCAGGGCTACGCTTGACACGTGTGCTCGACCAGATCATCGCCGAACGCGGTCGGCCGCAGGCGATTCGCTGCGATAACGGGCCCGAACTAACCAGTAGACACTTTCTGGCTTGGAACCTGGAACGGAAGATCAACCTGATCCACACGCAACCTGGAAAACCAACACAGAACGGCTATGTGGAGAGCTTCAACGGCAAGCTGCGCGACGAGTGCCTGCGCATCCACTGGTTCCAGAACTTGTTCGAGGCCAGGCGCATCATCGCCAAGTGGCGGCGCGACTACAACGACTGCCGGCCACATAGCAGCCTGAACTATCTGACGCCATCAGAGTTCGCGGCAAAGGCAAGCCGTGGAAAAGATGCGGACTCCGTCCGCTTGAAAAACGATAATGCCGTTTTTCACTTTCCCACCGCTTCGGCTGCGGCTGGATGAGTTGTATTATCAACGTGCGGAAAATGGGGGCATATATGGACCCGTCCTGAATGCAAGAGCTTTCTTCGTTGTCGCAGCAGGATAGAGACGCGCACATATATCCGGCCTGTGATCGAGCGGAAGGGCGTTCCGCTCTGGCCATAATGGAATCTGCGCTTCTTCTCCTTATCAGGTCATCGGCCTTGAATGGCCCTGCCCCCGTCAGGTTCTGAAGAAGTCGGTCTCACCGGTTGCGCCATCGTTGGCGGCTCCAGCATCTCGTTGGGAAAGCTTCTATTGCAAACTCCTCTGGCAGCTACGCTGCCGGACGATATACCTGGTCTCGTGCGATGAGCGACCAGACGATGCGCGCGTTCTTATTGGCGACCGCGACACAGGCCTTGGTCGTTCCCAGGCGCTGTTGCTTATCCACGATCCAGAGGCTGCGCCTGTCGGTCTTGTTCTTAGCCCGGTAGACCACGGATCGTGCTCCGTGGATGAGCAGCGTTCTCAAGTACGGATCGCCTCGCTTGCTGATGCCCATCAGCCTGGTTTTGCCGCCGCTGGAGTTCTGGCGCGGCACCAGCCCCAGCCATGCGGCGAACTGTCGCCCATTTGCAAAAGCTCGCCCGTTGCTGATAGCGGCGACAATCGCTGTCGCTGTCAACGGCCCTATGCCTTCGACGGCTCCGATGCGCTGGCAACCTTCATGGCCTTGAAACGCCAAGTGAATCTGTCGATCGGCGGCCTCGATCTTCTCATCCAACTGTGCGAGTTCTTCATAGAGACCATGGAAGAGTTGACGGCCAACGCCGGTAAGTTGGTTCTCGGCATCTTCCGACACCGCAGGCAAGCCGCTCCGCACCTGGCCCACATGCTGGGTAACGACCTGTGTCCGGCAGCCGACCAAGCGGCTTCGCACCCGATGCTGGCACTGCAGATCCTGCTGCTGAACCGACTTCTGGGGAACGAAGCGCATGTGGGGCCGAGTGACTGCTTCGCAGATCGCTTCCGCATCGTTGGCGTCGTTCTTGTTCGACTTCACATATGGCTTCACAAACTGAGGAGCCATCAGCCGCACGGTATGACCAGACGCGGTCAGGACTCGCGACCAGCGATGAGCGCTTCCACTGGCTTCCATCCCGATCAGGCACGGCTCCAACTCAGCAAAGAACCGGGCGACTTCGCTCCGCCTCAGCTTGCGGCGGAACACTACCTTCCCGGTCTTGTCCGCCCCGTGAACCTGGAAAACCTGCTTCGCTATGTCCAGACCAATCGTCGCTGCCTTCATATCGATGCACCTCCTGTGCCGAGCTTAACAACTCGCTCAGTCAGGACGGGTCCATCCCATTAGGTCAGTAGATGCATATGAAAGTCAAGACTGATCCTAAAAAACACAAGATAGGTCTTCGCGAAATTGCCTCCGCAGCGCAGGTTAGCGTTGCCACGACTTCACGAGTGTTGAGGGGGAACAGCCGAGTGGACCCTGCCATTCGCGATGCTGTACTCGAAGCGTCGGCAAAACTGCATGTCGATCTCTCTCAACGGAACAAAACCAAAACTTTGGCATTCCTGCTTAGCAGTCGGGCTATATTACACGCATTCCATTCCAGGATTCTGTTGGGTGCAGAGGCCTGCTGCACCGCAAATGGCTGGGATATGATCTTCCTGTCTTTCAACTACTCATCAAATATCTCCTGGAAAGAGCTTCGGCTGCCCGAGGTACTACAACGCCAAGACCTGGTGCGAGCACTAATCGTAGCGGGAGCGAACTCCGCTAACCTCCTGGAGTTACTGGATCACAAAGGGATCACGTACGCGGTTCTGGGAAACAATGTTCAGAAATGCCCGCAGACACTGAGGGGCGACATTGTCTTTTCCGATGATATCCAGGGCTGTCAGGACATGACCCGGTATTTGATCGGCCTAGGTCACCGCGACATATGGTTCGTCGGCAATCTTCATCTTCCGTGGTTCGCGCGATGCTTTGAAGGATATCCTTTCTTCCATCAAAGAGGAGGCCGTCGGTCCAGAAGGTATGCGGATCGATCGGATGTTCTTCAAGAGGTTTGAAGACGCCGTTCGGGAAGATCCGGTCATTGCCGAAAGTGTGGAGTCCGGCCAGTGGGATCACGTCATCGACTATGTGAATCGTGAAGTATTCAACAAGCCGACGGAATTCTATACGCTTGAAAAGCTGCGCAGGGCGGCAGCGGTGGATCGCCGACTCACGCTGCGAGAGATTCTCGAAAAGGTTTACGGTCTGATTCCTCGGTTCAAATCTAAAGATGAACTGCTGGAAGGAGAGTTTGCGAAGTTCGTTGCAGATCGCAAGCCGCAAGAGGCCGAGTCGATTCCAGCCATTAAGAATTATTTCAAGGCCTACGTCAGCAGCGACCATGTCCGGCACATCATCGAGAACAAGCAGTTCACCGATCTCGTGACGAATCCCACCCTGTCGAGCCGCGACTTCAAAGAGGTCCCCCAGGAATATCGCACACTCATCCCTGAGTATGTGAAAGATTATGTCTCCCTCAACCAATTTGCTCCATAGAGGATTCCATTGCTAGATACGGATACAAAAAGGCGCATCGATACTGCCAGGGACATTCTGGTCGGCAAGGTTCCAGACCCCAAGTCCCAGGTGGAGCAAATCACCATCGCCCTGATTTACAAATTCATGGACGACATGGATGCCGAATCGGAGGAGATGGGCGGGAAGCGCAAGTTTTTTACTGGCAACTTCGCCCGCTATGGCTGGGCAAAACTCATGCACTCTGGTCTCGGCGGACATGAGATGCTCGGCCTCTATGCGGAGGGCATCAGCAAGATGCCAGAGAACCCTGGCATTCCACTTCTATTTCGAGAGATTTTCAAGAATGCGTATCTGCCCTATCGAGACCCGGAAACACTGAAGAGCTTCCTCAAAGTTATCGACGAATTCAACTATGACCATTCCGAACGTCTCGGGGACGCCTTTGAATATCTCCTCTCTGTGCTCGGCTCACAGGGAGATGCCGGTCAGTTCCGTACCCCACGTCACATCATTGACTTCATTGTTGACGTTGTTGATCCGAAGAAGAATGAAACTATCCTGGACCCCGCCTGCGGCACTGCTGGCTTCTTGATTTCTTCCTACAAGCACATTCTGAAATCGAATACCAACGCTCAGGGAACCGTCTCCGGTTTGAAGCGGATCGACCTGCCCATGCGCACAAATTCAACCTCGCGCTTCCACACTTTTTGACGAATCGTCGACGCTTTCCAGCCAGTGGCGGCCGCGAACTCGTCGACGGTGAGGAGCCCTTCGAGAACGATTGCCATTTTCAGTTTCGACTGTTGCATTTTGACTTCCTTTAATCTCGACTTGCTACTTCCCGGTTGATTCTTCTTGCCCCAATTATGGAGCTCATCATTGCTTATTTCGAAAAACAATTCTAAAATGCGCTTGTGACAATAAAGCGTAGACGAGAATTTAAAGCATCCGATCCTGAAGTCGTGGACCTCCTCCTGTTTTTGAATAGCACTGAACCTGGGCGGGATCGCGTCCTGCAGGCCATACGGGATTTGCACGCGATAGAAAAGCATCCGAGGGGAGTGTGGCAGATCCCTGACCCACGCAAATTTAAAAAGCTTGTGCGGCCAGGCGAAAACTTCACTTCTCTCTATCGACGTGCGCAAGCGACAAAGCCGATCGATCCCGAGGGAAGCCCTGCGGAGGTTTTCGAGGCCCTTGGAATCGAAACGGTCAAAGCGGAGTCGATGAAGTTGGAACCGGGAGAGATCGCCGAGCAAGTTTCGCGGTATATTCGCGGCTTCAGCTTCGTGCCGATGATGCTCCCGGCGATGAGAGGAAGGCGGCGTACGGTGCGTTTTGAGCTGATGCCAGCGGTGGCGGAGAATGCATCGATTTTCCGTCCAGGGACGCAGGAGGCCAGGATGGTGCTGAAGCTGACACACATTGTAGAAGCCGGGCAAATTCTAGCCATTCAGCAATGTCACTGTCATCGGTGGTACTGGAAGGCGCGAAAAAACCAAAAGCACTGCACCGCACAGTGTCGAATTGATCGGTACCTGGCAACACCGGAAGTGATCGAAGAACGGAAACGATATCAGCGGGAGTATCAGCGTCAGCGCTATGCGAAGCTTCTCGAATCGCGGAGAAAAACTAAAGGATCGCCGCGGTCGCGGCTTTCAGGGAAACGGAGAAAAAAAGCATGACGATCTTCAAACGCGGAAACAAATTCTGGTACGAGTTCACGTTCATGGGTGCACGCATTCGTGAGAGCACCCGCTGCAAAAGCCGCGGGGATGCGGAGCGCTACGAAAACGAACGCAAGCGCGATCTGGCGCTGGGCATGAGTGGATTGAAAAGACCGCAAAAAGCGATCAAGGCTAAAAAGGCCGTCGATGATTATCGCGACCAGCGTAAGCCCCATTGGGCCGAGCGTACGCGCGGCATTCACGAGGGCAGTTGGAAGCATCTCGAACCAGTGTTCGCAAAGATGCTCCTCTCGGATATCTCAGCCCAAACCATCAGCCGATATCAGAGCAAGCGACAAGAGGAGGAAGCCAGCGGCCGGAGTATCAACATCGAAATTGGGCTGATTCGGCAGGTGATGATTCATCACCGCATTTGGCAAACCATCGCACCCGATGTGACCATGCTTTCGGAGCGTGAAGACATTGGGCGCGCGCTTTCGGCGGATGAGGAAGCAAGTCTGCTCGCCGCTGCCCACAAGAGCGTGAGTCGATCACTGTACACGGCCATCCTTGTTTCCATCCACACCGGGGTGAGAAACGAGGAATTGCGTCTATTGCGATGGAGCCAAGTTGATTTTCTGAAAGAACAAATCCAGGTAGGAAAGTCTAAAACGCGCGGCGGCGAAGGTCGCATCATTCCCTTGAGCGGAACCGCCCTGGCAACCTTGAAGGACTGGCACGCTCAATTCCCCAATGCGAAGCCGACTCACTACGTGTTTCCGTCCGAGCGTTATGGATTGCACGGAAAGAAAGACACGTTTGGCGGCGTGGTCAAGGTGTACGAGTGCGATCCTCTGGTTCCGATTGCCAGCTGGAAATCTTCATGGACCACCTGCCGCGAACTGGCGAAGGTCGAATGCCGCTGGCACGATCTGCGACATACCTTCGTTTCCAAGATGGGAGAGAACGGGGTGCCCGAGCAAACTCTTCTCGCGCTCACCGGGCACATGAGCCGAAAGATGCTGGAGAGGTACAGTCACAGCCGCAACGAGGCCAAGCGGGCGGCCGTTAAGATGTTCGATGTCCCCCGAGAGGAAGGGTACCCACAAAATCCACCACAAAACGCCAAGCAGCCGAAGGAATTGGCGCCAGAAATCGGCTTGCAAGTCGTTTAGAATCTTAATGGTCGGGGCGGAGGGATTCGAACCCCCGACCCTCTGCTCCCAAAGCAGATGCGCTACCAGACTGCGCTACGCCCCGACATCAGTTGATTGTATCGCACGCATGTCCTGCATCAGTGCGCTGGGGCGAGTGCGACGCTAGCTTCCCGCGTGGGATTCCAACAGCCGGACCACCACCCATGTCAGCACAATCAGCGGTATCGCAAACACGGCAACCAGGGCAACCGCGAGCGTCGCCAGAAACGCCCAGTCCTTCCACGTGTGGACTTTCGGCTGCTCCATATGCCGCGTGAGCAGTTTGAAGTTGCGCCGGTTGGCCTTCCACGCCACGTCGAATGCATCGCCCAGCAACGGAATGGAACCTACCAGCACCTCAATGCCAACATTGACCGACATTCGTATCAACGTTACATAGGGGACACCGCGAAACCACGCCGCGACGATCAGGATGCACGACGCCAGTCCCCCCAGCACATCGCCAATTCCGGGCACTAGACCAATGATCGCATCCACTCCAAAGCGGATGGATGTTCCCGGAATGCGTAGCCAGTCGTCCAGAACGTGCGACAGCATATCCAGATTTTCATCGTTGAAGACACGGCTGCTGCGACCGCCGCGCGGCGGCAAAATCTGCGGAGGATGTTGCGGATCAATGCGCGACGGCAACGGTTAACTCCGATCCACCCATAAAAAATCATCTGCGGTGAATGCTACAATTCTATTTGTTCATGGCGGCTATAGTTCAGTGGCAGAACGCCGGTCTGTGGCACCGGATGTCGTGGGTTCGACCCCCACTAGCCGCCCCAAAGCAACGCCATCGAATTTCAATTCTTGCCCCGATCATATCCCGCACTCCAGCATCCGCTTCATTATGATGCGTTCCCTGAACGACGCGCCAATTCTCCTTCCCGCCTCCGACCGACTCGCCCAGCGCGAACAGGCTCCGGCCTGGCTGACAGAATTTCGACCGCGTCGCGGAGTGCGGAACGGCGATGTGCAGACGTTGCTGGCGAATTTTTTGCCGCGCCATGTCGAGCTGCCGCCACCCGAAAGCACCATCGTTGCAGTCGATGCAGCAACGCAGAGTCGAGTGCTCTGCCATTGCAACTGGCAACCCGAGCCGATTCGCAGCGGATGCATGACGCTGCTATTACTCCACGGTTTGGAAGGTTCGTCGCAGTCCCAGTACATGCTGGGAAACGCCGATAAAGCCTGGCGCGCCGGTTGGAATGTCATCCGTATGAATATGCGCAACTGCGGCGGAACAGAATCTTTGTCGCCGACGCTGTACCATTCCGGACTCTCCAGCGATGTACGTGCGGTGGCGGAGTTCTTCGCGGGACGTTTCAACCTGAACCAAATGGCGTGGGCCGGCTATTCCATGGGCGGCAACATGGTGCTGAAGGCTGCCGGCGAGTATGGCGAGGCTGCGCCAGACTGGCTCCGTGCCGTGGTCGGCGTGTCGCCCGTGATCGACATGCAGCCCTCTGCCGATGCGCTGCACGATGCGCGCAATCGAGTCTACGAATGGAATTTTCTGCGCAACATGCTGCGCCGCTATCGCCGCAAAGCGGAACTGCTCCCGAGCCGATTCTCGCTTGCAAATTGCAAACGCGTCTACAGCATTCGCACCTATGACGAATACATCGTCGCCCCCAACTGCGGTTTTCTGGGTGCCGACGACTACTACGACCGTGCAGCTTCGGCGCGTGTCATCGATCAAATCGCTGTACCGGCTCTGATTCTTCATGCGCTCGACGATCCGTTCATTCGCATCTTTCCAGAGACCCGTGAAAAGATTGGCTCTAATCCGCACATCGCGTTCATCGAGACGCAACACGGCGGGCACTGTGGATTTCTCGCCTCCGCCACCGAACGCCACGATGGCTACTGGGCCGAGACCACGCTGCATGGTTTTGTCCGCTCCAACATCGCATCCCCAGCGGAGATGCCCTAGATGCACTCCGATTGGACGGTCGCGTGTGCCGCCGATGATCCGGAGATCGTCATCCCGTGGGCCGGGAAAGATCCATCGCTGCGCTATGTCGATCTGCGATCCGCACCCGAGGCGATTCAAGAGATTCCTGAAGCCGCAGAATATCCCTGCGTCGCGGCGGCACTGCGGCGCTGGAACCAGCCGGATACTTCGCTGTTCACCGCAAAATGCGATGTCTGGAGTTATCCCGCGAAACTGTTCGATGCCGAGGATCTGCCGGGCTTCGCCTTTGCCCGCGGCAGTTACATCGACCTGCTCCACATCGACGCTGAAACGTTTGCCAGCTTTGAGGGGTGCGAACGGCAACTGCGCGCCTGGACAGAAATCTCTCGATCCATTGACCTGCCGGCCTCCCGATCCGAGTGGACATTGCGTCCGGCGCGGATATTTCCGGCTTCCCCGAGGCTTACGCTAGCGGCAACCTCATCTCGGAACGGCTTTGCAACAACGCTCTACACCTGGGGATACGGCGACTCCCCACAGTCAGCAGCAATCGCCTGGTCCGCGGCATTGCAGGCGTTGATCGAGCCTGTGGCGACTTTCAGCCGATCATAAAAATCCGCCAAATCATACGATTCACGATTTTTTCTCTTGTCCGGGCGATGCCGGAATCAGTACATTCCGTGATGTATCCATTCCGCACCGGAGGAACCTCATGAACTTTGACATGGAAGGAATTCTCGATTCGGCAAAAGAAAAGGTAGTCGAAGCCGCCACCGAAAAATTCGGCGCCTCCGCGACCCCGATTGCAGAGAATGTCGCAGACAAGATGGAAGAGATCGTCGCTGGAAAGATGGGGGTTCCGCTCCACGGAAAGACCGATCCCGCAGCCACCGATACCGAAAAGTAATTGATGTAGCTGGTTTGCCATTCGTTGCAGACAAATCGGAACGCTACAATAGAGCGAAGCCACGCGTGTGGCCGCAGATGCGCGTATGGGCGAGTAGCTCAATCGGATAGAGCACCGGCCTTCTAAGCCGGATGTTGTGGGTTCGATTCCCGCCTCGCCCACCACCTTCAGGCTCAGTCTAGATGCCTTCGAAGAAGGGTGGATCGTCTTCGTCGCGCGGAAAAAGTGACACAGGTAAAATTTCGATCATGCGCTCGTTGACAGCAAGCGTTGAATAGCCGTACTTGTGATCCGGGGTTCGCGTCAGCAGATTTTTTTGCTCCAATGGGCCACACAGGCCATTCATCTCCAACGCGTTTTTTATGGTGCGGGATTTCGCTACAACGTCCACTCGGGCGATGCCGCCTTTTGAAAGCAGAAACCTCAGCAAATCACGTTGCACACAACCCACGGATCGAAGCAAATCGTCGACATGATTTTTCTGGGCCTCGTCGAAGGCAGGCGTTATGAGTGGTGGAGCGACTGCAGCGGGGGTTTTGAGTTGTGGAGGAGCAGCAGGAGGGGTTTTGACTTGTGGGGCTACTGCAGCAGGCGTCTTGAGTTGTGGAGGAGCAGCAGCAGGGGCTTTGACTTGTGGGGCGACTGCCGCAGGGGTTTTGACTTGTGGGGCAGCAACAGGCGTTTTGAGTCTTGAGGCTACTGCTGTTTTGTCGGGAGCTTCGAGCCAGCGATATCTTGGGTGATTCATTTCCAGCGCAAGATGATGCTCGAAATTATCTCTGAACTGCTGCATACTCTCGTAGATTGAATAAAGACCGCTGCTGTCCAGCTCTTCCCGAAACTCCTGAACCAGGGCGTATTGGTTTTGATCGGCGCGTTTTTGGACCACGGGTACTTCAGAGAAATAGATTTTCGCGGCTTTCCCGGCGGCAACATGCTTTTTGATTTCTTCGACTGTACCGCTGATATATTCCTCAGTTTGTGTTCCGATGCGTGGGCCGAAGATACCGATCACGATGTCTGCGTCGTCAAGAATTTGGTGATGGAGGACGGTTTGAGCCGAAGAGCCGATTTGAGGAGTGCTCTGCGTCTCCCATTTGACGGGCAACAGGACCAATTGACGGACTGAGGCGTTGGTATCGTTCCATCGATAGATTGCCCCGGTCACGATCTTTCGTTCCTCCGCAACCTCCTCTAGTGACGCGATCATGACCTTTAACACGTTGGCTTGAAAACTCATGTTTTGGATCCTCTCCTGTCTCGCCGAATACCTCAATCAATGACTGATGTGTGATTAGAGTAGAACGATGTATGAACCGGCAACACTCTAAAGAATTCGTCGCTCTTGCATAAACTGCTGAAAGCGGGTGAGCATGATGCGCGCCAAAAGCCCCTGAGGCCGGGGGTTGATTTGCGGACAAATTCACGTAAACTATTGATTCTAAAGGCGAGTAGCTCAATCGGATAGAGCACCGGCCTTCGAAGCCGGATGTTGTGGGTTCGATTCCCGCCTCGCCCACCATTACATCAATGCGCTCATTGATTTCATGGACTTATTTTGATTCAAAACCTCCGATTCAGCTTTCAATCCCCGGCCGATTTTCGTGAAAATTCCCACTCCGCTGAGTCGGCAGCAAGGCTGCATCCTCAATGGTTTTCTCTGGATGCGATGCGCACAAGGGAGTCTGGAAACAGTAATTGAGCAAGTGATGCGCCAATCTGCTAGATTGCTCATCGGGATAAAAATGCACCGATATCTGGCTAGGATCGCTTGCGCTTTTCTTGTTCTGGTTGTGCCAACCTCCGCTGTACTCGTGCAAATGGGCACAGCGCAAATCTCGGCCCACCCCGCCCAAACGCCGGTACGCATTCAGGTGGATCTGAATGCGGGTATGGGACGCTTTCCGCCGATTTATTCATGGTTCGGCTACGACGAGGCCAACTATACGACGATGCCGCATGGACGCGCGTTGCTGCGCGAGCTTCACGATCTAAGCCCGGTGCCGGTGTACATCCGCACCCATAATCTGCTGACGTCGGGGAATGGAAGGCCGTCGTTCAAAGTCAGTTCGACAAACATCTATTCGGAAGACGCGAGCGGCCATCCTGACTACAACTTCAAAATAATCGACGGCATCTTCGATGCCTGGCGCGCCGCCGGCGTCCGGCCCATGGTTGAGCTAGGCTTCATGCCGCGCGATCTGGCCGCGACTCTTCCGAATCGCCACCAGCCCTACCAGGTTTACTTTCCTGGCTCGACGATCTCCGGCGCCTCAAACAACCCGCCGAAGGACTATGCGCGCTGGGAGGAGCTGGTGCGCGTCCTGACCGCTCATCTTGTGCAGCGGTATGGCCGCGAGGAGGTGCTGAAGTGGTACTTCGAGGTGTGGAATGAACCGGACATTGACTACTGGCACTCCACGCCCCAGAACTACTTCAAGCTGTATGACTATACGGTTGCCGGGGTGCGTGCCGCGCTACCCGGCGCGCGGGTCGGGGGGCCAGCGACGACGGGGCCCGGCGGCGAAAAAGCCTACCTCTTTCTGCGCGACTTTCTGCAGCATGTTGCGACCGGGCACAGTGCGGCGACGGAAGGCCCGATTCCTCTGGACTTTATTTCCTTCCATGCCAAGGGATACCCAACGTTCCATGACGGCACCGCGACGATGGGGCTGAATCATGAGCTCAACGACGTGAATCGCGGCCTTTCGCTGATTTCTTCCTTTCCGCGATTCCGGCATCTGCCGATCATTTTGAGCGAGGCCGATCCGGAGGGCTGCGCGGCCTGCTCCTCGCGGACAAATCCGGCAAACAGCTACCGCAACGGTACGCTGTATCCGGCTTACACGGCGACTGCGTTCAAGGCGATCCTGGATCTTCGAAACCGCCACAAGGTCAACGTGATCTCAATGCTGAGCTGGTCGTTTGAATTCGAGAACACGGACTACTTCGAGGGCTTCCGCTCGCTGGCCACGCATGGGATCGACAAGCCCATTCTGAATCTGTTTCGCATGCTCGGCATGATGTCAGGCGATCGCGTGCGCACCGGCAGCAGCCTGGCTGTGCCGCTGGATACGCTGGTCGGCGCCGGCGTGCGACAGTCGCCTGATGTGGATGCACTGGCGACACGCGAAACGCACTCAGCGGCGGTGCTCGTGTGGAACTATCAGGACGTGAATGAACCGAGGCCGCCCGCTCCGACAAGCATTACCATGAAGGGAATTCCTGCTGGAGTGCATCGTGTGTTGCTTGAGTACTTCCGCATCGATCACAACCACAGCAACGCTTATACGGTGTGGCAGGCGATGGGCTCGCCGGTACACACGGACGCCAAGCAGTATGCGCGCCTGAAGGCGGCTGGACAACTTCAGCTTTTGACCTCGCCCAAATGGCTCGACGTGCAGGATGGCACGGTTGAGATCACGACATGCCTTCCGCGCGAGTCGGTGTCGTTGCTTCGGCTGCATTGGGAATAGAAGCCGATTGCAGGATGTCGGCTGCGTCATGTATCTGCGCAATTACCTGATGCATCTTCAGCGAGCCGTTGCCGATGGAGTTCCGGTGCGCGGATATTTTCTCTGGAGCTTTCTTGACAACTACGAGTGGTCGGATGGATATCGACGACGCTTCGGTATCCATTCTGTAGATTTCAAAACAGAAAAACGAACTTCCAAACTGAGCGCCGAGTTTTATCGCGAAGTGACCGCGCGCAAAGCTGTTGTGTAGTTCCTCCATCGTTTCGCTGGGTTCAGGTTGAGGCTGAAGTTACCCGCCTGTGATGATTGGAGAGTTTTTCGCACGAGTCGATCCTGGAACCCGATTCGAGTTGAAAAAAAGCCTGTCGATGCTGCCGGCACATGGCTTCCATCTCACTTTCCGATGCAATCCCGTGCCAAGTAGCCCTCCGTACGCCGCAGCGTTTCACACTTCACGCGATTCACCACCGCGGACGCCAGGCTAGGTGTCGTCGTAGTCCTCGGTCAGCGATTGCAGAAACGCCACCAACGCGGCAGCATCCTCCTGGCTAATCGACATGTTCGCAAACTGCGGCGGAGCATTCCGCATTTCGCCCTGATGAGCTCGCGCCGACACCGCAATATAGTGATTCACGACATTCGTAAATGTCGCGGCACTGCCATTGTGAAAGTACGGCGCCGAGTCCTGAAGGTCACGCAGCACTGGCGTTTTAAACTGCGCAATGGTCGAGGCAAGGCCCTGATCGACCGAGCAATCCTTGTCTGCCGCGCAGACAAAACCTTTCAGGTTGGCCTGCGGATTTGGCATGTCGGGATTCAAATAGACATTCCACAGCCCAAGGTCCGCAAATTGAGGTTGTCCCACTTCTGCCGCATGACGCAAGGCTTCCGACGCACTCGGATGGTTGGGCGAGGGCGGCAAGTACGCATCGAAGTTCGACAGCCGCTGCGCGTTGGTCGGGATGGATAGATTCATAAACGCGCCTGCGCCATGGACCGCGTCATACTCTTCCTGGGAAACACCACTGTTGTGGAAGACAAAATCCGAAAAGTCAGGCGCCTGGTGGCAGGCGGCGCAATTCCCTGCGTGCGCGTTGGTCGCGCCCGCAGCCGCGGATGCCAGAAAGATTTTCAGCCCCTGCAACTCCAAAGCGCCAAACTGGAACGGCTGCGTGTGATACTTGAACGTTCCATCCGCGGGCGTAATGTAGATCGGATTTTTCAAGGCCAGCACTTGCTGATACAGTTCCTGGTTGTAGGCCGCCTTCGACTGGCCAGCCAGAGGCGCTGCGGGCAGATGATTCACTCGAAGAAAATTGTCGTACGGCGAACCGATGTATCGCTTGTACGCATCCCGCTGAAACAACAAATCCTGCATATAGGTCGTGATGCACAGCGCCACCTCGTTCAGCACCTGCGCATCGGTCGCGGTGGATACATCGATGCGTTGCGCCGGAGGCAACAGCAGGTCGCTCGGAATTCTCGCATCCGTTCCCTTGAAAAGCACCGCATAACTCAGACCGTTCAGCCGGTCAGCAGCAAGCTGGCTGCTGCCGTCATCCTGGCGAATCACCTGGGCAATATGCGCAACGGCCTCGTTATACTGCGATGGAAACCAGCCGAATTCCGGGCCAGTCAGCGTGCCGATCACCAGGTCTTCTCCGGTGGCAAACTCGCCATCGAAATGCAGGAACATCGGACCGGAGCGGGTGGTGAAGGCTCCAACAATCTGCATGGCGTTGCGCGGCGTGTGGTCAAACCCGTTGGGCATCGGCCGCGGAATCGGACTGCGCGTGGTGAAATCGGCATAGGTGCGATTGCCCGCGCCGCTGACACCTTCAAACTCCGTCACAAAATGGCATGATCGGCAATTCATCGCTTGTCCGGCGAATGGGCCGGGCAGCGGCCCGTTCATCGTCTGCACTTCCGCAACCACAGGATCGCCGCCGGCGAGCGGAGTGTTGACGCCGGTTGCGTTCGCGGCAAAAAACTGGCCAAAGCGAGTGTCGAGAAACAGCGCCTCGCCGATTGAATCGGCCGGTGGGGTTGCATCTTTTTCTTTTGGCGCGGCAGGAGCCTGGCCCGATCCGCAGCCTGCAATAGCGCCTGCAAACACCAATCCAATCCCAACGCAGGCCAGTAATTCGTACAGCACTTTTCGCAGAGGCATCACTTCTGCCCCTTAGCGAATGACGATGGGCCGAGGGTGCGCATATACGCAATAATTTGCCAGCGTTCCTGCTCCGGTAGACCGCTCCACCGCGGCATGCCACGGTAGACATCGCCGTTTTTCAGCAGCCACGCCAGTTCTCCATCGGTCGCGTTTTGCACCTCTTCGCTTCTGAGGCTGGGACGCGAGCGCTTGCCGTCGGCATCGTTGCCGTGGCATTGGGCGCAGTTGTTGTGAAATAGGATCGCGCCCGCGGCGATGGCCTCCGGTTTCCCAGCATAGGGATTGACGCGGCTGCGATCAGCCTGGGGCACATTCTTCAACCATTGATTCGTCGCCTTCGCAAAACATAATGCGGAGGTCGTCAGCAGGATTGCCAGAATCCAGTTTCTACCCATCATTTCTTCCTCCGAAACCAATCGCGAAATTGCTGAATCTCATACGACGCGCCAAAGCGCCACAAAACGCCGACGGAATTGTCATTCAATCCAAATTCTGGAGAAAATTTGAATGTCCATCCTTGCGGCGTATTCAGTGCCACCGTGGGTCCGGCATACTGTTGGGTCTGCTTCAGCCCGAAGTTGTAACGTGTTCCCAGTCCGCCAAATAATTCCGCACCGGCGGCGATGTTCTGCCGGCAAATCACGCAGGACTTCGTGCCTCCCACCAGAGCCAATGGACGGGACGCGGCCAGGGCATATCCAAATTCCCAGGGATCGCTCTCGTTCACATCTTTTTCCGCGATGATGTTCTCCGAGATATTCCATCCCTTGGCATAGCTGGAGAGGATCAGCTTGCCCTCCACGGTTCGCGGGACTTCCTTCCGCAAGACCGCATTTGGCACCTGGAGCGTGGCCGCGCTGTCGTTGCCGGTCACTTCCAGATAGCTCTTGTCCGCTTTATTCACGTCCTCGTACTCGACATAGAGCACGGGATTGATCCAGTATTCACGGGGCAGCGGACGAAAACGATTTTCAAAACGGAACCCGGTAAAGATCGCGGAGTCGTTTTGCGTTGCCTGCCCTTGCAGGTAGGCTTCCGCCGTCCACCATGCGGTCACGCCATATTCGAACTCGACCGTAGGCGCGAAAAAGCTGTTCGCGTTTTTCGGCGCGGCAGCAATATTCTGATTTTCAATTTCAAGATTGCCCGGCTCTTCCAGCACGGAGGAGTAGGTGACAAAATACGGTGGCTCCTGTTGCGCGTGGGCTTTTTGCACCCAGGCAAACATCAGGCAGCCGAACATCACCGATAGCAGCGAGATTCGGATGGAGATACGCGTTCGCCATCCGCCATAGTCTTCATATATCACGTGAATCCTCCCAGAAATGCAGCTGCACTCCAACCGTAGTTGTCGCGGCAACGTCCATCCGGCCAAGGCTTCCCATAACTTCTCTGGCTGGATACAGATGCCGGATCGATTTCGCGCAATGAACCTGCCATTTCTGACAGGCACATAACTACGGTTGTGAGTGGAATGGTTGAAACCAGTGGGGCGGGAGTCCTATAGTGAAGGAAGCCCGCAGTCATTCTGGCTGTGGTCATCCAGGTCCACGCGTACTCCGCCAAGAGTTAGCCGCGTGGATCTGGCTCTTTCATTTCAAATCATCCTGCCAATGCCTCTTTCCGGGCGCACTGTCCGCATAGCCCTCCCACTTCTAAACGCATCATCTGGATCGAAAAATTATTCTTCTCCGCGATCTCGCGTTTCAGCCTTTCGAAGGTGGTGGTTGTAAATTCTTCGATTTTCCCGCAACCAAAGCAGGCCAGATGCAGATGGTCCTTCTGCGTCTTCACTTCGTAATAATGCTTTTCGCCGTTCAGGTGCATCAGGTCCAACTCGTCAATCATGCCGCGACGCTTCAGCAGCTCAATGGTTCTGTACACGGTGGCGCGATCGATGTTGGGATCGCGTTTTCGCGCCAGCCGCAACAGGCTTTCAGCGTCCAGATGGCCCTTTGCCTCCTGGATGGTCTCGATCAAAGCGCGCCGTTGCGCGGTCAATCGAATTCCCTGTTGCCCGGCTTCGTGTAACAAATCGTGTCTCTTCAGCATGGAATTCTAGTTGCGACTCGGTCGCATGTATATAATATACGATATGTTTGGTCGTAATTCAATAGGCGCGCCGCATATTGTCACTTTTTGAACGCGATGGCGGGAGCCATCGACTCGAATCGTCGCTCGTGAGTCATGGCGATGGTTGCAACAACCGGTCGCATCGATGGAGCAAGGGCCAGCCCCAAGATAGAATGAGAAGAAAATCGCGGGTAACCCGTATTCGTATATTGCAAAATCTCCTCCTCGTTGTTTCAACAGCCGGCCTCGCTCTCCTTGGCTCCAACATGCAAGCGCAGACGGCTGCGATTCCGCCAGCCTCCGCGAACGTGCCGTCTGCCCCGTCGAGACTTCCATCAAGCGCCCTACCGGCAGAGCAGTCCGCACATTCGTCGAACCGGGCGTCAACTCCCGTCCCTGAATCCGGGGCGGGCATTGCTGGCACCGTCACCGCTCCCGATGGACACGTGATCGTCGGCGCGCAGGTGACGCTTGCCTCGCAGTCGTCGAAATCGGAGCAGACGGCGCTCACCGATGGAGAGGGATCGTTCCACTTCACCGGCCTGCCGTCAGGAACATTTCAAATTACGGTCACCGCGGATGGATTTGCGCCCCAGGTCGGACACGACATTGTTCTCTCCGCAAACCAGCAGTACCAGGCGCCCGAAATTTCGCTCGAAATTGCTTCCGCCAGTACAACCGTCCACGCAGTCTTTACCGGGTACGATCTTGCGGAAGAGCAAGTGCATCTCGAGGAGAAGCAGCGGGTTCTGGGGGTGTTCCCGAATTTTTACACCAGCTATGTGTGGAAGGCGGAGCCGCTCACAGCCGGGCAGAAATTCCGGCTCGCCTGGCGGTCAGCGATCGATCCTGTGACATTTCTCACCACGGGCGCGATCGCCGGAGTTGAGCAGTGGAACAACAATTTCAGCGCTTATGGCCCAGGCCTGGGGGGCTACTCGAAACGCTATGGCGCCAACTATGCCGACGGCTTTGTTGGGGTGATGATGGGCGGCGCCATTCTGCCGTCACTCCTGCATCAGGACCCGCGCTATTTTTACAAAGGCACAGGCAGCCTCCGCTCTCGGGCATTCTATGCGCTCTCCACCGTAGTGATTTGCCGGGGCGACAACGGACGCTGGCAGCCAAATTATTCGAACGTGCTGGGCACATTCGCCGCCGGGGGCATTTCCAATGCCTACTATCCTGCCAACGACCGCGGATTCCAGTTGACGATGGAGAATTCGCTCATCGGCCTTGCCGCCGGAGGAGGATCTGCTTTGTTGCAGGAGTTCTTGATTCGAAAACTTTCGCGCGGAGTTCCGCCGTCGCCTGCCACGCAGCCCTAGCGCGCGATCAGGCAGCCGCACCCGACCCGACACCCTGTATTCAACGCAAACGCCACTTCCTAACCTGACGTGTGCAGGATCTCCAATTGATCTCCAGGCTGGACATTTCCTCGCTGGATCGACCCGGTCGGTAACTCAATCACCGAATGAATGCGCCAGCTTACCCTGCTGATTCTCCACGGGCGAAGCTTCGGCCACACCGCGCACACGCGCAGCTTTCGGTCGAGCGCGATCACGTCAATCGGAAACAGCATCCCGAATGTATGCACGCCCGACGATGGCTGGATCCAGAGGCCCGTATCGGTCTCGAGCCCCCTTCGTCCCAGCAAACCGATCAGCCGAGTGAAACATGTGTCCGCGACTGCGATCCTGGTTCCGATCACAGTTGCCCGCGTCACATTCCGGATTGTTACCTGCGCCATCTGGAGGGTCCGCCACTTTCCCGTTCGCCGGATTCGCCCAGCTGCCTTGCCCTGTCGCTAGGCGGATTTCCTGACGCGACGATGGATCAAAACAGCGAGAACCACCACAAACAGAATGCCGGAAACCACCTGAATCCCCGTGCTCAAACTCATCTTTGCTTCTCCTCTCTATAGCGCGTGGGAACTGGATTTGACTTCGATTAAGCAGACTTTTTCTTCCTGCGAACGACCAGGATGCCGAGAACCACCACAAAAGCGATGGCTGCAACAACGCGCACGACCAAGGACATATCCATCGAAATCTCCTCCTTTCTGCAGGTGCTCCTGCGAACTCCTGAGTACCGTCCAATCCCCGACTGGCGGGAACGGGCGGTTTTCAATGTGCCAAACCTGCCAGACCGCGGCCGATACTCAACACCGCCGGCGCCAGCAGCACAATAAACATGCTGGGGAAAATAAACAGCACCAGCGGAAAAATCATTTTGACCGTCGTCTTGGCCGCCAGTTCTTCCGCGCGCTGGCGGCGCTCCTGTCGCATGCCATCTGCAAATACGCTCAGTGCTCGCGCGATTGGCGTCCCGAATTTTTCCGTCTGCGACAACATGCTGGTAAAGGAGGCGATTTCTCGCAGGCTGGTCCGGTCCGCCATGCTTTGCCATGCGTCCATGCGCGGCTTGCCCGCACGCTGCTCGCGGTTGATCTGCAAAAACTCCTCGTTGATTTCCGGATGGCTGATGCTCAACTCCACCCCTACCCGCAGCATGGCCTGATCGAGGCCAAGGCCGGCGTCCACGCAGATCACCAGCAGATCGACCGCATCCGGCACGCTGCGCCGAATCCGCTCCCGCCTCGCCTTTACGGCGTGGTCGAGCCAGAAGTCGGGTGCAAGATAGGCCAGCGTCGCCAGGCCCGCGACCCAGATGAAGGTGTTCGATCGAATAAAGCTGGCCAGGGCAATCGCAGTCGCCGGTCCCAGCATTTGCGCGGCAAAATATTTTTCCGTGGGGCCGGGTCCGCGCAGACCGGCATTCATAAAGCGCTGTCGCAGGCGCTCCCCCTCGGCCAACCCGATTTTTGCCCGCAACCCGCGAACCGCACGCAGCAATGTCTGCTGCAGGCGCTGGCTTCGCCGCGGACGAATCTCCTCCATCTGCGCGCTGGCTGTCACCTCCAACACGCGACGCGCCGAACTCGTGGCCATCGGAATCACCAGAGAGACGAGAAAGAAAATGCCGCAAAATAACGTGCCCGCCACCGCGAAATAGAAAAGTTGAGTCATGCTGTCTACACCCGAATATCGACAATTCTACGAATAAAAAAAGTTCCAACCAGAATCAGTCCAGCCCCGACGTACAACAGCTTTTGACCGACGGGATCGTGGAGCAGAATGCGCGCATATTCCGGATTGATCAGGCTGGTCAACACCAGCATCAATACCGGCAACAGGCTCAGGATGGTGCCGGTCAGCCGTCCTTGTGCGGTTCGTACGCGAACCTCGCCGCCAATGCGGATGCGCTCCCGAATCACGTGCGCGGTGCGGTCCAGGATTTCGGTCAGGTTGCCGCCCGTCTCCTTCTGCACCAGCATCGCCGTCACCAGAAAACGCAAATCCTTCGAAGGCACACGATCTGCCATCTGCAGCAACGCATCTCGAAGCGGAAGACCGAAATTCTGCTGGCGGAAAACGACGTTGAACTCCGTGGCCACGCCGGCGCCGGATTGCTCCGACAAAACCTCGATCGCAGAACTGAGGGAATGACCCGCGCGCAGGGCTCGCGCCATCAGATCAATGGCATCCGGAAGCCCCTGGTTGAACGTCGCCAAACGGCGGGAGCGCCGGTGCTTCAGGTACATCGTTGGGCCCATCAGCCCCACCGCCGCGACGATGCCGTCCAGCAGCACTGCCGGGAAGAAAACATAGGCGACTAAAAACGCCAGAATACCCGCGGCGGCACTGTAGATGACAAGCGTGCCGATCGTCCAGCCGCTGCCTGCCTGGATGGCCAGAGTTCTCAGTTTGGCTGAAAACTGGAAACCATCCAGCAGCTTATCCAGCCATTGAAATTTTCCCGGTTCATCCAGCTTCAGAATCCGCTCCGCATCCAGCTGGCGCGTCTTGTCGGCCTGCCGCGCCAGATGGATATCTCCGACACGTTGCCGCACCGCCTTCTCCGAACGCGTCTGGCGCGTGAGCCCTATGGCCACCACGAAACTGGTGATAAGTGTCCCGACAAACACAAACATCAGCAGCAGCATGCAACAACTCCAAGGAGCCAAATTTCCTTGCCTGCGAACAACCCGCTTCATCTCAGCACGGCCTCTCCTGTTGCCCGTGCCTCGCTCTGTGGCGGAGCAAACTCCATCCAGCCAATTCGTCTCTATGCGTCCATCGAGTGATCCATCATGTTCAGCGGCAGCGCGATCCCGGACGCCTTCAGCTTTTCTGCGAACTTGGGAATAATGCCGGTCCCGAAGAACCTTCCCTTCACCTTGCCCTGGCTGGTAATGCCCTGCTTCTCGAACAGGAAAATGTCCTGCATGCTGATCACATCTCCGCTGGTGCCGGTGATTTCGGAAACATGGGTCACCCGGCGGGTGCCATCGCTCATGCGCGAAATCTGCACGATCAAATGCACGGCGGCGGCGATCTGCTGTCGAATCGCCTTCTCCGGCAGCGCAACGTTCCCCATCATCGCCATGGTTTCAATGCGGGAAATGGCTTCGCGCGGGTTGTTGGCGTGGATGGTCGTCAGAGAGCCGTCATGCCCGGTGTTCATGGCCTGCAACATGTCCAGCGCTTCTTCGCCGCGCACCTCCCCCAGCACAATGCGATCCGGCCGCATACGCAGCGCATTGATCACCAGCTCCCGCTGCCGCACCGCTCCTCGCCCTTCGACGTTCGGCGGCCGGCATTCCAGACGCACGACGTGTTTCTGTTTCAGCTGCAGTTCCGCCGAATCCTCAATGGTCACGATGCGTTCCCGCTCGGAGATGAAACTGGACAGCACGTTCAGCAGCGTCGTCTTGCCGGCGCCGGTTCCTCCGGAAACGACGATGTTCATGCGCGCCCGCACCGCGCCTTTCAGCGTCTCCATCATCTGCGGCGTCAGGCTGCGATTGCGCATCAGATCTTCGGCTTCCAGAGGCGTGCTGCCGAATCGGCGGATGGACAGAATCGGACCATCGACGGCCAGCGGCGGAATGATGATGTTGACGCGGGAGCCGTCTTTCAATCGGGCATCCACCATGGGGGAGGACTCATCGATCCGCCGCCCCACGGCCGAAACAATCTTGTCGATGATGTGCATCAGGTGAGTATCGTCTTTGAAAACGACGCTGGTTTCCTCAAGAATGCCGCGCCGCTCCACATAGACCGTGTTGTAGGTGTTCACCAGGATGTCGCTCACGGTTGGGTCCTGCAGCAACGGCTCCAGCGGCCCCAATCCGAAGACTTCATCCATCAACTCCTTCGCCAGGCGGTCCCGCTCCGCTGCGCTCAGCGGAATTCCCTGCTCCCCGATAAATTGGTGAATCAGGTTCATCAACTGGCGCTGAGCGGCCTTGTTCTCCTGAATGAACGGCAGCTTCTCCAGGTCCATGCGCTTGATCAGTTCCTGGTGCACCGCGGACTTGATCTGCTGCTGCGTCTTCAGCGATACCGTGGGCGGTAACGGAGTCGGCAGAGAGCTTCGGTCTGGAGTCGTCATCGACAGTATGGCTTCAACCATGGGTGCACCTCTCAACTTGCTTGCGACGTTTCACGGCAACGGGCATCATTTCCAAAACGCGAAGAGCCGTTTCTTTGGCGTGTCCGTTTCAGGGTTGGATTGAGCATGCACCAACCGGTTTGCCCATTTGCTGATCTTGGTGGTGAACTCCGAGCGTCGCTGCGGCGAAAGCGGCTCGCCCGCATTGATGGCGCGAAGCAGCTCGGCATAGCTGTTTGGAAACGTCACCGAAACGGGGAAACGGACCGCGGCTTCCACCTGCTCCGCACTGACGGCATCATTCGAAGAAGAACGGTTAATGGCAATTCGCAGCTTGGGCGCGGTCTTCGCATCCAGCCCGAAATTTTCCACATGCCGCGACAGGTCTCGCAAGGCGGCGACATCGGGCGTCGCCACCAGATACACTTCATCCGCCGAATCGATGATGGCCGAATTCACATTCTGTGTCTCCAGCGAGGAATCGAGAATTACGTAGTCGTATTCGCTGCGCAGAAATGCCAACACGTGCTCCATGTCATGCGGACTGGGGCTGTATCGCACCGCACAGGTATCTGGAGAAGGAAGGACATCCAAGCCGCTGGGATGGCGGGTCAAAAACCCGGTCAGCAGTTCCACATCCAGCCGATCGACATTGCGCAGCAGTTCGTCGAAGTAGTACGGATTCTCCGTCAGGCCCAGGTAGAGACATACGTGTCCGAGTTGATGATGATGGTCAATCAACAGCACCTTTTTGCGGTGCTGGCGAACCAGAAACGTGGCCAGATAGATGGCCAGGGTGGTTGCCCCAACCCCTCCCTTGACGCCAAACAGCGCAATCACAGTCCCAACATTCTTCGCACTCTCCGGCGCCAGGATGGCAAAGCGCGACTGCAGCCTCCCCACCATATCCGTAAACTGCGACAGAACGAATGGGCAGGGCAGAAACTCGCTGCATCCGGCGCGCATCGCCTGCAGGATCAGCTCCTCATGGCTGCCCTTTGAAACGGCGATGATCGCGATCTTTCCGGGGAACATCTGGTGCAGAATCTCCGCCGACTGCGCTGCCTCGTCCGGTTTGCGATCGAAATCGATCAAGGCAATCTGGGCGGCGGAATCCTTCACGCGCTGCGAGAACTGCGGTCGCCTGTGCCGTCCCATATAGTCGTGAAACTCACCGGCAAATTCTGTGTCCGCCGCATACGCGCAGCCATCCATCACGTTGGCCACCGTTTCCGGATCGACGCAGACGGTAAAGACCGTAAACCTAGCCGGGCTCGAGTTGTGCGATTTTGTGGTCATCGGTTCACGGTTTCGACGCCGGCTTAGGCGCATGATTCACGGATTTGTCGAACTGATCGCTGCCCATGTTGGGAAGCGAGTTCTTCGGCAAGGCCGTCGGGGTTTCCTGGTGCAGCGGATCGATAACCGTCGCCGTCACAATCACCACCAACTCATCGACGGAATGATTATTGTTCTTCGACTTGAACAGTTCCCCCAGGATGGGAACACTGGCGATGCCGGGAGTCTTGTTCAGCAGGACGGTCGTCCGGTGGTCGAGCAGTCCGGAAATGCTGAAACTTTGTCCGTCACGCAATTCCACTTCCGTTTCCGCGCGGCGCGTTGAAATTGCCGGAATGGTATAGCCGGAGATGGTAACTGTGTTGGTATAGTCGAGCGCACTCACTTCCGGCGCGACCTTCAAAAGGATCGTTCCATCGGGATTGACGGTGGGAGTGAACTGCACTTTGACGCCATAGGGACGAAACATGATGGTCACCGACGCGAAATTGCCGGCTCCTCCCTGGATCACTGGATAGGGAAATTCACCGCCGGAAAGAAAATCTCCTTCGTGCCCGCTGACGGTCGTGATGCTGGGCTCAGCCAGGATTTGCAAGACATTGTGAGCCTCCATGTCCGCTAAGGTCGCACCGATATTGAGCTTGGAGTTATAGAGAAAGAAATTCAACGGATTGCTGACTGACAACGCCGTCTGGATTGCACTTCCAGCTCCCGGCGTAGTGCTGCTGGTCTGGGTGGTACTGAGGCTGCTGAATTGGCCCGTGCTTGTACTCGACGTATTGTTGCCGCCGCTGAAGAAGTTGAATCCGAATTGATCCAGCTTGGCGCGATCCACTTCCGCGATCCGCACCTGCAGCCGCACCTGCTGAGGATGGACATAGGTCACGGCCAGCGAGCTCACCACATCCTTGGAATAGAAGGATGCGAGTTGCAAGGCCTGCTTATACGCATTGTCGCCAATCACCGTCCCCGACAGATACACGCGTCCCTCTTGGGAATCGACATGAATCTCCTGCCCCGGCAGCGCGTCTTCGATCGATCGGCGCAGCTTGGTGACATCCAGATCCGACGAGACTTCATACAGCACGGATTGTCCGGCGGTGTTCCACAGCGCGACACTGCTGGTCCCTGGCGTCACGGCCGTGATCACCACTTCCTTTGGGCTGGGGATAAAGGACTGCAGCACCTTGGGGCTACCGACGTACACGCGATGCAACTTGTCCGTCGTCTTCAGAAACATCGAATGCCCGATCAGCACGTGCAGCGGAATTTCCGTCTCATGGTTCTGAAAATCCATCCCCAAAGCCAGATCCATGGGCAGAGGAGCTTCTACCTTCGCCGCGTTCCCCTTGGGCGAGCCCAATGGCTGCATCGCAGACAATGCGGTTGTCACGGGCGCAGAAGGTTTCTTCTCCTGCCCAAACGCAAACGTGCACTCCGCGGCAAGCGCTATAAGGAGCGCCATTACCGGAACAAGCTGTCGAATTGGGTTGCTTCGCTTCAAATCTCTCCCACGCAACAGAACTGCCTAGAAACTCACTCCCGAACGCTTGTCCCCAATCACTGTCTCAACGACCTCGGGGGCGGCACGCCGAACCGTCCTGGCGCGAATTGCACCTTTTGCGCTTACCGCCGCGGGGCCGGTGCCGGGAATCAATTGCGCAAGCCCGACCGGCGCAGTGTCGACCTGGTCGTGATCCCCACTGTTGCGCAGCACAAAATGAATGGTGCCCTGGGTGCTCGCCAATACCACTCGCTCGGCGTCGTTCGGCGTCACCAACACGGTCACCACGTTCACGCTCGAGGGTTTGCCATCCAGATTCGGTTGCACCTGGCTTCCGGCGGCCACAACTTCCACGTTTTGCATTACCGTGGCCGTGGCGGGCTCAGGCGCGGTCGTCGAGCGGTAGGTCACCAGCACGTCCACATGCGATCCGGGAAAAAGAAATCCCGCGACGCCGACCACTTCATCCGATCGCAGCGCCAACGCTCGCATCCCATCTGGAATTTTTGTTGTCAGCCCCGTGCCAGGAATCGCCAGATCCCGATCCAGAATCGGTGCGCCCATCGCCAGCGGATACAGCAACGATCGCCCAATCACATCCTGCGGCTTGAGAAACGCTCCCGCCAGCGGCACCGACACTGGCCACTGGACCAGCTTGAGTTTGCCCGCTTCCAAGACTTCCCCCGCATCCAGGGGAGCCGCAGCGGCCACATATTCCTGGGTGGCCACGGCAGCCCCGCGCAGGTTCAGTTTTCTGCTCAGCAGAAAAGTGCAGCCACCGGAAATCAGCAACGCAATCAGAAATGCCCAGGTCAATCTGCGCTTGATCATGGCGTCATCTCGGCACCAGTTGCATCAGCACCACAATCCAACACCCGGCAGCGATCGGCACGGCATAGGGAAGGCGCAGCGACTGTGGGTTGGCCAGGTTCACGTCCGGATGGGGTAAAACGCCAGACCTGGCATGATGCTGGATCAGGGATGCGACATTGACCAGCGTCGCTTTCAGTCGTCCGCGGGCGATGGCAAGCACCAGGGCAAATACGCCTCCGGTGAAGGCAATCGCCAGGAACAACTCTTCAAGATGTCCGAAGCCCGCGATCACAGAAATCGCAGCCATCAACTTTACGTCGCCGGCTCCCATGGCTCCCACAACAAAGAAAATGAAAAATACAGCACCGCCCGCCAAGCCTGCAAGCGCAGCCATTCCCATCTGTCTCCAGCCGCCGGTTTCCAGGTGCAGTAGCAGTCCGAACGCAATCGACGACCCTGTCAGCAGGTTGGGAATACGCTGGCTTCGCGCGTCGAAGATTGCGCCCGCGGAAGCGGACAGCGACGCGAGCAGGAGATAGGTGCACTCAAGGGATAGTTTCATTGCGGTCCACTAGAAAATTGAATCGGCAACTGGTGCAGTTTCGGCTTGCACGGGTAATCGCGTTCGTAACCCACAACGTCTGCGCGCTGTCGGGGACGGCTCGGCATCGCACGCTCGCCGAGCCACGAGGCCTGGATCGCTGTTCCGCACAACCCTCTCAGGTCGAGCGAACAATTCTTAGGCCATGTTGTCCTGTCTGCGGATTGAGCTTAGGCAAGCGCGCTGGTTAGGTCAGTGCCAATGGTGCTGAAGGCAGTTCCAACGGCGGTGCCAATCGACTTCAAGCCGGCCAATGCTCCTAAGGCGATCAGCGCTGCCACCAGCGCGTATTCGATCAGGTCTTGACCGGAGTCCTCTTGCACAAGGCGGAGTAAAAGTTCTTTCAAGTTTGCCATCGGTGTTTCTCCTTAAGAGTTCTGTAAGTTAGCTCATTCCGACACTTGTCACTTGCCCCGGAAAACTCAGGAGACTTGTCTGGAAGCTGCATGGCTTTGTGTCGTTGCAATGAATCCTACGCAAGTAACACAGGGAGATCGATGGAAATTGAGGTACTTCGACAGTACTGAGGTAATGAATCGGAAGGGCTACTGAAGATAAATTCCAAAACGGGAAGAGGTGCGGAGTCCGCCGTACACTTTGCCGCTGTCCTCGCGGCCATTACTGAAACATCGCCGCCCCTGGAGAGTTGCTTGCGGATGTGCTCCCCGTCAACCCCATCTTGATGGTCCCACTTCCATTCAAGGTCAACTGATCGGTCACAATGTTTCCCAACAAGTAGGAGGTCGACGTCCCGACGCCATCCCAAGTCACCCGATCCTGATAGGTGGCATTGTGGAAGTAGGCTACTCCCGTGAAGTTCAGCGAGGCCCCATTGCACATCACGCAACCCTGGAACACATCACTGTGCGCCAAATTGAACAGCAGCCCTCTGTTTCCGGCAGCCGACAAAACATCCGTGCTCGGTGCCCCGGCGTAGGTTCCTTGCGCGGTGCATTCACCCGCAAGGATATTGCCTGTAAGCGACGCAGGCATCAGGCTGGAGGCGGTCGTGCCGTTGCAGTTTAAATAATAGGAGGGCACGGTGTTGATATAGCCACTTGGCTGCCCTGAACCACCGTCGAAGACAGGGCCGCCACTGATGAAGTAGAACATCACGCCCTGCGTGGACGGCTGCAGCCCGATCCACGCATTTCGAATGGTGGTGCTGGAGCCGACATGTAGATTCCCGTTCAAGTAGTAGACTCCGGGCATAAACATCGCCACGTCGCTGGAGTAGCCCGCGAGTGAATTTAAGTCGATCCCGGTTGGATAATAGCCCGGATTGAATTCCAGACAATTGCCGTAGACGTTTCCATACTGGGCGCTATAGGTCAGGTAGTGCTGCGTCGGGTTGGTATTGGGACAGCTATCGGTCCCGGTGGCGACCCATGTGCCCTGAGTCGTCGGCCGGGCAGGAGCGCCTGGAACGGGCTGGCTCGCTGCCACCGGAGCCGGCGGAAGAGTCGGCGCAGGAACGCTGCTATACGGATCTGCAAAAACCGCCACCGGACTCTTCCAGTGGGTCCCCGTTGGGTCGTTCAAGATGTAGTTGGCGCCGCAGAATTGGTTCGTCAGAGGGCCGCCATGAATCGAAAGGTTTCCGCCCGTCCCCTTAGGGCCGGCCATGCTTGTGTCAATGGGGTTGCCGCTTCCACCGTCACATTCGACAGCATTGCTGGTTGAATTTGCATTGGGCTGGCCGTTGGCTGAAGAATTCACCTGAATGCTGTTGGTTGGACCCCCGACAATGACGATGTGCGACCCTCCAGTCAAATGGAGCGCTTCGGGAATCGTCGGGTTCAGCACCACAATCGGCGCCGCCTGCGGCACCGTGCCGGTCACCCCACATGTACAGGAGGCGACCACCTGCTGATAGCTTGTACCGTGAATTGTATATAGGAAGTGAGTCTTCACATTTTCGGTGACCACAACCTTCAAAAAGGGATAGGAAGTTAGGGAGCTGGGTGGAGCGGTCACGCTGGGAATGGTGCTGGGAAAGCTCCACTGGACAGAATTCGAAGGACTGTCTTCGGAAAATCCTGCGCCGTTATAGCCGTTCGAGTTCGCATAGAAGCAAATTGTTCCCACACCCGAGCTGCAGTCTCCCGGGGTTCCTGGAATAAAGCCCATCTTGGGCATCGGCGTGCCCACCGCCACCATCAACATATCCGCGGCCCCCGCGTTACAGGCCGCGTCCGCCGCGGTTTGCGCCGCCTGGCGATGGAACCAGAGATTCGTCAAATCCACCGCAAAGCCCACCATGGCCAGCAGAAATATAGACAGCATCAGGAGCAGCGACACCATAATTTGACCGGACTCTGCGCCGTCATTGGAGCCTGCCAGCCTTGCAGAAATTCTGTCTGGGGCGATGGGGTCTCTCTTTACGTTCCGCATGAATGCCTGCCTCCCGCCGGCCGCTCGCTAGTAAATGATCCGTCCCTGCGCACTTAGCTGTACCGAGTTGGCAATGCCCGGCAGCTTGATATAGGGCACATAGGTGTAATTGATCGTCACATTCACGCGCGACGGCGGAGTCGAAGCCAGGTCGGGGTACGTCACCTGCACCGTCATCTTCGACAGGTCGTGAAAGGAAAATGCGGCCGCCGCCGTGACCACGGATTTCACCTTCGCTGCAGAACTATCGGCGCACCCGCTGCTGGGCCCACTGCAGTTTCCACTGTCGGTCCCGTGCACAATGGCGTAGCGCACGCCCTGACGCGCCGCATCGCCCAGAACGCTGTAGGTGTAGGTCAGCATGCACATCTCGAAAAGCCAGAACACCATCGGCATCACCAGCAACAGCGATAGCGCGGTTTCCACGACCAGCGAACCCTGTTCCGAGCGGAAGTTTCCGATCCTCGAACCGCGACGAAATCGATGCAAGAAGAGACGTGAAGCAGATCCGCCCACTCTCCTCGCAATCCCCCGCGGATACTGCCGTCGCGGGATTCTCCACGACATCCGGCCTGGACTCGACTGTGCCATCTAGTCCTGCGCTCTCATCGAAACCTGCCGATGAAACTGCATGGTCGGCAGCAAGGGGTAAGAAAAAAAGCTGAGCGGAATTGGCGGGCGCACGGTATAGGTGACGTCGACACGATTCAAGAAAAAGGTGGGAGCCTCCGGATCGGCAGCCGGAGTATAAACCGTGCCTGCGGGGCCATAGGTGGCACAGTTCGTCACATTGTTGGTCGTGCCAAGAATTTTCGAGCACACCTCGACAGTGGTCGTTGTCGAGCTGGCCGCCAGGCTGGAAAGATCGCCCACGGCCAGCGCAGCTACGGAAGTGTTCGTCGTGATGGGGCCGGCAATCGGCAGCGCGCTTTGCGCTGGAGATGTATAGCCCTGTATCGAATATTCGCCGGCATTGCGCGCAGCCGAGGTGAGATTTGCCGCGACAATAAAGAAATATCCAAAGTCCACCGCGTAGGCCACCAGCAAAATCAGAATCGGCAGAAAAATCGCAGTCTCGACCAGGCTCTGTCCCCCGTCCCTTCGCAATACCCGCCTGTATCCGCTGCTTCGCATTTCCAGAATCCTTCCGCTTCCGATCCAAACCTTGCATCCCATGGCCGCCACGCAAGCGTTGCACACACCGCGCCCACCATGGCCCGCGATTTCTCCGACGCCTCCAACCCGGTTGCGATTGGTACCTAAGTAACGCCGACGCGCGTCGACATGTGGCGAGATATATCTGGACTTTGGGTAATATCTTGCTACACGGGTTGCTTCTACAGACAGGATTTATCGATTTCCATGGTTACGTGCGTAATTGCTCCCGAAGAAGAAACGGTGCTTCGGCGGCGTCCGCAGGTGCTCCGGAAGCTGTTCGGTTTCCCTGTCCTGCTGACTGTTCTGTTCGCGCTGGTCGTGTTCCTGGCCATCCCAAAAAAGGTCGCCGACCCGGACATCGGCTGGCACCTGCGCAACGCGCAGATCCATCTCCAGACCCACGCTTTTCTGCATCAGGATCTCTATTCCTTCACTACGGCTGGCAAGCCGTGGATGGACCACGAGTGGCTCTCGGAGATCCCCTTCTACCTGGCCTGGCGCGCATTCGGTCCGCGTGGAATTTTCCTCGTCACCGTTGTCGCCATTGAGACGATCCTGCTGGGCATTCTGGGCCTGGCCTATCTGGAGTCCGGCAGCATCAAGGCAGCCTTCGTCGTCTGCTTCGCCGCCATGTTTCTGGCCAGCGTCTCGTTCGGCCCGCGAACTCTTCTGTTCGGCTGGATGTTTCTTGTTCTGGAGCTTGGCCTTCTCGCCGAGTTTCGCCGTGGCCACGATTTCCTGTGGGCGCTACCGTTTGTTTTTTTACTGTGGGTCAACGCCCACGGTTCCTGGATCATCGGCATGGTGGTTCTCGCTGTCTTTGCCGTTTCAGGCTGTGTCCAGGGCACATGGGGATCGATCGAGGCTATCCGCTGGAGCCGTCCCCAGGCGCGCAGGCTCGCTTGGGTGTCGCTGCTTTCGACGCTGGCGCTCTTCGTCAATCCGTATGGATGGCGGCTGGTGCTCTATCCCTTTGACATGGCCTTCCATCAAAAATTGAATATTGCCAGTGTCGATGAATGGAAAAGCGTCGATTTCCACTCGCCGCGGGGAAAAATTGTGCTCGCCATTATGGCGGCGACAATCCTGCTGCAACTGGTTCGACGTCGGACGTGGCGGCTACACGAAGTTTTGTTTCTGCTGCTCGGAACCTACGCCGCGCTGACCTATTCGCGGTTTTTATTTCTTGCCGCAATTTTGATTGTGCCTCTGCTGGCGAAGGATCTGGCGCCGGCGATGCCCTACCATGCAGATCGCGACAAGCCATGGCTTAACTCCGCCATTATGCTTGGCGCGCTCGCCACCGTGTTCGTACTTTTCCCCACCAATCGTCAATTGAACGATCGCGACTCCACCATCTATCCCGATGCCGCCGCGCAGAAGTATCTGCAAAACTTCCATCCGCGCGGCAATGTCTTCAACGACTATCTATGGGGTGGATACCTGATCTGCAACGTGCGCCAGGTTCCGGTCTTCATCGATTCACGCGTCGATGTGTTTGAGCGCAACGGAGTGCTAGCGGATTATCTGCACGCCATTCGAATTGAGGACAGCTTGCAAATCCTCGACAAATATTCCATCCAGTATGTCTTGTTCGAGAACCACCGACCCCTGACCTACCTGTTGCAACATACGCCCGACTGGAAGGTCGATTATCAGGACTCGACCACCATCCTGTTCGAGCGAAGCAGGCCTCTTTCGCAGGCACACAAATGAAGTCGGTTTTGCAAGCTGGGCCCGTCACGTCGCATCGCGAACCCCGCGCTCTGGCCCGCGTCTTATATCTTCTCGCCACCATTCAACTGGTCTGGGCCTATCACAGTCGAGTGCCGCCGTATCTCCATCTGGACCGATATGAAAACGGCCTGGAAGTCACACCCTGCCAAACGCGCGTGCTGATGATGTGGCTGTTGCGATGGGCGCATCACAATGCCTTCCTGGTCCATCTCGCGGATCTGTTTTCCAGATTCACGCCTATCTATCGGTCTCACATCACCCCCGAATCGTTTGTCTTCGCCATGGCCGATACCGTCGGGGTTGTTCTCGCCGGATGGGTGGCGACACGCATCTATGTTGCGGCGTCGGAGCGGTGCCTGCTGACGGCCTATGTCTATCCCCTGGTGCTTGTTTTCTGCGCTGTCTCGTATGTGCTGGTGTCGCTGCATCCCCGCCGTTTCTACTACGACCTGCCTAGCCTGGGATTCTTCGCCGTGGGGCTGTATCTCATCTACTTCCGCAAGCACCCGTTGTGGTTCGCCGCTTTATTTATCATCGCCACACTGAACCGCGAAACGACGCTGGTGCTGTTGTTGTTTTTTGCGCTTGCGGCGATGACCGAATCCGGCAAAGCCGACTGGCGCCGTTGCTACGCGCCGCGCACTCTCGCCGTCGTCGCACCGTTGGCGATCTATTGGATCGCATGGCACCTGGAAGTGAATCGACTCTTCGCAGCCAACCATGCCGCGTGGATTCCGGCATACAAGATCAACCTGGTTCTGCTGGCATGGCCGCCGGCATGGCCGCAGTTGTTCGCTGCGGGCGGCTACTCCATTCTGCCCATCCTGCTCTATCGCAGGCTGGTCAAGGACGCGACTCTTCGGCTCTGGCTGTGGACGCTGCCGGCCTGGTTCGGCCTCATGTTTCTCTATGGAATTGTGGTCGAGAGCCGACTCTATGGGGAGTTGATTCCCTATCTCGCCTGCATGAGCGCGCTGATCGCGGAGCAGGCCATCCTGGCTCGCACCAAGATCAATTCGGGGCCATGCGGCTCATCGCGAACCCTTCCAAATGCAATCGTGCCGCCTTCTCGTCGAGAGATGGCGGCACGGTAAACATCCAGAAAACCCGGAAAACGGCGGCACGGCTCTAGCTGTGTTCTGCCATGATCTGCGCCAGCACATCGCGACCGGGACGAACACGCTCTGCTGATAGCGTAGCCAGCGGTTCATCCACCATATTCAGCAGCGCGGTAAAGTCCGGCTTTTGCGTGTTCACATAAAACACGCCGGTCAGGACCTCGTCCTTTTCGTGCGCTTCCATCAACAAGTTCATGGCGCGAACTTTGTCGGTAGGATCGTAATCCTCATGCAGCTTGCGCAGGCGCAGATGCGATCCGTCGTGCAACTGAACGTCGACCGTCGTGTCGTGATCGTATTCCACCGCAATGTCCTCAAAGTGAGAAACAAAGCCGACCTCGGCGACAGGCTCCTCATGGCCCTGCATAAACTTGTAGCTCTTGGTGGAACCTTCATGATCGTTGAACGTGACGCAGGGAGAAATTACATCCAGCATCACCGTTCCCTGATGCGCGATGGCGGCCTTCAACATGGCGGAAAGCTGCTTTTTGTCGCCGGAAAAAGAACGCCCGACAAAGGTGGCTCCCAGCTGGATCGCCAGCGCGCAGGTATCGATCGCGGGCAGATCGTTGATGACGCCGGACTTCAGCTTCGAGCCGATATCGGCAGTCGCGGAGAATTGTCCTTTGGTCAGCCCGTACACGCCGTTGTCTTCAATGATGTAAATCATCGGAATATTGCGCCGCAGCAGATGGACAAACTGTCCCATGCCGATCGACGCCGTATCGCCGTCGCCGCTGATGCCGATCGAGCGCATGGTCTTGTTGGCTAGCAATGCCCCTGTGGCCACCGAGGGCATGCGTCCATGCACGGAGTTGAAGCTGAACGAACGGGACATAAAGTACGCGGGCGACTTCGACGAGCAGCCGATGCCGCTCATCTTCATCACGCGCTCGGGCTGGATTCCCATTTCATAAAACGCTTCCGTAATGCGCTCGGAGATTGCGTTGTGTCCGCAACCGGCGCAGAGTGTGGTCTTGCCTCCGCGATAATCCAGTATCTGGAGTCCGATGCGGTTTGTCTTAGGCTGGGAGGGCTGGGGAGTGGCTGGTGTCGTCGACATTACTTGGCTGCTCCTTCTTGTTCGGCGATCACGCGGGTGATCGAGCGTGCGTCGATGGGAAGTCCGTTGAAGTGGCGGACGCTGCGCAATTTCACAATCTGCGTCGGATCCAGGTCGACTTTCAGCAGATGCAGCATTTGGCCGTCGCGGTTCTGTTCCACCACGTAGACCCGCTCATGCTGGGCGACAAAATCGTGAATCTCCTTCGTAAACGGATAGGCGCGGATGCGGAGATAGTCGGTGCCCAGCTTGGATTCGCGCTGCAACTGGTCGCGGCTCTCGATCACCGCCCAGTGACTGGTGCCGAATGCGATAATGCCAACCTTCTCGCGGCCCTTGCCTTCAAGAATCGGCTTCGGAACCAGCGTCTTCGCCGTCTCAAACTTGCGCGCCAGCCGCAGCATGTTGTTTTCATAATCGTCCGGGCGCTCGGTGTATTGCGCCTTCTCGTTATGCCCGGAGCCGCGGGTAAAGTAGGCTGCCGCCGGGTGATCGGTTCCCGGCAATGTGCGATATGGAATCCCATCGCCGTCCACATCTTTGTAGCGCGCGAATCCGCCCAGTTCTTTCAGCTGTTTCGCGTCCAGCACCTTGCCGCGGTTGATCGGCTTTTCCGGATATTCAAACGGCTCCGACATCCAGTTGTTCATTCCCAGATCGAGATCGGACAGAACGAAGATGGGAGTCTGCATTTGCTCCGCGATATTGAACGCTTCCGTCGCGAACTCGAAGCATTCCTTCACGCTTCCCGGAAGCAACATGACGTGTTTCGTATCGCCATGGGACAGTCCGGCAATAAAGGTCAGATCGCCCTGACAGGTTCGCGTCGGCAATCCTGTTGAGGGGCCGGTGCGTTGGACATCGAAGATCACGCCAGGAATTTCCGCGTAATAACCCAGCCCCGCAAACTCCGCCATCAGGGAGATTCCCGGGCCGGAGGTGGCAGTCATCGAGCGTGCGCCCGCCCATCCTGCGCCCAGCACCATTCCCACTGCGGCCAGTTCATCCTCCGCCTGCACAATCGCAAAGTTCGCTTTGCCGTCTGGCTCAATGCGATATTCCTTCATGTAATCGATCAGGTCTTCTACCACGGAAGACGACGGCGTGATGGGATACCAGGTGACCACCGTGACTCCGGCAAACATGGCGCCCATGGCGGTGGCTTCATTGCCTTCGATGATGATCTTGCCCTGCGTCGCGCTCATCGGCGCCACCACGTAGGGGTCCTGCTTGCTCAGCGAGCTGGCGGCATAATCGAAACCGGCGCGAACCGCTTTCAGGTTCAGCTCCGCTGCCTTCACCTTTTTCGCGAACTGTTTGCGAACCGTCTTCTCCACCCAGTCCATGTCGATCGACAGCAGTTGCGCCGCGACTCCGACGTACACCATGTTCTTGACCAGCTTGCGAATCTTCGCATCCGCGCCGGTCGACGCCGCCAGTTGATCGAAGGGGACCGCGTAGTAGGTCACGTCATCGCGCACCTGGTCCAGCTTCAGCGACTGGTCGTAAATCACGACCGCGCCCGCCCGCACCGATTGCACATCCTGCTGCGCCGTTTCCGCGTTCATCGCGATCAGCACATCGATGTCCGTCTTGCGCGCCACCCAGCCGTCTTTGCTGACACGAATCGTGTACCAGGTAGGAAGTCCGGCAATGTTGGAAGGAAACAGATTCTTGCCCGAGACAGGAATACCCATGCGAAAAATGCTGCGAAGCAGGACGTTATTGGCAGATTGCGAACCTGATCCGTTGACCGTGGCAATCTGAATTGAAAAGTCATTGACGATCGGCTGGATACCGCCGGCAGGTTGCAGCCCTGGCTGGTCCTGCACCACAAGTTCAGGAGTGGTCATTGGTTGAATGCATTCCTTCCATGTTTGGGGATACGTGTCATCGGTAAATCCACGGAGGTTCTGACCACCGGGCTTTTAATAAAAGCCCCTTGGGCGGGTGATCCTGCGGCCCTGCAGGCCTGGATCATCTCCACAGAAACTCTCCACCGTCTTGCCTCATATTGATTGTATTCCAGGGCCGCCCCGATCAGATTTCCTTCGCCGTATTCGCGATCGGTCGTATCTCGGCGATACACACCGATTCTTTTCGTAGTGTTCGCCGTCCTTGCCATCAAATTCGCAGGTCTACGCAACCGGCGTGCGGAGGGTGTAACTGCTCAGAGTCTTGATGTAGTTACCGCGCTCAAACGGAGAAGGATCGGGGACGGAGCGGCGACTCAGGCTGCCCCGCATCTGATCGATCGATTGATATTCGTGTTCTTCCATCCAGCGCATCAGATCCGCTCGAATGTTGGAGAGTTGGTCGATGCCGTGGGCCAGCAGTTCAGACACCATCATTGCGACCTGCGCGCCGGCCATGATGGCTTTCAGCACGTCCTGGGCACTGTGCACGCCACCCGTGATGGCCAGCTCAGTATCCACCTGGCCGTACAGAATGGCTACCCAATGCAAACGCTGCAGCAATTCCTCCGGCCGGCTCAACGCAAGCCGCGGAACTACATCCAGTTGTTCCAGATCGAAATCGGGCTGGTAGAAACGGTTGAACAATACCAGAGCATCCGCGCCTGATTCATCCAGCTTCTTCGCCAGATTTGGAAGGCTGGTAAAGTTGGGCGAAAGCTTGACCGCGATGGGAAGATTGGTGCTTTTTCGGACCCGACGCACCAGGTCCGTGAGTCCTTGTTCCACTTCGCCGCTCGTCAACGCTGGATCTGTCACCAGGGAATACGTATTCAGTTCCAGACCATCCGCACCCGCCTGTTCAATCTCCTTGGCAAAACGAACCCAGCCGCCCGCTGTCGCCCCGTTCAGGCTGGCGATCACAGGAATTCCGGCACGCAGCCTCGAATGATGCAGCAGGCTCAGATAGGCATCCTGTCCCTGGCGATAGTCCTCATATACGGGAAAATAGCTCAGTGACTCGGCATAGGATTCCGTTCCCCGGGAAATATCGCCGTCGAGCGAATTCCCTTCCAGTGACAGTTGCTCCTCAAAGATCGACGGCAGAATGACCGCCCCCGCTCCCGCCTCTTCCAGCCGCAGAATATTGTCCACGGATTCCGTCAGTGGCGAGGAAGAAACCACCAGCGGATTTTTCAGTTTCAGTCCTAGATAGTCAGTCGTCAGATCCATCAATTTCCGTCCTTGCTTTTTCCAAGCGCGATCACTTCCCCGTCTTGTTCCGGCGGCGCAATGTTCGGAGTTTCCGAGCGCCCGGCCATCGCCGCCCGGCCGGAGTAGACGCGCCATTCGCGCTCCACATCATCCTGCGCTTCCATCAGCAGCTTCTTCGCCACCTCCGGATGACTGCGCGCCAGCATGGTGTATCGCGCCTCATGGTAGCTATATTCCTTCAACGGAATGGAAGGCGCTCTGGAATCGAGCTGGAATGGATTCTTCCCTTCCTCGCGCAACGCCGGGTTATAGCGCATCAACGGCCAGTACCCGGAGAGCACCGCATTCTTCTGCTGCTCCATTCCGTAGGCAAGATCGTAGCCATGCGCGATGCAGTGGCTATAGGCGATGATGAGCGCTGGACCGTCGTAGGCCTCGGCCTCCTGAAAGGCCTTGACGGTTTGCGCGTCACTGCCGCCCATCGCGACCCGTGCTACGTACACCGAGCCATAGGCCACGGCTTCCATCGCCAGGTCTTTCTTGGCATTCGTCTTGCCGCCCGCAGCGAATTTTGCCACCGCCCCGCGAGGCGTGGCCTTCGACATCTGGCCGCCGGTATTTGAATAGGTTTCCGTATCCAGCACCAGCACCTTCACGTTTTGACCGGAGCCCAACACATGATCCAGACCGCCGAATCCGATGTCGTACGCCCAGCCGTCTCCGCCGACCATCCACACACTCTTGCGCACCAGCGAATCGGCAATCGCCAGCAAGCTGCGAACATCGGAAGGATCGACGACGTTTTGAAGCGCCTCGCCCTTCAAGTCCGCTGCCGCCAGCCGTTCCCGCACCAGCCGCACCCGCTCCCGCTGCGCTTCAATCTCGGTTTCTGTGGTTTGCCGGGCCGTCAACACTGCCGTCACCAGCACCTCGCCAACAATCGGCGTCAGCCGGACCAGCAATTCTTCCGCGTAGATTTTCTGCTGATTCAACGCCAGTCGCATGCCCAGGCCAAACTCGGCATTGTCCTCAAATAAGGAGTTGGACCACGTCGGCCCGCGTCCGCTTTTGTTCACGGTGTATGGAGTGGTCGGCAGATTGCCGCCATAGATGGAGGAACACCCTGTCGCATTGGCAATGTACAGCCGATCGCCAAACAATTGCGTCAACAGCTTGATGTACGGCGTCTCGCCGCAACCCGAGCACGCGCCGGAGAACTCAAACAACGGCTCCAGCAGTTGAATGTCCTTCACCTGGGTATGCGCCAGACGGCTGCGATCCACCGAGGGCAGCGACTCGAAGAAGTTCCAGTTCTGTACTTCCGCGTCGCGCAACGGAGCCTGCATTTCCATGTTGATGGCTTTGTGCTTGGCTTCGCTCTTGCTCTTGACCGGGCAAATTTCTACGCAGATGCGGCAGCCAGTGCAATCTTCCGGCGCAACTTGCAGCGTATAGAGTTCCTGCTCCATGCCGCGCCATTTCGGCTTGGCGCTTTTGAACGTCGACGGCGCCTGCTTCAGCAGAGCATCGTCGTACACCTTGGCGCGGATCACGGCATGGGGGCAGACCAGCACGCATTTGCCGCACTGGATGCAGAGATCCTTGTCCCACACAGGAATCATCTGTGCGATATTGCGCTTCTCCCACTTGGCCGTCCCTGTTGGAAACGTTCCGCCCGCCGGCATCGCGCTCACCGGCAACGCATCTCCATGGCCGGAGGCAATCGCACCCAGAACATCATGCACAAACGCCGGAGCAGCCGCGGGGATGATGGGCAGAATGTCGAACGACGCAGTAATCTTTTCCGGCAGCTTGACCGGATGCAGATGAGCCACGGCAGCATCGACAGCAGCAAAATTTTCCTGCACCACCGCGTCACCGCGCTTGCCGTAGGTCTTCTGAATCGCTTTCTTGATCTGTTGAATCGCCTGGTCGCTGGGCAGCACGCCGCTGATGGCGAAGAAGCAGGTCTGCATCACCGTGTTGATGCGATTGCCCATCTTGGCTTCCCGCGCAACGGTGTAGGCGTCGATCACATAAAACTTCAACTGCTTTTTTAAGATTGTCTCCTGGGTCGTTCGAGGCAAATGGCTCCAAATCTGCTCCGGCCCATAAGGCGTGTTCAGCAAAAACACCGCACCCGGAGCCGCCGCTTCCAGCACGTCCATCCGTTCGAGAAAAGAAAACTGATGGCACGCCACAAAATTTGCCTTGCTGATCAGGTAGGTGGAACGGATCGGATCGGGCCCAAAACGCAAGTGCGACGTCGTCACCGAACCGGATTTTTTCGAGTCGTAGACAAAATATCCCTGCGCGTAATTCGGTGTCTCCTGCCCGATAATCTTGATGGAATTCTTGTTCGCGCCCACCGTGCCATCGGAACCGAGCCCATAAAAAAGTGCCCGCACCGTGCGCGGATCTTCTGTTGAGAACTCCGGATCGTATGCCAGGCTGGTGTGGGTCACATCGTCGTGAATGCCGATGGTGAAATGGTTCTTCATCTGCGGCTGCCTCAGCTCGTCGTACACGCCCTTGGCCATGGCCGGTGTGAATTCTTTCGAGGACAACCCATACCGCCCGCCAATCATGCGCGGCTGCTGCTCGAACGGGGCGGTGCCACTCGCAAACGCTTCGCTGAAGCTGGTCACCACGTCCTGATAGAGCGGCTCGCCCAGGGCGCCGGGCTCCTTGGTGCGATCCAGGACGGCAATCGACCGCACCGTTTTGGGCAGGGCCGCGAGGAACGCGTCCGCAGCAAACGGACGATACAGATGCACTTTCAGCAGGCCGACTTTCTCTCCCTGCTGGTTCAGGTGGTCGATGGTTTCTTCCACCGCGCCGGCAGCCGAGCCCATCAGAATAATGACTCGATCCGCATCCGGAGCGCCGACATAATCGAACAGGTGATAGCTGCGGCCGGTTTGCGCGGCAAAGCGATCCATCACATCCTGCACGATGGTCGGGCACGCCAGATAGTAGGAGTTGCAGGCCTCCCGCGCCTGGAAAAATACGTCGGGATTTTGTGCCGTGCCGCGCAGAATGGGACGATCGGAACTGAGCGCGCGCTCGCGATGCCCGGAAATATATTTCTCCTCCAGCAGCGCCAGAATCGTCTCGTCGGAAATTGCCTTGGCCTTGTTGATCTCGTGCGAGGTACGAAATCCGTCAAAGAAGTGGAGGAAGGGAATACGCGCCTCCAGCGTGGCCAGGTGCGCGATCAGCGCCATATCGCCGGCCTCCTGCACGGAGTTCGACGACAGCATGGCATAGCCGGTCGAGCGGCAGGCCATCACATCGGAATGATCGCCAAAGATCGAGAGAGCATGGGTTGCGATGGAGCGCGCCGTCACATGGATCACATTCGAGGTCAATTCGCCCGCGATTTTGTACATGTTGGGGATCATCAGCAGCAGCCCCTGGGAGGCGGTAAATGTGGTGCTGAACGCACCCGCCTGCAGCGCACCGTGCATGGCCCCCGCGGCTCCGCCTTCACTCTGCAGTTCGGCAACGATCGGGATCGAGCCCCAGATGTTTCTGCGACCTTCTTCTTTCCACTGATCGGCCCATTCGCCCATGGTGGAGGAGGGTGTAATCGGGTAAATGGCGATCACTTCCGCCAAACGGTAAGCGACGGATGCCGCGGCTTCGTTTCCATCCAGAATGACTGTTTTTTCTTCTCTCATTGACTTCCCTTCGTCCATCTTCATCTTGCAACAACGAAACGGGCTCCAGATGTGCGCTCCATCACAAGCCATCTTTATAATCAAGCTGTAGCCTGTACGTAACGGTTCGCATCGCGGCGTGAATCTGGTACGGTAAAGCAAAAGCAGGGAGATGTATCCCGGAGCCACATTCTTCGAGTCGACGCGAGCACCAGGGAGCGGCGACCTTGGATAAAAGTGGATAGGAAATAGCATCCCTGGTTTTGCTCTAAAGAGTTCAGAGAATATGACAAACAGCCCCTATTTCCCTGTCTTCGTGCTGCTGCTCGCGGGCATCGGCTTTGCCGTTGCGCCGCTGGCGCTGGCATGGCTTTGGGCGTGGAAATATTCTCCGCAGAAGCCGGGCCCCAGCAAAAATTCAATTTACGAATGCGGTCTGGAATCTCCCGGCGATGCCTGGATTCAGTTCCATCCTGGCTACTATCTGTACGCAATCATTTTTCTGGTTTTCGATGTCGAAGCGGTCTTCCTTCTGCCCTTTGCCGTGGCCTTTACCGGCCTGACATTCGCAGCGGGAATTGCCATGCTGGTTTTCTTGCTTTTGCTGGTCGAAGGTCTGGTCTGGGCGTATCAGAAAAAAGTGCTGGTCTGGAGCTAGAACATTTTCCCTATGGGTGTAGATCGAAGCGGCGATCTTTGCGCAACTCGCCGATTTTCGAGATTGAACAGTAATAGGGAAAATGCTCTAAACTCCTCACCGGAAACAAAGGCTGCACCCGGGACGTTCAGGTTCGAACCAACCGCAACACACAAGGTTTTCTTCGATGGATGAACAGCTGAAAACAGAATTGAGAAAGCAAGGGATTGTTGCGACCACCCTGCAGGAGCTGTATAACTGGGGCCGCAAAAATTCCCTCTGGCCATTGAATTTCGGCCTGGCCTGCTGCGCCATTGAAATGATTGCCGCCAGTATGGCCCGCTACGACATGGCCCGGTTCGGCGCCGAGGTGTTTCGTCCCTCCCCGCGGCAGGCGGACTTAATGATTGTCGCCGGGACCGTCACCAAGAAGATGGCTCCCCAGGTGGTCCGCCTCTATAACCAGATGGCAGAACCGAAGTATGTCATCTCCATGGGAGCCTGCGCCATCTCCGGAGGTCCTTTCAAGCAGGGCTACAACGTGCTGAAAGGGATTGATCGCTACATTCCTGTCGACGTCTACATTCCCGGCTGCCCGCCGCGTCCGGAAGCCTTGATCGACGCGCTGATGATGCTGCAGAAGTTGATCGACCAACAATCCTTGACTGGAGTCGATAGGCCGCGCCATTTGCAGGCCGAAGCGCCCAGCGAATTTACCGTGCCGCAGTTTGGCGAGCACGATTTGGAACCACCGGAAAACCCAGAGGTCTGGCAACCGCCTCTGGTGAATATCACGCTAGCAGGGACGGATGACGCTGGAAACAATTAAATCGGAGATTGAAGCGAGCGTTCCCGGCTGCGTGCTGGAAATCGTTCCCAACCCCAGCCCGTCGGGTCAGCACTCGCTGCGGATCGATCCCGCACATGCAGTCGCCATTGCCACCTTCCTGCGCGACGCCGATCCTCTCGGTTTCGACTACTGCTCCAACGTCACCGGCATCGATTGGCCGGGCAAGGAAATTTCAGAAAAAGTAAAAGTGAAACAGATCGTCGACGGCGTGGAGCAAGAAGTCGAAGAAACCAGAAAATTCCACACCGTCGGCTATCTTGAAGTCGTCTATCACCTGTTCTCGATGGAGAAAAAACACGGCCCCGTCATTCTTCGCATGCGCACCGAAGACCGCGCCGAAAAGGTCCACCTACCCTCTCTCACTCCTGTCTGGCAAAGCGCCGAATTTCAGGAGCGGGAAATCTTCGATCTCTACGGCGTCATCTTCGACGGGCATCCCGATCTGCGCCGCATATTAATGTGGGACGGTTTCAAAGACCACCCCATGCGCAAGGACTACGTCGAGCCCGACGATTACGAGTATGAGCCGACGCCGCACGACGAAGTCCTGGAACGCGCCCGGCAACATCGCACCGTCATGGGGGCGCAATGAGCACTGCGACCGAGCCCATCCGCACCCATCCAACATCCCCTGCCGATAGCGGTGAAAGTCAGTATCTCGAGCTCTCCATGGGACCACAGCATCCCTCCACCCACGGCGTCTTTCGTATGGATGTGGTGCTCGACGGCGAGCGCGTGATGAAGCTGAAGCCGGTGTTTGGCTACCTGCATCGCAATCATGAAAAAATTGCCGAGCACGAAAGCTACCTCGGCTCCATGCCCTACACCGACCGGCTGGACTATATCTGTTCGCTCACCAATAACTGGGCCTACGCGCTGGCCGTTGAAAAGCTGGCCGGCATTCAGGTTCCGGAACGCGCAGAATACATTCGCATCATCACCGCCGAGCTGACGCGCTTTATCAACCACTCGGCCCTCATCGGATTTCTCACCCAGGACATGGGCGCCAGCGGAACCCCCCTGATGTACGCCTTCCGCGAGCGCGAAACCATACTCGACCTGTTTGAGTCGCTCACCGGCGCGCGCATGATGTGCAACTACATGCGTTTCGGCGGCTGCCGCGTCGATCTGCCCGCGGGATGGCTGGATCAGGCGCGAAAGTTTGTCGCCACCCTGCCGCGTTTTCTGGATGAATTTGAACGGCTGCTGGCCAGCAATGAAATTTTCATGGCCCGCACCCAGGGCGTCGGCGTCATGTCGAAGCAGCTGGCCATCAACGCCGGCGTCACTGGTCCCATCCTGCGCGCTTCCGGCGTCAATTACGATCTGCGCAAAGTGGACAAGTACGGTATCTACGATCGATTTGCATTCAAAATCCCGCTGGGCGAACACGGCGACACCTACGACCGCTACATGATCCGCCTGCTGGAAATGCGCGAATCCGTCAAGATTCTCGACCAGGCGCTCAAAGACATTCCGGAAGGCCCGATCATCGATCCCAAGACAAAGATTCGCGGATTCAAGCCGAAACCGGGCGAAGCCTACGGACGCATTGAATCCCCCAAAGGCGAGCTTGGCTTTTATCTGGTCAGCGATGGCTCGGCGAGTCCGTATCGGTATCGCGTGCGCTCCTGCTGCATGATGAATCTGACGGTGCTGGAGCAACTTTGCCTCGGGCACAATGTGGCCGACGTAGTGGTGATTTTAGGAAGTATCGATATTGTGATGGGCGAAGTGGATCGATGAATATCGGCGAGATGCGGGCGGGTGGCCCATTCAAGCCGCTTTTGGGCTTGAGTGGGGTGAATTAATTTGTCATTCCGACCGAAGGAAGAAAAAACTGATTGTTCGTCATTGTTCGGTCGCCGCGACGGCCGAACAATCTAGGCATTGTTTGGAATTCTGAAGTTGAGGTTGACTCTGTGTTTGGTGAAGGCATCCTGAAGGGACTGGCGGAAACAGCCCGAAATTTCCTGGGCAGCTACGTCAGCAAAAAACGACTCACTACCGTTCAGTATCCTGAAGAGCGGTTGCCGCAGATTGAGGCGTATCGGAATTTTCCCTTCCTCGTCTACGACGGTGAAGACTGGCAGAAAGGGCTGCGCTGCGTCTCCTGCTTCATCTGCGAAAAAGAATGCCCGCCGAAATGCATCTTCATTGAAAAAAGTACAGACAAGAAGCCCGACGCCGTCGGCAAGCTTCAGTTCTATCCCAAAGTCTTCAACATCGATGTTTCCGTCTGCATGAGCTGCCAGATCTGTGTCGAGGTCTGCCCCTTCGACGCCATCAAGATGGATACCGACTACGAACTCAGTACCACCAACCGCTTTAGCGCGATGCTGTGGAACAAGCATCGCCTCGCCAAATCGAACGAACATTACCACAAGATTCACCCCACGGAAGCCGCCGCCGTCGACGCGCAATTGGCTGCCGAGCGAGCTAAAGTAGCCGCGAAAGCCAAGGCAGCCGCCGAAGCCAAGCCCGCCGCCACTCCCACCACTCCACCGGTTCCAGCGGTGATCGAGAAATGACCCTGATCCTTTTCCAATTCGAGCTTGCGACGCCGGCGCGCGCTTCATCACGCGCACCAGTCCATTCGCTTGACCTTGAACTTCCTGCATCGGCGGTGCGCGACAATGCATAGTGCCATCCAGCAAGCCGACCAGATTTTTATCACCGTGCAGCATGGTCTCGTCAGTGTTCTGCCTGCGGAATTCCAGACCCTCGCCAATGTCGTTCTTTCTGTCATCGCGATTGTGCTGGTGTTCGCCCTCTTGTTCGCCGTCACCACGGTTCTCGAACGCAAAGGCCTGGGCCGAATTCAGAATCGCTACGGTCCCAATCGCGTCGGCCCCGCCGGCTTTTTTCAGCCGCTTGCCGATGGCGTCAAATCGCTCACCAAAGAAGACCTGGTTCCCCGCACCGCCGACCAGATGGTCCACTTTATGGCGCCGGTGCTGCTGGTGCTCGCGGCGTTTCTCGCCTACGCGGTCTTGCCTGTCGGCCGCAACATGGTCCTTGCGAATTTGAACGCCGGCGTCCTGTTCTTCTTCGCCGTGGGCACGCTAGTGGAGCTCGCCGTATTCATGGCCGGCTGGTCCAGTCGCAATAAATATTCGTTGCTCGGCGCCATGCGCGCCATTGCCCAGATGATCAGCTATGAAGTCCCGCTGGTCCTGGCCTCGATCGTCGTCATCATGGCAGCCGGTTCGCTGTCCACCGTCTCCATCGTCAACATGCAGACCGGCTACTCCGGCATCTGGCCACATTGGTTCGTCTTCACGCCCTGGGGTTTTGCCGGCTTCAACCTGTTCATGATCGCCGCCACTGCCGAGTCCAACCGTTCCCCGTTCGATCTGCCGGAAGGCGAATCGGAAATCATCGCGGGCTATTACATTGAATATTCCGGATTCAAATTTGCTTTGTTCTTTCTCGGCGAATATCTTGGCATGTTTGCCACCAGCGGCCTCGCCATCACCCTGTTTCTCGGCGGATGGGCCGCGCCGTTTTCGTTCCTGACATGGATTCCGTCGTACCTCTGGTTCTTTGCAAAGCTGTTGCTGCTGATTGTGATCTTCATTTGGATTCGCGGCACGCTGCCGCGTCTGCGCATGGATCAGTTAATGAATTTTGCGTGGCAATTTATGCTGCCCATGACGCTGATCAACGTGTTCGCCGCCGGGGTCTGGCATTTTATGGCCGCCGGGGTGGTACGCTGGCTGGTCTGCGCGTTCGTGCTCGTACTTCCAGCTATCCTGCTGAGTCGCGGCCTGAAGCAAGGCAAAAAGTTTGCCGCGAGAACGTATCGGTTTGCAGACTAATTCGTGATGAGTGTCACTGCCGATCGTATGCAGACTGTGACAGTCTGATCGTCGGTCACTGAAAGAGTTGGAACCACATTGGAGAACTCGTCGAACCTGACATGACAGCGACCTTCCTCATCCTTGCCGCCATCACCATCGCCGGAACCGTGGCTGCGATGGCGATGCGTAATCTGGTCCATTGCGTCCTGGCCCTCACTCTGGGCTTCGCCGGACTCGCGGCCCTCTATCTGCAACTAGGCGCGCAATTCGTCGGCCTCACGCAGATCCTCGTCTACGTCGGCGCGGTCGCCATCCTGGCTGTCTTCGTCATCATGATGACGCAACATCCCACGCAAACCACGGAATCGATCTTTTCGTCCTTCTGGTTGACCGGAAGTTTGATCGCCGCGTTGGTGTTTGCGGTTCTCGGTTGGGCGATCCATTCAAGCCCCCTCCCTTCCAGCATCGTGCCGTCGCACGCGGAAGCCGCCGTCCAACCCATCGGGGACGCCCTGATGCACAAATATGTTTTGCCATTGGAAATTATGGGGCTGCTCCTCACCGCCGCGCTGATCGGCGCCGTGGTTCTGGCAATGCAGGAAAAGCGGAGGTCCGCATGAGCTCGCTGACCGGCTATCTCCTCCTCTCTGCTCTCATTTTCTCGATCGGCCTTGCGGGCGCGCTGACGCGCCGCAGCGCCATTCTCGTCTTGATTGGCATTGAGCTGATGCTCAACGCCGCCAACCTCAACTTCATCGCCTTCTGGCGCTATGGGCCGAACCCGGAAGCGTTGACCGGCGTCATGTTTGCCATCTTCTCCATCGGCATCGCCGCAGCCGAGGCTGCCGTCGGCCTGGGCATCATCCTGGCCGTCTATCGCCATTCGAAAACCACTGAATTAGACCAGATGAATTCGATGAAAGGTTGAGAAACATACGAACGACTTTTGTTGTGCACTGAATTTGTTTGACCGTGAAACTTTGACTGCGAAAACCAATCGCAGATTTTCAACTGCTGTTCAACCTTCTGAGACCCGATGACCTGGATTGTTCAAAACCTGTGGCTGGTGCCCGTATTGCCCACTGTGGCAGCCGGGATCAGCGCCTTGGCGAGCCGGCGCAGTCGCGTCCTCGCCGCATCGCTCGCAATCGGTTCCATGTCTGTCTCCTTCCTGCTCTCCGTCATCGCCTTCGCGCATGTTCTCGTTCTCAGCAATCAGGGGCTTGAAACCCGCCAGATCGTCGATTTTCGCTGGTTCCAGTTTGGCAATGAGTGGCTGAAACTCGGCTGGATGCTCGATCCGCTGACCGCCGTCATGCTAGTGATGGTCACCTTTGTCGGCCTGCTGATCTTTATCTACAGCGTCGGCTACATGGAGCATGACGAAAACTTCACCCGCTTCTTCTGTTTTCTGGCGCTGTTTGCCGGAGCCATGCTGGGCGTCGTCATCTCCAACAGCCTGCTGCTGCTCTTTATGTGTTGGGAGTTGGTCGGGCTCACCTCCTACCTGCTGATCGGTTTCTGGTATCACAAGCCGGAAGCAGCGGCGGCGGCGAAAAAAGCCTTCATCGTCACCCGCATCGGCGATCTTGGATTCTTCATTGGCATGGCGTGGCTGTATGCGCAAACCGGCACATTGCTCTTCTACGATGGCGGGGCCGGCTGTCTCGAGCATTCTGCGCTCGCGACTCTCGTGACACACATCACGGTTACCGGAATGGCCGCCTCCACCGGCATTGCCCTGCTCATCTTCTGCGGTGCAGCGGGAAAATCCGGCCAGGTGCCGCTGCACGTCTGGCTACCGGACGCGATGGAAGGCCCCACTCCAGTTAGTGCCCTGATCCACGCGGCCACCATGGTCGCCGCCGGCGTGTTCCTCATCGCGCGAGTGTATCCGTTGATGAGTGCCCATGCCGGTTCCAGCCTGGCGCTTACCCCCACGACAGCTCTGATCGTCGTTACCTGGGTCGGAGCCATCACTGCTGTTTTCGCCGCGCTCATCGCCACCGCGCAATATGACATCAAACGCATCCTCGCCTACTCTACCGTCTCTCAGCTCGGCTATATGATGATGGGCCTCGGCATCGGCGGCGTGGCCGTCGGCATGTTCCACCTGATCACCCACGCCTTCTTCAAGTCGCTGCTGTTCCTGGGCGCGGGCTCGGTCATCCACGGTTGCAACGGCGAACAAGATATTCGCAAGATGGGCGGCCTGCGAAAGCTGATGCCGATCACCTTCCTGACCTACGCCGTCGGCATGCTGGCGCTCTGCGGATTTCCCCTGTTCTCCGGCTTCTGGAGCAAGGACGAAATCCTGCACGCTGCCAATACATGGAGCATCTCGAAGGTACCCTTCTATCTGGGCGTGTTCGGCGCGCTGCTGACGGCCTTCTACATGACGCGCCAGGTCTATTACGTGTTCGCCGGCAAATCGCGTCTGGACGCATCGACCGCCGCCGCGCACCACGCCACACCGACGCCCCATGAAAGCCCCGCGGTCATGACCATTCCGCTGACGATCCTGGCCGCCTTCGCGTTGTTCCTGGGCCTGGTCGACACACCGGCGTGGCCATGGTTCGAATCTTTTCTCAGCGGCAAACATCCGGTCGTGCGCTTTTCGGCATTCTCTGGCCCCGGCTTGTTGTCGGTCATGCTTGCCTCCTCCATCGTCGTTTTCGTCGGCCTTGGCCTGGGTTGGTATTTCTATGGACGCAAGCCCATTGCCAGCGCGGATGCTCCGGATGCCTTCGGCCGCCTGCAACCGCATGTGTTCAGTGTCCTCGGGCACGCCTTCTATGTCGACGCGCTCTATGCCGCGACTCTGGTTCGATTGAATACCGCGTGGTCTCGCATCTGCGACTGGCTCGATCGCTGGGTCTGGAACGGCGCGGTGCAGACTGTCTCGCATCTCGTGCTCGCCTTCGCCTGGCTCGACAATCTTGTCGACACCAAAGTAGTCAACGCCGGCTTTGATGAGGGCTGCGAAACCGTGTCGCTGGGCGGCCAGATGCTATCGCTGCTGCAGGGCGGTCGCGTACAAAGTTATCTCCGCATGATCGGCATCGCACTCATTGCGCTGGCAGGCTTTCTGCTGTGGGGAGCGACGCGATGAACGCCTTCCCGTGGCTCACCGTCCTGACCCTCGTGCCCGTTGTCGGCGCTCTCTTCGTGCTTTCCTTTGGCGGCAGCAACAAACATGCGGCGCGCTGGATCGCCCTCATCTTCAGCTTCGTCGCGCTGGCCCTCACCCTGTTATTGTGGGCTCATTTCGACCCCGCTTCCGGTGCCATTCAGTTTCAACAGCAAGTTCCGTGGATCACCGCCCTGGGTGTCGAGTACCACGTGGGCATCGACGGCCTTGGCCTGCTGATGCTGCTCTTGACCTCGATCGTGGTGCCCATCGGAATCCTGGCATCCTCACAGATTCAGGAACGTGCGGGCCTCTATTTCTCGCTGATGTTGCTGCTGCAGGCCTGCCTGTTCGGCACCTTCACCGCGCTGAATTTCTTCCACTGGTTCATCTTTTGGGAGCTCAGCCTGATTCCCGCCTTCTTCCTCATCAAGCTCTGGGGAGGATCGCGCAGCACGGCCGCCGCCACGCAATTCCTGGTCTACACCATGGTGGGCAGCATCGCGCTGCTACTCTCTTTCCTCGCCATCTTTCTGGCGACCGGGAAATTCGATTTCATCCAGCTCGCGACCCTCGCGCAGCAGGGTCAGTTGATGCCGGCCGTCATCGCAAAACTTGGCTGGAGCCGCTTCACGCCGCACCATGTAGCGCTGATCTTGTTTGCAGGGGCCTTTCTCGGCTTCGCGGTCAAAGTGCCGCTGATTCCCTTCCATACCTGGCTGCCTTCCGCCTACACCGAAGCACCCACCGGCACCACAATCCTCTTAACCGGCGCCATGTCGAAAATGGGCCTCTACGGGTTCCTGCGCATTCTGCTGCCCATCTTTGGCCCGGAAATGCAGATGGTGCTGACGCCGCTGTTGTGGCTCGCGGTCGCCACCATTGTTCTTTCCGCTTACGCCGCGCTGGCGCAAAAAGACCTGAAGCGCATCTTTGCCTACTCCTCCATCAACCACCTTGGCTACTGCCTACTGGCAATCTTTGCCGTGGTCAAATTCACCGGGGGCGACGCCGCGCTGACCACGGAAAAATATGCGGCCATGAACGGCGTGATGCTGCAGATCTTCAATCACGCGCTCACCGCCGCCACGCTCTTCTGGTTCGTCGCCATGCTGGAAAAACGAACCGGCGGCCTGCGTGGCCTGAACGAGTTCGGCGGCCTGCGCAAAGTTGTTCCCGTCTTTACCGGGCTGATGGGCATCGCCCTCTTCTCTTCCCTCGGCCTGCCGGGCCTGAATGGCTTTGTCGGTGAGTTTCTGATCTTTAAAGGTTCGTTCCCGCTGGTATCGTGGGCCACGTCGATCTCTTTGCTCGGCCTGCTGGCGACGGCCATCTTTATTCTGGGAATTTTGCAGCGCGTGTTTTCCGGTCCGCTCAACCAGAAATGGGCCACGCTGCCCGACCTGACAACCGTCGAGCGTTTGTCGCTCGCGCCCGCAATTGCATTGATGTTTGTGCTGGGCCTGTATCCCCAGCTAATCCTCGGATTTGTCAACAGTACGGTGATGCAGCTAGTGCAGCAACTCAAGTTTTAGTCGCACGCAAGTTTTTAGTCGCACCAGGAACGTGGAATTTTGATGATGTTGGCTTGGACAATCTACATTTCGTTTCTCGGAGCACTACTCCTGCTCCTGCTGCCGAAAAGCAGTGCTGCGGCCGCGCGTATTCTGGCGCTGCTCACGGCTCTGGTCACGTTTGCCATCACGCTCGTGTCTTTCCTGCAGCATCGCAGCGGAGAAATGCTCACTGTCACCGACGTGTCATGGATTCCGTCGCTCGGCATTCGCTATCACCTCGCCGCTGACGGCATCAGCCTGGTTCTGCTATTGCTGACGGGCATCATCGCGGTCACCGGCATCCTGTTTTCCTGGAACATCGAACATCGCGCCAAGGAATTTTTCGCGTTCTATCTGCTGCTCATCGGCTCCGTCTATGGTGTGTTCCTCAGCTACGATCTGCTGCTGCTCTTCGTCTTTTACGAAATCGTTATCATCCCCAAATATTTTTTGATCGCCATCTGGGGATCCACGCGCCGCGAATATGGCGCAATGAAGCTGGTTCTTTATTCCTTCATCGGCAGCGCCATGGTGCTGATTGGGCTGATCGCCGCCTACGTTGTCGCCGGCGCAAAAAGTATGGCCCTCGGCGATCTCGCCGGATTCCCCTTCTCCGCGCACTTTCAGATGTGGGCCTTCCCGCTGGTCTTCGTCGGCTTCGCCATTCTTGCCGGCCTCTGGCCCTTCCACACCTGGGCCCCGACCGGCCACGTCGCCGCGCCCACCGCCGCCTCCATGCTGCTCGCCGGCGTGGTCATGAAGCTGGGCGCCTACGGATGCCTGCGCGTGGCCATGACCCTGTTCCCGCTTGGCCTCGGTCCATGGGGTTTCCACGTCCTCGGTCTTGGTTCCTGGCGCGGCGTCTTCGCCGTGCTCGCCGTTATCGGCATCGTTTACGGTGCCATGGTCGCGCTGGTGCAGAAAGACTTCAAATTCGTCATCGGCTATTCCAGCGTCAGCCACATGGGTTTCATCCTCCTCGGCCTCATGACGTTGAACCAGATTGGACTTTCCGGCGCCGTGGTCCAGATGTTCTCCCATGGAATTCTTGCCGGCCTCATGTTCGCCGTGGTCGGGCGCATGGTCTATGACCGCACCCACACCCGCGAGCTGGCCCTCCTCGGCCCCATGAACCTCAACAAAGCGATTCCCTTTGCCGCCATCACCTTTGTCGTAGCCGGCATGGCCAGCATGGGCCTGCCCGGATTCAGCGGCTTTGTCGCGGAACTGATGATTGTGATCGGCGTGTGGCACGCGTTTCCAATTCTTACGGTCTGTGTCGGCCTCGGGTTGGTGGTTGGAGTGGCCTATATCTGGCGCGCCATGCAGAGAGCCTTCTTCGCCGAAGCGGGTCATGCCTCCGCTGCGCCCCACGCACCGTTGCCGCCCATCACGCTGCCCGAACGGCTCGGGGCCATCATCTTGATCGTCGCCAGCGTTATCGTCGGTCTGTATCCGCAAGTGCTGTTGAACATCATTGTCCCCGCGCTGAATTCGCCGCTCTTTCACGGTCTGCGCCAAGGGGGCTGGCGATGAGCACCGTCAATTACGCGCAGCTTTGGCAGCTCGCTCTGCCGCAAGTCATCGTGGTCGCAGCCGCATTGGTCGCGCTGGCCGTCGATCTCCTGTTGCTGCGCACGCGACCGATTCACACGCGCTTCACCGTTGCCGCCATCCTCGGGTCACTTGGCTGCGTCCTCGCCATCGCGCGCCTTGTTCTCGTTCCCGCGCAGGCGAATGTTCTCGATGGAACCCTGCTGGCGAATCCACTCACCCAACTTGTCCAGATAGCGTTGCTGGTGCTCGCCATCGTCACCCTGTTGATGGCCACGAATTCCCGATTTACAGAGCACGTTGGCGAATTTGTTCTGCTCGTCCTGGTCGCCACCGTCGGCATGATGTTCCTTGTCAGCTCCCAGGACCTGCTGGTCATTTTCATATCGCTGGAGCTGCTGAGCCTGTCGCTCTACATCCTCACCGCGTTCGACAAGCATCGCCCGCATTCCTCCGAAGCAGCGCTCAAGTATTTCCTCTTCGGCGGAATGTCAGCCGCCTTCCTGCTGTTCGGCTTCAGCCTGCTCTATGGTCTGTCGAATTCGACCAGCCTGCCGCGCATCGCCGCCGCAATCCATGCGTCGGTCGCGACCGGTTCGCCGCTGAACCCGCTCTTGCTCATCGCCATCGTGACCACGGTGATTGGCTTTGGTTTTAAAGTCGCCGCCTTCCCGTTCCATTTCTGGGCGCCAGATGTCTACCAGGGCGCGCCTGCGCCGAGCGCCGCATTCATCGCTTCCAGTTCCAAGGTCGCCAGCTTTTTCATCTTCTTTCAGGTGATGGCCGTCGGATTTGCCGGTGCGGAGGGCAGCGCCGCCTGGATGCACTTCACAACGGGCTGGGTCCCTGTGCTCGCCGTCGTCGCCGCACTCTCCATGTTGCTCGGCAACCTGGTGGCCATCGTCCAGCGCAGCGTTCGCCGCCTGCTTGCCTACTCCGCCATCGCCCACGCCGGCTACATGCTGCTCGCCATCGTGTCCCACACTCAGCAAAGTCTCGGCGCGCTTCTCTACTACGTCATCACCTACGCGCTGGCAACTCTGGGGGCGTTCGGCGTGGTCGCCATCGTCGAACAGCGAACCGGCGGCGATCGCCTCGCACACTTCAACGGACTCAGCCGTCGCGCGCCTGTTCTTTCGGCCTGCATGTTTGTCTTCCTGCTGTCACTCGCCGGCATCCCCCCGCTCGCCGGCTTCTTCGGCAAGTTCTATCTCTTCGTCTCGGTGCTGGAGTCTGGCCCCGGCCTGCTCTGGCTGGTCGTTCTCGCCATTGCGATGAGTGCAGTGTCGCTCTACTACTATCTGCAGGTGCTCAAGCGAATCTACGTCGCCAATCCTTCTGACGGAGTTGCCAATGGATCCGCCGATGCGACTACAATCAGGACGCCCATTCTCAGCCAGGCCGTCGTCGTTCTGCTGGCCGCCGGTGTGGTCCTGTTCGGATGCGCTCCCCACCTGCTGCTTCATTGGATTGACGCCGCCATCCGTGCCGCTGAGTTCTAGAAAAAACGCGGAATTGCCGTAAGAAAAAAAGAGTTGTCATCCCGAGCGAAGGCCGGTCGCCGAGGCGACGCGACGGCAGTCGAGGGATCTGCTTTTTCTCCGTCATTGCCGGGCACGCGCGTGCAACTGCAAGTGAAACATTGGAGTGAAGAATGAATTTGAAACCAGCATGCCTCTTGGGATCCATCCTTTGTACTCTGCCGCTTCTCTCCCCCATTCAATCCAACGCCCAGGCCGCGTCGCCTTCCGCCGTCTTTACCATTGGAAACTTCAATCGCTCCTCGGTCGATCTCGCCGCAGGCACTCCGCAACAACCGGTCAACTTCATCGTTGGAACCAGCACCGCCTCCAAGGATTGGTACGCCACCCAGCGCGTCGAGCCCGCTTCGGCTCCCGCTGAACCGGCCACGTCCCAGACCACCGCCCCAGCCGTATCGCCCGAGGCCGCTCCATGGACCATCCAATTTTCGGTGGCCAACACACCCGCGCCGTCCTATCGATTCCATGTCGCCCTGCTGATCGAAAGCTCCAGCGTGCCCGCGCTCCGCGTCGCCATCAACGGCAAGACCGGAACCTTCTATCTGCAGCCCAAACTCGACGCGGAAAACGGCGACCAGGGCGAGTCTTTCTACGCCGCGTTCTCGCACGCCGATGTGGAGTTCGATTTTCCCGGCGCGTATCTGCATCGCGGCCCAAACACCATCACCCTGCAGGCCGTCGAGGCGGTTCCTCCATCGCTCCCCAATGCAGGTCTCCCCGCGGACGCCAGTTTCACCTACGACGCCATCGAACTCGATCGCAACCCGCAGCCCTTCGACTCGAATCACGCATCCGCCCAGATTCTGCCGACCATCTTTTATCAGAATCGGTCCGGTCAGCTGGAAGAATCCGTCGATGTGATTCTGCGCGACCCGCGACCCGTGCGGGCTGGCGCTTCCGTTGACCTAACCCTCGCCGGCAAACACTACCATCAGACTCTTCAAGGGCGACAAGACTTCGGCGAGGAAAAACTTACCTTCTCCGTTCCTGAATTTCCCGCACACACTGCAGCGGAAGTCTCGTGGAGCAACGGCGGCCACGCGCAACACGAAAAAGTATTCATCGACCCGCAAAAGAAGTGGACCCTATTTCTCGTCCCCCATATTCATCTCGATGTCGGCTACTCCGATTACCAGGGAAAAGTGGCCGCCATTCACAGCCGGGTCATCGATGAAGCCATGCAGCTCATCGCGCAGCATCCGGATTTTCGCTTCAGTCTCGACGGATACTGGCCGCTGCAACAGTACTTCCAGACGCGCACGCCCGCGGAGCAGCAACGCGCCATCACCGCCATCGAGAAGCAGCAACTCTATCTGCCCGCGCAATATGCCAACCTGCTCACCGGCTTTCCCACGGCAGAAACTCTAATCCGCTCGCTCTATGCCAGCGCCAACTTCAGCCGCAAGCACGGCACGCCCTTCAACTACGCCAACATCACCGACGTTCCCTCATTCAGTTGGTCGTATGCTTCGATCCTCGCCTCGGCAGGCATCCACGAACTGTTTTCCGGTAGCAACAACTATCGCGCGCCCGTGTTGTTGCAGGGGCACCTCAATGAAGACTCGCCCTTCTGGTGGCAGGGACCCGACGGCCAGAAAGTGCTCCTCTGGTACTCCCGCCACTACATGCAAATGCAGTTTATGTTTGGCCTGCCCCCCTCGCTCTCCACCGGCCACGACACCCTGCCGCTGTTCCTGCAGATGTATCAGCACCCCAGCTATCACGCCGACGCCACCATTCTCTTCGGCACCCAGGTGGAAAACACAGACCTGTTCCCGCAGCAGGCCGAACTGGCGCAGCAGTGGGATAGCGTCTACGCCTATCCGCACATCCAGTACTCGGGATTTCACGCCGCTCTTCAGAACATCGCGCAACAATTTGGCAACGACATTCCCACGGTCAGCGGAGACGGCGGCCCGTACTGGGAAGATGGCATCGCCGCCGACGCCTATTCCGCGGCCATGGAGCGCGAGAACGAGGCCCGAGGCCCGTCGGCGGAAAAATTGTCTACTCTCACATCCCTGGTCAACCCGAAGTATGCAGCCGACACGTCAAGCCTGCGTCGCATGTGGACCAACATGCTGCTGGCCGACGAGCACACCTGGGATTCTTACAACAGCGTGTCCGATCCAACCAGCAAAGAGGCCGTCGACCAACTCGCGCTGAAAGATCTCTACCCAGTCAAAGCCGCCGCCCTGGCGGATTTCATCACCCGCAACAGCATGGCTTCCATCGCAAATTCCATCTCCACCGGCTCCGGCAGCGTCATCGTCTTCAACACCCTCAACTGGGCTCGCAATGGAGTTGTCTCGCTCGACTTGAACAATAATCAGGAGCTCGTCGACACCTCCACGGACCAGGTCGTTCCTGTCGAAGTTCTCGGCGGCAATAACAATTTCCACCACGTCCGCTTTGTTGCGCAGAACATTCCTTCCGTCGGCTACAAGGTCTACCGGCTGCGCGACACAAAGGAAACGCCCAAACCTGCCGCAACCACGCAGACCACCACGCTCGATACTGCGTATTACCGCGTCACCCTGGACCCCGCAAGCGGTGCCGTGCAGAGCATCTACGACAAGCAATTGCAGCGCGAATTGGTGAACCAGCAAAGCCCCTATCGCTTCGGCCAATATCTCTACGTCACCGGCGGCGACAAGGCTCCCAACACCCTTTTGCAGTACAGCCACGTCTATCCGAAACCGAACCTCGACGTTCATGCCGCGCAGGACGGCCGTCTCATCTCGGTGACGCGCACGCCCTATGGCTGGGTCGCTCGTTTGGAAAGCACCGACACCAACACTCCGAAAATCTCGACGGAAATTCGCATCTACGATCATCAGAAGAAAATTGAATTCGTCGAAGACCTGAGCAAGAAAGAAGTCGACACCAAGGAAGGCGTCTACTTTGCCTTCCCGTTCGCCATGGACCACCCGCAATTTCAGTATGAAATTCAGAATGGCGTGGTCGATCCCTCCAAAGATATGTACCCCGGCGCAGGTCATGAATGGTTTTCCGTGCAGCACTGGGTTTCCGCGCAACAGAACGGTCTGTCCGCTGCCGTTATGCCGCTCGATGCGTCTCTGGTCACGCTTGGCGATATCAATCGCGGTCAATGGCCGGACCACTTCGACACGCGCACCGGAACCATCTTCTCCTACGTCATGAACAACTACTGGGACACCAACTATCGTGCCGGTCAGGGAGGACATTTCCGCTTTCGCTATGTCATCACCAGCGCGCCTGCCACCGATGAGGTCCAACTGAGCCGCCTCGGCTGGGAGGAAATGACGCCCCTCGAAAAAGATGAAATCACCCCACAGGATAAAGCCCTCGACACACCCGGTCCGCTCGACGGCAAGCAGGCCAGCTTCCTCCTCGTAAACGATCCAGACTTGGTCCTCACCACCTGGAAGCCAGCGGAAGATGGCAATGGCACCATCCTTCGTTGCCTCGATCTCGGCGGCGTCACCCGCACCGTCAGTGTTGAAACACCGCTGCTGCAGCTGCAACAGGCCTGGCAAACCGACGCGGTCGAAAGAGATCAATCGCAGCTATTGCTGGCTGGCCCGCACCAGTTCCAGTTCACAATTCACCCGCATGAAATTGTCACGGTGCGGCTCATCACCACGACGCCGCCGGCAACCTCCGGCCATCGCTAACAGGCCTGTCCGCAGGCGCAGATTATGATATTCACATGGATCTGAGTTGGATGCCCACTGTTCGCAAGCGCACCGCGTTTGCATGCCTCGCAGTTTTGTTTACCTTTTCGCCGTACCTTACTGCCAGCGCGCAGGAAGATAAAGCCACCGCCGACACATCCCAGACCGACAAGAATAAGACCCCGCCGCCTGCCGATAAATCCGCCGCCGACAAGGCCGCCGCCGACAAGCAGGCGCTGCCGCCGCTGCCCGCAGATGCCCACGTCACCCAAAGCATTCAGCTCGACGGCAAGACTCTCCACTATACCGTCACTGTCGGCAAATTTCCCGTTCGCGATGCGGATGGAAAAGTCACCGGCGACGTGGTCTACACCGCCTACACCGTCGATCAACCGGATCGCCCGGTCACGTTCGCGCTCAACGGCGGCCCCGGCGCTTCGTCTGTCTACCTCAACTTTGGTGCGATCGGTCCCAAGCATCTCAATTTCGCCAATAGCGACGAAAGCCCTTCCGAACCGCCCACACTGACCGACAATCCCGGAACATGGCTTGGCTTTACCGACCTTGTCTTCATCGATCCCATCGGCACCGGCTATAGCCGTTCTCTCGTTCCGGACGACCAGGCAAAAAAAGACTTCTACTCCACTGAACCGGACATCCACTATCTGTCCCGCGTCATGTACGACTGGCTGGCAAAAAACAATCGCATGACCTCGCGGAAATATCTGGTCGGCGAAAGTTATGGCGGCTTCCGCGGTCCCCGCATCACCTACTATCTGCAGTCGCAGCTGGGCGTGGGAATGAACGGCGTGGTGCTGGTTTCGCCCTACCTGAATCCCACCATCGAGACCCACGAAAATCTTTCTCCCATTCCCTGGATGGTGACGCTCCCGCCCATCACCGCGGCCCACCTGGAACGCGAGAACAAGCTCACTCCAGAAGCCATGGCCGACGTCATCGCTTACACCGAAGGCGCGTACGCCACTGCGTTGATTGAAGGCCGCTCCAATCCTGCTGCCACTCAGGCCATGATCCAGCGCGTGACAGAGATGACCGGGCTCGATCCGCAGTTCGTCAAAAATTCCGGCGGACGCCTGGAAACCGGCGCGTACCTGCGCGAGGTCTATCGCGAACAAGGCAAGCTCGGCTCCGTCTACGACTCCAATGTCACCTCGTTCGATCCCTTTCCTTACGCGCCAGAACAGAACGCCAACGATCCCATCCTGGCCGCCATCATCGCCCCGACCACGGAGGCCATGGTGAACTTCGTCACCAACACCGTGGGCTGGAAAACGGACGCACAATACAATGCTCTGTCGTATCAGGTGGGCGAAATGTGGCATCGTGATGACGTTCTGCGCGCTGGTTCCGTCACCCAATTGCGCCAAGCCGTCGCCGCCGATCCCAAACTGCGCGTGCTCATCGCTCACGGCTGGAACGATCTGTCCTGCCCGTTCATGGGCTCCATCCTTGCTGTCGATCAAATGCCGGTCATGGGCGATCCCACCCGCGTCGCAGTTAGAGAATATCCCGGTGGCCACATGTTTTATACCCGGCTCTCCAGCCGCATGGCGCTGCAAAAAGATGTGACGGCAATGTATGCCATCCATTGAAATGTCTGGGTGCCCCATCCTTCGCGGGTCGACGCGGCGACCGAAGGATGGGATAGGGGAAGGCCGCACTACAGGAAGCGTGGAAAAAACTCTAAAATAGAGAAGTATGGACTTTCAGCTTGTCAGTGACTACCAGCCGCGTGGCGACCAGGCCCGCGCTATTGATGAGCTGGTTCGCGGCATTGTTGGCGGCGAAAAACATCAGGTGTTGCTCGGCGTCACCGGCTCCGGTAAAACATTTACCGTCGCCAAGGTCATTGAGCAACTCAACCGCCCTGCCCTCATCCTCGCCCACAATAAAACTCTGGCCGCGCAGCTCTATCATGAGTTCAAGCAGTTCTTCCCCCACAACGCCGTCGAATATTTCGTCTCCTATTACGACTATTACCAGCCGGAAGCGTACATCCCTTCGAGCGATCTTTACATTGAGAAGGAAGCCACCATCAACGAGCAGCTCGACCAGCTGCGCCTGTCCGCCACCCGCTCTCTTTTTGAGCGCCGCGATGTCATCATCGTCTCCTCGGTCAGCTGCATCTACGGCCTGGGCTCGCCGGAGGCCTACTACGGCATGTTGATGTTGCTCGAACGCGGCCAGAAAATTCGCCGCGAAGACATCACCCGCCGCCTCGTCGAAATTCTCTATGAGCGCAACGATGTCGATTTCCGCCGCGGTACGTTTCGCGTGCGCGGCGACGTCATTGAGGTTTTTCCCACCTACGACGAAAGCGCCTATCGCATCGAGCTATTCGGTGACGAGATTGAAGCTCTCTCGCAGATCGATCCTCTCTTCGGCACCGTCAAGCAGAAATATTCTCGCCTGCCCATTTATCCAAAGAGTCACTACGTGGTGCAGCCGGAGCGCAAGAAAACTGCTATCGGAAGCATCCTTGAAGAGCTGGCCGTCTGGGAAAAGGAAATTGAAAATCAGGGCCGCATGGTCGAAGCCCAGCGCATCCATCAGCGCACCCGCTTCGATCTGGAAATGATCAAGTCCATGGGCTATTGCCATGGCATCGAGAATTACTCGCGCCATTTTTCCGGCCGCCTTCCCGGTGAGCCGCCACCGACCCTGCTCGATTATTTTCCGCAGGATCATCTCATCTTCATCGACGAATCCCACGTCACCGTCCCCCAGCTCCACGGCATGTGGCACGGCGATCGCTCCCGCAAGCAAAACCTGGTCGAGTATGGCTATCGCCTACCCTCCGCCATGGATAATCGCCCGCTCAAGTTTGAAGAATTTCAAAGCCGCACCCATCAGGTGACCTACGTTTCCGCCACGCCCGGCCCGTATGAGCTGACGCAATCCGGCGGCGTTGTTGTCGAGCAGATCATTCGCCCCACCGGTCTCGTCGATCCGCAGGTGGAAGTTCGTCCCGTGCGCGGCCAGATCGATGACCTTCTTGCCGAAATCCGCGAACGCGCCAAAAAAGGCGAGCGCGTCCTCGTGACCACCCTGACCAAACGCATGGCGGAAGATCTCGCCAGCTACTACACAGAAGTCGGCGTCCGCTGCCGCTACATGCACTCGGAAATCGAAACCCTGGAGCGCGTGCGCCTGCTGCGCGATCTGCGCAAAGGCGAATACGACGTTCTCATCGGCATCAACCTGCTCCGCGAAGGCCTCGACCTGCCCGAGGTTTCGCTCGTCGCCATTCTCGACGCCGATAAAGAAGGTTTCCTGCGCTCTTCAGGCTCGCTCATCCAGACCATCGGCCGCGCCGCCCGCCACATTCATGGCCGCGCCATTCTCTACGCCGACAAAATGACCGACTCCATGCAGCAGGCCATCGGAGAAACCGATCGCCGCCGAGCCATCCAGACCGACTACAACCAGGAGCATGGCATCACCCCCACCTCCATCATCCGCCCGGTGGACATGACGCTGGCAGGCATCCTGAAAGCGGAATACTCCGACGTTACCGAAGAGGCCGAAGCCCTGCCGGAAAGCTTCCACGCCGAAGAAGACCTCGACGCCTATATCGCTAAGCTGGAAACTTCCATGCGCGAGGCCGCACAGCGATTTGAATTTGAGAAGGCCGCCAAACTCCGCGACACCATCCGCGACCTCCGCAGCAAAGATTTCCTCTTCGACGCGCCTAAAGAATCTTCGCCGCCGGCAAATCCCGCCGCCACCTAAAGCCAGCCTCATCTTTTATTCCGCCTGCGTGACTGTCCCGGCTCCATCGTGTATGGTTTCGAAAGCGAACAGAATCCACTTTGTCGGGAGCACTCGTCTTCAGTCACCACGATGACCCTGAACTCTTACCTTGTCCGCGGAACATTAGTCGGCGCCCTCGGCGGCCTGCTCTTCGGCTTTGATACCGCCGTCATCGCCGGCACCACCCACATGCTGACCCAAGTCTATGCACTCAGCAGCGGTCAGCTTGGATTCACCGTCTCCAGCGCGTTAATCGGCACCGTCATTGGCGCCATGCTCGCCGGCATTCCCGGCCAGCGCATCGGCCGTCGCGATACTTTGCGCATTCTTGCCGTAGCCTACGTGGTCTCCGCCATCGGCTGCGCGCTTGCGTGGAACTGGTATGCGCTGCTTTTCTTTCGCGTCATCGGCGGACTCGGCATCGGCGGCAGCTCCGTGCTCGGCCCCATGTACATTGCGGAGATCGCTCCCGCAAAATGGCGGGGCCGCCTCGTCGGAACATTTCAGATCAACATCGTCCTCGGCGTTCTTCTCGCCTACATGTCGAATTTTTACATCGAGACATTTCACCTCGGCATGCAGCAATGGCGCTGGCAGCTTGGCGTCGCCGCCGTCCCCGCCGCGCTGTTTCTCGTCATGCTGCTCACCATCGGTCGCAGCCCGCGTTGGCTGGTCATGCAGGCGCGGATTGAAGAGGCACGCGAAGCGTTGAGGCGGGCCAACACTCCCGACCTTGAAGCCGAGTTGCAGGAGATCGTCGCCTCCGTTCATCTGGAACGCCAGGCCAAATCCGAGCCCCTGCTCACCCGCAAATATCGCCTGCCCATTTTTCTCGCTGTCAGCATCGCCATCTTCAACCAGCTCACCGGCATCAACGCCATCATTTATTACATGAACGATATTTTCGCCGCCGCCGGCTTCAACAGCCTCTCCGCCGGCAAACAGGCGGTGTATGTCGGCCTCGCCAACCTGGTCGCGACCGTCGCCGCCATTTCCGTCATCGACAAGCTGGGCCGCAAAACCCTGCTGCTCATCGGCTCGGTCGGCATGGCCATCTGCCTGCTGCTGGTCGCCGTCATTTTTCAGGTCCCCGGACACAATAGCTATCTGCTGCCGCTGCTGATTCTCTACATCGTCGCGTTTGCTATTTCGCAGGGCGCCGTCATCTGGGTCTACCTGGCAGAAGTCTTCCCCACCCGCGTGCGCGCCAAAGGACAAAGCCTGGGCACCTCCGCCAACTGGATTAGCAACGCCATCATCTCTGGCATCTTCCCCGTACTTGCCGTCAGCCACGCCTCGCTGCCCTTCTACTTTTTTGCCGCCATGATGGCGCTGCAATTCTTCGTCGTACTCTTCATCTATCCGGAAACCAAAAATCTCAGCCTGGAGCAGATGCAGCGCAAGCTCGGCATCGACTAAGTCTTTAACAGTCGCCTCCATCGCATACAATCGGCTGCAAGATCACGCATCTTTCAGGGAGGGACCAATGTCCGCATCGCTGCTCTGGGAAATCCTTTTTCTCGGCTGGTGTTTCTCTGAGGTTTTCATCGCCCTGGGAATGCGCACCCGCAATAGCAGCGGCAATGTGCGCGATCGCGGCACGCAGTGGATGTTATGGATTGTGATCTTTTTCTCGATCTTTGCTTGCGAATGGATCCGTGGCTCGCACGCCCCCACCATGTTCGGCGGCGCCCATTGGCTCAAAATATGTGGCATCGTCGTCTTCATCCTCGGCCTCGCCATTCGGTGGACGGCGATCGTTTCCCTGGGAAAATCTTTCAGTGCGAATGTCGCCATTCAGCCGACTCAAACTATCTATCGCAGCGGTTTGTATCGCTGGGTGAGGCACCCTTCTTACCTCGGCATGCTGTTGATTTTTACGGCCATCGGGATTCATTCGCGCAATTGGATTGGCTTGTTCGTCGTCTTGATTCCAACGACGCTGGCGCTGCTCTATCGCATTCACGTTGAGGAAATCGCCCTCAACCACGCCTTTGGCGACGCATACACGTCCTATAGCAAAACCACATGCCGACTGCTTCCCTTCATCTATTGACGCGCTCCATTTCCTCGCACCGCCCCGCATTGCTTACAATCTTCTGAGACCTATGCCCAACACCTCCGATCCGCGCACCCCACTGCTCCACCTCATCGCAACCCTTTCTTTTCGCCTGGGAGATTTCACTCTCTCCTCCGGCGCGAAGAGCGACTACTACATCGACTGCCGCACTACCACGCTCCATGCCGAAGGTGGCCGTCTCGCCGGGCTCGCCCTCTACGATCTCATCCGGCAACACGACCTCGACCCGCAAGCCGTCGGCGGTCTCACCATGGGCGCAGACCCGCTCGTCTCCAACATCGCCTCCGCCAGTGCCTGGGACCATCTCGATCATCCGGACGCGCCGCTCATTCACGGCTTTCTCGTCCGCAAAACCGAAAAGACCCACGGCACCGGTCGCCGCATTGAAGGCTTCAACCAGCCCGGCGCGCGCGTCGTCATCGTCGATGACGTCTGCACCACCGGCGCCTCCACCATCCAGGCCATCGAGGCCGCGCGTGATGCAAAATTTCAAGTGGTCGGTGTGCTTTGCCTGGTCGACCGGCAGGAGATGAATGGCCGCGCCGCCGTCGAAGCCGCCGCCCAGGGTGCTCCGTTCCTCTCCTTGTTCACCGCCAACGATGTCCGCGCCGCCCATGTGGCTGCGAAATAATTTCGCGCCGCCGTTCGCTGCCGCAGCATCCATCTAGATGTCGGAGAATTTGTCATGGCACAAATGATGGAACAATGCACCCACCTCGATCAAATCCGTCCTGTCACTCCGCGCACGCCCGAAGGTTGCGAAGAGTGCCTGAAAATCGGCGACGATTGGGTGCACCTGCGCCTCTGTTTGGAGTGCGGCCACGTCGGCTGCTGCGACTCATCCAAGAACAAGCACGCGACCAAACACTTTCATCAGACGAAGCACCCCATCATGCGCTCCTTCGAGCATGGAGAAAACTGGGGCTGGTGCTACATCGATCAATTGGAACTCGACTTTTCCTGAAACGATCACATTCGTAGGAAATCGGGTGCCCCATCCTTCGCGGACTTTTGCGAAGGGTGGGATTGAAAGATTGTTCGCACTACGGCAGCGGCGAGGTCGATCGAAATCCCCACCGAATCGACGGTAAAATAGAAGCTCTATGATTCCGACCCTTGAATGGACTGATGCTGGCGTGCGCTTTCTCGACCAGACCAAGCTGCCGCTGGAAGAAACCTACGTGCTCGCCGAGGATTATCGCGCTGTTGCCGAAGTCATTCGCACTATGATTGTTCGCGGCGCTCCGGCCATCGGTGTCAGCGCAGCCATGGGCGTTGCCCTCGGCCTGCTGCGCAGCCAGGCAGCCGACATCGCACATCTCGACGAAGATCTAAAAATCATCTGCGACACTCTCGCTGCCACCCGCCCCACCGCCGTCAATCTGTTTTGGGGAATCGAGCGAGTCCGTCAACTGGTGCGCGCCATGTCGCAGGAGCCCTGCGCCACCGTTCCTCAAATTCAACAGGCTGCTGTGGCAGAAGCGCGCCGCATGTACGACGAAGACATCGCCGCCTGCCGCGCCATGGGCGCGCACGGCGCAGTGCTGATGCCCCGCACCGGTGGCGTGCTGACCCACTGCAATGCGGGAGCACTCGCGACCTGCGGCTATGGAACTGCCCTCGGCGTCATTCGCGCCGCGGTCGAACGCGGGCACAAACTGCATGTCTACGCCGATGAAACCCGGCCCTTCCTGCAAGGTGCGCGCCTCACCGCGTGGGAACTGCTGCATGACAATATCCCCACCACCGTCCTCTGTGACAACATGGCCGCCAGCCAGATGCGCGCCGGAAAAATTAAAGCGGTCATCGTCGGCGCAGATCGTATCGCCGCCAACGGAGACGTCGCCAACAAAATTGGCACCTATGGCGTAGCCGTCCTCGCCAAGGAACATGGCATTCCGTTCTACGTCGCCGCTCCCTGGTCCACCATCGACATGGCCACGCCCACCGGCGAGCAGATTCCCATCGAAGAGCGTGCCGCCAAAGAAGTCACCCACTTCAACGGCAAGCAGATCACCCCTTCCAACGCGGAGATTTCCAACCCCGCCTTCGATGTCACGCCGGCGAAATATGTTACGGCCATCATCACCGAATTGGGTGTCCTGCAACCGCCCTACGACCAGGCATTACGCCTCGGCATCGAACAGATCGCGCACGCCAACGCCGCCTCGTAGGGAACAAACTGTCATCCCGACCGAAGTGGAGGAACCTGTTTTTTTCGGCGGCAGCGAAAATGCGGGTGCCCAGGATTGCGCGGCAAGGAATCAATCTGTCGACATGATTTTCAATTCACCGCCCACGATCAGCTTCGGCTCGGTCGCCGCCTGTACTTCATCTAAGGAAATCCCCGGCGCAATCTCTTCCAGCACCAGTCCCTCTGGCGTCACGCGGATGAACGCCAGCTCGGTCACAATGGTGTCCACCACGCCCACACCGGTCAGTGGCAACGTACAGCGCGTTAGAATTTTCGGCCGCCCATCGCGCGTCGTGTGCTCCATGGCGACAATCACGCGGCGTGCGCTGGCCACCAGGTCCATGGCCCCGCCCATGCCCTTCACCATCTTTCCAGGAATCATCCAGTTCGCCAGGTTGCCTTTCTGATCCACTTCCATCGCGCCCAGGACGCTCAGATCCACATGGCCGCCGCGAATCATCGCGAACGACTCTGCGCTGGAAAAATACGCCGTGCCCGGTAGCTCGCTCACCGTCTCCTTGCCCGCGTTGATCAGGTCCGGATCCTCCTGCCCCGCCAGCGGATACGGCCCCACGCCCAGCATTCCATTCTCCGACTGCAACACCACTTCCATTCCCGCTGGAACATGATTCGCCACCAGCGTCGGCATGCCGATGCCAAGATTCACATAAAAGCCGTCGCGCAATTCCCGCGCCACCCGTTTGGCAATCCCCGCAACCAACTGCGCGCGCTTGCCTGCGGACGCGGCCTTGTCACCCGACTGTTCCCTGCCCGCGTTGGAATTCGATAGAGTGTTCATGATGGGTCTGTTCCTTCTTTCGGCTGCGACCTTCCCCGGCTTCCCATGACTTCCTTCTTCAATCTGCGGGCTCCATCGTTGCTGCGCGGCAACCTGCTGGCGCTCCTCAGCCTGGCCATCTCATTTCCGCTGGCCAAGTTCCCCTTCGATCAAGCCAATCCCGCCATGCTCCTGCCCATCGTCGGTGCCGCCGCAGGCATGATCGAAACCTTCCGCTGCATTCGCCTCCGTTGGAGCTGGTACCACGGCGCTGTCCTCATCAGCCTCTATATGGACGCGCTGGTGTTAACCATGATTCTCTTTCTCGCGCTCTATCCCTTCATCGCCAAATGACGGCCGCTACGTTGTTCGCACCGTCCGTCGCTCGATCCGCTTCTCGTGCTCGCCCAGAATCATTCGCTGTACATAAATGCCCGGCGTCATCACCTGGTCCGGCTCAAGCTCTCCCGGCTCGACCAGTTGTTCCACCTCGGCAATCGTGATGCGTCCCGCCGTCGCCATCATGGGATTGAAATTCCGTGCCGTCTTTCGATAGATCAGGTTCCCCATGCGATCGCCCTTCCACGCTTTGATCAGCGCAAAATCCGCTCGCAGCCCCCGCTCCAGCAAATACATTTTTCCGTCGAACTCGCGGGACTCCTTGCCCTCCGCCACTACTGTTCCCACTCCGGCCGGTGTATAAAATGCCGGGATGCCCGCGCCTCCGGCTCGAATCCGCTCCGCCAGCGTGCCCTGCGGAATCAGCCTCAGGTCCAGCTTGCCGGCCAATACACGCTCCTCCAGCAGCTTGTTTTCGCCCACGTAGCTGCCGGTGTGAGAATCGATCATGTCCGCTTCCAGCATGCGTCCCATGCCGAATCCATCGACGCCCATATTGTTGCTGATGGTATGCAGATGTCGCACGCCCTTGCGCACCAGCGCGTCAATCAGGTTTTCTGGAATGCCGCACAGTCCGAAGCCGCCAAACATGATCGACGCGCCGTCAAAAATATCCGCGATGGCGGCATCCGCCGTGGGCCACACCTTATTCATGCTTCCTCATTTTTACAGCCGTTAGCCATTAGCCGCTAGCTGCTAGTGTAGTGTCCACGAATTAGCTGGACATTCGTTTCCTGTTTTTTGGGATGGTGCATCCAGGCTGGATCTGTTCCAGAGTCTGGCGGCATCGGGCGAGTTTGGCGACGATGGAATCAACCGTT
>JBAVOQ010000018.1:0-7386 GCA_049692235.1 Acidobacteriaceae bacterium | reverse complement strand
CCGCGCCACCTCCGCGCGGCTGCGACGAGGACGACGATCAACGACTGGAACGGGATATTCACTCATGCCTTCAGTCAATCATCTTCAAAACCCTACGGAAAGAATGGTCTTGCCCGGAGGGATACGTACCATCGCGCATAATCTTCGAGCAAATCGACGCCTCCTTGATCGTAGACTTCCTCAACGGTCTCGAAACCACGCGTACAAATCGACCAAGCTCTAGAAATGTTCGATTGGCGGCAATCAAGTCCTTCATGCACTTCATGGAGTTCCGTGTGCCGGTAGCGCTGGACCAGATTCGGCGTATCCTCGCCATCCCGATGAAGAGGACAGACACACGTTTGGTGCGGCACTTGTCCGCCAACGAAGTCCAGGCGCTGCTGGACGCGCCTAACCCTGTAGACTGGGCCGGCATTCGCGATCGCGCCATGCTGCATCTATGTTTCGCTGCCGGATTGCGCGTTTCTGAGCTCACCGGCCTTCAACTCAAGGATCTCTGCTTGCATCCGCAAGCTAGCATTCTGGTCCACGGCAAGGGGCGGAGAGAACGTTGTCTGCCCTTGTGGAAGCAAACCACTGCAACCTTGCGTGCATGGCTGGCGGTTCGCGGAACAGTTCTGGTCCCTGAGCTATTCTTGAACGCGCGCCGCGAAGCCATGACGCGATCCGGCTTTGAATACATCCTGAAAAAGCACGTTACGGTCGCCGGCAGAAACTGTCCCTCCATACTCGCCAAACGCGTGTCTCCTCACGTGATGAGGCACAGTTGCGCCCTCAGCATTTTGGAAGCAACCAAGGACCTGCGCAAGGTCTCCCTCTGGCTCGGACACGCCAACCTGCAAACCACGGAGATCTACACGCGCGCCGATCCCTCCATCAAGCTTGAGGCGCTTGAGGCGGCTACACCACCACACCTCAGATCGGGTCGGTTCCGTGCCAGCGACAAGTTGATTGCCTCGTTGACACCCCATTCTTTTATGCGGCGACAAAAAGCGGAATAGTGGCGCAAAACCGGGCTCTCGGCAACGAGAGCCCGCATAACAATACTCTCCGCATTAAACCTGCCGTTTCAAGAGTGGACGGAAATCCTTGGCTCGGAACGGCTGACCGGCGCTCTGCTGGATCGGCTCACCCACCACGTCCATATCCTGGAGATGAACGGCGACAGCTACCGGCTCAAGCAGAGCAGGCTCAAACAGAAATCCCAACCCGCCACCACGTAAGTCCTCTTCCAAGCCCACCGGTGAAACGCAGCGGGGAGGATGCCGTCTTCACTGGCCTACTTTTACTCTGAAACACTGGCCGACTTTTGCTTTGATATTGACAGCTCAAATTGCTGGCGGTACAACCTCATTCTCCACGCTTTTCCAGAGACACCGTTCGATTCTCGTCCTGTCCGGCATCAGGGTACTTTCGATGGCCGGGGCCCGAGCAGTTTGACTTCCTGTAATGTCCACCAATAGCCACTTCCAGGGGGATCGGACTTGAAGTTGGTGTGCAGGTACCCATTGGTGAAATTCGCAGAGTATGACAACCAAAGCGTACGGCCATCTTTGCTAATAAATTTGGAGGGGAAATTGACAAAATAAGCCTGCTCACCAAAATTGCGCATATAGACTACCAGCCGCCATGGCCCTGTAATCTGTGAAGATTCCAGAATGTAGGTGTTGAACTTGCTGATCGTGTTCCCGCCGTCCGTGATTGCCATGAGATATTTTTTTAAAGGCGCGTCGTATGTGACCGATACATTCCCAGTGTTATTATTCCAATCTATCAAAGGCCGGATCCTCGAGAAATCACGCGTCCATAAGGCGTGCCCTTTTGAGTCGTGCCCGGCAAAATATTCATAAGCCGACTGCTTGTTCATGGTGTCAATTCGCGGCTTGACGCGAGCAAGATAAATCTGATCCCCCGTGATCCAACTGAGGTTTCCATTTCGAGGTTTGGGATCCGGATCTGCTGCTCCCTGCGAAACAATATAAGCCTTGCCATCGGGGGAGTATTCCATGTTTCTTCCAAAGTCCACGAAGTGGGGCAAGCCCAGCTTGATAGGCGCTCCACCAAAGAGCGGTTGCCTAGGGGTGTGAGGCGACGGGTGCCAGGTGTGTCCGTAATCGGTCGACCATCGGAATCCGACAAAAGGTCCCAGAACGTCCCAATTTAGACCCAAGCCTGGCGTCTCATTCAGACAATACGTTCCGTAAAACCACACACCGTCATGGACAAGACTGCCAGCAGGATATCGGCCGCCGTAGGGTTCCGGACTCGCTTCATACGTGCCCACATCGGTGATTGTGAAATGGAGCGGGTCGTTTCCAAGAATCGTTGCATATCCAGTTGTCGCCTTTACGCCCCCCGAGGATGACCTGATGCCGTTGACTGTGCCATCCGTCCAGGAGGAATACAGATTTCCATTAGAGGCCCAGGACGGGAACCAGGTATCTGCATGCCCATATTGCGCATAGCGGCCTGTGAACGCGATCCCCGTCAGCTCCCGAGAAGGCGGAAAGGGAATATCCGGGGGCGGAGTCGAAGGCCACTCGTGCATAACCGACTGTTCCGCCCGGTCTGTTGCCGCAGTGCTGTGGAACGACGTCAAAATGAACAGGATAGCCAAAAATGCGATCAGCGAAAGCAAGGTTTTGAACATGGGCGACTCCACGATGAGAGCATAAAAAGCTGTGGGGTGGTTGACTTTGAGCAGGTGACGATACTTGTTATCTGCTTATATGATAAGTAGATAGGGCGGAGTGCGTTTTTTTGCCCCCTGCGGGAGTGACCACCCCACAACTTTGCACACTCTCGTGCACGTGGGCCCGGTCCCGTTTGCAATCCTGGTCAAACCACAACCTGTTGTGTTCGGTGGCGTCAAGTAAATATCCCTATTCTCAATTAATAGCATTATCTCTGAAAGACGCAGAGACCGAAGTACGGACATCGATCCTCGTATGCAATGAGCATCGATGGCATGGTTCAAACGCTAAGCTTGATCCCGCTCCCAAATATGCACATAGGTTGGCTCCTTCCAACTGTGACTAAGGATAACGAGTCTTCCGGGACTCAATTCCACAGCTTTGGTTCCAACATGATTCGAGAACCTATTGTCGATGGGGAAGCGGCTCCACGTAATCCCCTTCGCATCGGCTTTCTTGTAAGCATAAACGCGGCATTGGCTGCGGTAAGGCTTAAATGGATCATGCTCCCCAACAACAACCTCCATCTCCCCGTCTCCATCAAGGTCGGCGATCGAGAGGGAATGCGGCGAACGGACTTTGTCGATGAAGTGCACTTTGAACTTCCGATCACGCGGGCTTCCAGTATTTTCCAGCCAGCCCACTAGTGCAAAGAAAGCTTTGCGTGCTTCATAGTCAACATCTTCGACGGTAAAGAGAATATCCGGGTGGCCATCGCCATTCACATCCGTAATCGCGACACGGGAAATCATGTCGAGGCCCGCGGACTTCAGAAGCTCCGGGTCAATCAGGAGATGAGGTTCAAATTGCCCGTTGCCTAGATTCTCAAGCCAGTATGGTCCGGCCACGATGTCGAGCTTTCCGTCTCCATCGAGGTCGTAGGCTACCATCCCTTCTCCATAGGGAATATTGGCGACGACACGCTTCGGCCATGGATGCTGCTTGGGATCGTCAGGGACTTCGAAGATCTGTGGTGGATTGTGTGTGTGGTCATGATATCCACAGACCATCGCTACGCGACTGCCCGGCAGCAACGGCCCAATTGTATTCCCGTGAGGCCAGTCCCCATCACCTGTACCGATGATGTGTTCCTCCCACAGGTCCTTGCTCAGATCCATGGGCTTCAGCCATACCAGGTCGCTGGTGAGCGCGCTATAAAAATCTTTGCCGCTAGCCTTGGCCTTGATGCCGATCAGCTCTTTCCTTCCGTCCCCATCCAGATCGTAGGCTGCGATGATCTGCCCAATGCCGGGGATCGTATGCCGTTCCCAGTTGGGGTTCTTGTACCACCATGCTCCGCATACTATGTCGGCCAAGCCGTCGCCATCCACATCGACCGCATGAATATCTATGCCTGTGTATGGCTTCTGGCGATCGACGAAGGTATGTTTGTATTGAGCGAGCGCGGTAGGCTTCTTTCGCGGCCGAAACATCTGGACCCATCCGGTGGCGCCCGTCTTGGTTAGGACTTGCGAGGAGTGCCCAAAGATGACGTACGTGCCGGAACCATCCAGATCCGTGTAAACCGCCTCATGCGTGCCTTCCCCCTGATAAATGACCTCGCCCCGCCAAGACTTTCCTCCATCCAATGCTGTGTACTTTATCAGACGAGCCTGCCAGTTATAAGGAGCAGCCCACCCTCCCTCATTCATCTCGCCGGCCAGAACCTGCACCTGTTTCGTCCTGGGGTCGTGCCAAGCCCTCAACGAATGAGAGAAGTTGAGGGGAGCCTCGATCGGATGTTCGATCCAGGGATGCTCAGGATCGGTTTTCAGCCGGTTCTCAAACCATGCAAGCCGGCCATCGGGATACTCGTCCTCTACGAGGATTACGTCCAGATGGCCATCCCCATTCACGTCGATGATTGCTGTGCGGCACAACTCACGAAATCCCGGCGCAACGGAGTGAGTCTTCCAGAGCTGCCCGGAAAACGCGCCCGTGCGGGGCGCGGAAAACCAATAGGGCCCGTAGACGATTTCATCCTTGCCATCTCCATCCAGGTCTCCCGTCGCCGTACCCTCCGCAGAGAGGCCGGATTGGATTATCTGCTTCTTCCAGGGGGTTTTTGGGTCGGCGGGAACCTTATAGGCAAACAGCCCCGGATGATCACAGTACATTCCGTTTGCCACCAATTCGCGCTTACCGTCGCCGTCCAAGTCGCCGAAGATAACGTCATGCGGATACCCTATCGTTTCGCCGTCCAGGACGTGTTCGGTCCAGGAATCGTGCAGAGTCGCGCCGGATTTGTACCAGCAAAGGATCCATTTTCCAAGTCCCCCCGCCGCCAGCACCGATATGTTCTTCCCGACAATAATCTCTTTGCGTCCGTCGCGGTCGATATCTTCAAGCGCAATACCTACGCTGAATATGCCGAGTGCGACCACACCTTTTTCGGAAGTGGATGGCCTGTACCAAACAAGCGCGCCACTCTCCCCCGCCCCCCCCCCCCCGGAGACGACCACTTCGGTTTTGCCGTCGCCATCGATATCGGCGGCGGCCGTGCCGTCCACAGTGCCTGTCATATGGGGCGGAGCGGCATCCAAAATCACCAGCTCCCATGAATCGCTGCCACCACTTGGCTGTGCATCTGAGACGGACGATTCTCGTTGCTGTAGTACGGGCGCCTTTGGTTCGGCCGCGCTTACTCGGGGGATCCCAGCGGCCGTAACAGTGCCCGCTAGCAGCTTGTTGAAACTACGCCTATCCATTGCGCTCTCCTCTTCTGTTGTAAAGCACTCGCAACATCTGGTCCTGGAATTGGTCTCTTGCTCTGAACTGCACTTACGGCGATCGACTTACCGCACAGGTTACTCCGCCAAGTCCAATCATAATCATCCAGATTCCAGGTCGAATTGGGAAGGCTGAACTGGGTGCTGTTTTTGAGGTTGAAAAGTCCACACACAATTCCAACTCGCCCTCATGCGGAAACCCAATCTTCTTGACACAACGAGAGCTTACGATTGTGGATTCCCTCAGCACCTCACTCGGGAGAATGCGGTGTTCTGTTCCATCTGCGTACAGACTGGGCAGAGCAGCCAAGGAGGTAGAATGAAATAGCGCTCAACAGCATGCGTCGCACTCTTTTCTAGGTCGCACGTCATATCCGGGCGCTACCCTAAATAGACACTTTGGTTGGGAAAACTTCCACCGGGTTTAATCGGCGCGCTAGGCGAGAGCGTAAGAATATGCGGAGAGGGGTTGCGCCGCCACCAGATTTCGTTGCTCTTTATAGTCGCTCGCCGCGATGAAGTCGAGATTGCCGTCGCCGTCCACACCTTAATGGCCACTCCATTCGCCTTGATGTGCAGCGGTTGTGGCTCGATCACCGAGCGTATCCAAGTATCGCCGATGTGACGGTAGAGTACGACGGAATCAGGAGAGGTGCGCTCAGTGACCACGAAGCTTAGATGTCCGTCGTAACCAAAATCGCCCGCCGTCAACGAAGTCTGCTCGGTTGCGTGGTTGGGAATTGAAAGATCCCCGGTGACCGTGGAAAGATATCTCCATGTCACGGGATGCTGGATCGCGTCTTGGGCGCTGGACAAAGCCGCAGCAATCAGAAGTGCTGCCAGAAAAACCCTTCTCATCATCACTGTCCTTAGGAAGCTCCAGCGTACACGTCTGTTAGACTGGCGGATTCTGGCATGGAGGGAATCGTCGCCAAAGCTTTCGGGGTGCTGCGGGTAACATGCCAATACGATGCTATGGACGGCAACAAGGCTTTGCAAGTAAATGCAGGTTAAACCGACGAGTTAAATTTTCGAATGGGCGCCTAAGCCCGATTTCTTCTAGCGGTGTGCCCTGGGACTCGTGTGCCGCGTCTCCATCCAGCCGTGTTGGCAACAGACATCTGGGCGAGGTGCGGGCTTAATGAGCTGGCTACGCCCAATGCGTTTCGCCGCCTGGTTCACACAGCAGCACTCGGGGGCAAGTGAGAGGGTTTGAAGCAGGACGCCGAAAACGCCGAGCTGTTTGGTTCCTTATTGCGCGTGCGACGAAGCTGGCCCGGTGTAGAGGCCCCCGTCCACCCAGATCGTCAGGCCTGTGATGAATTTTTGCCGCCTCGCTTGCAAGGAACACCACTGCCAGGCCGACATCGCGGGGCGTCGCGATCCGGCCCAGGGGGTGTGAGCTTGGACCACATCGCGCCGTAGTCAGCCAGTTCCTGCTTGGTGCGTTCAATCTCGATAGCTCCGGGAGCGACACAATTAACGCGAATTCGGTTTGGCCCCCATTCCACGGCGCATAGAGGTGGTCATAGACAGTTATCATGGCACGACCTTCCGCTCGATAACATCTCTTCACAATGCGCAGCACGTATATGAAGATGAATACTCCGTGCAGGTTGCGGGCCAAGCGAAGACTTCCTCGAGGCCGTTCTCTATGCAGTCTCCAGAAAGGGGCAGCGAAAGGAAGATCGAGTCATCAGAAATACGTATGCGCCGATGGATACAACGACAACGGTGCGAGACCAGATGGAGCCCTTGCAGGTGGTCTCGCCTGAACTGAACACCGGAACAGAAGATGTCAAGGTGTCATGCTCAGGCGAGACCCTGCGAATCAGAAGTATGCGTAAGGGCAACCTCACCTGTTAAAAGGGTTTGGGCTGTGATGGACTCTGAGTATGGACACAGAGTCGGGAGTAGCGGTTCGACGTCGGCGCAGTGGTGAGGAAGTGGAGCAACTGGTGATC
>JBAVOQ010000017.1:0-22233 GCA_049692235.1 Acidobacteriaceae bacterium | reverse complement strand
GTCGACAGCAAGGAAGTCATCGTGCACTCGGTTTGCACCTCTGCGGCCTCGGTGCATGACAAGCCTATGCTGGCTGACTTGCTGCATGGGAGCGAAAAGAAGGTCTGGGGCGATGCCGGCTATCCAGGGCAAACCGAAACCATCCACGCAGTCGCACCGCAGGCTCAGGACATGACCAACCGACGCGTGAAGACCAAAGCAGGCGTGGATGAAGAACAGAAAAAGAAGAACCGGACCAAGGCCCGCGTTCGCGCCAAGGTGGAGTGGCCTTGCCGCATCCTGAAGCGCGTTTTCAAGTACACCAAGGTGCGCTATCGCGGCATCCAGAAGAATCATGAGTGGCTGCTGACGGCCTTTGCGCGGGTCAATCTGTACCCGCACCGCAAGCGGTTGATCCCGCAAGGGGCGTAGTGTGTCCCAAGGCCGAAAATGGCCTCCGGATGCAGGAAAACGGCTCCGACAAACCGATCCTTTGCGCCGATTTTCAGCACAACCGATCCACTCTTGCCTTCCAATTCCCCCGGTTGCTTGTGCGGATCGCTTTTCCTGAGCTTGATCAGAGGTTCCTTAAACTATTTCCTGGAAGTTACACTTCCATCGCAGCCAATTCGATGGGAGTTCCAGTGTTCAACTACCGCACCTATCGGTCGCGTCACGGCCAATTTCTGTAGTCACCGGTTCGTTTCGGATAGTGAAGCTCTCCTATCGGGAGAAAAATTTCCGTCCGAGGTCCGTACAAGAATCACTGACATATTGTCTGAATATACGGATTTCCAATTTGGCAAAAGCAGCAACACCTGGGTCATCGGCGAGGTGCGGGCCAGCACACAGAATCTGACGCCGTACTTGTCCAGAAGAATATTTGGATTTTCCTGAAGCGTCGCCCACCTTCCAAACTCAGCCAGGACCCCAGACCACTCAAAGACATCCCCACGTCCATCGACAAAAACAGGATGATCTGACGCTGTCCAAATCAGATAACCACCGTAGACGTAGTCATTCATCATCGGTCCCGAGAGGTGCTGGCGCTCAATGAAGTCGACGGCCTTGACTGGGCTTCCGGCCTCCACCTGGCTCGCGAGATTTTGAGGCTTGGGAAATCCCAGCGCAAGGATGAGCAGGGAAGCGGCGATCAAGATTGCGTTCGGCACAGGGTGATCATGGTCCGCGTCGTACCTGTCCCATAAAGGCGCAAGCAGGCGCGAAAGAACGGGCGCCGCAAGGATGCCAAAAACAAAGAGCAGGCGCCGGTGTCCGATCGCCAGCCACGCACCCACGGCGAGCATCCCCAATTCATTGAGAGACAACTCTGACCTTTGGACGAGGACGATGAAAAAGACACATCCCAGGAGAACAAGAAATCCAAGTCCGCGACCAGAGTTCATCGTCAGGGGCATCCACTCCTGCACGGAACTGAGTTGTATGGACTGGTGGAACATCGTATTTAAAGGGTAGAGAACCTGCCGCACACCCACAGGGTTGAGGAACAGAGCGACCGCCGAAAAGAAGAGCGCGATCATCAACATCTTTCGGGTGTAAGTCGGCCAACCATCGGACATCAGTAGACCCTTGCGGAAATCGAAGAAGGAGCAAGCGAGAACGATGCACACCAACAAAAATCCCAGGAAGAAAGATCCATGACAGTTGACCCACACCGCAAACAGCGGCGGTAACCCAAAAAACCATCGCGGACTGTGCGAGCGGCCCAACTGGATCAGAAGTAATTCGACGATCAGCAGAAGATACCCGATCATCTGTGGGCGAATCGCCAGGCCGGCGGTCGCGAAGAACCAGATGGTCATCGCGCCAACAAATGAGACCTTGGCATTGCCGGAATAGAGGCAACATAAGGCATAGCCCGCGATCAAAATTGCCGCGGTGAAAAAGCACAGCCACAGCATCAAGCCGGAGTAGCCGCCAAATCTATAGGCAAAATAGATCAGCACTTGGGAAAGCCATTCGTGTGGAACCCAGGCATGGTGGTTCGTCGTATAGGAAAAAATATCCGTCGTGGGGATCGAGCCGGTATTCCAGATCCATTGACCGGTTTTCAGGTGCCACCACATGTCCGGGTCATCGAATCGAGAGCGGACGGTGAGCATTCCGAGCGTCACCAGCAGACCGGCAATGGCTACCGGCAAAGATAACACTTTTCGCATCGCGCCAATGAATGAGGACCGGGCAGCGCTCTCACTCACCGACAATGCGGTGGTCAAGCAGAGCCTGCCTCTTGAGTCTCGCGTTCGATAAACGGACCATCCTCGGCAAGCCGGATGAGGCGATGGAGATACGCGCGTGATATTTGCAGGCTACGGGCGGCCAGCGTCTTGTTGCCTTGGTTCTCGCGCACGGCCGCTGCAGCCAACTTGATTTTGTAATCGCGAAGTTGCCGCTCAAAGGATCCTGATGGCCGATAATCGGCGATGTTGACAACGCTTTCTTCCTGGATGTTCTCTGGCAAGTCTTCCGCGCAAATGATGTTGTCCTGAGCGACGATGATCGCACGTTGAATGACATTTTCCAGTTCGCGCGCATTCCCAGGCCATGAGTACGCCTGCAGTAGGCCCATGGCACAGGAATCGATCTGCTCGATGTTCCTTCCGTGCATTTCTGAATAGATTCGCAGGAAATGCATGGCGATCAGAGGAATGTCTTCCGGGTGCTCCTGCAGCGGTGGAATATCAATTCGCATTACATTGATGCGGTAGAACAAGTCCTGACGGAACTTTCCCTGGGCTACCATTTCGCCCAGATTTTGATGGGTCGCGAAGACAACGCGCGCTCGCAATGGAATTAAGCGGCTGCTGCCAAGTCGGTTGAATTCGCGTTCCTGCAGTACCCGCAACAGCTTCACTTGAGTGCTCAGGCTTAGTTCGCCGATTTCATCCAGAAACAGCGTGCCCGTGCCGGCCTGCTCCAGGTAGCCTTGTCGCATCCCCACTGTGCCGGTGAATGCGCCTTTCTCGTGGCCGAACAATTCGGCCTCGATCAGAGTATCTGGGATCGCGCCGCAGCAAACAGCGACGAAAGGCTGTCCCGCGCGGTTGCCCAGATTATGGATCGCCCGGGCCGTCAATTCTTTGCCGGTGCCGCTTTCACCCGTGACCAGGACTGGCGTGTTGATGCTGGCCACCCGGCGAACCAGATCGTAGACCTGCCGGATTTGTGGGCTGGAACCGATTAGGCGATCGCAACTGCTGACTGCGTCCAGTTGAAGTTGCACCGCCTCCAGCTTGCGCTTCAACGAGCAACTCTCGTGTGCGCGGCTCAGCATAGATTTCAGTTCCACCATGGAGGGTGGCTTGCGGCAGTAGCTATGCGCGCCCTGTCGCACCAGTTCTAGCGCAGTCGAACGGAAACCATCGTCCGCCAGCACGACTGGAGAAATCTTCGCGGCGACAAGTCGTTCCATACTTGCAATTCGCTGCTGCGGAGCCGCGTGGTTGGAATCCAGGTCGAGGACCACGACATCGCTTGCACCTGCGGAAAAGGATCGCAGAATCGAGTCCTCCTCCGGCTGTAAATCAACTTGAAATTCCCTTCCCAATGCGGAGGAAAGGAGTTGCTGAAGCTTTCGATCCTCAGAGCATAGAGCGACTCGGATCATAATTGTTTTGCGTCCGGTGGGGGCGTGGAGGCTTCTCCTGTGATACGTACTGTTGCCGCGGGGAGCAGCAAGCACAGACCTCTCAAGCCGGGGGCGTCATGGAGTGAGGTAATTGATAGCAGGCTTCCGAGCAAGTTGTCGAGGAAACTTTAGCAATGTCGGTAACTTGTTCAGTAACTAACTAGTAAATAGGTGAATTTGCTCGATTCGGCATTCAAGTCATCCCCATTATTCTTGGCATCCCACTTGCAGCCTTGCTGGCCATGGTTTCCCGCCGGTGGCTGGATCTATTCTCGTTGACAGGAGCCGTCGCGGTGACCCGCTTCGCGTTTCGGAGCCACGACCTCTACGACGTAGATTCCGTGAATTTTGCGCTTGGAATGGCCCGTTTCGATCCCCGAGTCCATCAACCTCATCCGCCGGGATATTTCCTCTACGTCTACCTTGGAAGGCTGCTCAATTTTCCGCTGCACAATGCGAACCTTGCGCTCGTCATGTTGAGCATTATTGCCAGCTTCGGAACGGCGATTGTTATTTATCTGTTGGCGTCGGACTGGTTTGGGCTCCTTGCGGCGCGATTTGCCGGGGCACTTTTCCTGCTTTCTCCACTTGCCTGGTTTCACGGTATTGTCGCTTTGACGTACAGTGTGGAGGCCTTCTTCTCCGCGCTGATCGGTTATTTATGCTGGAGTGTTTACCGTGGGCGAGCCAACCTGGTGCTGGCTGCCGCGGTTGTTCTTGGAATCTCTGCGGGCATTCGGCCCTCCTCTCTTCTTTTTCTCGGTCCGCTCTTTCTTTTTTCTCTGAGTCATGCGCCACGCCGGAGAGTGGCTGGCATCCTTGTTTTGCTGGTCACGCTGACGGCCTGGTTTCTGCCCATGGTCGCGGCCAGCGGCGGATTCGGGGACTATTTCGGCGCGCTCTTTTCTTTGTGGGGAATCGTGCCAGCGAAGACAACCGTATTCAATTCTTCCCCGGCGAATTCCATCGCGCGCGCGTTCACGATCTTCTTTATCTATCTGCTGGGTTTCGGTGCTGCGTCCATTGCGCCTTTCGGGGCAAGATATCGAACCGGCCTGGATGATCCGGGCAAAAAGAAATTCACGCTGGTTTGGATTGGTCCGGCCCTCTGCTTCTTCACCTTTATCTTTCTGCAGTTCGTCAACAGCGGCTATTTGCTGCTGCTCATCGCACCGGCCTGCGTCTGGCTGGGGTATTGGGCTGCGCAGTGGTATCAAAATACTGGCTGGCGCAAACCCGCAAAGCTGGCGCTGATCGGTGTGTTCGCCACGGTGAATATCCTGATATTTCTTGATTCGCCGTTCTACTGTTCCTACCGCTCCGTGCGTAGATTTGAAGCCACCATGGAGGCGGTACGCGCCGCGCTTCCGCAGGTAGCTTCGCCGCAGGAAACCTTGCTGATCGGCTTCGATTCGCACTTCCTCGGCTATCGCCATGCCGGCTACTACCTGCCCGACTACTTTACGGTGGAGTACCCCGAAGTGCGTTTGCGAGAAGGCGTTCGCGTGTTTGCCATGCACGGTCGCGACACTCGACTCCTGGCCGCGTTGCCCACTTCTCAATATTCTCGATTCGTTCTGTTTCCACTTCCGGCTGGCGCTGCTTCGTATAAAGAATATCTGCAAACCGTGCGGCACAAGCTCCCTCCAGCGGGCCTGCAAACAATTCATCTGGCTGGTTTTGACTTTGTTACTGGCCCTATCGCTGACCTGGCGTACTTGTTCCCCAGAGCCATGGCGCTCCCGCCGGGTGTATCCGCCCCGTCACGGAGTAGCGCAGCCTGTAAACAACCGTGCACACCCACCCCGGCAACATCTTCCATAACGCCTTGAATTCAGACTGTTGCGCCCATCCGACGATTTGGACGGCAGATTGCAGTTCCCCGAGTGGTCCGTTCCAAGGGAAAAAGGGTGGGCGTATGCATTCGATCGCATGGTGGCCGACGCTGATTGTTTTGGCCATAGCGACTTTTACGGATGTGCGCAGCTGCCGGATTCCGAACTGGTTGGTCCTGCCTTTTCTAGTAGCGGGAATCGCGGTTTCTGGATGGGCGCATGGCTGGCATGGGATTGAGCAGAGCCTTCTCGGGATTGGGCTGGCGACCGTGATTCTTGGGATTTTCTGCTGGTTGGGCGGCATGGGAATGGGCGATTTGAAGCTGTGTGCCGCCGTGGGAGCCTGGATAGGCCCGTCGCAGTTGATCTTGGCTCTGGTGATCACAGGAATTGCGGGCGGCATCATGGCAGTTTGCTGGGCCATTAGCGGTGGGTTTGTTGGTGAATTGTTGAGTGGGACAGGAGATTTGATTGCGGGCCTGGGAAAGCGCGGCCTCCGACCTCATCCTGAACTGGTTTTGGACAACCCTCTCACCCGCAAAATGCCCTATGCTCCTGCGATCGCAATTGGAACTTTGATTTCTTTCTTTTCCCGCTGAGGACAGATGCGACGATCGCGCCGAACGGACGAAACAGTAGGCGAAGTACAGTGCCGATGGACAAAATCTAGCAATAGGAAGGGAATCGAGAATCGCTGATGGCGACCACGACTCAGGATCGCGACTCGCTTGGCACCTCGACCTTGACGGTGGCTCTGATCGGCCCGGAGGACCTGCGCCACAACGCTGTCGCAGAAGCCTTGGCCGGCTCACAAGCGCGCGTCGTTCGAGAACTGAAGACGTATCCCGGTCTCGACGACGTGCCTCGACTGCTGGAGGCCCACTACGATGTCGTCATCATCGAGCTGGACAGCGATCCGGAACATGCTCTGGACCTGGTGGAAGCCATCTGTGCAGCCAACTCCGTCACCGTGATGGTGTACTCGGCGCGTTCAGATGCATCCCTTCTGGTCCGTTGTATGCGAGTCGGCGCCCGCGAGTTTCTGTCACTGCCCATTGCCGCCGGAGCCGTTGAAGAAGCCTTGGTGCGGGCGATGGTGCGCCGTCCCACAATTCGGGCCGGCAAGAAGACGACCGGAAAGCTGATGGTCTTTATCGGGGCGAAAGGCGGTTCCGGAGTGACCACGATCGCAACTAACTTCGCTGTGGCCATTACCCAGGAATCTCATCTCAGCACCCTGCTGATCGATCTGGATCTACCCATCGGCGACGCGGCTCTCAGCCTGGGTGTTCACCCCGAGTTTTCGGTAGCCAACGCTCTTGAGAATTTTCACCGGCTCGATTCAAATTTTCTTTCCAAACTTGTGACCAAGCACAGCTGTGGCCTTTCGGTCCTGGCCACGCCCGACCTGTACGTCCCGATTCAAGCCACGGTCGAGGCGGTCGAAAAGCTGATCACAGTCGCGCGGCAAACTTTCGATTGTGTGGTTGTGGACGCCGGTTCCACTATCACCCCACCCGTTCATGCCATGTTCATGGACGCTTTTGCCGTTTACCTGATTACGCAGGTGAGTGTTCCCGAGTTACGCAACTCGAATCGCCTGATCGCGGAGTTCTTCACGACCGCCGGGATCAAACCCGAGATTGTGCTCAATCGATTTACACAGCGACCGCTTGGGATTGACGAAAAAGAAATCGGCAAAGCGCTGAGGCTGCTGCCGCAATGGAAGGTTCCCAGCGACTATGAAACCGCCCAGCTTGCGCAAAACACAGCCAGCGCGCTGGCGCTGAAGGATTCTTCAATTTCGCGGGTCATCCGGCAGATGGCGAGAGTGGCGTGCGGCATGCCGATGAACCGGGAAAAGAAGAAGGGCTTCAGTTTGTTCGGATAAAGCTTAGTTGGATTTTTCGCAGCAACTGGACGGGTGAATCGTGGCAACACTAAACATCGAGCAGCTCAAATCGGAAACCCACCGCGTACTGATCTCCAAGCTGGATCTGGAGAAACTGTCGCGCGTCAATTCTAACCAGGCGCGCCAAGCGGTCGCCAGCATGGTGAACCAGATTATCGGCGATCAGAAAGTTCCATTGAGCCTTGACGAACAAGACAGGATCCAGGCCGACCTGCTCGATGAGGTCTTCGGCCTTGGCCCGCTGGAACCGTTGCTGCGAGATGCTACCGTCTCAGAAATTCTGGTCAACGGCAAAAATAAAGTTTTCATTGAGCGCGGTGGAATTCTGCAGCGCGTCAATGCGACGTTTCGCGACGATCGCCACCTGTTACAGATTATCGATCGCATCGTATCGCGGGTTGGGCGACGGGTAGACGAGTCGTCTCCGATGGTGGATGCGAGATTGGCCGATGGTTCGCGCGTCAACGCGATTATTCCACCGCTGGCTCTCGACGGTCCGGCCCTTTCCATTCGGCGCTTTGGAACCGGCCCAATCTCAGCTGAGCAACTGGTGAATTTGAAGACCGTATCGCCAGAGATGATGGAGATGTTGTCCGCCGCTGTTCGCGCCCGCATCAGCATTCTGATTTCTGGAGGTACTGGCGCCGGCAAGACGACCTTCCTCAATATTCTGTCGCACTATATTCCGTCGAACGAACGTCTTGTCACCATCGAAGATGCGGCCGAACTGCAGTTGGCCCAGGAAAACATCGTCCGACTGGAAACCCGGCCACCCAATATCGAAGGCGCGGGCGCCATCCGCCAGCGTCAACTCCTCATCAACAGCCTTCGCATGCGTCCCGATCGAATCATCATCGGCGAGGTGCGGGGAGAGGAAGCGTTTGACATGCTGCAGGCCATGAACACCGGCCACGAGGGATCGATGACCACGATTCACGCCAATACCACCCGCGACGCGCTCTCCAGACTGGAATCCATGGTCGCGATGAGCAATTTGAATATTCCGGAGCGCACGGTTCGTCAGCAGATCGCCTCCGCAATCGCCATAGTAATTCAGGTTTCCAGACTGAGCGATGGCAGTCGCAAGGTGACCAGCATTTCCGAGATCACCGGAATGGAAGAAAACGTGATCAGCATGCATGAGATTTTCAGTTTCCACAGAAAGGGCATTGGGCCCGACGGAAGAGTGATTGGCGCATTTCAGCCGACACACATTCGTCCGAAATTCCTCGATCAGCTCCGCATCTCCGGCATCTTTCTGCCGACGGGCCTGTTTGAGCAAACGATGGAAGTGAACTAACCAATTCGACGGTTAGGAGTTGCGATATGTTAATGCTGCTGGTGCTGGTATTCATCGGAGTGTTCGTGGTGCTGACGCTGCTCTTGGTGGCGACAGGAAGCGGTGCTTCGGAGCAAACCAAGCAGACACTGGCCGTGTTGCAGTCCGCACTTGCGTTCGATAAGTCCAAAACCGACGATCCGATCGTGGATATCCGCAAGAGCGAACTGATGAGCGCCATTCCCTGGATAAATCGCTGGCTGTTGAAGCTTGAGATTGCGCCAAGACTGCGCAGCCTCCTGTACCAGGCCGACGTGAAGTGGACGACCGGCGGTCTGATCTTGATGTCCATTGCGTGCTTCGTGTTTCCGTCCTATCTGATCTATCTGCGGACAGGGGCACTGATCTTCGCGGTAGCCATCGGAGTGATTGTAGGTATCGCGCCAATTTTCTACGTGCTGCACAAACGCAAGCAACGCTTCGACAAGTTTGACCAACAACTTCCCGAGGCACTGGATCTGATGGTAAGCGCGCTTCGTGCCGGCCATAGCCTGGTTGCTGCATTGGGCCTGGTTGCGCATGAGAGTCCGGATCCCATAGGCGCCGAGTTCCGCATTTGCTTCGACGAGCAAAACTACGGACTTGAACTCAGAACCGCCATGACCAACTTGGCCGCGCGCATACCGCTGCAGGATTTGAAAATTGTTGTGACCGGAATACTGATTCAAAAAGAGAGCGGCGGAAACCTTGCTGAGGTGCTCGACAAGGCCGCCTATGTCATTCGTGAGCGGTACCGCTTGAAGCGGCAGGTTCGAGTTCATACGGCCCAGGGGCGTCTGACAGGTTGGATTCTGTCATTTCTTCCCGTAGTACTCGGGATTGCCTTATATCTGATCAATCCCGACACGATGAGTCTTTTGTGGCGCCGCGAGATTGGTGTCAAGCTTCTGTATACCGCCGCCGCCATGACAATCACCGGGGCTTTGATCATTCGCAAGATCGTCAATATGGACGTTTGAAGGGTGCTTTATGGGATTCGCCGTTTTTACATTTTTCGCGGTTTTCTTGTTGTTCGTGAGCGGTGGGCTCCTCCTGTTCTACCGGGAGGGCGTGCTGCAGCGCATCAACTCGGTCGTTATGCCAAGCGAGAGGCGGAGAAATCTTTCCACCGTCCTTCAGCATTCCGGCGCGGCGATGGGCGGCATGTTCGAGAAGTTTGAGCGACTGCTGCCAAAAAGTCAGGCAGAGGTCTCGGTTGCGCAACAGCGTTTGATTCGTGCCGGCTACCGCAGGGATTCGGCGCTCAAGAACTTCTATGGCGCAAAGGTCGCGGTTCCGCTGGTCATGTGCCTATTGGTCACGGTGACTGGCATCGCCCACTACAGCCCATTTCTCGCCTATCTGCTGGCTGCGGGCCTTGGTTTTCTGGCGCCCGACTTTTGGCTGGGACGAAAGATCGCTCAGCGCCAGGCGGCGATCCGGCGCGGCTTGCCGGATGTGCTGGACCTCCTGGTCATTTGCATCGAGGCAGGCCAAAGCCTCGACCAGGCGACCATGCGTACTGCGGAGGAACTTCGTCTCGCCCAGCCCGCCATCACGGATGAGCTAGGTGTTGTTGTTCTGGAACAGCGCGCCGGCCGTCCTCGCTCGGATGCATGGAGAAATTTTGCCGATCGTACCGGCGTCGACAGCGTGCGCAATCTGGTTTCAGTGCTCGTTCAATCGGAACAGTTTGGGACCAGCGCTGCGAAAACTTTGCGAATCCATTCTGACACTCTGAGAACTCAGCGCCGTCAGAAGGTCGAAGAGCAGGCGGCGAAGACCACCGTCAAGCTGGTATTCCCACTGGTGTTTTTTATTTTTCCGGCCCTGTTTCTTGTGACTCTGGGTCCGGCCGTAATCATCATGACTGAGTCTTTTGCTCAGTACCTCAACAAATAACAGAAGGGAGAAAGTTTGTGGATAACGTAGAGATCATTCGAATCGTGGCCGGTGTTTTTTGTGTGGTCATTCTGATCGTTTTAATTCAACGTCGCCGGACGCGAGTTCGCTAACCGTTTTTCAGCAAGTCAACTGCCCCGGCAAGTCGCAGCGCGTGCCGGATCAGTTTGCTCCGATGCAAGCCGCTCTTCGCCGAAAGAATTACATCTCTCTCGCAGCGCGGGAGCGGTTCAGAAGTTTTTGTGAAAACTGCAAATTGCACGTGACTGCTCGAGACTGCTTTACCCAACTCGAGATTGAATACAACGTGCAATTGCAGTCAACAACCATCGGCCAGGGATGACATGGAACGACGGACGTACTGCGTATACAACCAGACGCGCGAATGCTTCCTCAGCCTTGGGGTTACCCCGGCGGATACGGTGTTTACGCGCCTGAAGGGACTGATTGGCAGGCTCAAGATGAGGTCCGACGAAGGACTTTGGGTGGTCCCGTCCAGTGGCGTGCATACCTGGGGCGTGCTGTTTCCTCTCGATCTGATTTATCTGGATGAAAATCTTCGAGTCCTATATGTGTCGGAACATTTTCCCAAGTTCAAAGTGGCGCCGCTCAGAATTCGGGCAGCAAGCGTCCTGGAATTGCCGACCCACACAATCTACTCGTCGGGGACCCAGTCTGGCGACCAACTGGTGATCTGCCTGGCGGATGAGATTGAGGATCGATTGATGCAGGAAGTTCCAGAAATGTCGCAGCAGTCGAGGACAATGAGTCGAATGTGAAGGATGGGCAGCAAGGCAAGAGCATTTGGCGGAGTTTGTTTGGAAAGGAACGTCGCAAGGCGGAGCGACAGACTGTGCCCGGTCTGGTTGCGTATTACTGGGATGGCGGCCCTCCGATCTCTCATCCCATCCGGGAGATCAGTTTGACCGGAATGTTTTTGTTGACCGATCAACGCTGGTATCCAGGGACGGTGATGATGATGCGATTGCAACAAGAGGACGGTGCCGATTCAGATCCCGATCGCTCGATTACGGTGTATGCCAAAATCGTCCGATGGGGAACGGATGGCGTCGGCATGGCGTTCCTGGCGCAGGGACAGTCTCTTTCGCAGAACGGGCACGACCGGACGTCGTCGACAGCGAATCAGAAGTCTCTGAAGAAATTTGTGCGGCCGGTTTGAACGCGGAAAGGTGGAGCGTATGAAATTCGCAAGAAAGCTGAAGGACGAAAGCGGCCAGGCCATGATTTTAACGCTGCTCAGCATGACAGTTCTGCTGGGTGTTGTAGGATTTGCGGCGGACGTCGGCACACTGCTGCGCGCCAAAAGGAATCTGCAGATTGCTGCAGACAGCGCCGCGATTGCCGGCGCGGCGGAGCTGAATTATTCCGACATGACATCCGCAGGTCAGGCTGCAGCGGCACAAAACGGCGTCATCGTTGGAACCAATGGAGGCACCGTCGCGATCAACACCCCGCCATCGTACGGCGCATATGCCGGGCAAGTCGGCTATGTGGAAGCCATTGTTTCGCAAAGCCAACCTACATTTTTTATGAACATCTTCAACATTGCCTCTCAGACGATCACGGCCAGGGCAGTCGCCACGACCAGCGCCAGTAACGGCTGTGTCTACGTATTGAGCCCGAACGGCTCGCCGGCATTGGAACTGAAGGGATCGTCCACCCTCACGGCGCTCAATTGCAGCGTCATCGTCGACTCCAATGACCAGAATGCGCTGCACTTTACGGGAGGAAAGGCAAGCCTTACAGCTAGGTCCGTCGGCGTTGTTGGCGGAGACGGCGGCCAGACGGGAGATAGTACCCCGGCTCCGGTCACAGGAATTGCTCCGGTCAGTGACCCGCTCGGCGGACTCACTTTTCCTACACCCACGGGATGCACCACACCCGCGGGTAACCTGACGGGAACGATATCCCCAGGGTGTTACAGCGTTCCTGCCGGCAAAAAAGGGGCGTTGGGCACGATCACGATAGACAATGCAACCCTGAACTCAGGAACATATGTGTTCGAAGGGAATGTGGATCTCGAGGGTACCGTATCAACGGTCGCCGGCGGCGGCACAACCCTGGATATCGTCAATGGCGCGCTCACGGAAGGCACTGGCACTGTACTGGATCTTGTCGCGCCTACCTCGGGCGCGTACAACGGAATCGCCATTATGCAACCTTCGTCCAACGCGAACCCGTTGACGTTTGACAAAGGTAGTTCCAGCGGACTTATCGAGGGGATTATCTATGCGCCAAACGCCGAGCTCTTCCTCCAAGACAGCGGAGGCGATAAGAATGGCGGCCTACAACTCATCACAGACTTGATCGTGGGAAGCCTCTACAATCAGACCGCTCAACTCACGATCACCAATTATTCGACAACCGTTTCCACCTCCCCACTTACCAAAGTTGCGCTGGTGGAGTAGATCATGACGAACCTTCCGAACACATTGCAGAACGATCGAAGGAGCAGATGGAACAACGTCGCTCCTTCTTCTCCAGAAAAGCGAAACGACCTTGGGCAAGCGCTGGTGGAACTGGCGCTGATGTTTCCTATCTTCATCCTCCTGCTGGTCGGGGCCGCGGAATTTGGTCGTCTGGCGTACGCCTCGATCGAAGTCAGTAACGCTGCACGGGCCGGAGCATCGTATGGATCGCAGAACCACATCACCGCTTCAGATTTTCCGAACATTGAGCTTGCAGCGACCACAGACGCGCTCAATGTTTCCGGAGTGACCGCGACCGCAGCCAATTCCTGCGCCTGCTCCAGCGGAGGAACCGTCACCTGCTCGACTGCTCTGACCTCGTGTCCCAGCCCAGCCAGGATTATCGAATACGTCCAGGTCAATACAACGGGGACCGTCGATCCCTTGTTCCACTACCCAGGGCTTCCGACAACATTTACCTTGACCGGGCAGGCAATTATGCGGGTGGAACAATAATGAAACCGCAACCGAGTTTCAGTGCGGCGAACATGCCGCTACGGCTTTCGAAAATTCAGCAAGCCGGTCGCCCAGCGCGGTCCCGCTTCGCTCAAGAGCAAGGCTCTTCGATTATTGAGATGTCGCTCAGCCTGCTGGTTTTGTTGGCCATAATGTTCGGCTTGATTGAGATCTGTTTCGCGCTATATACGTACCACTTCATCTCCAACGCGGCGCGCGAAGGAAGCCGTTACGCCATCGTTCACGGATCGGCATGTTTGAACGGAGGTGCTTCCTGCACGGTCACCACCGATCAGATTCAGACCTACGTGGAAGATCTCGGTTTTCCGGGAATCAACCCTTCAGCCATGACCGTGACCACAACCTATGCGGCTTACCCTGCAGGTGGAACTTGTACTCCATCGGCTGCCTGCAACAATCCGGGAAATCTGGCGACGGTGACGGTGAGCTATAACTTCCCTCTATCCATCCCGTTTGTCAGCAGCAGTGTGATTGCCATGAGCAGCACCTCGTCGATGGTGATTTCGCAGTAAGAACGCCGGCGCGGATCATCCGCTTCGAAAACGGATCTATTCAGTTTCCTCAGGAATAATCAGCAGTACCTCGACAGCCGTCGATTTTCCATCCTGTGCGGCCGGCCGGAACTGCCATTGCTGTAGCGCGCTGAGAACGAACTGCGCTTGAGGAAACTGAACCGGGTAGACGACGGCAAGCTTCTCGAATCTTCCCTGAGTATCGATGAAACCATGCACCAACAGGGCATCATCGGCGTCGCCAGGGGCGAGATGTGGTGCCACGATGAGGTACGGCCAGGGTGCATCCGGCCGATTGGAGCTGGCTGACGCCTGATGTACGCGCGGCAAACAGTACTGCAAAATCCAGTTTCTCTCCTCTCCCACATGGAGATATACCGTGTACGCAAGTCTGTCAGCCCATATGCCCACCGCCTCAGGGTACTCGTCGGCCACCGCGTCGCCCACCACCACTACGCTGAAGTGACCGTCCCTGGGATGGGTAATGCGGGCAACGGATGGGCCGTCTCCAGAGGAAGCTCCTGCCTCCGATCCTGAATCGGATCCTGTCGCGGTACCATTGCCACCTGCAGGCTCTTTGCCGGCAGCGGACTGATCTCCGTCCCCTGATTGATCGCCGGAGACTGCGCCGGTCCCGGTTCCGTTCTGCTTGCCGGCATTGGTTCCATTGCCTGTTTCGGAGCTGCTGTCTGGCCGTCCCGGCATGAACGAATCCGCTCCAGTGGCCGCGGCGGTCTGGTTCGCTGGAGGCAACGCCACCACTCCTTGCGTGGGGATTACATCAGAAACCGACAGCACGGTGGCCGGAGTCGGTTGCGTGGATGATCGCGATGCAGTCGCCGGAAGTTGAGGCGCTTGCACTCCGGGTACGGCGATGGGCGAGGTCGTGCTCGCATGAAGTGGAATGGCCTCCGAGACAAATGACGTAGAGGAGAGTTCCAGGCTGGAGACCTGAATTTCATGGTTCGGCATGGCCAGCGACGGTCGTACATTGGCCGCGACTTTTGGCTGAGGTGGACGAGGCACAATCTTGTCTATCGGTCTTTCGGGCGGTGTCCACATAACCACCACAGGAACCGGAGTCTTAAGCAACTGCGGTGTAACCTGCGCGACGTCCGGCTGCACCAGCGTCACCGGTGCGGAAGATTTATACGCGAGGAATTTCGGAGCGGCTGCCGCAGCTTGCCTTCCTCCTGAGTGTGCAGCGTGTTTCTGCGGTTGCGGACTCGAATGGCCCGCTCCCCCTGCGGGTGACCAGTGCAGGCGAGGTTGCACGCCTTGCAGTTTGACCAGCTTCGTCGTATATCGCCGCGTCGAATGATCGTCGATGCGAGGTGCGTTGTCGATAGCAAATATCGCAAATCCAAGGATCAACCCATGCGTCAGCATGGAGACCATGAAGAAACCTGGTCGGGTGCGCGACCGATGCGGCGCTGAAAAGATCGTATTGATCGGCGATGTACGCAATTCGACGCCAACTCCCTACAGGCAGTGTCTTCTGATCGTTATGACACATCGGCTCACGCCGCCGAAAGCATTCCACGGCGACACTTCTGCTGTCGCTCCTGCTACGTTTCAACATCAGTGCAGCAATTCTCTGGCCAACCGTTGCAGGGGTAAGTTCCTGCAAACTTGAGACACCTCTCGCCGGGCGTGTCTGCGCGGCTACACAGCCATGCCGAGTGGTATACACATGTTCACACTCGTTTTCCCACTGACCGGCTAACCCTCTCATTTGGCGACTCTCCTGCCTTTGGCACAGCAATTGCGATCAGCTGTACGGAAATAGAGCTGACTGTAAAGCCAGTTCGAACAGGTGCCTGAATGAGCCGAAGATTAACGGGTATTCTCTTGATCGCATTGGTGGTGTCCTTGGGATGCAGCTATCTCGTCTTCCGCATCGTCGGAAATCGACTGGGAGCGGCCCAACATCAAGTCACGTCGGTCGTCGCTGCTGTAGGCAATATCAAGCTTGGAAGCGTTCTGCGCAATGTCGACCTAACCACGATCGACATTGTTGGTCCGCTGCCCCACTCAAGCCAAAGGAAGGCTTGAATGGGGCACCGGCGAGTGTCTTGCTTGGCCGGGGACGTGCTGGCGGTTACGAAAGACCGATTTGGCACTGTCAAGTTACTTTAGTGTTTTGACTCTGGCGCATTCGACCCCAATCATTAGATAGACAGATTTCAATTTCTCCCCGGTGTCGGATGTACTCACTGCCCAGGCGCCTGGTTTGCTGCCTCGCGCTTTTTCTGCCGATGGTGCTCGACGCGCAAACACCTTTGCCGCAGCCTGCGTCGAAAACGATTCCCTTCCAACTGCGTAGAAACTACGGTCAGCGAAGAGCGCAATCGTTCTTATTGCCGAGGATGGTACGCGGGAAATCTGCGGCCGTGCTTCGCCTTCGCGGCATGCAACAAATACAGACCATGCCGCGACTGCAGTCGAGTGACCAGCCGTGGCAGCCGCTGGGGCCAAATCAAATTGTCACGTCACAATTTGGGGATGTCACGGGAAGAATCACGTCGGTCGCGATCGCTCCTTGGGATGCTTCCGGCAACACCGTTTATGTGGGCTCGACGGGGGGTGGAGTTTGGCGGTCGAATAATGCGGCGGCCAGCGATCCGACAACCGTAACGTGGCAGCCGCTGACGGATGATCCGCCCGCGTTTTCCGGCATCGACATTACCTCACTGAGCATCGGCGCGGTCAGCGTGCAACCGGGATCGACTCCCGATGGCGTGGTGCTGGCGGGTACGGGCGATCCCAACGATGTGCTGGATTCTTACTACGGAGCTGGGATTTTGCGATCGGGCGACGGCGGCGCGACATGGACGCTGATCCGACAAAGCAGCGATGGATTTTCCGGTGGATTGACGAATTACAGCTTTGCGGGAGATGCGTTTGCGGGGTTTGCGTGGAGCACGACCAATACCAGTGTGGTCGTCGCGGCGGTCACGGATTCTTACGATGGCTTTATCAATAAAGTGAACAATATGACCTCCCACGGCGGCGCGGCGAACGTGGCTGAGGCCGGACTGTATTACTCCACCGACGCGGGAAAGACCTGGTACTTGTCGACGATTGAAGATGGAGCGAACCAGGTGATCCAGTCTTCGCAGACAACATTGCCGGGAGCGTTTTCGGGAGTTCCGGCGACGGCGGTGGTGTGGAATCCGATTCGCAAGATGTTTTATGCGGCGCTGGAATTTCACGGATACTACCAGAGCTCGGATGGGGTGACGTGGACTCGCATGGCGAATCAGCCGGGCGCGGGACTGACGACGGCAAACTGTCCGGCCAATCCGGGGACGAGTGGGAGCAACTCCTGCACGATTGCTCGCGGCGTGCTGGCGATGCAGCCGGTCACAGGGGATATGTTTGCGCTGACGGTTGGAGCGAGTGCTCTTGGGCTGGAGAATGTGGACGAGGGTTTGTGGCGGGATGTGTGCAATGCGGGAGTGAATGGGTGTGCGAATCCGACGGTGCAGTTTGGAACGCAAATTTCTACGGTTGCGCTGGATGCCGCGAATGGAACCATTGCGGACGGCACATACAACTTGACGTTGGCGGCGGTTGCAAATGGTTCAGACACGCTGCTGTTTGCGGGTACGCAGGATATTTTTCGATGTAGTCTCGCGGCAGGATGTGCGTGGCGGAATACCACGAACACCACGACGTGCGTTTCCGGCCATGTTGCGGCGGCGCAGCACGCGGTCGCGTTCGTGGGCTCGACAGCGCCGCTGGTGTATTTCGGCAATGACGGAGGATTATGGCGGTCGACGGATGGAGTTGCGCAGACTGGTGCCATTTGCTCGGTGGGCGATGCCGGGCATTTTCAGAATTTGAATGGAGGATTGGGTTCGCTGGCGGAAGTCACCGGGATGGCGAATAGCGAGACCGATGTGGGCGTGGTGCTGGCGGGGTTTGGAACGAATGGCAGCGCGGCGATGACGGGCAGCAATCAAAGTGCGTGGCCACAACTTTTGAGCGGCGAAGGAGGATTGACAGCGATCGATCCCGCAAATCCAGACACCTGGTATGCGACGGTGGGGGCGTATGTCGCCATCGGGCAATGTTTGGACGGCATCAATTGTGCGGCGGCGACATTTCCGCCTGCGATCGGCGCGAGTGAAACAAGCAGCGACCAGTCGTTACTCTTTACGCCCTACATATTGGATCCGGCCGACAGTTCCAACATGATCGTTGGTACTTGCCGCGTGTGGCGTGGGCCTGCGAGTGGGGGAAATGCATGGAGTGCGACGAATGCCATTAGTCCGATGCTGGATGGAGTTGCGGAACCGAACTGCAACGGGAATGCATTGGTGCGGTCGCTTGCGGCCGGTGGGGCGAACATCCAGCCCGGTACAGGCGCGGAACATAGCGGTTCGCAGGTAATTTACTCCGGGATGGCAGGACTGCTGGATGGTGGTGGAGGCGTTGTGGGTGGACATGTCTTCTCCACGCAGACGGCGAACATGGCAAACGGGAGTATCAAGTGGACAGATCTGGCGCTCTCGCCGGTCGCCAATGAATCGCTGTATAACGGAGTCTTCAATCCCTACTTCTTCGACGTATCGTCACTCTATGCGGACCCGCATGATGCTACGGGCAACACCGTGTATGCGACGATCCAAGGCTTCGGCGTGCCTCACCTATATATGTCAACAGACGGTGGCGCAGACTGGAACAACATCTCGAAAAACCTTCCAGACCTTCCTTTGAACGACGTACTCGTCGATCCAAACGATGCAAGCGTGGTCTATGTAGCGTCTGACGGCGGTGTATTTGTAACTCAGAATGTGACAAATTGTGAATCGAGCGGGGGACAGTGCTGGAATATTTTGGGAAGCGGTCTGCCGATGGCCCCTGCGGTGTCTCTGGCTGCGACGCTCGCAGGAGGAGGCTTCCTGCGCGTGGGCACGTATGGTCGAGGGATCTGGCAAGTTCCGCTGCTGAGCGGCGTACCGCAAACATCCATGACAGTGAGTCCGACAACACTCACTTTTGGCGGGCAGCCATTGCAAACAATCAGTAGTCCACAAACCGTCACGGTCACCAACATGGGAGCCCCGAGCCTAACTGTGAGCAATATTTCGATCATTGGAGACTTTCTTGAGACTGACAACTGCGGCAGTGCAATCGCTGCGAATGGAACCTGTCAGATATCAGTGACATTCGACCCTTCAACTTCCGGAACACGGACCGGAACTTTGACAATACCTGGCAATATCGCAGGCGGCCAGGAGACTGTGGGTCTCAGCGGAACTGGAACCACGCAGTCCGCGATTGTTCTTCTACCGAACAGCGCGAATTTCGGTGATCTACAGGTGGCCACCGTCTCCACGGCGCAACAAGTGACGATCTCAAATACCAGTACCGCCTCGATTGCACTCACATCCGAAACCGTGACCGGCCCGTTTGCAATCCAAACCAACACCTGCGCCTCCACGCTGGCGTCCAACACCGGATGCACGCTCGCCGTTGTATTTCAGCCCACAGTGGCGGGGCCTGCCAGTGGAGTGCTGACGATAGTAAGTGCCCAGGGAACGGAATCGATCGGACTTAGCGGCAATGGAGAAAATCCAGCGACGGGCACGGTGTCGCCGACATCTCTGGTCTTTCCTGCCACGCCGGAAGATACGATCAGCGCTCCCCAGACCATCACCTTGACGAACAACGGAGGGGTTCCGTTGACGGGCATTCAAGTTCAGACGTCTGGAGATTTTCAGTTGATCGATGGATGCGTCGCCTCGTTGAGCGCTCAATCCGCGTGCACCCTGACCGTGCAGTACGCTCCGCATGCGACGGGAATAGAAACCGGCAGCGTCAAGATAACGGATAGCGTTGGGAGTCAAATCGTTTCACTATCCGGAACCGGAACCGCACCGGCGACGGACACGTTGTCGCCAACGTCCCTGACTTTTCCTGCAACCCAAGTTGGGCAGAGTGCGCCGACACAGACAATAATGGTGACGAATTCCGGTGGCGCAGCCTTGACGCAACTGAGCATTCGCGCGGCCGGCACAGGATTCGGAGAAAGCAATAATTGTGGCAGCACGCTGGTGGCGCAATCGGCCTGCACCATTACTGTCACTTTTCAAGCCTCCTCGATTGGAGCTGTCACCGGACAGATTGACGTTGCCGATTCGATCCGATCCCAAATTGTTCCGCTATCTGCTTCCGGAGTGACTCTGACAGGCGACAGCCTGACTCCCCTGTCGCTCGACTTTGGCGGTCAAATCCTCGCCACCGCCAGCGCCCCCCAGACGATCACACTCAGCAACAAAACTCAGACTACGCTGTCCGGAATCCAGATACAGTCCAGCAACCCGGACTTCATGTATACGACAACCTGCGGAGCAACACTGGCGGCAGGCGTATCTTGCGCGATCCAGGTGTCGTTCGACCCTCATGCAGGGGGAGCCGAAAGCGGAACGATTACCGAGATGGATTCGAATCGCACCCAACAGGTCACGCTTACTGGAATCGGATATCTGCCGAACATTACCCTGGCACCGGGAGGCTTGAACTTTGGAGTGGTGGGGCTTGAAGTGTTATCAACTACGCAGACACTTCGATTGACCAATGGAAGTTCCGGGATGTTGACTGGAATCTCGATTGCCATGAGCGGGTCGTTTGCGGAAACAAATAGTTGCGGAACAAGCTTAGGACCAAACTTAACCTGTATAGTCTCTGTGGATTTCTCACCCACCGCGGCCGGAAGTCAGAGTGGCACGGTGACCGTAAGCACAGCGGATAGCGCTCCGATGACGGCGCAGTTGACCGGCACGGGAATCGGTTTTCAACTGGCGCCTACCAGTTCAACAAGCCAGACGGTCAGCAGTGGAAATGCAGCCGGTTATTCGTTGGAACTTACGCCGGTCAATGGTTCGGCCGGAACCGTAGCCATAAGCTGCGCGAATCTGCCGCCAAATTCAACATGCACGATATCGCCTACGAATGCTTCACTCACTATTCCGTCGAATATCCAGGTCGCGGTCGCAACAGGTGTCGGCAGCGCATCGCGGGTGCATCGCGCAAGCATGCTCGGCGGGCTTCCATGGCCGATCGGGTTAGCATTCTTGATCACAACCCTCACCGGAATTCGTCGAGGCCAGTGTACGCTGCTGGCGTCATCACGCCGGTTCATGCTCATAATGCTCCTCATAAGTCTTATGGGAAGCATGGCCGCTTGTGGAAAAGGCGGTGGATTGCTCGGCGCAGGCACTCCGAATCCGTTGCCTGGAAACTCTACAACTCCCCCCGGGGTGTACACGGTTGCGGTCTCAGCCTCGGCAGGTGGGCTGAATAAAAGCGTAACCCTGACAGTTCAAGTGCAATAACACCCTTGAATAACATTGCCACACAGTTCGGATCGCGAAGCGGCTTGGAGACGACGGCGGGAAGCGACCGTCCTGCACAGCGGAACATATAGACTGAGAGAGAGATTGGAGGGTGTTCTGGAATCAACAGGAAGGTTGAAACAGATGCGGGATATCGTGGCGGATCAATTACGGCAGACAGTTGAAGTACTAACGAATGTAGCGAAGGATTCTGAATTGCATGCAGTCCTCGTGGGCGCGGCGCAGGAAACTGCAAAATCGCTCAAGGCCGGTCACAAACTGATGGTTGCCGGCAATGGCGGAAGTGCCGCCGACGCGCAACACCTCGTCGCCGAATTCGTCAGCAGGCTAGTCAAAGATCGCCCGGCGCTGCGCGCCGTCGCCCTAACCACGGATTCTTCAATTTTGACTGCAGTCGGGAACGATTATGGGTATGAATGCACATTTGTCCGCCAGATTGAGGCTCTCGGACAGTCCGGCGACATTTTCCTGGCAATATCTACCTCCGGCAATTCCCCGAATATCCTGCGAGCGTTGGAATTGGCACATTCTACTGGAATTGTAACCATCGGTCTGACCGGCGCACGCGGCGGTCACATGGTGGAGTTGTGCGATTTTTGCTTGCGCATGCCCTCAGATCTCACCATGAAGATCCAGGAGGCCCACTTGGCCCTTGAACATATATTTTCACGGCTGTCCGGTTAAAAGTCGAACAGAATCAGTTGTTTGGGAGATGGCTGTAACTCATCTTGGGAATCGTACCTCTGAAGTACCCGTAAAATGGGGGTTTTCTCAAAAAGGGTAACACTGAAAA
>JBAVOQ010000016.1:0-1913 GCA_049692235.1 Acidobacteriaceae bacterium | reverse complement strand
TCCAAAGAGTTGACTTTGACGCTGGCGTCGGAGAGCGGCATGCCGATCCGCCGCAACACCTCGTGAAGGACTGCAAGCGAATAAAGCGCGGTATCCATCTGCTTCGGCGGAACAGTGAGGAAGAGCGACTTTTCGATGTAGAGGAGTTGAGCGTCCGCAATCATGCTGCAAAATCGGCCCTCCAGGGAAGCATTCCGCGCAGCATCCTTGAGGGCGTGTGACGTGGACCCTTCCGGAAATAGCAGCGCATCGGAAGGAAAGATTTCTTGTAATGCATCGAGGATCGACACTTTCAAGCTGGAGCCAATGGCCAACATCATGGATGTCCTTTCTGAAGCGATGATCGTGGTTCTCAATTGTTGAGGTGACGTTGGAGGCGCTTCCGGTACTCGCGCTCCAAACGCCGCTCCAACTCGTCGAGACAAGCATCGCAGGCGAAGAAGTCGTAACCACCGCGAGGAACTCCCAGGTTCGTGCAGCCCTTGAAAAGGCATTTCTGCTTTGTTTGTTCTTCGGCAGCCATGGTCGGTCTCCTGTTCCTGGTGTTTGGAGCGGTTGTTGTTGTCGCGGGGCACAGCGGGCCAAATTGACTCAGGTCCCACTTCTTCGTATCGGCCACCCAAGAAATTTTCTCCGTCGTCTCCGTGGACCGGCCGCCCGCGTGATACCCGGAGTCAAATTGGGATCGATATGCATCTCACGGAGAAACTCGGCGTCCGACTGGCCTTCCTGGACAGGTCCAGCCTCCACCGGGGCAACGATCAGGTAGAACGTGATGCCTTCGAGAGAAAATCCGCCCTGCTGAATCTGCTCGATGGCCTCGGCGAAGGTATCGCTCTCTTCGACGGTATAGCGCAAGGCGTCATCGAGAAGCCGTGATGCGTCCTCTGTTTTCATGACAATTCCTTTCACTGGCATGATGTCCCGTTCAGGGCCCTATTGAATTTCGTGAACGTGGCCATCGATAGCATCGCGTTGACGCTGGCCAAGCCAAGCCGACACTCGTAGAACAATCCAAATAAAGCCGATAATGAAAAACGCTTCCGCAATAAAGGTAGGCATTAAAAAGGAGATTAAAAGCACAAAGTTACACAAGTCGATATGCCGATAGATCCACGGCGAAGGTATCCACCACCAGGAGTCTTCGAGCAGAACAACGACACAAACCAAACAAGAGATAGGGAAGGCAATCGCAAACGCTTTTGCCATTTGCCCAAACAGCGCCAATTCGTAGGTCATACAGGCAACGCGGTCCGAAATCTTTACCGTGTTCCGAAGAAAGATATTCACAGTGCCTCCAATCGAGCAAGTCGTTCACTGTTCTCAAGATGTTCCGGATGGACTTTCCCGGACTCCTGCGATTGCGCGGCCGCTTCTATCAGCCGCATAGACAGGTCTCTCCCACGATTCCCCGAAGGGGACGCGTTCTTCAAGGCCGATTGCCCGGCGCGATGAGACCTGTCGGGATAACAACCGTTGCGAGTGCGCGAGGGTCCATTCAGGCGTCGGGCCTGCTGTGTTCGTTTCCCGGGCCGATTGCCAAGCATCGTATTGTCCTTTCCGTTCGAGAGTATGGATCGAAGCGGACTGAAATCCCCTTGAGGCATGAGGATTTCAGTCCACCGACGAAGTCAGCTGCATGAGCCAAACGTGGTGCCGCAATCGCTGCAGACATGACACTTTCCGGCGCGTTGCATGATGCTGCCGCAGTTGAGGCAGGTTGGTGCGTCGCCGTAGTCGAGCATGTCCGTGATCGATTTGGGGCCACTCTGGGTAAGGGTCTCCTCTGCTGGCGGTTCGTCGAGCGCGAGCGGCGCCGTTTGCGCCTTGCGCGCGGGAAAGAACTCCAGCTGCTGCCCGGTCAGGAAGCGCAGCTCGAGCCAGCGAAAGAGGTAGTCCATGATGGATTTCGC
>JBAVOQ010000015.1:0-113019 GCA_049692235.1 Acidobacteriaceae bacterium | reverse complement strand
TCAATAACGATAAAGAGCGGAAACTACTCGGAATTATTACGGACCGCGATATCTGCATCAAAGGCGTCGCTGCAAAGAAAACCAATGGCACGATAAAAGTGATGGATGTGATGACCAAATCGCCCATTACATGCCGGCCCGATGATTCCATCGAAGCTTGCGAATCAAAGATGGAACAAAACCAAGTCAGACGGATACCCGTCGTCGACGCACATGGCGTTTGCATTGGTATCGTTGCCCAAGCTGACATTGCGCTGCACGATATAGCGGAACACACCTCTCACACTGTGGCGGCAATTTCCCAGCAACACGCTCCAGCCCCAGCGACGGCACACGCGTAGCGGCTTGGATTCTCCTTCGGCGAAGTGTGAATTAGGACCGACAGGCGACGACCGCCGTCTGTCGGTCTTTGCTATCGAGACCTCAACCAAGCGCAACAACTTCCACTAAGGCGATACGACAAGGTTATCGACCACCTGACTCACTCCTGGAGCAGCCCAGGCCGCCCGCTCGGCTTCGTCGCGCTCCAGCCAAGAACGCACGTAGCCGTTGAGTTCCACCTTGCTGTCGCGTGCGGTCACGGAAATCCTTCGGGCGTCAACTTCAGCGCTTCGACGAAGAGCTTCTTCGATCCGTTCCTTGACGATTGTTTGAGAGACGGTGGGTTTCAAGCGAATATCGTTGATGATCCCTCGAACTCCTGTCACAGCACGGACTGCGGACTCTGCATTGCTTCGCTGGTAGTTCCACTCCACAGTACCTTCCAGAGTGACAAAGCCATCATGCACGGTTGTCTTGATTCGCTCGTCGGGCACGAAGGCGTGCATCTTTAATACGTTCACGACATCGCGCGCAATTTCAGGATCGGTGCGAGCGAACATCGGTTTTACCGCGATATCGTTTGCGATGGATGTAACTCCATACACGGATTTGGTTGCCCTCTCTGCAGCGGACTTCTCTAGGTAGTTGTGGACAAAGCCTGTCAGAGTGACGATGCCGTCCTTGACCTTGACGCTTATGTCTTTGGAGACAATTGCGGGTTCCCACTCGATTTCGCGAAGCACAATATCTCGAAGCTCCTCATCCGCTTGAGGGTATTTCATTTGGCTTGACATGGTTTCTCTCCTTTCTGAGAGTGAACTGATCTTACTCATTGATCCACCGCTCCGCTGTGAGTCCACGCACACTTTCGAGTGAATTGTCACGGCTCTTTTCTTATGGTCATAATGATGCGTGATCGAACACACGGCATTTCCACGTTTTTGCGCATAGTTTCGTTGAAAGCGCGATATGCGCAATACACCGCCTAAGGAGAAACGTTATGTCAATTTCACTGGCAGTAAGACCACTCGTGACAAGCTAGCTCGGGGATCGTCTTGCAGGAGATGTGGTCCCTGAGCTGGCTGATTTGCCGCAAACAGAAATCGATGAATCTGCTCCGGAAGAACGGCCCCCCACTTCAGCGGTAAGTTGTAGCTCAGCCTAGCAGAGTTCATTTCATCTACCTTAATCCCGTCATCCACCTCTGCGCTCGGGTGAACAATAACATGGTCGCCGGGGCGGAGCCCCTGCAGGGCCTCCCAGTCAACTTCGCCGCGGTGGCCGATCTGCACCGTTGTTCGCCGAGCTTTTCCACCCCTCACGGTAAAGACAGCCCACTCGCCTGACGAGCGAAAGACAGCGCTTGAGGGAACACGCAGAGCATCATCACCCTGCCACGTAATCACCCGAACTTCGACATGATATCCATCCTGCAGTTCATCCGTGTTCCCGATGAATTCGCAAATAACGTTCACCCTCTGCTCTTCCACCCCAAGCGCTGACACCTTGGTGAACGCGCCAGGCTCTACCATCCTTACCGTGGCAGACAAAGCGGTATCGCCGCCCCAATCCGTAATGATCACGGACATTCCGGGCCGGAGGCGCACAGCGTCGCGAGTCAGAAAGTCAGTCACAATTTCCAGGCGCGGCGTGTATCCGATTTCCAATAAAGGTGTTCCAGGACTCACGACTCTCTCACTCTTTTCAATGAGCCTGAGCACGCGGCCATCCACAGGAGATTGAATCGGGGTCGGCAGATCAGAGCCTCCCGTCGGATGAACAAGCAGAGCGGATCTGGCCTCCTCCACCTGATAGGCGGTCGATTCCGCTCCAGACTGCGCTGCCCGCAGCTGTTTGCGGGCGGCTTCTTCCAGTGTTGTAGCTTTGTCGAACGCTTCCCTGGAAATGATGCCATGCTTGTACAATTCGCGGCCTCTGGCTAGATCCTTCTCTGCTTGCGCGTGATCTGCTTCAGCACGACCCGCCAATGCATCCGCCTGCTGCCGAGCAGCGCGAGCGGCACCCAGCCGAGCCTCCAGAACGGCGCTCTCCCGTGGATCGATCGGAGCCGGATCAATCCACGCCAACGTCTCACCGGCATGCACGCGATCACCGGCCTCCAGATGGATCCTTCGAAGCTTGCCGCTCACGGTTGCGGCCACAATAAAGTGGTCGCGCATTCTAGTCTTGCCTTCTTCTTCCACAACTTCCTGTAGCGAACCCCGCTGTACAGAGACCGTCTGAACCGGTATTGGCGCAGGCCGAAAAATCATGGCCAGTCCTGCCACGATCAGCAACACAATGACCAGCAACACAATCTGATTGCGCCTTTTCATCTTCATTCCCTCGCCTTGAGGACCGATACCATATCCAGTCTCGCAATGCGCCGGCTGACTAGAATGCCGGAGGCAACTGCGGCGAAAAGCACAATAAGAAACGCCCACGCATAGCTTGCAGGTCGTACTACAAGAGGCATCCTATACAGCTCCGTTTGCAGGCGGGCCACCAGTACGGCACACAAGGCGTAACCAGCAACAAACCCAAACGGCAGCGCGGCAAGCGTGATCAACGCCTGTTCGCCGAGAAGAATGAACGTGATTTCGCGCTGGGTGAATCCCAGAACGCGAAGAGTCGCCAATTCCCGTGCACGCTCAGACAGCGCAATACGGGCGCCGTTGTCGATCATTCCCATCGCGATAACGCTCGCAAAGACCATCAGCGTACCAATGGACAAGTTCATACTCCGATCGATCGTCTCCTTAAAGCTGGTGACTACAGCGTTCTTGACCGAAACCGCAGCGACTGCCGGCAACCGCTTCAGCTGCAGATACAAATTTTTCTCTTTGTCTGGGTCCACCTGTAGCAGAGCGCCAGAGACGGAATGGCCTTCCTCCATCATCCGGTTTAGGGCATACAGATTCATATAGGCGCTCGTGCCCAGTACATCGTCGACCGTTCCGGTCAGCAACAGTTCATGCACGGTGCGACGTCCCTCCAGTAACTGCACGCTTAATTTTTGTCCAGGTGCAACGTGCAACAAAGTGGCAAGAGTAGAACTGATCAATATTCCATTCGGCGGTATCGGTATGCGATTTCCATTCTGATCGACAATCAGGCGCAACTCGCTATCGCGTTTCAGACCAAGCAGAGTGGTTTTCCGCCATCGGTGCTGATATCGCAGCCGCACCGGGACCGCGCGAAATGGCTCGGAACGAATCACGCCGGTGAGATGAGCCAGATCGAAGCGAGCACGCGCGGAATGAGCTTCGTTCAGCGTCACTGTAATGTCTTCTCGTTGCACATCGCGGAACTGAAGTTCCATCACGCGATGGAGCGAATCCAACATACCGAACTCAACCACGACCATCATGATCGAGCAGCAAATCGCGAATGCCGAAGCCAGCGCCCTCCAAGGACGCCTTTCCAGATTGCGGAGCATCATTCGTAGCGCGGGAGAAATCCACTTCACGTTCATCCTCTCAGTGATTCTTGAGCGAAATTGTGCAGGCGGCTCCGGGCGCATAGCTTCCGCCGGCGGCAGTGAAACCGCTCTGCGAACCGCCGCCGCGGCGCCTGTGACTGCTGTGACCGCAGTGATCAGTCCGGCCCATAGAAATGTTCGGATCTCCGGACGATAGATGAGAATAGGAAAGCGGTAGAACTCCGCATAGAGCGACGCCAGCCGGATTCCGAAATAGAACCCGATGGAACACCCCAAAATGTAACCTGCCGCGGCGACAAGCATGCTGAACTGCACGTAGTGCATTCCGACCTGCCAGTTCGAATAGCCGAATGCCTTGATGACAGCAATCTCGGAACGCTGCATATCCACCAAACGGCTAAAAGACAGATGGACCAGAAGAGCTGCAACCACCAGAAAGATGGCTGGAATCACGGTGGCGCTGATTCTGTTCTGGGCGATTTCATCGGTGATAAAGCGGTGAGAGGTCTGATCGGAGCGTCCGTAGGCGCCCAGGCTGCCATAGCGATCCAGGATGCGATCCATCTGCGCAATCACATCGGCTTCATTGGTGTGTGGCTGCAAGGAAACCACAATGGAATTGAATGCGCCTTTCATGTTCAGGGCGGATTCTAGAGCATCCGCCGACATCCAGAGAACACCAAACCGCTTGTTGTCAGGAAAGACCGAGGTGCCTCCGCTGATCTCGTAAATGTATTCCGGTGAAAGCGCAATTCCTACGATGGTCAGCTTTTGCCAGCGTCCATTGATGACAGCCTGGATCTGGCTACCCGGTTCCAGTTGGTTGGCCTTCGCGAAGGCCTCGCTGGCAATCACCTCGTTGTCCGATTCAGGAAGAACGTAGCGGCCACGACGAAGAAAAAGAGTGTTGAGTCCTCGCGTCTGCTTTGGCGCTATGGAAATCAGGCGGCCAACGGCCGGCTCCTTCAGCCCCGGCACATCCAGGGTTACATCCATCACCACACGTGGCTCTACCTGTGCGACTCCTGCTATCTCACGGATTCGTTCCGCCGCCCCATTCGGAGCTCGCTTCAGTTCACAAAAGACATCGGCGAAACGGTATTGCGTGTAATACTCCGCCTGGGAACGCAGCAGCGAACGATACATGGACCTCATCGCGACAAACGACGCGACACCACATGCAATCACCAGAGCGATGGCAGTTGCCTGGCCCCTCATGTGGAGCAAGTCGCGCAGCAGTTTGCGGTAAAGGGTTGTCATGAACTCACCACACAAGTTCCTCCGGTCGCGCCTTCCTTGCATTCCGCGTGACCTCGACAATTTCCCCGCTGCGCAGACGAATCACCCGGTCGGCCATAGCGGCGATTGCGGTGTTGTGCGTGATCACCGCTACCAGGGTGTGCAGTTCTCCATTGATCCGCGCCAGAACATCGAGCACGAGTTTGGCGTGGGAAAATCCAATGCGCCGGTTGGCTCATCGCAGAGCAGAATGTCGGGGTTCTTGGCAATTGCGCGTGCGATCGCCACTCGCTGTTGTTCTCCGCCCGAAAGCTGTGAGGGGAAATGGTTCTGCCGTTCCGTCAATCCAACCCGGCGCAGGGCTTCCTGCGGATCCATTGGGTTCTCTGCAATTTCCGTCACCAGCGCCACGTTTTCCAGTGCGGTTAGACTCGGAATAAGATTGTAAAACTGGAAGACAAAGCCAACATGCTCGCGCCGGAAACGAGTCAGACCCGCGTTATCTGCCTCGGAAAGCCAGTGGTCTCGGAAGCGAACATCGCCTGACGTGGGGGTATCGAGACCCCCTAGGATATTTAGAAGGGTCGATTTGCCGCTACCGGAAGGCCCGAGGAAAACGACAAATTCCCCTGCATTCAAATCGAGTTCTACGGAGCGAAGAGCCATGATCAGGACGTCGCCTGTCTGATAACTCTTCGAAACCGAGCGGACGTGGAAGACGACCTCGCGCCCCTCCTCTACGGAGCTGATCGATGCAGTGTGCATAAGACCCTTGCCGTGCCCGCAGCGTCCACACTCTTTGCACCGAAAGCAATCTCACAAGCCCGCGCGTCTACCGACGGGATTGCGAGAACTCTCTATTTGTCTTCCGGACAGAGAAGCCTGAACGTCAGCGCGGCAACCGCTCCGCCAGAGAAATTGGCAACTATATATATCCATAGTCGACTCCACGAAACCAGCCCCATGGAGGAAATGCCCACGGCGACGGCGGGGTTGAATGCGGCGCTTGCGACGCCGCCCACCGCAAATGCCCCTGCAAGGACAGTGAAGCCAATGGCCAGGCCGTAAAATGAGTTGCCGTTATTGTCCTTTGAAGTTGCACTATTCAATACCACAAACACCAGTGCGAACGTGAACAGAAACTCGGCGACCAATTCCGGTATGACTGCCAGCTCGCGGGTAGTTATCTGCATGCCGGGCGTAAGATATTTGACCACAAATCCGGCAAGCAGAGCTCCAATCACCTGGAAAATCATGTAAGGAGCAACATCTTTCGTACTACAGCGGCCGCGAATCCAGACCCCAAGAGTGACAGCTGGATTGTAGTGGCCTCCAGAGATGTGGCCGCCCGCATAAATCATCACCATAAGGATTGACCCGATGGCCAGCGGTGGTATCACTCCACTTCCACCGGCAATCACGCTCATTCCGATGGTCAGCACCAGGAAGAAAGTTCCGATCAGTTCCATTACGTATTTGTTCATGGCAACCTCTACTCGTACTCTCGTCGTACATGGCGACGCACTCACACTAGAAGTGCATCACGCAACTGTTCCTGTTCGTGCAGTTTCATCAGTTCTACTACCTTTTGCTGCGCAAAGATTTTTTAAACCAAATTCATCCTATACACCGTTGCTTAGGCTTCCGCTTGTCATTGCGCCTTTCGAGAGCGCGGCCAGCCCTGCCTCTGTGGTGACAAAGCTCTGTGCCTTCTGCTCGGCGAAACCCGCCTCTACCAGCTCCCTCGCAGCCATGCGTATACGGTATAGAGGAGTGCCGGTTTGCTCCGCCGCCTTATCGAGCGAGCTACCTTCGACCATCGCCAGAAGTATCCTTTTCGCCATCTCCGTGATTTCTCCCTTCGCGTTGACACAAGGCATGGCCACTCCTTTGAACTGTCACTCTTGCAGTTACCGTGTCCGCTCAGCCGAAACTCTTGACCAGTATTCATATGGCGCGCTTTGAAAAATACCAGTCAGCCGTCTCATAGCCCGCCTTCATGCGCTCTTCTGCAGCTTCTGTCGTTCTTGGCGGCGGAATAATAATTTTCTCGCCCAGCTTCCAATTGGCAGGAGTTGCGATTCCATGCTTGTCAGTAGTTTGCAATGCATCAATCAGTCGCAGTATCTCCTGCGTATTGCGCCCGGTCGTCAGCGGATAATAGATCATGGCGCGCAGAATACCTTTGGGATCGATGACAAAAACACAGCGGCTGGTTTCCGTTTTGCTTTCGCCAGGCATCACCATGCCGTACAGGCTGGCTACCTCCTTGTTCAGGTCGGCGATGATCGGGAAGGGAATGCGGACACCGAAGTTCTTTTCAATATTTCGGACCCAGGCAATATGCGAGTAAGTGCTATCGATACTCAAACCGCAGAGTTCAACGCCTCGCTTCTTTAGTTCGGGAGCTAGCTCCGCAAAGGCGATAAATTCTGTCGTACACACCGGCGTGAAATCCGCAGGGTGAGAAAATAGAATGACCCAACTTCCCTGAAAATCCTCCAAACGCAATGTACCGTGCGTCGTTTCAGCTTCAAAGAGTGGAGCGGGCTGATTAAGGCGAGGGAGAGTTGCCTTGCCATTTTCCTGAGCTATTGTATCCATTGTCATACCCCTTCGATCCATTGATCTATATGCCGGATAAAAGCACCCATAACTCAGCATTATCTACGGGCCTATCGTTTCGACTTACAAGGGAAGGCTATGCGTTTTCAGCATGTATATCAGTGACTCTAATCACGCTTAGAGCGAGGATATCCCCGATGTGGCGTGCTCGGGTTAAGTGTTCCATCAGGGAGGCATGTTGAATCACCCTTAACCCGGGACTAATCTCGCCTGGCTCATGCAACGGTTATCGCGAGTAAAATGTTCGAAGCTAAATTCGGGTCGAACTCTCGCGATAATTTGATCGCTCTTTCGGAAGCATCTCGAACTAAGAGTGCAGACCGATCACCGCCACCCATGCGACTTGGCGACCGAATCCGGGACTGACACTTATAAATTGAGTCAACCGTGGGGTCAGTACCCCGGTTCGTCGGGCGCGGCCCCCATACTGTCCTTCTTCGGTTCAGGAATTTCGGTGAGAGTCGCTTCGGCCAACAGCAGAACGCTTGCCACAGAGACGGCGTTTTCCAGCGCTACCCGAACCACTTTCGCTGGATCGAGAATTCCTGCCTCCGCCAAATCCACGTAGACTCCCCTGGCTGCGTCGAAACCGAAACTCGCTTCGCCGTGGCGCATCTTGTCCACCACGACTCCCGCGTCAAACCCGGAATTCTCAGCTATCTGGCGCGTCGGAACTTCGAGCGCGCGCAGCAGGATTCGTATCCCGGTCCTTTCATCTCCGTCGACCTTCTTCTCCTCTGCTTCCAAAGGCGGAATCAGCCGCAGCAGTGCCAAGCCACAACCTGGAACAATTCCCTCTTCGATCGCTGCTCGGGTAGCATGAATCGCATCGTCAAAAGCTTCTTTGCGATTTTTCAGTTCCGCCTCAGACGCCGCCCCGACGTGGATCACCGCCACACCGCCGGATATCTTTGCCAGGCGTTCCTGAAGTTTCTCGCGATCGTAGTCGGACGTAGCGTCCTGGATCTGTTTACGCAGCTCCTTTTTACGGCCCTCAATCGCCTCTTTGGCCCCCTCGCCTCCGATGATGGTGGTGGTATCTTTGTTCATCACCACCCGTCTACATCTGCCTAATTGCGGAACCTCAAATTTCTCCAGCCTAATTCCCAGTTGTTCGGAGAAGACCTGCCCGCCGGTAAGCGTGGCAATATCCTGCAGCATCTCTTTTCGGCGATCCCCATATCCAGGAGCCTTGACGGCTGCCGCCGGCAGGACTCCGCGCAGCTTGTTGAGTACGACAGTGGCCAGGGCCTCGCCTTCCAGGTCATCCAGGATCAGGCAAAGCGGCCTTCCGCTCTTCGCCACCGACTCCAGCAACGGCAACAGGTCTTTCACCGCACTGATTTTCTGCTCGCTCATAAAAAGCACCGGATTCTCCAGAACCACTTCGGCGTTCTGTGGATCGGTGATGAAATAGGCGGAAAGATACCCGCGATCGAATTGCGTGCCCTCCACCAGTTCCACGGTTGTTTCCGTTCCCTTGGCCTCTTCCACAGAAACCACGCCATCGGAGCCCACTTTTTCGATTGCCTCAGTGACCAGACGGCCAATCTCTTCGTCGTTGTGCGCGGCGATCGAGGCGACTTGCATCTTTTCGCGAGACGACTGTACGGGTCGCGCCAGCAGCTTAAGAGCATCCAGCGCAACCCTCAGCCCTCGATCGAGACCACGTTTAATATCGATCGCGCTGGCTCGTGCGGCGATATTCCGTACCCCCTCCGCGTACAGCGCATGGGCCAGCAGCGTGGCTGTGCTGGTACCGTCGCCAACCGCGTTCCCGGTTCGCTCCGCAGCCTGAAGCAGCATCTTCGCGCCCATATTTTCTTCCGCATCGGCCAGTTCGAACTCCTTTGCGATGGTGACCCCGTCATTGCAGACAAGTGGTGCTCCCCACTTCTTCTCGATCAGCACGCATTTCGATTTGGGGCCGAGGGTGATACGTACCGCATCGGTCATCAGAGTGGCTCCATGAAGCACCTTTTCACGGGCCTCGGAACCAAAGAGAACGTGTTTGCCGGCCATGGCTTCTCCTTATGCGTCCTGCAACTCATCACGGCGATTCGACCGCATCAGCATCGCTGTACGAAGACGCAGTCTTGTAAGGTCTTACTCTCAGTTACATCCAACATAAAAAAAGAAGGACGCGGGATACTCTCTCGCGTCCTTCTGGTGTAGAAGCTGTCTCATCTATGATGTCGCGGTTTGGGCCAACGACCTGAGATCCGCTTTGATTTCGGGTCTCACACCAGACGTGTCGAGCGATTTCGAGTGTATGAGACAGCTTCTCGTCTCTGGCCTTTTCAGGCCGCAGATTTAATCTCAATTAATTTCGGTGGAGATGCCTTCGGCAGATGGATCTCCAGAACACCCTTCTCCAGACGCGCCGTGGCGTTCTCAGGATTGATAGCAGCCGGCAACGCGACCTGGCGTAATACTTCGGTTCCGCGGATTTCGCTGTAGTGCCGCAGTGTGCCCTTCTTTTCTTCTTGCTTCTCCTGCTCTCTCTTCTCGCTCTTGCCGTAGATGCGAACACTGTAAGGTTCAGCGCTGATGGACAACTCCTTCCACTCAAACCCCGGCACTTCGGCTTGAATCACGACTTCCTTCTCGTTTTCCTTTACTTCAATAGGAGTCGGATGCACAAATTCGGACTCGGCGCGAAACCAATCGCCCAGCGCGAAACCGTCGTCGCCTCCTCGTTGCTCAAACAGGCTGAATGCCCTCTTCTCAATCTCTGCGGCGAGTCGGTCCATCTCTTCGAAAATGGACAACGGCGCCATCAGACGCGGCCGGGGAGTTTTCTCTGGCGCTTCTTTCGCTAACATGGTCGACATAATGTTTCTCCTTTTTTCTCCAATTATGGATACATTCCTAAGTGAGCAGCGCAGGCAGCGTTAGCAGACGAGAGTTTCGAAGCCCCGCCTCAGGACAGAGTGGTCAGACACAAGAGAGGTGAGGCTAAGGGAGCTCCGAAACTCGCAAGCTGCAGAAGGCAGCCATACCGGATGCATGCCACATGATGCCGTCACGCCCCAAACTTGCACTTCCATGGATCAGATGGTAGGGAGGACGCGGGGACAGCGCAGTGAGGCAAATCACGCTTCGGGAAAAAATATCCTCATGATTACCGACTTATCCTCGGCGCGGCTGTGGAGAAAGAGGCAGACCCGTGATCTGGATCATTGCCATTTCTACGGCAACGGCCCAGACTACCGGTGAAGAGGAAGCCATGCCCACACACACCCTACCTACCGATCCTGCCGCTTCCAAACAAATTCCCGAGCAAGAGGAGTTGCGAACGCTTGCTGCATTCCATCATCCGAGCGCGCGTGCTGTTTCCTTCTGCTACAGCCTGCATTCCTTTCCCGATAAGTCGCACCACACCGAAAAGATCGCCATCGGTAAGCTTGTGCAGGATGAGGTTGCGAAATTTCGTCCCGACGCGATGCCCGAGCTGCTTTCCAGAGATCTTAATCGGATTCTCGCCATGTCGGATGACATTCAACGGACTCCGACTCTTTGGAGAGCCGTCTACGCATGCGGGGAGCAAAAGATATGGCGCGAGTTCGATCTGCCGGCACCCGAGGAAATCGCGCTGCTCAGTGTCTCGAGCCGTTTCCTTCTAGTCCCGTTGCTGGCGGCGATACAGTCCTGTCGTCGATACAGGGTTGTCCTGATGGAAAGCGGGAAAACACGCTTGTTTGAGATACAAGGGAGCGAGGTTCAGGAGATAACAGGCAAGCTCTCGGAAGGGGATCTTACCCAGCGATCGGAAGACTCGCGGGTGGGCTGGTCGAGACGCGTCGATGGCAATGTCGAACATCAGGAGCGAGCGTGGTTCCGGCTGATCGTGGAGGAACTGGGTAAGCTGCCTGGAGAGCAGGGGCCGGGCACTCTGGTGGTGGGATGCCGCAACGACATGTGGGGCGAAGCGCGGCCATATTTCGCTGCCCTGGAAAACAACACCATCATGGGCAGGTTTCATCTGCCGGGGTTTGAGATGGGCGCCCAGGAAGTCCTGAAGGAAGCGCGTCCGATTTTCGAGCAGTACCAGTTGGACCAATACAAGGATCTGCTGCACGCGATCGATGATGATAATGGACGCGGCGCGCATGGACTCCATGCCGTTCTGAAAGCTCTTGCCGCCGGTAGAGTGCAGAAAATACTGCTTGGGGATATGACCGGACAGACAGCGAACGAATGCGGCGAATGCGGGCGGATCCAGCCGGATTTGAAGAATCAGTGCGCATTCTGTCGCAGTTCCCAACTGGTTCCCATTCCAGCCGATGAGGCGCTGGTCCGGCTCGCTCTGGCTCAGAAGGCAGAAATCCTACACATCCCATCCGTCGAAGAAGAAACCTTTCATGGTGTGGCAGCCATGCTGCGCTATTGAGCCTGGCCGCAAACTCTGCAAGGTCTCTCATCTACGGCGTCGCGACTTGGGTCAACGACCTGAGACCCGTTTGGATTGCGGGTCTCACGCCCGGCATATCGATCGATTTCGTGCGTATGAGAGAACTTCTATTCTGAACGCAACGCCTCGATAGGATCGAGATAGGCTGCTTTTCGAGCCGGGTAGTATCCAAAGCCGATCCCGACCAAAGCTGAGAAAAAGACCGCGAGCAGCACCGCGCCCGGGCTCACTACGGTATTCCAGTTCGCCAGCGCAGAAATCAGGACGGACGCACCGATGCCGAGAACGATTCCGGCGCTGCCTCCGGCAATCGAAAGCGTGACTGCCTCGACCAGAAACTGGGTGAGAATGTCGCGGGTCTTGGCTCCAACAGCCTGGCGCAGGCCAATTTCGCGGGTTCTCTCCCGAACTGAAACCAACATGATGTTCATGATGCCAATGCCGCCGACCACCAGAGAAACCGAAGCCACCGCCGCCAGCATGATGGACATGATGCGCGATGAAGCGGCCTGCGCAGCGAAGATCTCCTGCATGTTGCGGATGGAGAAGTCGTCTTCTTCCGACGGCATCAGGTGATGACGCTGCCGCAGCAGCGCTTTGGCTTCTTCCTGGGCGACATCGATCCGTTCGCCCGTTTTGGCCTGCACCATGATTGCGTCCACGGCGTCCGCATTCGCCGATTTGATGCCGATCACTTTGCGCTTAGCTGTGGAAACGGGCAGCAGAATCACGTCATCCTGGTCCTGGCCCGTTGGGGATTGCCCTTTCCTTCCGAGCACTCCGACCACCGTGAAGGGGACGCTCTTGATGCGAATTGAGCGGCCGATCGGGTTGATGTCGCCGAACAGGTTTGCGGCGACGGTGGGACCCAACAATGCGACCTTACTTGCCGAGTCGACATCCTGCTGCGTGAAGGGCGCGCCATCCGCAACCGAGATATCGCGCACCTGGAGAAAACCGGGGGTGGTGCCGAAAAGAATGGTGGCCCAGTTACTGTTCTCGTAAACGATTTGCGCTCCGCCCCGCACTACGGGCACGGCCTGCGCGATATCAGGGCATTGCAGGGAAAGTTCACGCGCATCGGATTCTGTAAGGCTGATCGCATTGCCGGTACCCATGCGCATGCCGGAACTGGTGAGACTGCCGGGAATGATGATGATGATATTGCTGCCAATGCTGGCAATCTGCTGCTGAATCCGCTGCTTGGCTCCGGAACCGATGGCAGCCGTCGCAATTACCGCCGCCACGCCGATCACGATGCCCAGCATGGTCAGAGAGGAGCGCAGCTTGTTCACCTGCAGCGCCCGAAACGCGATGCGCATCGCGGACCTCAAGCGTTTCATGGCGACACCTCCACCAGCTGCGCATGGGTCTCTGCAGCATCTACGAACGGAGCCAGGCCTCTGCGGTCGCCTGCGATCCTTCCATCACGAAAAGTAATGATTCGGTGCGCGAAGCACGCCACCTCCTCGGAATGGGTCACCACGATTACGGTAATTCCCTCGGTCTGATTCAGCCGCTGGAAGATGTGCATTATGTCGGCGCTGGTGCGCGAATCGAGTTGCCCGGTGGGCTCGTCGGCCAGCAGAATTTCCGGCTCGTTGATCAGCGCCCGTGCGATCGCCAGCCGTTGCTGCTGGCCTCCGGAAAGCTGCGTGGGCAGGCTGTCTTCTCTTCCCGCCAGCCCCACCAGTGCCAGCACGCGCAGTGCGCGCTCCTCCGCATCGATTGGCTCGCCATCTCGATACAACAGCGGTAACTGGACGTTTTCTTTGGCGCTCATGCGCGGCAGAAGATTGAAATTCTGAAAGACGAAGCCGATTTTCTGATTGCGGATCTCCGCCAGCCGGTCACGATCAAGACCTTCCACCGCGGTCCCATCCAGCCAGTAACGTCCCGAGGTCGGGCGATCCAGACATCCAAGAAGATTCATCAGCGTCGATTTCCCTGAGCCGGATTCCCCCATGATGGCGACAAACGAACCCCGCTCCACCGTCAACGTAACGCCGCGCAGGGCATTCACCGTCACTTCCCCTAGACTGTACGTCTTGGTGAGCTCGCTGGTTTCGATCAGTTCCGGCATCGCTCTCCTTACATCCGTGGCATCATCGGCCTTGCAGGAGACTGCGTTCCGTTCGACGAATTCTCCTTCGTCGTTGCTCTCACCACAACCTGTTCCCCGGGCCGAATCTCGCCGGACGAAACGGCCGTATACCTTCCATCCGAGAGTCCAAATGTAACTGGCATCGACTTAAGCTTCCCGCCAGTAAGCAAGTAGACCTGCGACGCATCCGGCTTTGCCGGCGACAGTCCATTTTTCTTCAGGACGGCGGAGGAGGGTCGAAAACGCAGGACCGAGTTGGGAACCTTCAACGTATCCTCCAACTTCGCCGTCAGAATCGTCACGGTGGCCGTCATGCCGGGAAAGAGCCGCAGATCGGAGTTGTTCACGGAGATCACCACATCGTAGGTCACCACATTCTGCGTGACGATGGGCGCCTTGCGTATCTCGGCAACCACTCCCTGAAAAGCGTTGTTCGGATAGGAGTCCACGAGGAAGGTCGCATGCTGGCTCCGTTCGATTTTGCCGATGTCCGACTCATCGACGTTGGTGTCCACCTGCATTTTGGTCAGGTCCTGAGCAATTTCGAAGATCGTTGGCGGATTCAGCGTCGAGGCCACGGTCTGGCCCACATCCATGCGGCGTGCGACGACGGTTCCATCGACGGGTGCGGTGATGCGTGTTCGATCGAGATTGATCTGTGCCTGCCGCAGCAACGCTAAGGCCTCGCGCTCTTGCTCCCCGGCAGCGCTCAACTGGCTCTCCGCCACCTGGAGCGAGGCCTCGGCGGAACGAACATTTTCCTGCGCCGCCAGGATCGTCGCCAGATCGGCGATCACCTGCGCATTCGCCGATCCGTAATTTGCCCGCGTCGTGTCGTAATCCTGCCGGGCCAGGATGCCTTCACTGAACAGTCTCTGCGCGCGTTCCCACTGCGCTTTGACATTCACCTGATTGGCCATATCCTTTGCGGCAAGCGCCTGGGCATTCCGTTCGTTGGCCACCGCCGCGCTTCGATCGGCCCGTGCCTTGGCCAGCTGCGCTTCCGCCGTCAACGTGGATGAGTGCGCGGAGCGCGAGGAAGCGCTGGCCTGATCGACCTGCGCCTGGAAGACCTCCGGATCGATCAGCGCCACCAGTTGCCCTCGCTTCACCCGGCTGTTCCAGTCCGCGTACAACGCCTTGATGTTTCCAGAAACCTGGCTGCTGACCATGACCTCGACGACCGCATTCAGATTCCCCGTCGCCGTCACCTTCGCCTGCAGGACGCCCCGTTCCACCGGAACAGTCTCGTAGACAATTGAATTCTGCCTGTAGCTGCGCCAGAAGAGACCACCAGCCGTCAGAGCGAATACCAGGCCCGTGACAATTCCCCACCGCTGCCACTTCGCGGGTTCACGACGTACAGATTTCTGCACCGGGCTGGGATTCACCAGCTCCGGGACGGGTCCGACCTTGGACGGTACCGTACCCATCGATCCACTCCAGACATATCTATCGTCATGCTTCGCCCTGGCAGTCGCAGTGATTCGAATCACGGGAGGAACATCTTTCCATGTCACCGGCGGTCGCTACCGGCATCTCATTCGCAGTCACCATGCACGCGTCAGAGCGACATCACAGCGAATTCGTTCAAATTGGCCAATAATGAACCTGTTCGCTTGTCATGTGTCTCGCAAAGGCAACTGCAATCGCAGAATCACTGAGGAACTCGGATGGCAGAGGCGCTGGATCAACTCCGTGACGTGCCGCACGAACTCAGTTCGACGCAGGCCCTGGCGCATTATCACGGAAATCTCCAACGGGGCTTGATCTCGGACGAGGCTCGGGACCGCCTCGCACAGTATGGTCCGAATGCGCTGCGCAGCCCTGCAAAACGGCGGGCAATCCTGCGCTTTCTACGTCAGTTTCGCAACGTCCAGGTCTATTTGCTGCTGGCAGCGGTAGTCGTTTCGCTGCTGGTGTGGTCGCTGGAACATGCAGAGACTCTGCCGTACGAAGCGCTGGCCATCTTCGCCATCATCCTCCTGAATGCTGTCTTCGGCTTTCTGCAGGAGGAGCGGGCCGATCGGGCACTGGCGGCGCTACGTTCCATGACCCCGGCTGAGGCATCGGTGATACGCGACGGACAAGTGCAGCGCATCGAAGCCAGCCAGCTGGTCCCCGGAGATTTGCTGATCGTGCGCGAGGGGGATCGGATTGCAGCCGACGCACGCCTATTGGAAGTGACTGCCTTCCACACACAGGAGGCGGCGCTCACCGGAGAAAGTCTGCCGGTATTGAAAACCACTGCAGCGTTGCCCCACGACACCGCTGCATCCGATCGCCACAACATGATTTTTTCCGGCACCATTGCCATCAGCGGCCACGCCAGGGCGCTGGTCACTTCCACCGGCACACACACAGAGTTCGGAAAGATCGCGGCTCTCTTGCGCCAGACCGAGGAGCGGGAAACTCCGCTGCAGAAGGAGTTGGATCGGCTGGGGAAGAGGCTGGGCGTGGCCGTAGTCGTCATTGCCGTGGTGGTGGTGGCAACGCTGCTGCTGCTGCACGGGGTACACGATGGAGACCTGATCCTTCGCGCGCTGCTGTTCGGCGTCGCTCTTGCGGTAGCAGCCACGCCGGAAGGCATGGCGGCCGTCGTCACGATCGTGCTGGCTCTGGGTGTACAGAGGATGGCGCGTCGCGGTGCGATTATTCGTCACCTGACTGCTGTGGAGACTCTGGGCGAAACGACCGTCATCGCTTCTGACAAAACAGGCACCATGACGCTGAACGAAATGACCGTGCGCCTGGTGGTCACCGCGTCGGGCCGCGCCATGACTTCCGCAGCCGGCTATGCGTCCGGCGGTTCCTGGACGTTGCCGGAGGGAGGCGAGCTTCCCGCGCCACTCCGAGATGAACTGATCGCCACGCTGCAGGCGGCTGCCCTGGCAAATAACGCCGCGCTCCAGCAGACTGACGCCGGCCCGAAGGTACAAGGCGATCCCACGGAGGCCGCATTGCTTACGGCGGCTGTCCGGGCAGGAATCGATCTGGCCGAATGGAACCGGCGCTACCTTCGCTTGGGTGAGATTCCATTTTCTTCCGAACGCAAGCGCATGAGCACGCTGCACCAATCTATCGCCGAAGAAGACAGCGGCCTGTTCGGGCCTTGCCCATTGCTGACCAAAGGCGCGGCGGATCTGCTGTTGCCGCGATGTACGCATGAGGCAGTCGCGGGGCGTATACGGACTCTGACGGAAGTGCGACGAGCCGAGATTCTAGGAACGCATGAAGAGATGGCGGCGCATGCGCTGCGGGCACTGGGCGTTGCCATGAAGCCCATGCCGTGCAACACGGTGATCGCAGAAGAAGAAACAGGAGAACAACTCGAGCAGGGACTCACCTTCCTCGGCTTGGTTGGGATGATCGACCCGCCGCGTCCCGAAGCCAGAGAGGCGGTCGCCAAAGCATCCGCCGCAGGCGTTCGCACGATCATGATTACCGGCGACCATGCAGCTACCGCACTTGCAATTGCGCGCGACCTGGGCATTGCCGCAGCCAATGGAGTGATCACAGGAAAACAGCTGGCAGCGATGGATGTGGAGGAGCTGGCCTCCGCCCTGCGCCGCGTCTCCGTCTTTGCGCGCGTCAATCCGGAACACAAGCTGCGCATTGTTCGCGCGCTGCAGCGGAATGGCGAAATCGTGGCCATGACCGGCGACGGAGTCAACGATGCCCCGGCGCTGAAAGCGGCAGACATCGGCATTGCCATGGGCATCACCGGCACCGACGTGGCCAAGGAAGCCGCCGACATGGTGGTAACGGACGATAATTTTGCCACCATCGTGGCGGCGATCGAAGAAGGACGCGCCCTGTTCGACAACATCCGGAAATTTCTGCGCTACCTGTTGACCTCGAATTTCGGAGAGATCCTGACACTCTTTTTGGGCGTCCTGCTGGCGGTGCCGCTGGAAAGCAGAACAGGAGATAGCCTGATCCTTCCGTTATTGGCCGTGCAGATCCTGTGGATCAATCTGATTACCGATGGAGCGCCAGCCCTGGCCCTGGGGCTTGACCCTCCAACACCGGAGATCATGCGGCATCGTCCCATCCCTGCCGGACAAAATATCGTCAATCTCCCAATGATTGTGGATATCTGCCTGGTGGCGGCAGTGATGGCCGCCGGAACCTTGTGGGTATTTTTCTACGGCGTCAACGACGGAACCCTGGAACTTCGCCGTTCGCTGGCTTTTACCACTCTGATCCTTTTCCAGTTGTTCAACGCACTGAATGCGCGCAGCAGCGTTGCCAGCGCCTTTCGCGGAATCTTCCGAAACCGGTGGCTTTGGGGGACAATTGCAATATCTCTCGCGTTGCAGTTGATGATTCTGGATGCACCGGTCTTTCAAAGGGCGATGGGCGTCACAGCTATTTCGGCTGCACAGTGGCTACGCTGTACTGTAGTGGCCAGCAGTGTTCTGTGGATTGTGGAAGTCGAGAAGGTGTTTCGCAGATTTCCAGTGAGACAACATGGAGCAATTGCGCATTGAATGGAAAGGCTGGCAGGCATGGAGAACGATAGTGCGGGAACGACGCCGGTTCAGTTCACATGGAAAAGTATTTCTCTTTTCATCGTCACGCTTGGGCTTCTCGCAGTCTGTCTGCTTATGCTTCGCCCCTTTGTGCCCGCCATCGTGGGCGCAATTGTACTGGCCGTGGTCACGCGCCGTCCGCTTCGCTGGCTGCGCCGCAAGGTCGGCAACCCAACCGGAACGGCATCGATGGCGCTGTTACTCGCCACCCTCAGCATCATCGTGCCCTGTCTCTTTCTCGTGCAGATGATCGGCCAGTATGCCATCACGGCAGCTCGCCTGCTGCAGAGTGGCAGCGTCGAACAGGGCGTGAGTGCGTTTCTGGAGCGGTATCCTCATCTCTCCTCAGCCCTGCAGCGCAGCTCTGAGGTTCTTTCTCTCAGCCAGGCTGCGCAGAAGGGCGCGGAATTTCTGGCCGGAAGCCTGGTCGCGATGCTCAGCGGCTCCGTCGCCGCGCTCACGCAAACGATCATCATGCTGTTTCTCCTCTTCTTCCTCTATCGCGACGAGGAGGTTGCCCTCCGCTTCCTCTATAACTTATTCCCGCTTGTCGAGTCCGAAACCCATTATCTGATGGAAAGAATCGAGGAGACGATTCGTGCTACTTTTCTCGGACACTTCGTTGTGGCGGCGATCCAGGGCCTGGTCGCCGGCCTCATTTTCGCCGCTCTCGGAATTCGCGACGCGGCGATTCTAGGGGTGATAACAGCGATCGTCGCTATTGTTCCTTATTTCGGTGCATATGTAGTCTGGGCTCCGGTTGCCATTTACTTTGCCATGAGCGGCCACTGGATCAGGATGGCAATCCTGATCGCTATCGGATCGCTGGTGATCAGCACGCTGGATAACTTTCTGTACCCGATGCTGGTCGGAGCACAATTGCGACAGCATACCGTCTCCATCTTCCTGTCGCTGCTCGGGGGTATCTGGTTATTTGGAATCTCCGGACTGGTTCTTGGCCCTGTCATTTTTTCCGCAGCCGAATCGCTGTTAGCAATCTGGAAAGAACGACTGAATGGCGTCACGTTGATCGTCAAAGAAAACGAATACACCTGAGAGAGCAGTTCTCAAACGTGGCGAGCAGCGGACCCGCGGGCAGACTTCCATCTGGAAAGGCGGCGGCGGAAAAGTCTGCCGGCTACGATCATGCTGACGATGCCAATGACGGCAAGCGGCCAATATTGCGGTCAGAAGAGCGAAACTCCCGCGCCTTCCAGGAAGCTGCCGCGCTTGCGCTTGGCGCGAGCGCAACCAGGGTGCCGAGGAACACGATGACGGCGCCGATCCAGATCCAGAGGACGAGCGGATTCAGGAATGCTTTGATGACGGGAAGTCCGCTGTCCGGGTCCTGCCCTTCATAGACCATGTAAAGGTCCCACAAAGGCGTGGAGTGGTTGGCAACCACGGTCTGCAGGGTCTGGCTGATACGATAGAGCCGCGCCTCCGGCGCGAGTTGGAACTGTTTCTTGCCGCCCCGGTAGACATCGATCAGAGAATGCTGGCCCATGTAGTTCTCGTTGGACGCCTGCGTGTAACCCTGGAAAACCAGCCGATAGGGGCCCAGTTCCATGCTCTGTCCAACGTTGAGCGTGCTCTCCACGCTGCGGTTGAAGGCTGAACCGGCGAACCCGAGGAACATCAGCACAATGCCGAAATGGACAAGAAATGCGCCATAGCGGCGGGGATTTCCGCCGACAAGCTGCCGCATGGAGGAGAACAGGCCCTTCCCGGTTTGCTGCTGGGCCGAACGTACTCCGCGGAAAAACTCCGTGCCGATCGCTGTCAACACAAAGGCGGCGAGAGAGAAGCATAGCCAGGAATAGAAATGCCCCTGGTCCACCCATGGATGCATGCCACCCACGGCCAGCGCCACGGCGGTCAGTACGCCAGCGATTGCCGGGACGATGAATTTCTTGCGGACACTTTTTCCCGAGATGCTCCGTCCGCCCAGCAGCGGCGCGGTTCCGGTCAGCAGCAGCAGGAAGAGTCCGATCGGGACGACGACCCGGTTGTAGAATGGCGGTCCAACCGTGACCTTACTGCCCTCGATAATTTCTGAGATGACAGGGAGGAGCGTTCCCACTAACACGGCGATGCAGGCGGCCAGCAGTACCAGGTTGTTGAACAGGAAGCTCGACTCGCGCGAGAGCAGCGACTCGATGGGATGCTCGGACTTCAAGTGGTCGCGCCGCACCACGAAGGCGAGCGCGCATATCAGCAGGACGAGCAGGAGAAAAGTCCAGAACCAGACGCCGATCGAGGACGCGCCGAAGGCATGAACGGAACTGACGATGCCGGAGCGGGTGAGCAGCGTGCCCAGAATACACAGCAGGAAGGTGGAGAAGATGAGCCAGATGTTCCAGTTCTTCATCATGCCGCGTTTTTCCTGCATGATGGTCGCGTGCAGGAACGCGGTACCGGCAAGCCAAGGCATCAGCGAAGCATTTTCCACCGGGTCCCAGCCCCAGTAGCCTCCCCAGCCCAGCACCGCATAGGCCCAGTGCATGCCCAGGACGATCCCGCAGGTCAGAAACATCCAGCTCACCATCGACCAGCGGCGGGTAACAGGAAGCCATTTGTCCGTTTGACAGCGCATGATCAGAGCGCCAAGAGCGAAGGCGAACGGCACGCTGAACCCGACATAGCCGAGATAGAGCAGGGGCGGATGAATGACCATCTCCGGATACTGCAACAGAGGATTCATGCCGAGGCCATCGGCAGGTATCGCGCCAACGATCCGCGCAAAGGGCAATGCCTCGAAGTTCAGCAGAAGCAGAAAGAAGACCTCGATGCCGGCCAGAATGGTCGAGGCAAAGGCGGCCAGCCGGAAGTCCACATTTTTGCGGCGTAAACGTACCACGAAGGCATAGCCGGAAAGCAGCCACGCCCACAGCAGCAGGGAGCCCTGCTGGCCAGACCAGAGCGCAGCAAATTTGTACGCTGCTGGAAGCGCGCGGTTGGATTCGTTCACAACGTAGGCGACCGAGAAATCATTGGCAAAAATCAACCACTCCAGCGCGACGACCGCCGCCGATATCGCGGCGAAGCCCACCAGCCCAGCAAAACGGGCCGACACGGCAAGCCGATCCGGAGAGATTTGGCCCTGGCTTCCGGTGGAAAGCTGACGCAGTGCGACTGCGCCCATGACGAGGTCATACATCGCGAGCAGGAGCGCGAGCAAAAGAGCGAAGCTACCGAACAGGGGCATAGATTTCCAAACTCGTCCTCACGGACGACTGTGCTGCAATTTGTGAAAATGAAAGACTCCCCAGAATAGTTTGGGATGGAGATCGCTTCTGTGATTCAGGACACGCGCATGCGAATACGGCATAACATTGCTCAGGAAAGCCGCCGACGAAACAGCCGGCCGGCCACGATCATGCTGATGACGCCAATGACTGCGAGCGGCCAATACTGCGGCCAGAAGAGCGAAACTCCCGCGCCTTCGAGGAAACTGCCGCGCAGAACGATCAGAAAATATCGGAGCGGATCGAGCAGAGTGATGTACTGCACAATCTGCGGCATGTTGGCGATCGGCGTGGCGAAGCCGGAGAGAACAATGGCCGGCACCATGAAGAGAAACACGCCCAGCAGGCCTTGTTGTTGCGTCACGGCCAAAGAGGAAATCATCAGCCCGATGCCAACCGTCGCCAGCAGGAAGCAGAACAGACCGATGTACAGTCCTAGAACGCTGCCAGTAAACGGGACATGAAACCAGAAGATGGACACCAGAACGATAAACGTTCCTTCAGCAAAGCCGACGATGAAACCAGGCAGAGATTTCCCAAGAAGAATTTCTGTCGGACGCAGGGGAGTCACAAGCAGCTGATCGAAGGTTCCCATCTCACGCTCGCGCGCGACCGACAGGCCGGTCGTCAACATGCTGACCAGCAGTGTCAGGATGCCGCAGATACCGGGAACGATGAACCATCGCGAATCGAGATTGGGGTTGAACCAGGCGCGGTCCAGCAACACGGTCGACGGCGGCGCTCCCCCATGGATTGCGATTTGGGCTTGATTGAATGTGGTCACGATGGACTGGGCATATCCCATCGCCAGGGCAGCGGTGTTGGAATCTCTGCCGTCGAGAATGAGCTGGACGTGCGTCGTTCTTCCTCGCTCGATATCGGAGGTGAATGTGGGGCCAATGTCGATGGCCATCAGCACAGACTTATCGTCGATGGCTTGGCCAAGTTCGTTCTGATTATGGACGACGCGCAGCAGGCTGAAGCTCGGAGAACCGTCGAAGCGGGCGATGAAGTCGCGCGACAGTCTTCCCTGGTCCTGGTTGTAGACGACGAAGGGAACATGCTTCAGATCGAAGGTGGCGGCATAACCGAAAACCAGCAACTGGATAATGGGCGGTCCGATCAGGACGGCGCGGCTGGCGGCATCGCGCAGCAGGGCCAGTAGCTCCTTGACAGTAAGCGCCAAGACGCGTTGGAGGACTAACCGCATCAGTCCAGCCTCTTGCGAAAGCGCAGCAGGGCGATACCTAGAAAGAGCGCGCACAGGACGCCCATCCCGAACGCGTTGCGCAGCAGGACCGGCCAGACATCGCCAGCCAGAAACGTGCTTTGCAGGATGGTCACAAAGTAGCGGGCTGCAACGATGTGGGTGAGCAGTTGAATGAGTTGTGGCATGGAGCGAATATCGAAAATAAAGCCGGACAGGATGAATGCGGGAAGAAACGTGGTGACAATGGCGATCATCGCGGCGACAAATTGGCTGCGCGCCAGCACGGAGATGACTAATCCCATGCCGAGGGCCGTGAGCAGAAACAGAGCCGCGGTGCCGAACAGAACCAGCAGCGATCCACGCAGCGGAACGCCGAATAAAAAGACCGCCATGGCGGTAGACATCATCATTCCGCCCATGCCCATGGCAAAGTATGGGATCAGCTTGCCAAGCAGGATTTCTGTCTTGGCGACCGGGGTCACCATGATGCCTTCCATGGTGCCGCGCTCCCACTCCCGCGCCACCACCAGCGCAGTCAGCAACGCCCCGATGAGCGTCATGATGATGGCGATCAATCCGGGAACCAGATAGTCGCGGCTACGCAAGGCAGGATTGAACCAGACCCGCGCGTCGGCCACCACGGGCGTCGCCAGATGCGTGCCTTGCCGCGTCGCTTCCTGCTGCAACCAAAGCAACCACGTGCCATTGACATAATTTTCGATAATGCGCGCCTGGTTGGCATCGACGCCGTTCACGGTGAGATGAATCGGCGCGCTGCCAGTACTGTACGAAAGGCGCGTGAAATCGCTGCGCAGCCACAGGATGGCATTGGCGTGACCGCCCATCAGCGCCTGTTCCGCCGACGCCTGATCGGGATAGATGGTGGGACGAAACCACGGAGAGCGTTGCAACTCCGCCAGAAAAGAAGCAGTGAGCTGCGTGGGATGATCGACGACCTCCGCCACCAGGATGCGGCGGGCATCGAGAGAGACTCCGTAGCCGAAGATGAGCAGCAATACCAGCGGCAGCACGAAGGCGATGGCAATGCTGGAAGGATCGCGCACGATCTCATACACTTCTTTCCGCATCAGGCCGGCCAGGCGCATGGTATTCATGATGCCCTCCGGCTCGCCTGCTCATGCTCTTCAATCAGGGAGATAAAAGCATCTTCCATGCTGGGGTTGGGGCGGTCCTTGTCGCGGGCTTTGGCTTTGATTTCCGAGGGAGATCCTTGCGCGAGGACCTCCCCAAGCGACATCAACACCAGGTGGTCGCAGTATTCCGCTTCCTCCATAAAGTGCGTGGTGACAAGGCAGGTCGTACCGCCCTCGGCCAGTGCGTTCACGCGCACCCAGAATTCGCGCCGCGCCAGGGGATCGACTCCGGAGGTAGGCTCATCGAGAAAGAGAATACTCGGCTCATGCATCAGCGCACAGGCCAGAGCCAGGCGCTGCTTGTACCCGAGCGGCAGCTCTGCCGCATTCATCGCGGTGTAGTCTTTGAGTTCCAGTTCTTCCAGCGCCCAGGACATCCGTTCTTTTCTGCGCCGATTTTCGAGACCGTAGGCGGCCGAGAAGAAGGACAAATTCTGCTGCACGCTCAACGCGCCATACAGTGAGAATTTTTGCGACACGTAGCCAATACGCGCGCGGGCAGCGGCCGGCGCTGTGCGCAGATCGACGCCGGCGACGCGGAGTGTTCCCGACGAGGATGGCAGCAGTCCGCAGAGCATGCGGAAGGTCGTCGATTTACCCGCGCCATTGGCCCCTAGCAGGCCGAAGATTTCTCCCTGGCGCACTGAGAAGCTGACATTCTTGACCGCGGCAAAAGCGCCGAAATAACGAAAGAGATCCTTCACCACGACGACGGCCGCATGGTCGTCGGTTGTGTCGCGGGGCGGCGGCAGCGGAATCGGATGGCGCGCGGTGCGGCTGAACAGAAGACTGACAAAAGCATCTTCCAACCGCGTTGGAACGGGCTTCGGAGTTCCATAGCCAGTGAGCTTATCCGGCAATACAGGCGGCTCCGCTTGTTGCATCACAATGCGCAGCCCATCGCCTTGAATCACCGCATCCACCACGCCAGGAAGCTGGGCCATCTGCGCCTGCAGGTTGCGCGGCGCGGTGGGAACATTTTCCAGAACAAAGGCGTGGCCCTGGAAGGACGCGGCGAGTTGAGATGGATTTCCCTGCGCCAGGATTTCTCCTTCGTGCAACAGAATGACATGATCGCAGCGCTCGGCCTCATCCATATACGCGGTGCTCAGCAGGACGGTCACCTTCTGGCTTGCAACCTGTTGCTGGATGATGCTCCACAGTTCCCGCCGCGAAATAGGATCGACGCCCACGCTGGCTTCATCCAGCAACAATAATTCGGGCGGATGGATCAATGTGCAGGCCAGGCCCAGCTTCTGCTTCATGCCGCCGGACAACTGTCCCGCCAGCCGCTTGCGAAACGGGCCCAGCGCCGTCATGGTCAGCAACTCATTGAAGCGTTGCTCCCGCATTTCATGTGGAATGCTGTGCAGGCTGGCAAACAGATCGAGGTTTTCTTCCACCGTCAAATCTTCGTAGAGGCCGAAACGTTGCGGCATGTAGCCAATCTGGCGCTGCAGCGCGAGAGCATCCTTCGGCAAGGGATGATCGAGCACGCGAATCTCTCCCACGCTGGGCCTCAGGATACCGGCCAGTAGCCGCAGCAGCGTGGTCTTGCCCGCGCCATCCGGGCCGATCAGCGCCGTCATGGTGCCTGCGGCAATTTCGAGGGAGATGTTCTTCAGCGCATCTCTGCGCGCCGTTCCTTTGCCGAAGGACTTGCTCAGGTTCCTGACGACAACTGCGTCCATGTCAATTCGCCCCGCAGGGATGGGCGTCGATTGAATGAGGAGGGTTGTTGGCGAGTGGAATGACGACCGTCGCCGGCATTCCCAGACGCAGGCGATGGTCCGGGTTGCAGGCATACACACGCACTCGATAGACAAGCTGCGAGCGTAGCTGCGTGGTTTCCACATTCTTCGGCGTAAATTCCGACACGGGTGAAATGAAGCCGATCCAGCCTGGAAATCGTTGTCCGGGAAAGCTGTCCGATTCGATCCACGCACGCATGCCGAGCGCGACCTTACCCATCTGCGGCTCCGGCAAATAGGCGCGGACCCAGACTGGATTGTCGAGGGCGAGTGTAAACACTGGCGTCTGCGGAGTGACCATATCGCCGGGCTCCAGAATGCGGTCCTGAATCACGCCATCCGCAGGAGCATAGAGCTGCGTATCGGCCAGCTCTTTTTGCGCCAGGGCCAGAGTTGCTTTGTCGGCCTGGAGCGTGGCCTGGGCCGCGGCGATGTCTTCCTTGCGCGGACCGATGACGGCGAGACGTAATGCTTGCTCTTTGGCGACCAGCACCTGCTTCCTGGCCGCCAAACTGGCCTGCTCGGCCAAGAAGGAGCGTTCGGCGTCGTCGCGAATCTGCAAGGAAACGTATTGCTGCTTTGACAGGGTCAGCTGGCGGCGATAGAGCAGTCCAGCATTCGTCAGATTGGCCTGCGCGGCGACCACGTCCGCTTGCGCGGCGGCAACATCCGCTCGCGCTTGTGCGATTTCTTCCGGACGGCTGCCGGCCAGGAGCCGCGCAACTACCTGTTGCTGCGACGCCATAGTCGCCTGGTCCTTCGCCACCGCATCCTGAAAACGCTGCTGTACCAGTTGAGCGACAAGCTGGCCGGCACGGATCGCGCTGCCTTCATCGACCAGCAGCTTGTCAATCCGCTCGCTGTCATTGAAGGCCATCTGTACTTGGCGAATATCGACGTTGCCATAGAGCGTGATGGAATCGATGGGAGCATGTTTCCCCTGGAACCGGCGCCACCCAAAGAAGCCCGCAGCAAGAAGCAGGACCAGAATTGCCAGAATCGAAACACGTTTCTTGACCGGAACCATCGATGTTCTCCCAACGAAACAGCGGTGCTGCTTACTTTGAAGGACTGCTTTCGAGCAGGGTGTTGATGGCGTCGATGTCTGCCGGCGTCAACACTCCAGCGGCCGCCTTCAGTTGCGTTCGAGCGACCAGTTGCGTGTACAGGGCCAGGTAATAATTGCGCTGCGCGGCGGCATAGTTCGTCGTTGCCGTCAGCAGGTCGATGATGGAGCGGCTGCCGATTTCATATCCCTTCCGCGTGCCTTCCATCGATACTTTGGCGGAAGCCACCGTTTGCTGCGTCGCCTGAAACTGCGCGACGCTGTCCTGAAGATCTTGAAATGCGGTTTGCGTGTCCAGTTTGATCTGGTCCTGAATAGTGGCGACGTTGGCACGGCTGGCTCTGGAAAGCGCCTCCGCTTGATGAATCTCCGCTCGTGTGCCGCCACCCTCATAAATCGGAACGGCCAAATTCAGCGAGCCGCCAATCTGATCGATGGCTACAGGCGGAATCAGCGTTCCCGCAGCGTGCTGGCCGATGCCGCTCAACGTCAACGTGGGCCAGCGCGCACGCTTGGCATACTGCACCTGTTGCTCAGACACTTTCAATGTGGCTCTTGCCTGCTGCAGCAGCGGCTGGTTTTTGAGCGCAGCCGCAAGCCACGGCCCGATCGTGTCCGGCTGCGGACCTGTCGGTTGTAACGAGGTGATGTCCTCCAAGGTTCCTGCGGGCTGGTGCGTCAGGCGCTCCAACTGGTTCTTCGCCACTGTGACCGCGTTGTTCGCCGCAATCAGGTCGGCCTTCGCAGCGTCCAATTGCGCTTGCACCTCCTGCACCGAGATAATATCTCCGCTGCCAACCTGCAGGCTGGCTCGGGTCTGCTTGTCGATGCTTTCGAGCAGGTTCATTTGCTGCTGCGCTACGCGCTGGTTAGCTTCCGCCTGCAAAATGCCAAAGTAGGCCTGCGTCACCTGCAGCGCGACCGCTTGCTGCGCATACGCCAGGGCCGCTTCGCTGGCCCGGATGCGGCTGTCCGACTGCTTCATCGCTGTGAACGCCTGACCGTTGAAGATGGACTCGGTCAAGCTGGCGCTGAAAATGTCGGAATGATATCCCGTAGAAATCGTTTGCGCCCCGAAGCCTGTGACACGGCCTGTGTTCATACCTCCGCTGGCTCCCGCATTGATGTGCGGAAGCAGCGCCGCGCGTGCCAGCGGTTTGCCGGCCAGATCGGCGTCCAATTGCGCGCGCGCCTGAGCGATCGCCGGGGAAGTCGAAGCAGCCTGTTTGTAAGCTGTTTGCAGGTTCTCCGCGTCAGAAGACATGGCATGGAGAGTCACACACCCGAAGAAAGCGAACAGGGTGATGAAGAGTGGGAAGCAACGTTGTTTCAGCCGAATGGCGCCTTGTTCTTTCCTCGGACCATCAGGGTTTCTTGTGACTGGAAACATTTTCGTTTTACTCCACCGATACACATCGTCTCCCGTCGCGGCCTCGATGAGATCGCGCACGACAAACGGATGTCGTCACAATGCAAAATCGTTCCTATCGCTTCCGCAGCGCCTCGAATCATGGCGCGTCCCTTTCAAGCGAGGATGGTCTTGATCTCCTCGACACTCGGCACGCGGCCATAGAGTTTTACCTGGCCGTCCACGACCAGCGCCGGCGTCTTCATTACGCCTGCGCGCACAATCACCTGAAAGTCCGTTACCTTTTCCATCGTGAACTCCATGCCGAGCTGCGTAGCCGCAGCTTCTACGTTGTTTGCTAGCCGCACGCAATTTGCGCATCCTGGTCCGAGTATTTGCAATGTCTTCATGTTTTCTTCTCCAGTCCTTGACTCACATCAAAAAGTTGAACAGGTAGCCGACGATCAGAATTCCTACCGTCACGACGCCCACGAAAGCCGCGATCAACTGTGGACGAAGCACCTTGCGCAGGATGATGGTCTCCGGAAACGACAGACCGATGACCGACATCATGAAGGCCAGCACGGTACCCAGCGCCGCCCCTTTCTGCAGCAGCGCCTGCACGATCGGAATGATTCCCGCAGCATTCGAGTACATGGGAACGCCGATCAACACCGCCAGCGGGACCGACCACCACGCGCCCTTGCCCATGATGTGCGCCATGAAGTTCTGCGGCACGTAGCCATGGATGCCCGCGCCGACGGCGATTCCCGCAATCACGTACGGCCACACCTTGCCGACGATGTCACGCACCGCCTCGCGGCCAAGATGGATTCGCTCAGCCCAGGTAAGCTGTTCCTGCCCATCTGCGCTGTCGCCCATCTGCGCCGCGTAGACCCACGGCTCGACATAGCGCTCCATCTTCAGGCGGCCAATCGTCCAGCCGGCGATCATCGCAATCAGAAGTCCTGTTCCCGCATAAATACCGGCGACACGCCAGCCGAAAAGCCCAAAGAGGAGCACCAGGGCGACTTCATTGATCATCGGAGCCGCAATGAGAAAAGAAAATGTAACGCCCAGCGGAACGCCGGTCGTCACAAAACCGATAAACAGCGGCACTGCCGAGCAGGAGCAAAATGGCGTGACGACGCCGAGCAAAGCTGCCAGCACATTGCCCACCGATTCACGCGTCCCGGCAAGAATCGCCCGCGTGTGCTGCGGGGTGAAGAACGACCGCACAATCCCTACGCCGAAGACGACCAGCAACAGCAGCATCAAAACTTTCGGCGTTTCAAAGACCATGAACTGGACCGCGGAGCCCAGCCGCGTCGCGGGGGAACAGTGCAGGACAGTGAACGCAAACCAGTCCGCGACGGCGCTCAACCGGTGGTAGATCATCCACCACACAACGATCCCCGCGCCGATCAGAAGAGCGCTGCGAAGTGCGGACTCCTGTGGTGTCTTCTTCTGCCTTCCATGCTTGACGTCGCTGGCATTGCTTATCTGGATTGCCATGGTCTTACCTCTGCAAGAGGCCCCCTATACCGTATTGAAATTGTCCGGGTCATCGTCACTTACTTTCCCCGCTGGCATGGGAGCTGCTTCGAGGCGTATCGCGATTGATCGTGTCACTGCGCGGCGCAAGCGGGTTTTGGCTATGGTCCGGGAAATGGTAATCGGCGAGACGTTCGAGCGTGATCGCCCGATCCGGTGGCGTGTTCAGCAGCTTCCGGCTGTATTCATTGGCGTCACGTTCAAAGCGGTCGATCTCCGCGGGCGCGACAAACTTACCCCGCGCCCGGCGGCCGCGGATGGATTGCTCCAGCGCCGCAAGGTCCGCAGGGTAAATACCTGTTCGCAGAGAAACTCGGACCGCGTCGCCGGTCGAAATTCGCTGCACAACAAAGCCATCGCCAACCGAATTGTCCAGAATGAGCGTTCCCTGATTGATGCGCGCGCCCGTCATCCACGCACCGGCATCGGCCCAGCAGGGAGCATTCTTCGAGACCACCCTGACGTCCGTGCGATCCACAACACCATCCGGAAACAGCACCCGCAACGCGGCGCTCAACTCCACCCACGCCGTCACCAGGCCATCGCAAAGGTGACCGTGCATCCGCGCCACATCTTTCAGCGTGATGCGCTTCGGATACAGATTGCGCCTGCCCAGCGCGCTGTCGGTGTCCAAAACCATAAGGGGATGAAGATAGTGCGCCTGCGCGGCCCAAGCAGGATAAAAGTCCTCCTGCACCCGCTGCTGCGCTAGCGAGGCCTGGGTAGCACCCAGGGACGCAAGAACCAAAAGAACCGCGAACCGCGCAGCAAAGCGGCGGCTGCTCTGCCGGCTTTTCGCCCGATCATTCAGTGTGGACCTGCAATCGCGGTTCAACGCTTCTGCTTGCGCGGTCATCTCGTTCTCTCTTTCAGAACCTGCGTCGCGCAAGTGAAGAAGTTGCAGACACAAGGCGTCAACAGCCGGTAATACACGGTGGTTCCCTCGCGTCTGTCTTCTACGATGCCGTGGGCGCGAAGCAATGCCAGGTGTTTTGAAACGGTCGACAGATCGCCGCCGACAAGATCCCTCAGCTCTCCAACCGAGCACTCCCCGCGGCTCAGCCGATCCACAATCATCAGGCGGGATTCATGGGCAAGAGCCTTGAGCATCTTTGCCTCTTTCACGAATGTGTTGCAATTTTCCATGAGTTAACATTGTTTCCTTATTGGCCATGTTGCCATGTAGGGACGCAAAATGCTGTGATCGCCGTCACGGGAGTTGCAAAGAACGCTCGGACCGTCCCGACTCGCGTCTCGACTGCATCTTTTCGTAGTTTGTGCGCGGCAATCGGAATTCTTGTGCGCGCAACCTTTGTCATCCGGATCGATAAGCTGTATCGCGCGATCCTAAGCGGCACTTAAACCGTGCAATCGATGGTCAGGGGTATGGAGGCAACTCCTAACAGAAAAAAAGTGAAATGGCCCCGAATGATGCCCCTGGCTTGCCCCAGGACAAGAGTGGAGTGCGTTGCCCCGTTGCTGGACAAGGGGAACCCTAAATCTCTTGGACTTTCTTGATTTTTGGAGACTGCTGGAAGTGGCTGGAAGGTGACTTGGTAGCGCTAACGGGAATCGAACCCGTGTTTTAAGATTGAGAATCTCACGTCCTAACCCCTAGACGATAGCGCCCTGTGCCCCTCTCACTATAACGAACTGCGGGAGCGGTCACAACCTGAGTTGGGACAGGGCTGCACCCGGTATTGCTCGACGGAGAGATACTCTGGCGATTCCTCGACAGGCAGGCTGGCAACGCTGTGCGCTATCGAGAAGGTTGCCGCAACCGATCCCGGGCCGTTCTTACTGTTGCGGCAGACTCCAAATCAGCAGCACACTGGCGTTGTCATTGACAGCAGCGAATGTGGCTACGTCGTTGACTGTCTGCACGTTTAAGCCAAACGAACCGCCCTGCGTCGGGTCCACGGAGAGTTGCTTGACGAAGTGGCCTCCCAGAGTAAACTCGACGATCTCGCTCGGCTGGGCGGGGTCAGAATTGATGACATCGTTATTGCTGACCAGCAAATGACCGTTTGGCGCCATGGTCATTCCCAGCGGTCCGTGCAGATGGGTATCGTCGGCGTAGAGCACCTGGCCTGTTCCTTCGTCTTTGTCCGTAGTAGCGGCGTCGTGGAGGACAAAGACTTTATTGTCTGCCGTGGAGGCAACATATAGATCGCCAGTTTTGCGATTGTAGACAAGGCCGGTTGGGGCATCCACGAACGTCACCGGGTCACATTGGTGCGCGTAGCCCGAACCGATCTGGACAGCGCTCTGCACCATCTTCGCGTTGGTCCACGAAAGGTCCAAACGGGTGACTGTTCCGCTCAAACCATTTGCAACAAAAAGTGTCGCTTTGTTTCCATTGTCAATGATCGCGGAGTCCCATGGGCCATCGATGTACTTGTTCGCTATGCGGCCAAGGAGTTTGCCCCATGCGTTGATTACCAGGATGGATCCCGAACGGGCTGTTGCACAGGTTCCGTCGGTTGAGGGGAAATTACCCACCAGCACAACACCGGACTTAAGAACATGCAATGCCGTTGAGAGCCCAATATTGGACGGCCCTTGAAAGAACAGCGTTGGCTTGCCCTTCGCGGGCACACGAACAATGGTGGTTCCTGTTCCTTGCAGGTTTTTACTGTTGTTGAAGTTGGAGACAAGAACGTCTCCGGGATGAAGCATTCCAATGGTTAGGTGAGTCGGCACAAATGCGACACCGTAGGGATTCACATCTCCATTGGCGGGCACTGTGGAAACGTTGCGTACGGGATTGGGAAGGAAGGGCTGAGTATCATCCCTGGCCTGGGCGGACAACGCGGCTGCGGAAAATATCAGCATTGCGCCGATCGAAAGTGCCAGAACCAGACGATTTCGGCCGTTATCGATGACGCGTGGATGGGTGGATGGATCAACTTCAGGAATGAGAGTGTTGTTCATGGGATTTTCCTTTCACGGACGTTGGAGAGCTCGGATGCTCAATCAACAGGGAGGACGCGTACGGCCACCGCTGGGGAATGCGGCTACGCGTTTTCATACGGTAGTTAGCTCCGGGTACCGCTGTCAATGCAGAATCAGAGCACATTTACGAAGATTTGGTGGGATCAACAAACGCGATCAGGCTGGGCATCTTTCTTTACGGAATTCGCCTCGGGCTGCCGCGCAAAACTCGTTCCAACGAAAGCCATTGCGAATGGCTTATGCGGCCTGGTGCTTGCTATCGCAAGTCGATAGGCCAATAATTTTCTTCGTAGAACCTTGCAGACTAGAAACGAGTTGAAAAGGAATCGGGATCGACAACTATGCGAAGAGATTTCAGTGAAATTGTGCTGCTGTTTTCCGCCTTTCTTTTGCTGGGTATCGTTCACGCTTCAGCGCAAATGTCCAACAATCAAGGCCCGCAACCCATTACACCCGCAATGGAGCAGAAAGTGGATGCGATGGTGCAGAAGCTGACGCTGGAGCAGAAGATCGCGCTGATCGGCGGCGAAGACAGTATGTATATCCGCAACGAACCGAGCATCGAGTTTCCGCGGCTGAAAATGTCGGACGGCCCGCTGGGAGTGCGCACTTGGGGACCCTCGACAGCCTATGCGGCCGGGATTGGATTGGCGGCGAGTTGGGACCGGGCGCTGGCTGAAAAAGTGGGTGTCGGACTGGGTGAAGATGCGCGGGCACGTGGCGTGAATTTTCTGCTGGGGCCGGGAGTGAACATTTATCGCGAGCCGATGAATGGGCGCAACTTTGAATATTTTGGCGAAGACCCGTTTCTTGCCGGACAAATCGCAGCCAACTACATTGACGGCGTGCAGAGCCAGGGTGTCAGCGCCACGGTGAAGCATTTCGCCGCCAACAATTCCGAGTATGACCGGCAGCGGTCGAACTCTGTCATCGACGAGCGCACACTGCGGGAGATTTATCTGCCGGCGTTTGAAGCCGCGGTGAAACAGGGTCATGTCGGCGCTGTGATGGATTCCTACAATTTGATCAATGGCGAGCACGCCACGCAAAATGCGTATCTGAATATCCAGGTGCTGCGCAAGGACTGGGGATTTCGCGGCATCGTGATGTCGGACTGGGGCGCTGCGCATGACGGGATTGCGGACGCGAATGGCGGACTGGATCTGGAAATGCCGGACGCCAAATACATGACGGCCGCGACGTTGCTGCCGGCAATCAAGGGCGATCAGGTTACTGAGGCAACCATCGACCAGAAGGTTCGGCGGATTCTGCGGACCTCGATGCAGTTTGGATTTCTGGATCGCAATCAGCTTGATCCAAGCATTTCTCTGTTTAACCAGCACGGCGATGCGGTCGCGCTGCAGTCGGCGGAAGAGGGTGCAGTTCTGCTGAAGAACGAGAACCACATGTTGCCGTTGGATCGTCATACCATTCATACGCTGGCGGTGCTGGGGCCGGATGCATACCCGGCTGTACCCGGCGCCGGAGGCAGCTCGGAGGTGACGGCGTTTGCGCCGGTGAGTTTTATGACCGGATTGAGCGACAGCCTGCATCCCGGAGTGAATGTGCTTTGGAATTCCGGCGTGGTGAATCCCGAGGATGTGTTTAAGAACACGAAGTGGTGCACCGATGCTGCCTGTCAGCATACCGGTCTGAAACGGGATGAATATGTTCTATCGGCCAACGATCGACTGTTCTCCACCGTGGATGAAACCTTGGATCATGTGGCCAGTTCGTGGTTGAGCCAGCAGACGAAGACTCTGCGTCGGGTGGAGTGGCACGGATACTTTATTCCGCAGACTTCGGGAGTTTACACGGTTGTGGCCGAAGACCAGGGGCGAGACCATGACGAGATTTTGATCAACGGCAAGAATCTATTCTTTGAGATTCAGGGAGAAGGCGGCGAGCTGCAGTCCGCGAATGTGACGATGCAAGCCGGAAAAGCGGTGCTGGTGCAGTTCAACTATTTTCCAGGAAAGCCGGACAACACGCCGTCGCTCGGCATCCTTGCGCAGGACAAGATCGTCGATCCGGCGGCGATCCAACAGGCGAAAATGGCAGACGCCGTGGTGCTGTCGGTGGGCTTTAGTCCCGCGACAGAGTCGGAGGGACGCGACCGCACTTATCAGCTGCCGTTCGGACAAGAGGAGTTGATACGCGAAGTGACCGCAGCCAATCCGAAAACCGTTGTGGTGTTGACGGCGGGTGGCAGCGTGGCCACGCAGAACTGGATCGATCGCACACCGGCGTTGTTGCAGACATGGTACGGCGGCCAGGAAGCAGGCACGGCGCTGGCAAAACTTCTGTTTGGGGAAATCAATCCCTCCGGCAAGCTGCCGATCAGTTGGGAAAAGCGGATTGAAGATAATCCGACCTACCAAACGTATTACGAACTGCCCGGCACGCGCGATATCAAATATAGCGAAGGCGTTTTTGTCGGATATCGCTACTACGAAACCCGCGAGGTGAAGCCCTTGTTTCCTTTCGGATTCGGTCTGTCGTATACAAGTTTTGCATTCAGCAACCTTTCGGTATCACCGCAGACGGCCTCCTCAAATGGACCGATTGAGGTTGGGTTCGACGTGAGAAATATTGGCTTGGTGGCGGGGGTGGAGGTCGCGCAGGTGTATGTCGGCGATCCGTCGGCGACGGTGAAGCGTCCGAAGATGGAGCTGAAGGGATTTTCTCGCGTGATGCTGCGACCGGGAGAAGTGCACCACGTGACCGTTACGCTGGACAAACGCTCGTTGGCGTACTGGGACACGACGACGCACGGGTGGAAAGTGGATCCGGGAAAATTTGTTGTCTATGTCGGGGATTCGACGGAAAATGTTCCGCTGCAACAGGATTTCACCGTACAGTAGCGAATTGCGGCGTGACTGGCCCGCTTTCCACCACAGATGGTGGGCTGGAATTATTTCGCGGCGTTCTTCGCAAGCGCTTCTACAGCATCGAGCGCGGCGGCTAAGTTCTGCGGTAGGGCATGCCGCTTCTGCAGATACTCCGGCATGTTGTAGGAGATCCACACTTGCCCGCTGGCATCCTCCCACACCAGCAATTTCAGCGGGAGGTCGATGGCGATGGTTGGCGATGCCAGCATCAACGGCGTGCCGGCCTTGGGGTTGCCGAAAATCAGAAGCTTGGTAGGGCGCATCTCGAAGCCAGCGCGTTTGGCTTCCCCGCTGTGATCAATCAGCGCGAAGATCTGGACACTCTTCTCCTGCAGCATCGCTTGCAAACGAGCGACAGTTTCATCCACTGAAGAATGGGCTGGCAGGTTGACGATGTCTTCCACTTGATCGGCCATGGGAGACCTCCGGAAGAAAATTTTATCCGATTCGCGTGACGCGGGAGTGAAAGGCGAAGCGTTGGCAGGCGGGTAAACGAACTACAGCCCGAGCTTCTTCACTTCTTCCTGGTAGTATTTGCGATACAGAATTTCCCACTCCTGGCTGCCTTCAGGAATATTTTTCTTATGGGAGGAAACCTTGAGGCGCGCGGCCTGGTCGATCTTCATCTCGTCGGCAAGCAATTTTGCCAGCATTTTGCGTGATTCCTGACGGATGGTGTTGCGGTCTTCGTGGAATTCGCACTCATCGGTCTCCGCCAAAGTGTCGGCAATCACGTGCGCCAGTTTGTTCAACTTGTCGTCGGAAATCCTCATAGCACCGCCTTGTATTTGCGGGCGAGTTCCTGCTTGATTTTCTTGAACATTTCCTGGTAGCTGGCCCCGGTGCGGCGCATCTCTTCCTGATAGGCCTCAAGGATCAGACGAACCTCGTCGTTGATGCGATCCTCCAGCATCAATTCATCAATCAGAGCAGCCTGTACGCGAGCGTTCAAGACCTCAACTTTGTCGGTCTGGATCATCTTGACATCGATCAGGTGCTTGATGGTGCGCCGGCCTAAATATCCAACATAATCTCTTGAGAAATTCATTGTTCCCCTCGGAATATAGCACAGCGAGCAGCTCGAGATCCCACCCGCAACAGTTTTTCAGGTCTTCGGCAGCCGATGCTCGCAGGCTCCAGTGTTGACGCAGCCCTCGGCCAGCAGCAGTCTCTTGACAGGGCGCCCAGCCACCAGATGCGAGGCAACAATTTCATCCACATCGGCTTCAGAGACATGCCCATACCAGACGGCTTCCGGGTAGACGACGACGGTTGGCCCATGTTCGCACTGGTCCAGGCAGCCGGCCTTGTTGACGCGGACAGTTCCCTTGAGACGGGCTGCATCCACGGCCTGCTTGAAGCGCGTCTGCAATTGCGATTTGCCATCGGCATTGCAGCTGGGACGGGCGCTGCCGGGTTCGCGCTGGTTGGTGCAGACAAATACGTGCCGCTGATACTTTGCCAAGAAGTCCTGCTCCCGAAAAAACTCCATTCGTTACTTTCATCATAAAGGGTTAGCGGCGCCTAGCCAGTTTTCCTATAGATGTAGACCGACGGAACGACAACTCACGCATCCAGTCGCCGCAGCGACCGGGTACACATTATGGTTGACGGCAGTCTATAGCCGCCGGAAAACTGGTCTACGATGGAAAGGATGGATTCCAACAACCTGACTTCGCTGAAAGATGACATGATCGCGTTTATTGAAGGTCATGGCATGCGACATTTTCCCGCATTGATTCCGGAGGACACTCCGCGTGTATGGTGGAGCGATCCGGAAACGGCGGATGACGGCACCCACGGCGCCAAGGAGAGCTGGAAAGACTTCGTCGAAATGGCGAAGACCGCGGGCGCGCCGCTGGTATGCATTGGCGAAGACTCCGTCGACCGGACAACGCTGGAGCTGCTGGCGAGCGAACTGCAGGACATTTCGAGCACGGAAGCGTCCGGACCGGAGATGGACAAACTGAATCGGCTGTTCCTTGAAATTGGCAAGGTTGGGCATATTGAGCTGGCGTTCGCGCACCAGGGAATTCTGTTTGTGCATGAGACGCAGACGGAGTGGTACCGGGAGTATCGGGCCATGGTGAACACGGTCGATAGCCTGCAGGAGCTGATTGAAAATGCACTCGAAGAAGAAGATGAGGACGACGAGTGAACGAGGACCCCGCAGCCGTGGCCGTCGAAGCTTTCATTCCGGAGGCTGGCTGCGACGAGCCGCCTGTTGAGCTTGTCCCGGCGGAGGAAGAATCCGCGCCATGGAAATTACCCCCCAAATCCCTGATTGAGCGACCGTGCAACGCGGAGGTTCGCAATGCCTATTTGCGTGCCGGCATCGCTCCAGCCATCGCGAATTTTCTGGGACGGCGTCTGGACCGGTTCATCGAGTGGGAATCGCTGACCGCCGCGAAGCTTGCGGACATTGTCGACCCGGGTGCTATTCCTTCCATGGATGGAGCCGTGGAACGCATCGTGCGCGCCATTGTGCAAGGGGAGCGCATTGCGCTGGCTTGCGATCACGACATGGACGGCACTGCATCCGCGGCGGTGCTCTGGACGGCCATGGTCGATGCCTTTGGAGTTGCACCCGAACGCATCTGCGTGGTGACCAGCCATCGGCTGACGGAAGGCTACGGGATTGGCGAAGGAGTGGTCTCGCGGATCCAAGCCTTCGGTGCACAACTGGTCATCTCCGCCGATAAAGGCAGCAGCGACGAGCCGCGAATTGCCACGCTGGCCGCCGCTGGGATTGATGTCGTGGTCACCGATCATCACGTCATTCCGCCGGAAGGGCCGCCGCGGTCCGCGTATGCGGTGGTGAATCCGTCTCGGCTGGACTCCGAATATGACAAGCATGTGTGCGGCGCGGGGGTTGCGTTCCTGGTGATGGCGAAGGTTCGAAGTGCGTTGCTGGAGCAGGGTGCGTTTGCGGATTTGCCGTCACTCGCCAGCCTGCTGGACTTTGTTGCCGTCGCGACCATTGCGGACTGCGTCTCTTTATCTCCTGGCGCGAGCCTGATCAATCGCGCATTTCTGCGTCATGGCATGCAAAGGGTTCGTTTGGGATGCCGGCCGTGCTGGAAGGTTTTTGCCGCAGAGGTGGATGGCGAAATCGATGCCGAGACGATTGCGTTTCGACTGGTGCCCGCCATTGCAGCCTCTGGGCGGCTGGACTGGGCAGAGGTGGGCTTTCGCTTTCTGATCGCAAAGACGGACGCGGATGCCTCGGCCTGCTGGAGCCAGCTGAAACGCGAGAATTCTGAACGTCAGTCGATTGAGCGCAGATTGCGGGCGCAAGCGTTTCCGCAAGCGGCTCGGGTTTCCGGACCGGCGATCGTTCTATTTTTGGAAGACGGCCACTCCGGCGTCCACGGGATTACGGCCAGCCGCGTTGTGGAAGCATTCGGAAAACCTTGCGCCATTTTCGCTCCGCAGGGGCAAGGCGCGCGGACGACTGCACCGGCGTTGGCAACGGAAACGGACTCCAGGAATGGAACGGGACTTGCCAGCGGATCGTTTCGTTCGGTGCCGGGGATCGATGTGCAACGCGCGCTGAAAGAAATCGCGAGCTCCTACCCGGATTTGTTGGTGGCCTTCGGGGGGCACCAGGCAGCGGCGGGCGCAACCATCCGCGTGGTGAATATGGAACGGTTTCGGCAGGCTTTCACGTTCGCAGTTGCAGAACAAACTGGAGGAACAGTGGCGACGGGGCCGATTCTCTGGACAGATGGCGAATTGGAGGCCAGTGCGCATGATCTGAAAAGCATTCAGGTCCTGGAGGCGATGGGGCCGTTTGGCCGCGGTTTCGAAGCGCCGCTGTACTCCGGAAGTTTTCGCGTGGCTGCGTATCGCGCGCTGACGCAAGGCCGTCACGGACGCCTGCGTTTGGAACGCGACAACCTGACGCTGGAGGCAATTTGGTTTTCAATTGACACTGCGCTGGATCGACCGCCCGTGGTGGGCGATACGATTCAAATTGCCTATCGATTGAGCCGCCACGAATTTCGCGGCCACGTGGAAGTGCAGGCTATGGTTGTCGCCGGAACGCTGCAATCGTCGTCACGTTGAATTTGTTAGCGATCGAACGAGCCGGATGCAGTCGCGCTGGCGTGAACCACAGCCTGGACGCTGGCGATGGGATGGAAATTCAGAGGACGAACGCAGAACAGCGTTCCCACCACCAACAATAGTGCGGCCAGTGCAACTCGCAGCTGGCGATTCGGCAATCTCGGCGCAACGCCGCTGCCCACCAGGGCACCGAACAATCCGCCGACCACCAGCTTGAGCAGAAGCGCGCTATCGTAGCTGCCGCTGAAGACGTGCATGCCGCCTCCGACCAGAGAGAGGCAAAGCCCAAAGACAAGATCGGTGCCCACGACCTGAGAAGCGTCCAGCGTGGTGAGGCTGAGCAATGCAAGCGTGCCCAGCGCGCCAGCCCCTGAGGAAGAAAAGCCTACCTCTGTGCCGATCGGCAGCATCAGTGCCGCAATCCATACTGGATGGGTTTTTCTTGCTCGGGTCGCCGTCGGTGGGCGAAGGTTTCGATACAGATGCCAGGCTGAGGACGCAACAATGATACTGCCGAGAGCGACATACAGAATGTTCTGCTGGCCATGCCGCACCACGCGGTGGAACAGCACCACGCCGAGAATGACGCCGGGAAGACCGCCGAATAGCATCCAGGCGACCACCCGGTAGACCACCTGCTTGCGCCAGATCTGAACCGGCACAACGATCATTTTTACGATGGCGGAGTAGGCCAGGGCGGTGCCCACACTGAGCTCAATGGGAACATGCAGGAATAGGATCAGCAGCGGCGCTGTGATGGTGCCCGCACCTACGCCTGTAACTGCAATTGCAAACGCGATGACAAATCCGATCGCCAATTCCATAGTGAGCCCGTTCTAAAATTTTCGTCGTGAAAGGAAATGCGAGACAGGCAGGAATGGACCCACGCTCGCAAGAGACGCGACCGCAGGGTTCTAGATTTCTGGAGACTGAAGAGGAGATCGTGGAACTATCGACAGTGCCCACACCCTGGGCCGGCAACGCTGCGACAACAACAACAGCGATTCTGGAGCCGACACGTCAGGGAACAGAGCTGGATAGCCATGACTTCTCTAGAATGTCGGATGCGGGTCAACATGTCAATTCGCGAGGCGCATGACAGCCGAGATTTGACGCATTATTTTTTGGAGATCAAGTATCGCTACATCCGCTCTACATTGATGCAATCTGCATGGCGACGAAGTTGTAGCTTCCGGCGTTATAGAACAAGTAGCCGTAGACTACAACATTCTGGCCATTCGCAACGGCGGTAAGTCCCTTCATTTGCGTTTGCGCAGTCTGGTAGACGGTGACGCTGGTTGCTCCCGTCAACAGGGTAAAGGCCGAATCTGACGGCAGGCTAAGCGTGAAGCCGCTGCCTGTAGCGCTGGCGACGGTCCCGCTGAGGCCCTGCGGCTCCAGCTCGATACCGGCTGCGGTCATACTTCCCATGTTCATGAAGCCGCCCCCGCCCATCATGCCGTTGCCGGAGGACATGGCTCCCGAGCCTACCGCTGCAATGTTCTGACCGGCGGCGATGTGAGACGCGTCGAACTGCGGCGTAATCGACAACCCGGACATCGACACGCCCACATCGTCAATGCCGTAGGTGGCGCTGCTGCCCAGGTTCACCGTCATGCCATTGGCCAGCAGCGACGCCATCATGCCCGCGCCGATGCCATTGTCCGGAAACATGGTCATTTGCGTCATCGGTCTTCCGGTGGTCGCGGTGATCATCCCGATCGACATAACTCCGCCGGAGCCCATCATGGCCGTGACTGAATTTGCTGTCCAGGTCCCACCGGGTTGCAGAGTCGCGTTCACCGTCATGATCTGGCCGTTGTTCATCATGCCCATGTTGGACATCGTCTGCCCGTTCATCCCCTGGTATTGCGTATTGCTGCCGGTCGAAAGGGACATCGGCATTCCCTGCAGCGTGACCATGGTAAAGGTACTGCCGGATATGCCGGTGACGTTGCCAACCACCTGCATCATTCCGCCTTGTTCCGGCGTGGCACCAGCATTGCCGGTAGCGGCTTCAACCGACGGGTCAAAATTTGGGGTAAAGGTAATCGCTCCGCCGGAACCGTTCCCCACGGAAGTCGCGAGATTCAGGTCCAGGTTCATCACCATGGCGTTGCTTCCCACCGTGAGCGGAGTGCCTAATGGAATATTGACCGTCACTGGCGTGGAAAACACTTGCTGGACCGGGCTATGCGACGATGTCATGGAAGTGACGGTCGCCGAGGACAGTGTGATGGACACTGAGTTGTATGTTCCTTGTGGCATAGCCTGCAGAACCAGTGGAGCCATCGTTCCCCGAAGGTGTGCTAACTCCATGGTCATTGGCGCGAACACGCTCACAGGAGAATTCCATGCAGGGATAACAGACACGCTGGTGCCGGATGTGTTGGTAAAGCTCATGGCGCTGATGGTGATCGCGCACTCCAGGACAGAATCCGAAGGAGTGTCTCCCATGTTCACCAGTACGGCGGTCGATGCAGCCGGGGGCGTTATGGGCGGCGTTGTGCCGGTGCTGGAGGTTGAACCACTGCCGCACCCGATTATGCCTGCGGTTGCCATTGCAAGGGTCAGCAACGTGCATCCGGCCCATCTTCCTGTTGCAGATCGTTTCATGGTCCTTCTCCCTACCAAACTGTCGCCGAACGCAGGGCCATGAAACATCGGCGTTCGCCAACTCTTCATCGCCTGTACAAGAAGCGTGGCCGTCGCGAGGCCCTCGGTCAGTGACCTACGTCACGTGATGCGACACACGACACCATATCGCTGGACAGAGCACAATCCGGATGTTGTTTCGGCGAAGGCTGGAGCGGGAGGGAGCGGGCTTTCCGTACACCGCGTGCGATGGATTATCGCGCGTTGCCAACGGTACGCTGCAGATACGCCTTTTGCATTACGAAATAGGCCTGCTTTTTCTGGCCCTGGTCGGAGATGAGGCCCTTGCGGTTATAGAAATCCTGAATGCCAGGGAGCTCGCGGAGTGGAGAGCGGAAATCGACCAGCACCCACGGGCACATGCCGCGCAGGTTCGCTACGCCGCGAAGCATCTGCAACTGTTTCCGATATACGTTCGCTTGAAATTCCTCACTCCAGCGGGTCTCGGCGTCGGAGTGGAAACCGGCTTTCGCGCCCGCTCCAAACTCGCTTAACAACAGCGGCTTTTGATGGATGGAACTGATCTTGATGTTCGCGACGCTTTGCGGCGTGTCTTGATACCAACCCGCATATTCGTTGAAGCTGACGACATCGAGGTAGTCTCCGAGCGGATCGTTCACTTGGATTTCATTTCCGTGCCGCGAAGATAACAGCGCAGCGCTGACGAGGCGTGTACTATCCTGCGCCCGCGCGGAAGCGATCATCGCCTCAAGAAATGTGTTACGTGCCGCGGTTACAGGCGTTTCGTTGGCGACCGACCAGAAGATGACGGACGCCTTGTTGCGATCGCGCCGGATAATCTCCGCAAGCTGCTGCTGCGCCTTGGCCAGCACCTGCGGATTGTCAAATTCGATAGCCCAGTAGACCGGCACTTCCTCCCACACCAGGATGCCCATGCGATCCGCAAGCCGCATCATGCGGGCACTCTGCGGATAATGGGGCAGGCGCACGAAATTTACTCCCATTTCCTTGGCCCACTGCAAAAGCTTGGCATCGTCTTTTTCACTGGTGGGGCGGCCGCCGCGGATGGGCGCTTCACCATGAATGGAGACGCCGCGCAAAAAAATCGGCGTACCGTTCAGCAGAATTTCCGTGCCGCGAACCTCAATGGTGCGAAAGCCGATGTCGTCGGTCAGCGCATCGCGGTCGGGTCCGTTGCCGGCCTGAATCTCGACTCGATACAGTTTTGGATGCTCGGGCGACCAAAGCTCCAATCCCGGCGCATGAATCGAGATCGGCGCGCGGCCTGATGCATCGGTCGTCGTCTGTTGCACGATGCCAGCCTGCGGAATACTCACAACCACTGGCTTTCCCACGCCTGCACCCTGCACATGAACATAGCCCGCAATTTCCGTTTTGCTGCCGCGCTGCAAGTGCAGGTCGAAGTCATCGATGTACTTTTCCGGCACCTGAATCAGCGAAACATCGCGCGTCAGGCCGCCATAGTTCCACCAGTCTGTTTTCAGGGTGGGGACGCCATCGCGCAGGCGCGTGTTGTCGACCGCAATCACCACAAAGTTATTGCCGCTGTGCAGCGTGGTGGTCGCATCGCAATCGAAGGGAGTGAAGCCTCCCTCATGCTGGCAAATCTTAGTTCCGTTCACGAAGACATAGGCGCGATAATTCGCCGCCCCAATATGCAGAAACGCACGCGTATGCGGATTGGGAGTGTAGGTGAAATCCTTTTCGTACCAGACGACACCTTCGTAGAGCAGCAAATCTTTGCGCTGCGTGTTCCAATCGCCTGGGACCTGGAGCGTAGGACTTTTCGCGAAGCTGTATTCGACCAGGTCGCTTTTCGAATTGGGCTGGCGGTTTTCGCCGTACCCGTGCAGATTGATACTGCCGTCCGCGTTGTAGAGCCCGTTGCCGTAGGGGTCGATGATGGCGTGCCAGGCGCCGTCCAGGCTGATCGCAGCACGATGATCCACATCGACCAACAATGGTGTGGATTGCGCAGAGAGGTGAGCCGCCAGCAACAAGATCGTCGCCAGCGTTGCTCCCTGGCCGACGAAACGTGGAGGAGAAGATTGCAGTTTGCTCATTCATTTTCTCCGCGAGCGTCCAGCAAAAACGCCGCCACCGTGGATGGGCAGCGGCGTCATTGGCAATGCAAAAACGGTGCTTATTTCTTCGAGTGCACCGGCAGAGGTTGCAATATCTGATCCAGCATGTCGGGTTTGGAGTCGACGCGCTCCAAATGCGGATAGCGTTCGCCCCCGTGGTAGTCGATCTTCACGTCGCGGAAATACGCCGTATTCTCGACAATCAATTCAATTGGCGTCTGCGTGTTTTTGGAATTGCGAATGGCATCGTGCATCAATGCGTCCGTGTAGGCGCGTCCGTTGACGGCGACGATCTTCATTCCGGGGCCCAGATCCGCCTTGTATGCCGGCGAATCAAATAGCACATCGCTCATCACGCCCTGGTGGGACAGATGCAGCCCAAGCGAATACCAGGCATCGACGCCTCGCAGCGCCTCCATCGAGGCTTCCATCGAATTGGGGGTGTCCGTATAGGTGAGGCGATAGCCGTCGTTTTCAATCCCGCCCAGCGGCGCATGATTCTCTTTCGTCGTCAGTTTCTCCGTCAAGAATCCTGCCCAATCGTACGGCTGCACTGCGTTGAGATTGCTCACCACATCTGCAAATGTGTAGGGCACGGTGATCGGACCGGTATCGCCGTCGAGACCGAGGAAGCGCATGCAGAAGTCATTCAGCGATTTCTTGCCGTGACTCTGCTGGCGAATGATGGTGTCGACCTGCAGCCAGAGCAGCTCGCCCTCGGGATAATAGTCGACGCTGCGCCGCCAATTGCCCCACTGGCCCGCGGCTTCATATAAGGTTTGGGCGGCTGTAGCCGTATCCTGCAGGTCGCGCCAGGTGCGCCCCGGCCGATTATCGAGCATCGCAGCCGAGTTCGCCAGCGCTTCGCGATATTGATCCTCGGTCCACAAGCCACTGCGCGCTGTCAGCACGTCGCCGAGATATTCCGTCAGGCCTTCATACACCCACAGCAGATTGCCCTGCATCGGGGTCTGGAAATCGGGCGACAACAGGCCAGCAGGGCGACGATATTTTCCATTCCACGAGTGGGTGAATTCGTGCGGCAGAAGCCCGGCTTCCAATACATCCAGATTCGGATCGAGGAACGTCTTCTCCGGCACGCGATCGTCGTTCGATTGATGATGTTCCAGTCCGAAATGCGCCACCTGGTCACTGAGAGTCATCAAAAAGTGGTAGCTGCCGTAGTGGTGCGACTGATAGAGCGCGCTGGCTTGCCGAACCAGATCGTTGAATCCCGCGAGCATTTGCGACGGAACTTCCAGGTCTTCCGGTCCGTCTGCGGCGAGATCGAGATAATGCTGCGGAGAAATCTCCGGCGCTAATGGAATTTCGCGAAAATAGCGGCCCGAAAGCACGGGAGAATCCACGAGTTCATTCAGGGGAACGGTGGCGAAGTGGGTGGTCGTGCCTTCTGTGCCGGTGGTTGTCAGCGCGGTAGCGAACTTCCAACCGGTCGGCAGAATGATGCTGGGTGTGACTTGAACGTCTTTCGCGGAGGCCACCTGCGGCCACAGCATTACTTCGTTCCAGCTGATCATGGCGAGGTTTTCGCTGGTGGAGGCACCGGCGGAAAAGCCAACGGGCCCAGCCGTTGCCAGAAAATCATCGTGCACATGCAGCTCCGTCACCCCCTGCGGCACATGCACGTGAAGCTGGAACATATCGACACTGTCGCGCACCCACGGCAGCGTCTGGCCGTTGGCCTTGATGACGATGCCTGCCAGGTCGCCGATGGGACCGGAGGCCTCGTGCTCGCCTGGAATCCATTTCGCGTACACCAGGGTCAGATCGCCGGGCCGCACCGGGATCACCAGATCCGCGTGCAACATCTTGCGCGGTGCATTGGTCGCGTCCACGGTAATGGTGATAGGTGTCGCTGAGGCAGGCTGCGTCGACGCTTCTGCGCCGGTTTGTGCAACGCCGTTGTGTGGAAATGCCGCCGCCAGGGCAAAGGCGGCCACGGCGAGAGAAATGTGTAGGCGCATAGAACTCCTGAAATGATCGAGGTGCAGGCGAAGCAACAGTGTAATGCAGCGCGTCGTATTATATTGTGTACAGGTGCTTACAATGTCTTCAATTCTGTCAATTCGACTGGAACCTACCGTAAAAAACAAGCTCGATAAGCTGGCGAAGTCCTCAAAGAGGTCCAAATCATTCCTGGCCGCCGAGGCTATCGCCGCGTATGTCGAAGCCGAAAGCTGGCAGCTGGCAGAAATTGAATGCGGGCTCAAGGAATTGAATGAAGGCAAACGCGTCGACCATGGCGAAGTGAAGAACTGGCTTCAATCCTGGGGAAAGAAACGCGAACGGCAACCTCCACAATGAAGATTGTATGGTCGCCGCGCGCTGTGCAACATCTGAGTGCGATTCGCGCCTTCATTGCTGAAGACAGCTCGGATGCAGCCCAGGACGTCGCCGCCAAAATCGTCGCAAGTGTCGAAGAACTTACCCTGTTTCCGAATCGAGGCAGAGCAGGAAGAGTTCCGGGTACGCGAGAACTTGTTGTCCCTGGCACTGCCTACCTTCTGCCGTATCGCATCCGGGCCGATCGACTGGAAATTATCGCCGTATTTCACGGCCGGCAGCGTTGGCCGAAATCGTTCTAAAGGTTGCCGCAGTGGTACCCTACCGCCATGCCGCGCGGTTTTTTTATCACGTTCGAAGGATTGGATGGCTCAGGCAAATCCACCCAGCTTCGCCTGTTGGCGCGCACGTTGCAGGCGCAGGGCCGAGCTGTGACGACCACTCGTCAGCCGGGGGGAACGGAGTTGGGCGACCAGATTCGCGCGGTGCTGTTGCATTCCGCGACGCAGAACGTGGCTCCGTTGGCGGAGATGGCGTTGATGTTTGCCGACCGCGCCCAGTCGATCCACGAGATTATTCTGCCGGCCTTAGCGGAAGGACGAATAATCCTGTGCGATCGATTTACCGATTCCACAGAGGCGTATCAGGGGGGTGGACGCAGCCTGGGCAGTGCGCCGGTGCTGGAACTGCATCGCACTGTTTGCGGCGATCTATGGCCCGAGCTGACGATCCTACTGCTGCCGAGCCTGGAGGCTTCCCTTGCCCGCGCGCGCAGGCGGAACGGCCGGCAACTCGCACAGGGAACGGACGAAAATCGATTTGAAACCGAGGACCGAGCCTTCTACGAGCGCACATTTTTGAAGTATCAGGAAATTGCGGCGCGCGAAACTTTGCGTGTGGTCACAATTGCGGAAGATGCCCCGGTCGAGGTGATTGAAAGGCGTATCGTGGAAATTGTCGAGGAACGATTGGCGCGCTTCGCCGCGCCGGTCTGATTGAGCCTGCGAACCTGTTCCGTTTCCACTTTCCTTCATGGCCAGCCCATCCCCATTGACAACTTCCGCACAGAGCGACCTTGGGCGCGGGCCGAAATCTTTCCGTTTTCCGCCGGGCCTGCAACGCAACCTGCCGCTCTACTTGTTTCGGCGCTTTTTTCGGCCGGGAAATCCTATCCTGCTGTTTGAACACCTGGCGAAGACCTTTGGACCCGTCTCCCATTACAAGCTGGGCGGCAGCAACATCGTGTTCATCAACGATCCGGATTTGATCCGTGAGATTCTGGTGACCCAGGCCTCGTCGTTCATCAAAGAGCGCACCCAGAACCGCATGAAAATCCTGCTGGGCGAAGGATTGATCACCAGCGAAGGCGAGTTTCACATGCGGCAACGGCGCATTGCAGCGCCCGCCTTTCATCGCCAGCGTATCCAGGCCTACGCAACAATGATGGTGGAACGCGGCGGCGCCATGCGCGCCACTTGGCAGCCGGGGCAGACCTTCGACATGTCGGCCGCGATGATGGAGCTGACGCTGGAGATTGTTGCGCGCACTCTGTTCGCCACCGACGTAACAGCGGCGATACGCGAGATCAATGACGAGGTGAACGTAATCATGCGCCTCTACAACTACCTGGTCGCGTTGCCGAAAGCGGAGAGCTATCTGTGCTGGCCCATCCCCGGGCTGATTCGGTTTCGCAAGGCGCGGGCACGGCTGGATGCGCAGGTATATCGCATGATTGCGGAGCGACGCGCGTCCACTGAAGATCGAGGCGATTTGCTCTCGATGCTGATGGCCGCACGGGACGAGGGAGACGGAACCACGGACAAAGGACGCAAGGCCGCGTCGGTACCGACCGGGATGAGTGATCGGCAATTGCGCGACGAAGTCATCACGATTTTTCTCGCCGGATATGAGACGGTCGCGAATGCGCTGACCTGGACGTGGTATCTGCTATCGGAAAACCCCGCGGCCGCGGAGCGAATGCAACGCGAAATCGACCAGGTGCTACAGGGCAGGGTGCCGACGCTGGAAGACATACCGCAGCTTCGCTACACGGAGATGGTGTTTGCGGAATCGATGCGACTGTATCCGCCAGCGTGGGCCATGGGGCGGCAATCCACGCAGGTTGTCGAGCTGGGCCCGTATTGCCTGCCCGCAGGAACATATTTTTTCTTTAGCCAATATATTCTGCAGCGCAGTGAGGAATTTTATCCTGAGCCATTGCGGTTCGATCCGGAGCGTTTTACACCGGAGCAAAAGGCGGTGCGGCCGCGCTTTGCGTATTTTCCCTTTGGAGGCGGTTCGCGTCAGTGTATCGGCGAGGCATTCGCGTGGATGGAGGGGGTATTGATTCTGGCAACTCTGGCGCAGCGATGGAGCTTTCACATGGTTCCCGGCCAGACGGTCGACGTGCAGCCCAAAATCACCTTGCGCCCGAAATATCCGATGATGATGGTCGCAAAGGAACGCAGCCAGTTCTGCTAGGCTCAAAATGTGAACTTTCGCAGCTTTCTAGGCAATGAAGCGACGGTGCGGCAATTGCAGGAATCCGCCGCATCCGGTCGTCTACCGCATGCGATTCTGCTTTCCGGGCCACGCGGCGCGGGCAAGTATTCGCTGGCGATTGCGCTGGCGCAGACGCTGAACTGCCTTGATCCGCAGACCTTCAACGGGCTGCCGGATGCCTGCGACGTATGCCACAACTGCACCCGAATCGCCGCCGCGCTAGACTTGGATGCGCGCGTGGCGGAGGCGGTTGAGGCGCGGGAAGATCTCCGCGATGCCGACCGCAAAGATACTCGAATTCTGATCCAGACCCATCCGGATGTTCTGGTGGTGCCTCCCGATCCGCCGCAGAATCTGGTTAAGGTGGGCCAAGTACGCTCTCTGATCCACAATGCGCAGCGGGCGCCGTCGGAGGGAAAAGACAAAATCTACATCTTCCCGACCGCAAAATTTATGAGCGAAGCCGCTAATTCCCTGCTGAAAGTGCTGGAGGAGCCGCCGGAATACGCTCATTTGCTACTGCTGGCGGAAAATCCGTCGGACCTGCTGCCGACCATTCGCTCCCGCTGCAGCCAGATTCGGCTGCACTCCGTGCCGATGGAAGCGCTGGAAAAGATCCTGGGCGAGAGACACCCGGAATGGCCTTCCGCTCGACGCACTCTGGTGGCGCGGTTGGCTGAAGGGGCCGTCGGGAGGACAATCTCGTTCAACGCCGATACGTATCTCGCCAGCCGCAAGGATGCCCTGCTGCTGCTGCGAACGGCGACAGCTGAACCAGACCACTCAGCGCTGTTTCGCGTGACGGAAACCTATCGCGCCGGAGCTGAAGGCCAGCAGAAAACCCAGGATTTGCTGCGTAGTCTGTACCTGTTGCTAGAGGACATGATGTTGCTGCAGGCGGGGCAGCCCGATATGGCGCGCAACATCGACATTTTGCCAGAACTTCGCCGCATGGCCGAGAGCGTTTCGTTCGATTGGATCGAGCGAGCGGTGCGGCGGATCGCCGAGGTGGAATCGGGCATGCGGCGCAACCTGCTGCGCTCGCTCTCTTTGGACGCGATGACGGCGGTCCTAGAGCAGCGGTGATTCCGAATCGACCTTCCTCGAAAATAAAAAAACAAACACTGCAGTTGGAAAACGTTCGGTCTTCGACTAGCATCGTATTCATTCAGCAGAATCAAATGGGCCCAAGATCTCTCCTCCACCTCAGTCTCGGAGGCTGAAAAACCTGGCCCAGCTGTCCGTTCGAATGGAATCCATGCCATTGCCCAAACCCAAACCCGTCGAGCGCGCCGCCATCGTGGTGGCAGTACCCGCGGCTGCGCCTCCCGAGAGAGACTTTTCCGGGCAACGGCGCCTGATTCGGCCGAACCTGGCGTTGCGGTCCGCTCCGGTGCGCCAGACGTCAATTTTTGGTCACGGCCCAGCCTTGACGGCGCGCGCCATGCCGGACGGCACCGTCGAAGACAGCTCGCACGCCGAGGTCTTTTACTTTCAAAAGCAGATCCAGGCGCAGACGCGCATGATCGTGATGCTGGAAAACGGCGAGGAACTGGAAGGCGTAATCGAGTGGTACGACCGGTTTGCCATTAAACTGCGGAACGTTGGCCGCGGCGGACTGCAAAGTGGCGCCCGGACCCGCGTGCTGGTCTATAAAGACAGCATCCGCTACATCTACAAAGCCGGTGAAAATCTGCCTCAAACCATGTCGTAGGTGCCGGACGCACAAGCAGTTTATTGTGCGCGGGCGGCCTTCAGCAGGCGATCTCGAATGGCCGTACCCAGACCAGAGTTCGGCGGCAACGGGCACAGAATGACATCCGCACCCATGGCATCCAGGGTTCGCAGTCCGGCGAATAGTCGCTGCGCCAGTTCCTGATCATCCTCCCAACTCCCCCAGGCAAAGTGAATGCCGCCAAATCCTTCGGGCAACGGCCATGCTGCGGGCAGCAGAACGCCAATTTTCTGCCCAGTGTTTAACTGTTGCTGCACCGCATCCAGCCATCGCTGCCGGCGCTCATTTCCCGTGTGCTCGCTGATTTCAAGCGGTATGACGCGGGCGTTGGGCGCGTAGTGGCGCATGTCCACGCCCGGAGATGGCAAGGATTCCGGTGGTTGCAGCTGCGTCGCACCGGTTGCCGCCGGTCGATAGAGAGTGACAGGCCCGGCGATGGATTCAATCTCCTCGGCAGGGATGGCACCGGGGCGATAGAGGATGGTCTCGTGATCGCGAACCTCAATCACAGTCGACTCAACGCCGCACCAGGAAGGGCCACCATCGAGTACCAGATCGATGCGGCCGTCGAGATCCTCCAATACATGCTGCGCGGTGGTGGGACTGGTATGGCCGAAGCGATTGGCGCTGGGTGCCGCGATGGGAAGGTTGGCCGCCGAAATCAGCGCAAGCGCAACAGGGTGTGCGGGCATACGAACGCCGACGAGTTCCCGACCTGCGGTCACAATCGACGGCACTGCCGGCTGCTTCGGCAGCAGGATGGTCAACGGGCCGGGCCAGAATTGATCCATAAGTGCATCAATTATTTGTTGCGCGTTTCCCGGCACGCGAACCGCAACCTTCGCCAACATGTCGCGGTCCGCGATGTGGACGATGATGGGATCCCAAGCGGGCCGCTGCTTGGCGAGAAATATCTGCTCCACGGCGGCTGGGTCGAGCGCGTTTGCGCCCAGGCCATAAACCGTCTCCGTAGGAAACGCCACGGTACCACCGGAGCGAATCAATTCCGCAGCCTGAGCAAGAGCGGTTCGCGCCGCCATAGACGAGATGGACTCGGGAGAAATCGCCAGCCGGACTGTATGGTTTGCTGCCATCTCGTTTCGCGAACAGCGCTTGCACAACGCAAGCCACTCGTCCTTCATCCTAACTTGTCTATCCGGATTATTCTGAGTTCCCGGGATCATCCGTATCTGCGAAACTATGGGTATGAGCGGGGAAACGGCGACAGGCAAGATGGAAACTGAAATCAAAGTTCGATTAACGGATCGCGCTGGATTCACCATGATGCTGCCTGCGCTGGGATTTCATCTGCTGACTGCGGAGACGATGGAGCGCAATGTGCTGTTCGACAAACTCGACGGCGAATTGCGGCAGCGTGGAGAGTTGTTGCGCATCCGTCAGTATGGCGACCGCTGGATACTGACCCACAAAGCGCCGGTGGAAAGTTCTGCGAACAGCAACCACAAGGTACGAGCGGAAACGGAAACCGAGGTGGAGGATGGTCGTCCTTTGGCGGCTATTTTCGAGCGGCTCGGGTTTGCGCCGATTTTTGTTTACGAGAAGCTTCGGACAGAGTGGGCCGATAACGAGGGGCACGTGGTCGTGGACGTGACTCCCATCGGAGATTTTGCAGAACTGGAAGGCAGCTCGGAGTGGATCGATCGAATGGCTGCCAAGCTTGGCGTCTCGCCGGCAAATTATATGAAGGCGAGCTATGGCCAGCTGTTTCAGGAGTGGAAGCGTGCGACCGGCCATCCGGCGGCGAATATGACTTTCGCCGAGATTGGACATCAGGAAACCCATCCAGCCACGCGCTAAATTGCGTGCGGGATTTCCTCAGATTTTTGTCACGCACGCGGGTAAGTTTGGTTTAACGTCTCATGTGGAGCGGATGTTCCGCCGATACCGTTGGGAGACATTCCGACTGAGACGAACACCCCGAAAGGATCTTGATGCGATCTGGGCAGAAAACACCGTTGAAGACCGCAGAGAAAGCAAAGCGCGGCAAGTCACAAAGCAAAACTCACAAACGGCAGATCTCTGAGAAGAAACTTGCGGTCCGAAAGAAAGCCACGTTCAGTGCAAAGTCTGGCGCACCCAAATCGTCTTCCGCACACTCAAGCGTCAACGGAAATAAAGGCGGAAAGGTCGCGCTGATCTCCTCCAAGCTGGCGTATCAAGGACCGCTGTTCGACGTGTACACGGACTATGTACGTGAGCCCGAAGGCGACACGGCGCGCCGCGATGTCATCCGGCACTCGGGTTCGGTCGTCATTCTCGCGGTCGACGACACACGCAATCCGGGCGATCCGCTAATCGTCGTCGAGCGCCAATATCGCCACGCCGCCGGACAATATATGTGGGAGATTCCAGCGGGACGCAAGGAGCCGGAGGAAGCTGTGCTGCCGGGCGCAAAGCGCGAATTGCTGGAAGAGACAGGATACATTGCCAAGCGCTGGAACAAGATCGCGCGTTTCTACGTGAGTCCAGGATTTTTGGGTGAGTGGATGCAAGTGTACCTGGCGCAAGGATTGAGTTGCGGAGAGTCGGCACCGGATGAGGATGAATATATTCAGCACCAGCAGATTCCGCTATCGCAGGCACTGGAGTGGATCGATAGCGGAAAAATTATCGACGCAAAATCCATCATTGCGATTTTGATGTATGTGCGTCGCCGCGCCGCTCGAATTTCCTGAGACGCGTTCCTTAAAACCAACCTGACAAGATTGTCTGAGGAGTTCTCGTCGCGACTTTTTCCACAGCGACGATGCTCGCTTGACCCAAAAAAGAACTGCGGCGACCTGTCTTTCGCCATTTCTTCCGGCCCCAGCTCATAATTTTTAAATTCTCTGCATAACAATTTGCAACTTCCCACGTCTATATCGGCAGGATTCCTTGGCGTTTCCGATCTGTAGATTCGAGGTGCGTGTTCCGTGTCTCAGCACAAAGGCAAAGTGAAGTGGTTCAATAACGCAAAAGGGTTCGGATTCATTGGGCGTGACGATGGTCCCGATGTGTTCGTGCATTACACAGCAATCCAGACTGACGGGTACAAGAGCCTGAAGGAGGGCGATCCGGTCGAGTTTGACATTGTGCAGGGAGATAAAGGACCGCAAGCGGATCAGGTGATGCGCTTGCAAGATGTGGTCCACGAGACGGTGTGAAGCTAAGGCCCAACCTCCAACGCTGGATTCTTGAATTGCAAGGGCTTTGCAATGGTTTGAGTTCGTGTGCGCCCGGTAGCGTGAATCGAATACGGACCGATCCAGCCATCCTCGTGGTGTGACTGCATTCAACCCGGGTTTTCATTCAATATGGTTTCCTGACCCGGCCGCTGCGCCGGGTTTTCATTTTTGTCCGCCGAGTGCGATGATGCCTTCGAGGGCGCGGAATGATTGCCCTGATCGATCGCCATGGAAAATCGTCAAATCGCACAAATATTGTCAGAAACGGCTGATTTGCTGGAAGTGAGCGCGGCGGACTCGTTTCGCATTCGTTCCTATCGTCGAGCTGCGGAGGTAGTGGAGCAGAGCACGGTGTCTGTGGGTGCGCTGGCAGCGGAACCCAAACGACTGCTAGAGATTCCCGGCATCGGCAAAGGAATGGCGGCGAATATTGTCGAGCTAGAGCAGACGGGCACGCTGGGTCTGCACCAGGAGCTGCTGGCTAAATACAAGCCTGCAATGCTGGAGTTGTTGCGACTGCCCGGCATGGGGCCGAAGACGGTAGCGCTGTTTTGGGACGCCGCGCAAATTTCAAGTGTCGATGAGTTGGAGGCCGCGTGCAAAGAGGGCCGCCTGGACAACCTGCCGAGGTGCGGTCCCAAGCAGGTGGCGAAGCTGCTGCAAGGTATCGCGGAATATCGCAAGAACATTGGACGGTTTCATCTCGATGACGCCGAACTGGCGGCAGAGAAGCTGACGGAATATTTGCGCAATTGTCCTGGCATTGACCGCGTGACGCCGGCGGGATCGTTGCGGCGGGGCCGCGAAACGGTGGGAGATCTGGATTTTCTGATCACCGGCCCAGCCTGCGAAGAGGACCAGGTCGCGGCGGTGGTGGAATACGTCGCTGCCTATCCGCCCATTGCCGACATCCTTGGCAAGGGACAGAACAAAGTGAGCTTTCGACTGCGGCAAGGTTTGCAGGTGGATGTGCGCACGCTGCCGGAGAAGAGTTACGGTGCGGCGCTGCAATACTTTACCGGCTCCAAGCTACACAACGTGTCAATACGGCAGCGAGCATTGAAAATGGGCTACACGCTGAATGAATATGCATTGGCGCGACTGGACGATGGCACCGCACTGCCCAGCAGGACCGAGGAGGAAATTTATGCCGCGCTCGGCCTCGATTGGATTCCACCAGAACTGCGTGAAGACCTGGGAGAAATTGAAGCAGCAGCGGAGCACAGACTTCCCCGGTTGATTGAGCAGACTGACATTCGTGGCGATTTGCATATGCACACCAATGAGACGGATGGAAAAAACACAATCCGCGAAATGGCCGACGCCGCACTCAAGCGCGACTACGAATATATCGCGATCACGGATCACTCGAAGAATCTTGCCATGACGAATGGACTAGACGATGCGCGCGCTCTGCAGCACGTCGAGCGCATTCGCGCTGTCGATCGAGAGATGGAAGGGCGGATTCGAGTATTCCCCGGCATTGAAGTCGATATTCTGGCGGATGGAACCCTGGATCTTTCCGACGATGTTCTGGCGCAGATGGATGTTGTTGTCGCCAGCGTGCATTCACATTTCGGTCAGCCGTCCGCACAGATGACGGAACGGATCCTACGCGCGATCGAGAATCCGTTTGTCCGAATTCTTGGACATCCGACCGGACGCTTATTGCTGCGCCGCGAGGCCTACGCTCTCGACCTGGACGCGATTCTGAAGCGCTGCGCCGAATTGGGCGTGACCGTCGAACACAATGCCTATCCGGACCGGCTGGACTTGAACGATCGCAATCTGCGGCGCGCCCGGGAGCTGGGATGCAAGATTGTTGTGAACACGGATTCGCACCACACCTCGCATCTGGAAAAGATGCGTTATGGCATTCGCCAGCTCCGTCGGGCCGGCCTGAGAGCGGAAGACGTTCTAAATACGCGGTCGGCTGAGGAGGTATTAAGGCAATTTCGCCCCCGAATTCTCTAAACTTTGTCTGCTGATTTCCTCGGATTCCGAGTAAACTGCTTGCAACCATGATTACCCCCGAATCTTCAGATCGAGAGACGCCGCAAGAAGAATCGTCCCTAGCCCCCTCCGCGCAGACCCCGAATGTGGGTGCGCTGGAAATGGATGAGATTGAGCCGACCGAACCCTGGCGTCCGCTCGTCGTTCCCGCAATTATTGTCGTGGTGGGCTTGGCTATCGCGTGGGCACTCTTCGCCATTTATGGCCGGACAAAGCCGGATGCCTCCGCCACCTTGTTGCGCCAGTACGTCTATCAGGTACAAGTGGACTCTGGCGAGTCGCCGCAAGGGCCGGGAATGCCTGGGACGTTGCCGGAGCAGGATGAGACCGTCGTGCTGGTGCAGGCGCGTGTGACAAATATCAGCAAAGATCCGCTCACGATCTTCGATTTGGTTTCCGATGTGAAGATGCCGAAGCAGGCAACGGGCGATCAAAGCTCCGCAGCCCTACCTGGGGATATTGACCGTTTCATGCAGCGTTTTCCGCAATTGACCGCGATGAGCATGGCTCCGTTGACGCGCCACACGGTCATTCCGCCCGGAGGTTCAACGGAGGGTCTGATGGTATTTGCCTATCCCTGGACGAAGGCACAATGGACCCAGCGCAAGAGCGGGCAGGTCATCATCAGCTTCCAGCACGGGCAATCGGTGGCGCTGCCGCTACAGTGAGTCGATCTGGCTGCGAGCAGACGTGGCGAAGAGGATCGCGTGTCTCCGAGTTTGATTGCCCGCTACGGAACGAAGGGTTTGGGTGCGTTTTTGGGCGCTGACAAATAGCCGGAAACTTCATTCTTGCCGATTTGGTTGATCACCACTTCAAACAACATCGGAGTTTTTCCGGTGTAGAACTGCAGCGGCTCATCCAGGTCGCGATTCTTCTTTTCGATCTTCTTATCGTCGGAATAAATTTCCAGCGTGTAGCGCGAATGTTTGACGTCGGCTTTCTTCAATTGCAATTTTACGATGGAAATTGAGGACGCCGACTGCCCCTTGTGCAGGGTGAATTGAAAGTAGTCGCGATCTCCCAGGTGCTTCAGGTAATCCAACTGCTGCGAATTGGTCGCGATCAGGCCGCTCTGCACCCCTAAATCGCCGACCACGGCGTGAAGTTGCTGCTCGGTGTTGGCCAGTTCCTTCTGCGTGCTGACGACATCTTTCTTTACGCCGCCCACATCGGTCTGCACGTTGGAGACGGCGTGTGAAACATCTGTCACCTTTTGCTGGGTGGCCGCCTGCTGCCTTGCCATGCGCGCGTCTGCCATCTCCTGTTGATGGAGGATGTTCTGTGCTCGCAGCTCAATCTGCTGCTGTGTAATGCCAAGCTTGGCTCCGAACTCGTCGTTCGTGGCGCGCATCTGGCGCCATATTTCCCCATTTTGTGCCGACAGGTGGTCGATGTGCTCCTGGGCCTGGGTCAATCTTGCTTCCGTTGTTTCCAGTTGACTCTGCAAAAAATAACTCCACGCGAGTGCGCCGATTGCCAATAGGAAAGAGAGCCCTGCGATCAATACCAGTAGGCCTGGGGAATTTCTCTGCTCCCCATATAGGTCTTCGTCTTCGAGCATTTCGAAAGAACTCCTCGCATCCAGCGATGCGTCTGCAGCAGAACAAGTGATTCAGGCAACTTCGAGTGCGGTCAAACGGCACACCCTAGGTTTTCATAAAAACAAGGGTCACACAAATGGCGAAGGCAGGGTGAACGGACGCGACGGAGCCCAACTGCGGCGATTCCATGCCAGCCCTGGGAGGCAAAGTCGGCAGCAACCATGCGACGAGGTGCATCCGACACTGTCCGGCATGACGAACCTCTGGCTTGCATTGTAGTATCGAGACAGTAGTGTAGGGCGGACTGGCACCGGATTCTGCACACAGAAAAACTTGTCTGGAGAACACGAACATGGCTATGACTGCCGCGGCACGCGGGTTGGAAGACATTGTTGCTTCCGACTCAGGAATTTGTCTGATCGACGGAGACGCGGGTGTTTTAGCGTACCGCGGCATCGATATCCATGAACTGGCGGAAAAGTCGACGTTCCCGGAAACAGCGTATCTGCTGTGGTTTGGCCGCCTGCCTTCGACGGCGGAACTGGCGGACTTCAATCGACAACTGACCGCCGGGCGTGCGCTACCGCCGGAAGTGGTGCGGCTGCTGCAAGAGATGCCGAAGGATGCCTTGCCGATGGCAGTGCTTCGCACCGCGGTATCCGCGCTGAGCATGTACGACCCGGACCAGGAAAGCCTTTCGCACGAAGCGAATGTGCGCAAGGCGTTCCGTCTTACTGCTCAGATCCCCATGATTGTGGCGATTTTTGATCGCGTGCGCAAAGGCAAATCGATCGTCGCGCCCGATCCGTCGCTAAGCCACGCCGGCAATTTTTTGTGGATGTTGAATGGGGAAAAGCCGTCCGCAACTGCGGAACGCGCACTGGATGTTGCCCTGATTCTGCACGCCGATCATGAATTTAATGCCTCTACCTTCGCTGCTCGCGTCATCGTCGCCACGCTGTCTGACATGCATTCAGCGATTACGGGAGCCATTGGGGCGTTGAAGGGATCGCTGCACGGCGGCGCCAATGAAGCGGTGATGCGCATCCTATTCGCCATCGACAAAGCGGATGCTGACCCGGTGGAATATGTGCGGCAGATGCTGGCCGACAAAAAGAAAGTTCCTGGCTTCGGACACCGTGTGTATCGCACTGAAGATCCGCGAGCGACTCATTTACGCCGCATGTCGCAGGACCTGGGGCGCGCGGACGGCAATCCGAAATGGTTCGACATGTCGCGCAAGATTGAATTGTTTGTGAAAGAAGAAAAGAAGTTGAACGCCAACGTGGATTTTTATTCCGCCTCGACCTACACCACGCTGGGCATCGATGTCGATTTGTTCACGCCGATCTTTGCAATCAGCCGCATCGCCGGGTGGGCGGCCCACGTGATTGAGCAGTTTGAGGACAACCGACTGATTCGTCCGCGCGCCGAATATACAGGGCCCGCCTATCCGAACAAGTACGTGGCCATCGAGAATCGCTAACTGTTGCCGGCTGCGCTACTTTTTGACCGTTGAATTGGCATGTGGATATCTGGCCAGCAAGAGGTGCGCTTCATCGATATTCAGCGGCTCAAGAGTCAGCGCATGTAAGACGCTTTCTCCTCGAGCGATGTTTGCGCGCAAATAGTACGTTTGATCCGGCTTCGCCTCGAGTCCGTACACTGCGATCAAGTTGTTGGAGCTTCCCATCCCTTGCTGCCAGCTGACGCACAGGTGATGCTGTCCGGGGTCAGCGGAGAAAAACTGGTAGGAATCGCCTTGGTCAGCGCCCATCCACTTTCCATCCATTCCAACGCGAACGGTGGGTCTGTTGATTCTTCCTCGATCCCGCCAATCCCAGTCCTCAATCACGTAAACCTGCGCCTTACCAGCTTCCGCCGGCGCTAACGGATGTCGGCTGGCGTCCGTCTTCACATCAAATTTCACTTTGAAGGAACCGCAAGCAGACTCCGCCTGTTTGACGCTGGGTGCATTTTGCGCGGCGGCGAATGGAGCCAGAACAAGGCAGACAAAGAAACTGCATATCCATTTCATTGCAATTCCCTCGATATTTTAAGTTCCCAATAGATTTAAGCCGACCCGTCACTTCGTGTTGTTTGACGTTGTGACACAATAGAAGGTTTGGTCGAGGCACCTTTCCTATGAGTATGAACCCCCTACGCTCTGCGTTGATTGCGCTGTCGCAGAACAAACCCTTGCGCTCGTTCGCGGAGCAATCCCGCATGGGCCAGAAAATGTCTGGACGATTTATCGCCGGCATGCACGTGTCCGACGCACTGCGGGTCGCCGAGACGCTGAACCGCGAAGGCATTCCGGTTTCGCTCGACAGCCTGGGAGAAAATGTCTCCACCGAAGAGGAGGCGCGCCGCGCCGCCGACATCTATCACCAACTGCTGGACGCAATTCAGCAACGCGGGCTGAAAGCCAACGTCAGCGCGAAGTTGACGCAGATGGGCATGAACATCAGCCCTGCCATTGCCCGTCAGATTACCAGCGAGCTGGTCGACCATGCCGCCACCACCGACAACTTTCTGCGCGTGGACATGGAAGGCAGCGATCTGACGCAGGCGACCATCGACATGACCCGCGAAATCCACGCCATGCCCAACCATGCGGGTCGCATCGGGACGGTGCTGCAATCGTATCTGTATCGGTGTGAAGAAGACGTTCGCCTGCTGCTGGCCGATCGCATTCGTATTCGGCTATGCAAGGGCGCGTATAAGGAACCGCCGACGCTGGCGTTCCCCGATAAGGCGGATGTGGATGCCAACTATTTGAAATTGACCAAGATTTTGCTGACCAGCGGGGTCTATCACGGGTTGGCCACGCACGATGAAGCGATCATCCGCGCGACCAAGAAGTTTGTGGAGCAGGAAGGAATCGACAAACGCAGTTTCGAGTTTCAGATGCTCTACGGTGTGCGCCGCGATCTGCAAACTTCGCTGGCGAAGGAAGGCTATGGCATGCGCGTGTATGTTCCGTTCGGCACGGAATGGTATCCATACTTTATGCGCCGCCTGGCAGAACGCCCGGCGAATGTTCTGTTCATCGCCAAAAATCTGTTCAAGTAGATTTCATCGGCATTGAGGGATTAGGCACGGATCCAAAGCTTTTTGGATTCGCGCCTCTCTGCCGGATTTCTTTCTAGTAGTCTTCGTCGTATCGGCGGGTTCTACGATCGCTGCGACGCTCGCCGCCACCACCACGTAGCAGATCGAGAGTCGCCCGGATGGTATTCATCCATCCGCCAATCTGGCGCAGCGGAGCCATAATATTGTCCTGAATGGTGCGGGTTCCGCGGGCGATACCATCCAGCGTGTCGGTCACCATATTGTCGATGCGGGAAACCTGGGAACGAGTTTTTCCGGTTATGTCTGTCACCACGCCGTCAATGTGATTCACTTGATTGCGGAGCGTATCGGTCGCCTTCTGAACATTTTCTGTAATGGCTCGCATGCGCGGAGTTAAGTCCTCGAGCGTCTCCATTAAATCCGCACTGGACTCAACGATGGTGTGAACTTCGGCCTGCAGCCGCTCTGCCTGCTCCATGATTTTGGCTTGCGCCGCCTTGGCCGCGACGGCAAACACCACCAAAACAATCGTCTGCAAGACCACGGCAAACGTAACTACCCCAGTAAATACAAGGAAAACCGTCGATCCGGTTGGCATGAAGCCCCCTCATTACGAAATTTGCACTAGCAGACTCTTGACCCGACCGTGGCTCTGACCCCATCGGGCGAAATCCGCTGAAAGGAGCCGAAGTCAGTGGCCTGAGCACAAGTGTAGAACCGCAAGGCACATCTATACCAACGGCGGCAGGAATCGCAAGGCGCACCTGCCTTTGAGATGCATTAAAAGCGATTTTCGGCTGCACCGCCATGAAACGGTTCTTCGTCATCGTGAGAGTGGCTTTCGACATCAGACCGGCTGCCGGAAACGCGGTCCACAATGCCGCTCCAGCGTTCGCGGCCCTTTTCGGCGGCTTCCTTGCCACGCTCAGCAAACTCGTTGATCTGCTCACGCGCCTCTCGGCTGCGGGCGGTTACATAATCTTTTTTATCCTTCGCGCTAGTCATCAAGCCTTCGCGAAGTTCTTTGCCTGCCTTGGGGGCAAACAAGATACCGAGCAACGCACCTAGACCAAGGCCCGCGATAAACCACCCAATTCCTGTTGTTTCCTGTTCTGGCATTTGCTTATCTCCTTCGCGTAGTGGAGGAATTACGCGATCATATGGATAGTAGCAAATGGATATTGGCCCGGCAATGCGCACTTGGGTTCCCCATTTGCTTCGAAATTCGGCTACGGTTGGACCGCACAACAGCGATTCCGGTTTTCGTTCGGCTGGCCAACGACCCAAGCTCACAGCGATAAATCGAGGTCCAAATCTGCCGCGAACCGCCGTTTCGCGGACAAATCCTTATCCGATTTTCATGCCGGAAAGACTATAGTAAAAACAAGAACCTGCATGTCTCGCGATCAGGGTCCCCGCTGTACGGGTCCCTCGCCAAGATGGTTTGTGCGCCTGATTCTCGTTCTTCCCCATCTGCATCTAACGTAAAGTTAAAGGGGAATTCATGATTGACACGCCTCACGAACGTCCTTCTGCATACATGACGTTTACTTTGCACGCACATTTGCCGTATGTGGTGAACCATGGAACCTGGCCGCATGGTTTGGAGTGGCTGCTAGAGGCCGCTGCGGAGACTTATCTTCCGCTGTTGCGCGTGATTGCCAACCTGGAGCGCGACGGAATCGCTTTGCGCGCCAACTTGAATCTTTCTCCCATTTTGCTGGAACAGCTGGCGCATCCGGTGTTCCGCGCGGAATTCCCCCAGTACCTGAAGCGCAAGATTACCGCCGCTAGTGAAGATGAGGCCTATTTCAGACAAAATGGAGAGCCGCAGCTGGCCGAGACAGCTCGATACTGGCGCGCTTACTTCCAGCAGGCGCTGGACCACTTCGAAGCTCTTGGGGGCGATATCATCCGTGGATTTCGCGAGGCAGCCGAGCGCGGATTGATCGACATTATCACCTGCGGGGCGACTCATGGATATTTTCCGCTGCTGGGGACCGATGAGTCGATCCGAGCCCAGGTGCAAACCGGCGTGTCTACACACGAACGCCATATCGGGCAGCATCCGCGTGGCATCTGGCTGCCGGAGTGCGCCTATCGTCCGGCGGGGATGTGGAGTTATCCAGTTGTTCCGCACGGCAGCAGCGAATCCTGGCATCCGTTCAATCGCAGAGGGGTGGAAGAGCCGCTGGAAGATGCCAAGATCGACTACTTCTTTGTCGATACCCACCTGGTGGAAGAATCCGTCCTGTTTACTCCGTATGAATTGCGGGCGGGTGGAGCGGTAGGCGTCGCCGCATCGCTGGCCGTAGAAACCTGCGAGCCACATCACTCCCTATACAAGCCGTACTACGTGGATGGCCCTCGTGCCCACCGCAGACCCGTCACGATTTTTCCGCGCGATCCTCGGACTGGCCTGCAGGTTTGGAGTGGAGACGCTGGATATCCGGGCGATGGCAACTACCTCGACTTCCATAAGAAGCGCTTTCCCGGCGGCCATCGCTATTGGCAAGTGACCGGTTCAAAAATCGACATGGCATTCAAGACGCCGTACTTCCCGGAGAAGGCGGCCGCGCGCGCCAAGTCGCACGCGGAGCACTATGTCAGCTTGGTGGTCGACTCTCTCCGATCCGGCTTTAAAGACCCCGTGCCTGCCATCCTGACATCTCCATTTGACGCGGAACTGTTCGGTCACTGGTGGTTTGAAGGACCGATGTGGCTAGAACATGTGGCCCGAATTATGGCGCGTAAGGAAGTTTCGGTCGCGCTAACCAGTTGCGCGGCGTATCTCGATCGCCATCCGCCGGACAGTTTTCTTGCGCTGCCGGAAGGATCATGGGGCAAGAACGGCACCCACGAAGTGTGGCTCAGCCCGGATACTCGCTGGACATGGGAATATTTGTATCCGGCAGAGGTCGCGGTGCGCGATGCCGCCACTTCCGATCACTGGAAAAATAATCCAGCGGGAGAGCGCATCCTGAAGCAGTTGTGCCGCGAATTGTTATTGCTGGAGTCTTCCGATTGGCAGTTTCTGATTACGACAGAAGCCGCGCGCGACTACGCGGAAGACCGCTTCAATGAGCACTTGGCGTCCTTCCGCACGATTGAGAAGATGTGGCAACTGCATGCCGGCGGGGGCGCGCTCAGTTCGGAAGAGGAAGCTGCGTTGCACAAGATTGAAGTGCAGGACAGTGTGTTTCCGCACGTCGATCCCAGCTTGTGGACTGCATTGAAGTAGGCTTCCTGTTGATTATTCCAGCGCAGTCAGCCGCGCCACGTGCTGGGCGATGATGCGATCCTCGTCCGCCGGCAGAACGTAGACCGCAATCTTCGAGTCCGGTTGGCTGATGGTCTTTGGCCCGGCGTGGGTTAGATCGTTCGCCTCCGGATTGAGCGTCAGTCCGAAAGCATCCATGCCTGCACAGACCTGGTCGCGCGTGATTGGGTCGCGCTCCCCGATGCCACCGGAAAAGACCAGCGCATCCAGACCTCCCATCAATGCAACATAGCCGCCAATCATTTTTTTGACGGATAGCGCGAAAACCTCAATCGCCAGCGCGGCCTGCTGATTTCCATTTTTTTCTGCATTGCGGAGAAGGCGCATGTCATTGGACAGACCGGAAAGAGCGAGCATGCCGGAACGCTTGTTCAACAATTGTTCGACAGCGTTGGTGGCGTCCGCAGCACTGCCCCCTTGCACGCGTAGCAGATAGAAAACCAGTCCGGGATCGAGATCGCCGGGACGCGTGCCCATGATGACGCCGCCACAAGGCGTAAGGCCGAGGCAGTGATCGAGAGCTTTTCCATCGCGAATTGCGGTGACGCTGGCGCCGCTGCCCAGGTGGGCATAGATCACTCGCTTGGGAATCTGGTCTGGCGGGTACAGGTTCGGCACTCTGCCTTCTTGAAACTGTTCCATGATGGACTCGCAAGACAAGCCGTGAAAGCCGTAGCGATGCACACCCTGATCGCGAATTTCTCGCGGCAACGGGTAGATCGACGCGACCTCCGGCAGATCCTGAAGGAAAATCGTATCAAAGCAAGCGTAGTTTTCGACGCCGGGAAAACTCTCTTTCGCTTCACGAATAATCTCGAGTCCGATCGGCTGATGCAGCGGGGCGAAGCAGGTCGCCTTTTCAATTTCCAACAGTACCGCGGAAGTGATGAGCTGATGCGCGTGCAGATTCGGTCCCGAGTGGACGATGCGGTGACCGATGGCGGCAGGCTGCGTGAGTCCTGGCTGATGCAGCAGAGCCGCAATCTTTCGCACGGCATCGCGGGTCGAACCCAGGTCTTTCGGTTCAGACTCCGACACCAGCGCCTCGCGTTTTCCGTCGCGATAGGCGTAGAAACTGAACTGCGGCTTGGGCGTTCCGATGCCGCCCGCTTCCCCATCGTTCAGCTTCGTCAGCTGTTTGCCATCGGCAATGTAAATGGAAAACTTGATCGACGAAGATCCGCCATTAAAAACCAGGATCGGCAAATGTTTCAGGTCAGTCCTCATCCCAGGGGCCACTTCCACTCTCGAATTTCCTTTCGGTCGATCCCATTTTCGTGCGCGTAGTCAATCGCGTCTGTGATTTGGTCTTTCAGCCATTCTTTGACATGTGCCCCGGTCGCGCGCAGTTTCGGTACGCGGTCAATCACATCGATCGCAAGATTGAATCTGTCGACCTGGTTCAGGATTGCCAGTTCCAGAGGCGTGTTGATGTTGCCTTTTTCCTTGTATCCGCGGACATGCATGTTGTCGTGATTGGTGCGTCGATACGTCAGCTTATGGATCAAGGATGCGTAGCCGTGAAAGTTGAAGATGACGGGCTTGTCGAGCGTAAACAGCGAATCGAAGTCGCGGTCAGACAATCCATGCGGATGTTCTGTGTCGGGCTCAAGCTTGAATAAATCGACCACGTTGACAAAGCGAATCTTCAGTCCCGGAAAACGTTCGCGCAGAATTGCAACAGCCGCCAGCGATTCCATGGTGGCGATATCGCCGGCCGTTGCCATTACCACATCCGGCTCCGCATCCTGGTCGTTGCTCGCCCAGTCCCAGATGCCGATGCCCTTGGTGCAGTGCCGCACGGCTTCCTCAATATTCAAATACTGCAGATGGGGCTGCTTGTCGGCAACAATCACGTTGACATAGTTGGTGCTGCGCAAACAGTGATCGCCGACACTCAGCAGGCAATTGGCATCCGGCGGCAGATAAATGCGCGTGATGGCTGCGCTCTTGTTGGTCACGACGTCAAGAAATCCCGGGTCCTGATGGGTGAACCCGTTGTGATCCTGTCGCCAGACCAGCGATGTAATCAGAATGTTCAAGGAAGAGATGGGAGCGCGCCATTTCACTTCAGACTTGCACTTCTCCAGCCACTTGGCATGCTGGTTGAACATGGAATCGATGACGTGGACAAACGCCTCGTAGCTGGCGAAGAGACCATGCCGTCCGGTCAGGACATACCCCTCGAACCATCCCTCCAGCGTGTGTTCGCTCAACATCTCCATGACGCGGCCGTCGCAGGCCAGCTCGCCGCCGTCCTGATCTTCCGGCAAGTACTTGGCGAGCCAGGTTTTCTTGCTGGCCTCATAAATAGCCTGCAATTTGTTGGAGGCGGTTTCGTCCGGCCCGAAGACGCGAAAACTCTGCATGTTCCTGCGCATGGTTTCGGCCAAGAAATGCGCCAGCACTTCGGTGGGTCCCACTTCGCTAATGCCCGGCTTGGGCACCGCAAAAGCGAAGTCTCGAAAATCCGGCAGCCGCAGGGCCTTGCGCAGCAAGCCGCCGTTGGCGTGGGGATTGGCGCTGAGCCTGCGATTGCCTTTGGGCGGCAAGTCTTTCAGCTCCGGGATCAGCGTGCCGGCCTCATCGAACAATTCCTCCGGCTTATACCCTTTCAGCCACTCTTCCACCAGACGCAGGTGCGCAGGATTGGTAACAGCATCGAGGATGGGAATCTGGTGCGCCCGCCAGAACCCTTCCACCTTGTGACCGTCTACTTCCTTCGGTCCTGTCCAGCCCTTGGGGCTACGCAGAACCACCATGGGCCAACGCGGCCGATCGGCGGTGTTGGTGCTACGCGCATGTTTCTGGATGGATCGAATCTCCTGAATGCAATGTTCCAGCGTAGCCGCCATCTGCTGATGCATGATGTGGGGATCGTCGCCTTCAACGAAATAGGGCGTCCATCCGTAGCCACACAGTAACTGCTCCAACTCCTCCGCAGAAATTCGCGCAAGGATCGTCGGATTGGCGATCTTGTATCCATTCAGGTGCAGAATAGGAAGCACTGCGCCGTCGCGAATGGGATTGAGAAATTTATTGGAGTGCCAGGATGTCGCCAGCGGTCCGGTTTCCGCTTCGCCGTCGCCGACAACCACCGTGACGATCAGATTTGGATTATCAAACGCGGCTCCAAATGCGTGCGAAATGCTGTAGCCGAGTTCGCCGCCTTCATGGATCGACCCTGGCGTTTCCGGAGTGCAGTGGCTTCCAATTCCACCGGGAAAAGAAAATTCCTTGAAGAATTTCTGCATTCCTTCTTCGTCTTCGCTCTTGTCTGGATAAACCTGGGAATATGTGCCCTCAAGGTAGGCGTTGGAAAGAGTGGCCGGCGCGCCGTGGCCGGGACCGGAAATGTAGATCATGTCCAGGTCATATTTCTTGATCAGGCGATTCAGATGGACCCAGGTAAATGTCTGGCCGGGATCCGATCCCCAGTGGCCCAGCAGGCGCTGCTTGATGTGCTCTGGTAGCAGTGGCTCTCGCAGCAGTGGGTTCTTCTGCAGGTAGAGCATGCCGACGCACAAATAATTGCAGGCGCGCCAATAGGCATCCATCTTGTGCAGTTCTTCGGCGGCAAGCGGCTTGCGGGAACCGATTTTGTTGGCGGCAGAGGAGGAGTGGCGGGCGGAGACGGTGCGGTTGTCGGATGTCACGGGAACCCTCTCAATCGGCGATGTACCTAGGATAGATGAGAGTTCCGGTGCGGCGAGTTCGCCGGGGAGCGCAGAGATTGACATGAGCTTCACATTCGAGCCGCGGCTTCATGGTCGTTCAATCCCAGTGGGCGTCCGCGGTTTCGGCCACTTTGCCTCGAAACATGCGATAGACGAAGATGAAATAACCAATCGCCAGCAGGATGCCAAAGGCCCACCAGACCAGCCCGACCGCCAGACCGTGATGGCCGGCAAGTGAGTTCGAAATGGTGATGTCCTGCGCAGAGTTGCGGCTGGATGGCAACAGAACCGGGCATAAGCCCACGGCGGCTCCGGCCAACATCAGCGCAAGGTAAAGGCAGGAACTCAAAAAGGCCGGAAAATCCTTGCCACTGCGAGAGTAGAGCAGGATGCCGAACAGGCTGCCCAGCACGCCCGCGGGGATCAGGAACGCGATCGGATAATGGAAATAACTTTGCAAGACGGCAGGCCGCACCAGCATGGTGGCGGTCAAGCTCAGGATGGTGAGAATCAGCAGAACAATCCACGCACGTTGCGCAAGATCACGGGCCCGTTGCTGGAGCTCTCCGCCGGTTTTTATGGTGAGATACAGACTGCCGTGAATGGCGAGCGCAACCAGCGCAACCAGGCCGCCGATGACCGTATACCAATCGAGAATGCCGGGGTTGGGACCGACTCTCCAGTTGGTCCACAAGGGAGCGAAGAAATATCCGTCCGCATTCAGCGGCACTCCGCGGATGACATTGGCCAACGCGGCGCCGAGAAAAATTGCGAGCAAAATGCTCGAAATGGCAAAGGAACCATCGAAAAATCCGCGCCAGACCACGGTGCCGAAGTGCGATCGCAATTCAATGCCGATGCCGCGCAGGATCAGAAGCCACAACACGATCATCAGCGGCAGATAAAACCCGCTGAACGACGACGCGTACAGCAACGGAAACGCAAAATATAGCGTGCCACCGCCGGCCAGCAGCCAGACCTCATTGCCGTCCCACACAGGACCGATGGTACGCAATATGGTGTCGCGGTCCTGGTGCGAACGCGCAATCAGAAAATGCGCAATGCCCGCTCCAATGTCAAAGCCGTCGAACACCACATACGCCACCAGCATCAATGCGACAATCCAGAACCAGATCAAGCCCATCATGGTATCTCCTGTACCTTTCCTATGCAGCGCTGACCGGCGCGCCGGTGTGGATGCCGGCGGAGGGCGTGCGCTGCGGCCCGCGCGCGAGTTCGGCATAAATCAGGAAGACAAAGAGGATCGACAGGATCGCGTACAGGCCCATGAAGCCGAGTAAGGTGAAGAGCGTGTTCCCTGTAGAGACGAATTGGGAATATCCCTGGGTGGTGCGCATCAGGCCGTACACCAGCCACGGTTGCCTGCCGATCTCGGCTGTCATCCAGCCGGCGATATTGGCGACATATGGCAGCGGAAAACTCAACATCAAAAGCCACAGCAGCCACTTCGCTTGGAATAGCGTTCCGCGCCACAGCCAGATGATGGCCAGCAACATAAGAACGACGAAGTAGGTGCCTAGCCCAGCCATGATGTGATACGCGAAGAACAACAGCGGAATATTCGTGGGCCACTGATCCTTGGGAAACGTATTCAGTCCGCTCACTTCCGCCGTTGTGGTGCCGTAAATCAGAAAGCTTAGCACCTTGTTGACGACCAGTGGATTGTCGATCTGCTGATTCTCAACATTCGGCTGCCCCATCAGCACCATGGGAGCTCCCTTCTCGGTGTTGAAAAGTCCCTCCATGGCAGCGGTGGTAGCGGGTTGATGGTGCGCCATGTATTTTCCATGCAGATCGCCGCTGGGAAAAATCTGAAAGATGCAGGCAATCGCGCCGATGATGACGCCAACCCGGAGAAACGCGCGGGCATATTCGGAGAACTTGTCTTCCAACAGATAGAACGCTCCGACGGAGCACATGACGAAGGCTGCCGTGATGACGGCACCGCTCATATTGTGGGCATACTGCAACAGCGCCCAGGGATTCAGCAGCAACTTCCAGAAGCTGGTCACTTCATAGGATCCATTCGCCAGTACACGGTAAGCGACCGGATGCTGCATCCAGGCGTCGGTGACGATGATAAAGAAGCCGGAGATCCAGGAGCCGACAAATACCAGGAAGGCCGCCCACCAATGTTGCCAGCGGGACAGACGCTTTTCTCCATAAAGAAAGAGGCCAAGAAACGCCGACTCCAGAAAGAAGGAAAAGACGCCTTCCATGGCCAGCGGCTGACCGATCACGCCTCCGGTCATGCGAGAGAACTGCGCCCAGTTGGTCCCGAACTGAAACTCCATCGGAATTCCCGTGACCACGCCCATGATGAAATTGATCCCAAAAATGCGCGCCCAGAAGCGGGCCGCATCGTCGTACACGGGATCATTCTTGCGAATGGCAATCGTCTTCAAGATGACGATCAGCAACGCCAATCCCATGGTCAACTGCGGAAACAGGTAATGGTATGTGACCGTAAAGGCGAAGTGGATGCGGTGGAGCAATAGAGCGTCAGACATGCCGGCCCCTCTTTCCTTAACGATAGGGAGTGAGCATCTGCAACAGCAATGACAACCGTCACAGATGTTACACCAACTATAGGGTTTGGCGGCCTAAACGAGCAGCTCGAGCGCAGATTTGCGGAGGATCGTCAGCGACGTTCCCTTAATGGAAATAATCTCTTTGCGTTTGAGCTCACTCAGCACGCGTGTGATGGATTCGCGCGTCGTGCCCAGCATGGTGGCCAGTTCTTCGTGGGTCAAGGACATGGTGAACCGCGGTTTCGCATCGCGCGCGCCACCCGTCATCTCCAGCAGCAGCCGGGCGACGCGGCCGGCGATCGACATGGAAAGCGCGAGACGGGTAGCATCGCCCAGGGCATCGCGATATTCCTTGTTGATCATCTTGGTCGCGTGCATGCTGCCTTCCAGGTGATGCTCGATGAAGTGCAGAAAATCCTGCCGCTGAAATGATTTCACCTGGACCGGCTCAATCGCCTGCGCGGTGATTTCGTACGCCGTGCCGGAGATGGCAGCGCTCAAGCCGAGCACGTCTCCCGGCTTGGCAATTCGCACCAGCAGCGTCTTGCCATCTTTTGAAGAGGTGGTCAGCTTCACATGACCGCCGCACAAGATGTATACGCTGCGCGCCGTTTGCGATTCGAAAAAGAGGGTGCTGCCGGAAGGAACCGTCATCTGCATGCCAAGCGTTTCGAATTCCACCAGTGCTTGTGGAGACAGGTTGCAGAACCAGTCAGCATGCCTTTCCTTGCACATGAAGCAGCCTTCGTTTTCCATCCTGTTAGCACAGTTGTCGGTCATGGTCGCACCCTGATAATTCAGCACACTCTAGTATTGTTTTCCGGGCGTCAATCGTTTGTGACCTACGTCACAGCTGTCACTTTCGCCTTCTTCTAGAGTGAACCTTTGAGGGTGAGGATGTCCGCACAATCTGAGGCCGAATTTCCGCCGCCGCTGCAAGCCGACAGCATCCCGAATGGAGCCGCTTCAGGCTCCATTCGGCCTATTATTAAACATCGCAAGAGGCTGATTCGACGTAGGTTAAAGGACCGCTCGCAGTGGTTTCGCCACAGCGTTCAGACCGTCTTTGTGATGCTGAACATAGGGCTGGGAATTCAGTTCTGCCTGTGGACACGCTACTACGAAACTGCAGGAAGAACGCTGTATGTGAACCGGCCCGCGGGGGTGGAAGGATGGCTGCCCATTGCCGGAATGATGAACACGAAATACCTGCTGGAAACCCATAGCATTCCCCAGATCCATCCGGCCGCGATGTTTCTGTTCCTCGCATTCCTTCTGTCTAGCCTGCTGCTGAAGAAAGCTTTCTGCTCCTGGCTGTGCCCGATCGGCACACTCTCAGAACTGTTATGGAAAACCGGCGAGAAGTTTTTCGGCAAGAACTTCCAACTTCCAAAGCGGCTTGACCTTCCGCTGCGCGGATTGAAATATCTACTTCTCAGCTTTTTCGCGTTTGTGATTGGGAGCATGTCGGCCGCAGCGTTGGCGGACTTTTTACATTCGCCGTACGGCATGGTGGCGGATGTCAAAATGCTGAATTTCTTTCGCGACCTCGGCCAGACCGGAATCATCGTCTTGGTCGTGCTGCTTGCGCTTTCACTCTTCATACGAAATTTCTGGTGCCGCTATTTGTGCCCATACGGCGCGTTGATGGGGTTGGCGTCCCTGCTAAGCCCGGCGAGGATTCGCCGCGACGCGGCTGCATGTATTGACTGCGGCAAGTGTGCGCGTGCCTGCTCCGCCAACTTGCCGGTGGATCGGCTGATACAGATTCGCTCTGTTGAATGCGCAGCCTGCATGGAATGTATTGCCGTCTGTCCGGCGCAGAACGCATTGCAGTTCTCGCTGCCACCACGTCACGCGACGGAGGTCAATGATCGCTGGCACAATCTTGTGCTGACTCCCATGGCCGTCACTATTGTGCTGGCGTGCGTATTTTTTGGATTTGTGGGCTATGCCAAGGCGACCGGCCATTGGAATACCAACCTGCCGCACTCGCTCTACCTGGAACTGGTGCCCAACGCGAATCACCTTTCGCATCCGGGAATGTGACCGAGGGCACGCACGCGCGCGGATCTGTTCAGATGCCTTCGCCCATGCTCACGTAATCTGACCGGGGATATTGCTGGCTGCGATAACGAGCGCGTTCTTCTTCCTCCACCGCCAGCGCGCTTTCCGGATCCGTCAGCAACGATTGCTGCAGCTGGCCATCCAGGCGCTCGACGCGCGATTTCAGACGCTTCACCTCGTCACAAAGCCCGATGATGACGTCCGACAATGGATCGTTGATTTCTCGAGGATCGGTAATTAGCACGCGTTTGCCGCCCTGGTACACGATGTGCGCTGGAACACCCACGACCGTCGAATCCGGAGGCACATCGCGCAGCACCACAGAGCCGGCGCCGACACGAGAATGTTCTCCAATCGTGATGTCGCCCAGGATGTTGGCGTTGTTGCCGACAAAGACTCCATCGCGCAGCGTAGGATGGCGTTTTCCCACGCCCTTTCCGGTACCGCCCAGCGTCACACCCTGATAGAGCGTCACGTCATCCCCAATGATGGCGGTTTGGCCGATGACGACACCGATGCCGTGATCGATAAACAATCGTCGACCGATCTGTGCCTCTGGATGGATTTCAATTCCAGTCCAGAAACGCGTGATTTGCGACAGCACACGCGACAACAACTTCAAGTCATGCAACCAAAGCCAGTGATGAATGCGGTGGGACCACACGGCATGCAGGCCCGGATAGCAAAGCAGCACCATCGCCTTCGAGGTGGCCGCAGGGTCGCGCTCGAACACGCATCGAATGTCTTCGCGAATCAGTCGCACCAGGTTCATAGAAGTGGTCTCATCTATGCTTTTGTCGCTTCGGGTCGCCGCAGCGACAGACCTGCGTTGAGGCGGGTCTCATCCTCCGCATAACCAACTACTTTAGCCTTATCAGATCGCTTCATACCGTCACTGCGGAAGTCTTCGTCTCCATGGCCTCTTTGCGCAACTCATCGAACAACACAGTCGAGAGATACCGCTCGCCGGCGCTGGGGATGATGACGACAATCAATTTTCCAGCGTGCTTTGGATTGCGCGCCAACTGCAGAGCGGCATGGACCGCAGCTCCGGAAGAGATGCCAACCAGCAGGCCTTCTTCCTTGGGCAACCTCCGCGCCATGGCGATGGCATCGTCATTGGTCACGGTGATGATCTCGTCGATGAGATCCGTCTTCAATATCTTGGGGACGAACCCGGCGCCGAGACCCTGAATCTTGTGCGGCCCTGGTTTGCCGCCGGAGAGCACGGCGCTATCGGCGGGTTCGACCGCAACCGACCAAAATCCCGGCTTTCGGGCCTTGATGTATTCGCTTACCCCCGTCAGCGTGCCGCCGGTACCGATGCCCGACACCAGAATATCTGCCTTGCCATCCGTATCGTTCCAGATTTCCGGCCCCGTGGTGTCGAAGTGGATCTTAGGATTGGCGGGATTGTTGAACTGCTGCAGCATGTAGCTGTTGGGTGTCTCGCGCAGTAGCTCTTCCGCCTTGGCAATCGATCCCTTGACGCCGTTGGGTCCGGGGGTCAGGACAATCTTGGCCCCAAACGCCAGCAACAGAATTCTGCGTTCCAGGCTCATCGTTTCCGGCATGGTCAGGATGATGTCGTAGCCCTTGACCGCTGCCACAAATGCCAGCGCAATCCCGGTATTGCCGCTGGTCGGTTCAATCAGCACGGTCTTGCCGGGTGTGATTTTGCCTTCGCGCTCGGCTGCCTCAATCATGGCCAGGCCGATGCGGTCTTTCACGCTGCTCAGCGGATTTTGGCTCTCCAGCTTGGCCACCACCCGCGCCTGGCAACCCTTCGTCACACGATGCAACTCCACCAGAGGAGTCCGTCCAATCAGATCAGTTACGCTTGCGGCAATATTCATGATCGGTCCTTTCTAAAATCCCAGATACCGAAAGCATACCGTTTTTTGTGTTGGACCGTGATGCACGTCACCGAGGAATGTGCGCCGGAGTGAGACCGTATTCCTAAGTGCCTGCCTCGGAGGTATGGTGTGACTTATCTCGACTCGGGACGTATCGAGTCCCTTTCCCCGGAAATGTTTCGTGCGCGGCAGCCCTATCCCTGGATCAGCATTCCCGCGGCGCTGACGGAGGAGGGTTTTGAGCGGTTGCGCCACTCCATGCCGGAGGTGGAGAAGTTCGATCGCAAGGTCGGGGTCAAACGAGGATACGGGCAAGCCCCGCACGATCGCTACATTCTGCATTACAGGCCGGGCATCGAGTTGCCGGAACCATGGAAGGAATTTGTCGCTGAGTTGCAGGGTGAGGTCTACCAGTCTTGGCTGCGAAGAATGTTAGGACCGCAGAAGTTCATCCTGACACTGGAGTGGTACTACGCATGGCAGGGATGTTCCGTCTCCCCGCATTGCGATGCCCGGCGCAAGCTGGCGACGCATATTTTTTACTTCAACACGGAAGAGGATTGGGACACAAATTGGGGAGGCCAGATCCTGATGTTGGACGACGAAGGGCGCTTCAAACCACATTCGGCCCCCGCCTTCGACGATCTGAAAGTGGCTGCTTCGCTGGTTCCGCGTGGAAATGAGAGCCTCTTCTTCCAACGCACAGAACATTCCTGGCACGGCGTCCGACCCTTGGAATGCCCATCGAACTGCCTGAGAAAACTCTTTATCGTCACCGTCAACGTTCCCACATTCCAGGTCTGGTGGCGGCGCGTTCGCGGCAAAGATCCGGACGGCTACCGGATAGGAGCAGCGTAAAAGTCCGAGAGTTGGGCGCGTCCCCTGCTGCAACAGGTACAAGTACTTCCACCGCTGGGATCACAGCCTGCGGTGCATTTTCGAATCCGAAGCAAAGAAAGCGATCCTTATATGTCACCTACAGAAACGATCCAAGTCCCATCGGAAATCCATACCCCAGTCAGCAAGAAAGCCATCACGGAACCGCGCGTGCTGAACGAAGCCTACGAATACGCCAAGCCGTCGTCGTTCTCGCGTGGTCTGCGGCTGGACATTAAAGGCGTCACCATCCTGATGATTTCAGGCACGGCAAGCATCGACGAGTTTGGACAAACCGTGCATGTGGGGGATTTTGGCGCGCAAATGAAGCGCACGCTCCACAATATTACCGGGCTGTTGACTGCGGAAGGCGCGACCTGGAAGGATGTAGTCCGGACCAGCTGTTATCTGCGCGATATTGAGCGCGACTACGACCAGTTCAACCAGATACGGACGCAGTTCTTTCGGGAAAAAGGGCTGAACCCTTTGCCTGCCTCCACGGGAATCCAGGCAATCTTGTGCCGCCCGGATCTGCTGATTGAAATTGAAGCGATGGCCATGTTCGAGAGCGATCGCGGGGCCAAATAACTATTTGGTGCTGTCGATAGTGCTTTGTATCAGGGCCCGACTTCAGTCGGGTCGTAGACCCAAAAATATACCTGGGCTTCAGCCTCTGGGGTTTTTCGACCAGCTACCCAGTAAACTTCACCGATAGGACTGGATGGCGCGATCCAGATCGGCCAGCAAGTCTTCTTCGTCCTCGATTCCTACGGAAATGCGCACCAGGTCTTTCGGCAGGTCGCGTTGCGCCATCAATTCCACTGGAACGCTGGCGTGCGACATGTTTCCCGGCACGCTGATTGAAGAGTTGACGCTGCCGAAGCTGACGGTGATGCGGAACAGCTTGGTATTTTCGGCGATGGCTTTTGACAGCGCGACGGAACCGGTCGTAAAGCTCAACACAGCGCCCGCGCCGCGCGCCTGCGAACGCTGCAGCTCATACCCGCGATCGTTTTTCAGCCCGGGATAGAAGACCCGCTGAATCGCTTTGTTCTGGCTGAGATATCCGGCGATGGCGTTCGCGTTTTTTTGCTGGCAATCCAATCGCAGCTTCAATGTCTTCATACCACGCAGCAGCAGATAACAGTCGAACGGCGCGAGCGCATTGCCTTCTGCGTTCTGTACAAAATAAATCTGCTCGGCAAGCGCCTTGTCTTTCACGACGATCGATCCGGCCGTGACGTCGTGGTGTCCGCCGAGAAACTTGGTCCCCGAATGCAGAACGACATCCGCTCCCAGGTCAAGCGGGTTCTGCAGGTAAGGCGACATGGTGCTGTTGTCCACGCACAGCAGGGCATCGTGACTATGAGTCATCGCAGCCAGCTTGCGTAGATCCACTACTCGCAACAATGGATTGGTGGGCGACTCGACGTAAATCAATTTGGTTTTGGGAGTGATCTGGCGCTCGAAATTCTCCAGATCGCACGCGTCCGCGTAACGAGCGGAGATGCCAGTGCGTTTCAGCACCTTTGTAAACAGCCGGCAGGTGCCGCCATATAAATCGTTGTCGGCAAGAATTTCTTCGCCATGCTGCAGCAACTTTGTCGCGGTGGTGATGGCGGCCATGCCGCTGGAGAAGCAATATCCATGGGTCCCGTTTTCCAGCGATGCAATCTGCTTTTCGACCACCGCACGAGTTGGATTGCCGCTCCGCGAATAATCGTATTCGCCAAACTGATCGGAAAATTCCTGCTCGAACGTGGCTGTCTGATAGATCGGGGTAGAGATGGGGCGGAAGCGATCTCCCGGAGCGGGATCGAAACTTACCAGGCGGCTAGCGATTTTCATGTCCAGCCTCTTTCTCCCGGACATTACATCCAGCAGCTGCGAACGCCTGTTCCAGATCGCGGATGATATCTTGCGGGGCTTCCAGTCCAACAGAAAGTCGAACCAAACCGTCGGTGATGCCAAGGCGGCGGCGCAAGTCTGGATCCAGGTCGGCGTGCGTTGTCGAAGACGGGTGCGTGATCAGGGTTTCCAATCCTCCCAGGCTTTCGGCGCGCGAGCAGAGCTGCACTTGATTCAACATGCGAATCGTGGCGTCGTAGCCAGCCTTCAACTCAAAGGCGATCATGCCGCCGGCCGCACTCTGCTGTTTTTCTGCCAAAGCCTTTTGTGGACACGATTGCAGGCCGGGATAATACATACGTTTCACCGCGGGATTGCCCTCTAGCCATTCGGCAATGGCCTGTGCATTCTCGCAATGAAGCTTCAACCGAGCAGGCAGCGTCTTCATTCCCTGCAGCGTCAGCCACGCCTCGAACGGAGCCTGCGTGGTGCCGATGGTCTTGCGAATCAAACGAAATCGCTCCAGCAGCTTCTCATCCTGAGTGGCCAATGAGCCGCCGACGGTTGCGTTATGGCCGTCGATATATTTCGTTGTCGATAACAGAGAAATATCCGCGCCTAGCTGCAGCACATTCTGCAGAATCGGCGTCAGAAATGTGTTATCGACTACCAGCAAGATGGAATGGCGCTTGGTAATCTCCGCAACCGCGGGAATGTCCGTCAGCTTCAGCGTTGGATTGCCCGGCGTCTCCAGGAAAACGATGCGAGTCGCGGGGGTGATGGCCGCTTCAACATTTGCCGGATCGGATGTATCCACGAAAGAGGCGCTTATGCCGAGATGATCCAGCACTTCGCGAAACAGGCGCATGGTGCCGCCATACACAACATCCGTGAGTACGACGTGATCGCCGGACTGCAGCACGGAGAGAAACAGGGTGGTGACTGCCGCCATGCCTGTGCGAAAGCAAACCGCCGGAGGTGTACCTTCCAGCGCGCCAATCGCTTTCTCCAGCGCGTCCACGGTTGGATTCGACACTCGCGAGTAGCTAAAACCTTTGTCGACGCCGACCGCGTCGTGCACAAACGTACTGGTTTGATAGAGAGGAAACAGGATCGAGCTGGCGTGCGAATCCAGCGATCGTCCGCCATGAATCGCGACGGTAGAAATGTCCAAATCTGGTGAGCTCAAAACGTAATCTCCATTCGGCTATGCAATGGTTCCTGGGAGAAAACTGGCCGTGGCGGGAACTCCCCAGGCGGCTGCCAGAATGAAGATTGAGCGGGATAACTCAGACTTCTGAAGCTGGCCTGCGACCGCCTGGGGCGCGCATGGCCATATACATTCGAGAAAGTTGAATGATCGTCACTCGGCAGAACTCCATCACCAAAGAAGTTGCTAAATTGTAGCATAGGGTGTGGGCGATTCAGGCTGCTGCGCCGGCCCGGCGATCGCCGGAATTGCAGGATCAATGCTGCTGAAGATTGTTGCTGTTGGACATCCCGTGTTGCGGCAAACGCCGCGCCCACTTGCGCCCAAAGAGATTCGCAGCCCACAGATCAAAGACTTGATTGAGCATATGCGCGAAACGCTGCGCGACGCGCCGGGAGTCGGATTGGCAGCGCCGCAGATTGGTCAGTCTCTGAAGCTGGCGGTGATTGAAGATCGAACGGAGTATCACAAGACGGCGACGGAAGCCGAATTGAAAGAGAGAGAACGCATTCCCGTCGACTTCCACGTGCTGATCAATCCGCAGATTGAATTGCTTTCCGACTCGCAGGTTTCTTTTTTTGAAGGCTGCCTGAGTCTCCCCGGATTTATGGCGGAGGTTCCGCGCTCGCGCTCGGTTCGCGTCACCTGTCTCGATCAGCATGGCAAGCCTCGGGTCATTGAAGCCAAGGGATGGTACGCGCGCATTCTGCAGCATGAGATCGATCATCTGCATGGAACAATCTATATCGATCGCATGCAGAGCCAGACGTTTTCGACGCTCGACAACTACCAGCGCCACTGGAAAAATCGCGCCCCCGGGCGCTGAGAAATTCGGCCCATCGCCATGGCGAAGAGCCGCGCGAAGCACGAGCGTGCTGTCGAAAACGATGGCGCGATCATTTGACAGCAATTTGTGGCAGGCTCTATCCTCACATTTCAAGAGGTAGCTACACCGCTTCTAAGAGTCTTCGCAAATGCTGAACATCGCTCCAAACCGCCGCTGTCCGTGCTGTTGCTGCAGCCGTATGCGGGTGTGTCCATGAGCGAGTTGAACTAAAACAATTTCGCGCAACCATGGAAACCCACCCGCTGCCGATCGGCCGAGTGGGTTTTTCGCTTTCATGATTCAACCAAGAGCACCGGTGGTGAAGTGGCTAACGCGCTGGTCTGCAAAACCAGTATTCGCGGGTTCGATTCCCGCCCGGTGCTCCATAATATCAATAAGTTAAACAGCCCTCTTTACAATGGCGACACCATTGAACACCATTTTAAGATGAGCTTCCCCCAAAACCACACTCGAGGGCTATGGTGCGAATCAAAAGACCCCGCTATCAACAGAAGTATCCGGACGGTCAGGCGAGCTGCCGGATTCGCCTGGGAATTCCGCTATTACGTGGACGAAGATGGGAAGAGAAAACTTAGAACACAGATCCTTGACGGCAAACTCTATAAGTCGAAGTCAGAAGTCAGAAAGGCGCTGGAAACACAGATTCTCCAATTGAACAGAGGGACCGACTACGGACGCTCCGCTGGAGTGACTTTCGGTGCTCTGCTGGATCGGTATATTTCGGAGGAGATTCCGGCCCGCAAGTCCACTGCCGATTCTTACCGCTCGCTCATCCGAAATCATCTCCGTCCTAAGTGGGGCAAATACCTGTTGCTGGAGATCCGACCAGATGAACTGCATTCGTGGTTTCAATCTCTCTCGCTGGCACCCATTTCAAAGGGACATTTACGCAGCCTGATGCACACGCTCTTTAAATTGGCTACGCTTTGGGAATAACTGCCTGTTGAGCGTAGAAATCCCCTTGAATTCGTCGAGATCAAAGGCGTCACTAAAAGAAGTAAGGAAGCCGTCGTCCTGACACCGGAGCAATTCTGGGACGTAATGAGTCACTTGCCGATACATGTGAACATGATGGGCGCCACGATGGCGTGCCTCGGCCTCCGCGTGAGCGAGACCCTCGGGTTGCAGTGGAGCGATATTGATTGGGGACTGAAGACAGTAGCCACCTACTCGATAGAGACCCTTGCGAGGGGTCCTTCCGATGATCAGAACTCGACTGTCGCTTCGAACGCAATCATCCGCGGGGAGCTGTCAACGAAATGCCAACACCGAGCAGACCCTGGGCGAAATTTGCCAGTCAGCCCGCCGGAATCGGTCCGCATCAAAGACTCGCCAGGAATCCCGGCCTGAATCTTCCGCGGGCAGGGCAAAGCGTGGCCGTTTAACCCGTTGAAGATTCGGGTGTCGAAGCGGAATCCGACGCCGTCTGCCAGCCGGATCTTCTTCGTGAGATAGATCTCGGAGTTGGAGAGTTAGGATCGCGAAACTGCCGGAATTGCCGATTTGGCAGTCCGCTGCGGTATCTTCTGCATAGCAGTCGCACACGAAAAGACACCCGTCTCCTTCTCCATCCGCTCCCTCGGTGACAAGAGCCCGAACTCATCGCTTCAGACCGCCGTTCAAAGCGGTCTTCTCCCTTACGATGGCCTCGGCTGCATTCGCCTCCAGAATCCAGCTACTGGCCGCTGAGACGGTGGTTTCGTCTTCATACCAGAGCATTCCGAAGTCCGCGATGCATTCCGGGAAATCCGGCTTGATCACGATGTACCCCGGGATCATGGCTCCCGGGATATACGAGTTATCGCCGCGATTGTTCGAGTAGGTATGCAGCTTCGAGGCCGTGCCGATGGCAGCGATATAAGACTCGCTCGAAACCGGGTGCATGCCGAGCAGGTAGTTGGCTGCGCGAAGGGTGTACTCCGGGCCGACGATGTCGGGAAAAGTCTCGTGCAGGAAGTACATCTCAGCACCGAAGTTGGCGACTTGTTCTGAGCCGCCCCAATCGCCGCGTGTGGGTGGCACGCCAAAGGGAGTTGCGTCGAGCTGGCGGTTCAGCTCCGGCAGCCAAGCCTGGAGCGCTGCTTTGAAGCGGGACTTGTAGCTGGCATCCAGATACGGCAGAGCGCGCACCGCCGTCCATCCGCGGAAGCCCATGTGAGTGATCATGGAGGGGAACAGTTCCTCGACTCGCTGCTTGTACGGCTGGGCACCGTCGGTGGCGATCATAAGCTCGAGCGCGGCCGACCAGTCCGGCGAACCCATGCCGGGAAACATCCGCGGCGGGTTGGGCGCAGGGTGCGTCTTCTCGTCGTCCCAGAGCTTGATAGCGGTATCGAGGCACTCCTTCGCCAGCGGATCATTCCAGCCCCGGAGCACGCGGGAGGCTGCGGCCAGCGATGCCGCCGCGCCATATTGGTTGAACGTCGTGTAGCGGGTCCATGCCCAGCGGTCGTCCGGCTTCCCGGAGAAATTACCCTGAATCTGATTGGGCGAGAGCTTTGGGTCATACAGGCGGTTGTCCGTCTGCGAGGCGGCATCGCCAACGAAGGTGTATTGCGAAAGCCACGCCGACTGAATCCCCGTGAACGGGTGCCCGACAGCCTTGATCTGCGCGAGTTGCTGCAGTACGCCATGTTCTACCTGCTGCACGACATCGGGAATCCCGTCAGGGCGGTGCATCTGGACGGAGCGCGCCTTCTCGTCCACGGTGAGTTGGTCCCACTTCATAGGAAAGGTGCTCCAGGCCAGCGAAAGGTTCTGAATGGTCGCGTACTGACCGTAATCGTCGTTATCGAAATCGCCGGCGTCGAACCATCCGCCGACGTTCAGACCCGGGATGTGCTCGCCCGGCTTGTACGGCGAATACGTGTTCGGCCCCATATCGTAACCGTCAAAGTGCGGTGTGTTGGGTGGGGCCTGGCGCGCATCGTCGAGATGCGCCACGCCATGCCACATGTGGTAGCCATCCTGCACGGAGACGTGATCCATTTGCACGGCGAGAAAGCCATCGAGCGTTGTCTGCCAAGTCTTGTCGTAGACGTTCTCGATGATGGGAAAGACATCGCTTCGCCGCCCGCCATACTCGATGACATAGAGGCCGGGATCTTTCACTGAAGAGAAATCGAACTTCGAGTAGACATAGCGCAGCCAGGGCTTGGGCTTCGAGATGGGCCCCGTAAATATTTCCTGAAACGAGCCGTCATCAGAAAGGCGCAGCAGTTTCGCGGTTCCGGGCGCGTCGAAGTTGGGGTCGAGTTCGAGAATGGCGATCTTCTGAAAATCCGCCGCATATCCGGCCTGGCTGTGTGCGATGATCGGCGGCCGGGTCCAGTTCGGGATGTAATTGGGCCGGAGATGCCACACCAGCGCGTCCTTCGTCTTGCCCGCTGGAATGAGCGTGCGAAGCACGAACCATCCGTTCTGCGCCTTATCGCGACCGTCAAAGAGCTGAAGCGGGCCGGAGTCCGAAGTGACGGAGATGCGGTCGAGCGGATCGTTCGCGGCCAGTGTGATTGTCTGCCCGGAGGCAATGGGCAACGGCTCGGTGTAACCCTCTGCTTTGTGCCATTGCTCGACATACCATACCCGCTTCGGATCGCTGGGCCTGGGCTGAGCCGTGGTCATTTTGTCTTCGGGATAACGAGGCATAACGCCGAAAACCTTGTTGTCTACCGTGTACGCCTTATCCATGTAGATTGAGGGCAGGAACTCGAGATTGTAGCCGGCGCGGCCGACCAGACTCTCCGGCAGCGGCTGATCGAGGTTCACGCTCACGCGGATTCCCCCCCGGCTCGGCGGCAATCACAACGTGATAGTCCAGGTGGTAATCGGGATACGACAGATCGGCCGTAAGACGATCGTGTTCCTGATCGGGCTGATGGGCTTTGATGGTCGGAATGGCGTCCCACTGCTCGGGCGTGGCGAGCAGGCGCAGGCTGCCGTTCGTAGCCACGCGATTGCCGTGCAGGATGATTTGCATGCCCGCGTCTTTCTGGTCGAAGAAAACGGGGCTGAAGGCGCTGTCGTAGAGCATGACACTGACGCCTCGCGCATCGAGATAGCCGTTGGACGTGACCTTCATTTGGAGGGTTGGGTCCGCCCCAAAAGCCGCAGGGGTTCGGAACAGTGGAATGAGCGAGAACACTACCAGAACTGTTCGCAGTCGGAAATGCATCGGGGGCTCCCTCTCTTACGTTGGTCAAGTCGATGTGGCGTGCACGTTTTGCAAAATGTCCCGTACGCTCGCACTACCGGCACACAAAACTGCTGGCATCCTGCGTGTTCCCGTGTCCGCTGTACTGCGCGTACTTGGGATAGGCGCAAAGCGGGCGGCTTCTTCCCGGAAATGCCTTCCCGGTGGCGATCACCGAATCGGGTGCGGTTCCTTTCTCAACCCAATCCACCACCGCGTCCAGCATGTCGAAATGGTCCAGTGAGGGACCGCCCCCGCAGTGGCTCATGCCGGGAACGAAGAATAACCGGCTCCACGTGGCGACCTGTTCGGCTCCGCCATTGGCTGCGGCGAGCGACTGATAGTACTCAAACGTGTCGAGCGGCGAGAACCACGGATCGCTGTCGCCGTGGAAGAAAATCACCTTCCCGCCGTTCCCCGAAAAGGTGGAGAGATTCTTCGCAGCAGGTTCGACCAGCGGTTCGGAGGCGTGGAGAGCTGCCTTGTTCACATCAAGCGTCGTCGCCGTCGTGACGGGTCCGAAGAGTCCGCGGGAATGCGGATTCAGCAGCCCCGGCAATGGGCCAGAAGCTGCGATCCCGGTGTCATAGAGGAATCCCGGATACACCTGCATGCCGTAAGCGTTCTTCGGACCGGCGAAGGCCTTCCTGATCGCCGCGGCTTTCTCCGGCGCCAGACAGCCTTCGCGCTGTCCGGGCTTGCAGGCGATCTCCTCAGGATCGAAATGGCAGCCGATGGGATCGAAGATCATTCCGTCCGCCACCCCATCGAGCACGTCGCACTTCTTCACCAGTGCATCGATGACAAGCTTGCGATCCGCGTCCGTAAAAAGCTTTTCGATCTCCGGCTTACCCGATGCGTCCTTCGGAGCCGCCTGGTTCCAGGCCACGGGAATCCACTGCCCGATAGCGAGATTGGAGAGGCCGGTGCGCATCGCGGGGTCGCCGACGACTATGCCGTTAAAGACCGTGGGGAAACGCTGCGAGAGGATCATCCCCTCGCGTCCGCCAGTTGAGCACCCGACGAAATACGAGTAAGCTGCCGGCCTGTCGTAGTAGCGTGTGATGATCTGCTTGGCCACGCCGGCCACTTCGGCGTTGGCCTGGTAGGCGAAGTCGAGATACGCTTGCTGATCGCGCATGAACGAGAAGTCGAAGCCGGTCCGGGACCTGTGCCCTGTATCGGTGCTGGCGACCGCGAAGCCGCGTTCCAGCGCCGATTTGTCGCCGGAGTAAGAATTCCCGGCTGGATAGTCGACGATGCCGTTGCTGCCTCCTCCGCCCTGCATCATGAAGTCGCCGTTCCAGGCGCTTCTCGCGGGCAGGGCGACTGCAAAACCAATGCCGTACTCGACGCCGTCAACACCCTTGCGCCGGTGAATCACACCCTCCACCCGGCAATGCGCGGGCAGCGAGCCGCTGTAGCGCGGATACGAGGACGGCAGCGGACCGTTTGCGGGGACCTCAGTCGCGCCCGTGATCTCAACCCCGTCCATTTTTAGGTTATTGAGAGCGGAACAGGAACTCCCTGTCTGCGCCCTGCAGGTCATCACAGCGGAGCAGACGGCGACAGACAGAAGCAGAAATCGGTGACATCTCATGCAGAGCCTTTCCCGAGTTGCGAATAAGTATCCTGTGGTCGTCTCCGTACCTGTCGGGCGGCAAGAATAAAACGCAGTCCCGCGTGCTCAGCCGGGAACTGGCCGCATGCAGTAGGCCGGCCCGGAAGCTACACACCTCAGGAGGACTGCTGAAACAGCCGAGGAGCGAAATCGTTCAGATCTCTTCGCCACGTTTGCCACTCGTGAGCCGTTCCGGGCGACTGATAGAAGACATGTTTGATCTTTGCATTATCGAGCGCCTGATTGAATGCGATCAGGCCATCATGAATCCGCGCCATTTCATTGGTGCCCACACCCAGCCAGAGCAGGTGAAACCGTTTGGCGAAGGCAGAAGGATCGGCCATGATTCCGTTCCACGCCGTCTTTGGGTCGAATTTCGTATTGCCCAGCACAAAGGGAGCACCGCTGAAACCGCCGATGTACGAGAAGAAGTCTGGATGATTAAGCGTCACTTCAAATGTCTGCATGCCTCCCATGGAGAGACCGGCCATTGCCCGATGATTGCGGTCGGTGAGAGTGCGGTACCTCTTATCGACCAGCGGAATGACGACCTGGGTCAGGTCATCTCCGAAAGCAGCCGTCTGCGCCCTCATGGCCGCCATAGCTTCCGGTGAGCCGAAACGGAGTTTGCTCCTATCCGGTGCGGGAACGCCCGCCCGCCGCGCATAACCGTAGGCCATCACGATGATCATGGGCTTCGCCTTGCCGGCGGCGATCAGGTTATCGAGAATCAGATTTGCCCGGCCCTGCCGTGTCCATCCGGTCTCGTCTTCGCCGGCGCCGTGCTGCAGATAGAGCACGGGATATCGCGTGTGCAGCTGATCGTCATAGCCGGGAGGGGTATACACGAAAATCCTGCGCCACGTGCCCGTGACACTGGAGTGATACCAACGCTCCCGCACCTCTCCGTGGGGAACCTCGTGGATATTGTAAAAGGTCTCGCCCGGAGACGGGATCTCGATCCCGCTCATATCCCGGCCCTCGCCAAAAAACGTGTGGCTACCGGGATCGGTGACTTCGAACCCGTCGACGTACACAGGATAGTAATGAAAGCCTGGAACGATCGGCGGAGTGGTGAGCGTCCACTCGCCGCTGGCCTGCTTCAGCAGGTCCATCCTGGGTGTTTCGCCTCCTCCTCCACCCACCATGATCTGCACGCGCTGTACATCGGGCGCCTTGATGCGAAACTGAACGCGGCCCAGATCATCGATCCGCGGATACTCCGCATCGGGCACATTCGTCGAGGCCGGCCGGAAGCTGCTCTCTGACTCCGGGGAAGCTGAGGCCTGCAGCACCGGCGCGATGGATGGTGGGCGCGAATGCATGAAACCTGGCCCGGCAATGATCGCCGCGGTGCCGTTCTTCAGAAATGTCCTTCGAGAGGATGATTCCATCGACGCTTTCTCCTTAAGCAGGTCCGGAGAACGCAGATCCAACCTGCTGCAATCTGTGAAGCCCACCGAAACGTGTGTTGATTAGCTGCCTATGATCGACCCCGCCGGTCAGAACGAGAGTCGGCCCGCGAACGATCGCCGCCACGAGGAAGCGTTCGCCAATTCAGCTAAATGGATTTAGTGCTCCAGAAACAGCCAAATAGTACTCGCATGGTGCAACAGTTTGCAAGCCATGCGCGAACGAAGTTAACCGATTCATGATTGGCAACGCACGCCCTTTTCATTCGATATTTCCTGGTGTTAGCATAGGCACGCGTCGATAACGACGTTGTCGCGCTCACGAACAAAATCGATTTAGACGAGGGCTGCATGGCCGAAAGTGGGACGCAACAAAATGAATCGAGAGCGTGGTGCGCCGGAAAAGTATCGTGCGCGATGCTGGCGCTTTCTGGCTTATGGTTCGTCGGCGCGGCGGTCGCTGCAGGTCAGCAGACCGCCAAGGCCGCCCCGCCCCTGGCCGTCACGGTTGACACGCAGCAAATCGCGAAGCCGACTTCCAAATACCAGTTCGGCATGTTCATTGAGCACCTCGGGCCGCTTGTCTATCGCAGCCTCTGGTCGGAGATGCTGGACGACCGCAAATTCTACTTCCCGATCGCTCCAGCAGCGCCTCCGGTCCACGGCCAGCAACACGGAGGCATGCCTGGGATGCAGCTTCGGAAATGGCTTCCCGTTGGCCCGGCGGCAGCTGTGACGATGGACAAAGCGCAGCCGTTTGTCGGCGAACAGAGCCCGCGCATCGCCCTTGATGAGTCAGTACCGCGCGGCATTCAGCAATCGGGGCTGGCGGTGGTGAAAGGTAAGCAGTACATCGGACACATCTGTCTGAAGGGCACGCTAGGCAGCACAGTAACTGTCTCGTTGATCTGGGGCCAAGGCGCGGGCGAGCGGCAGACGGCTTCCCTTGCGCACCTGCCGAGCGCCTATGCCAACTTTCTTTTCCACTTCACAGCCAAGTCCGGCAGCAGCGATGCGACTTTCGAGATAACCGGCACAGGTACTGGGAATTTTCACGTAGGGACAGTTTCGCTGATGCCTGCGGACAACATCGAGGGATTCCGTCCCGACACGATCGCGCTGCTGCGCCAGCTACACAGCGGCTTCTGGCGACTGCCCGGCGGCAACTTTCTTTCCGACTGGAGTTGGTACAACGGCGTGGGCCCGCTCGACAAGCGGCCGCCCACCTACGACTACGCGTGGAACGCCATGCAGTCGAACGACGTGGGCCTGGATGAGTTCATGACGCTGTGCCGGCTGATCGGCGTGGAACCGTACATCACCGTGAACGCCGGGTTCGGCGACGCACACTCGGCGGCTGAAGAAGTGGAATATATGAATGGAGCCGTGACCACGCGGCTGGGCGCGGAGCGGGCGCGGAACGGGCATCCCGCGCCATATCATATCAGATACTGGGACATCGGCAACGAACCTTACGGCGTATGGCAGTTGGGTCGCACAGACTTGAAGTATTACGTGCTGAAGCACAACGAATTCGCGGCGGCGATGCGCAAAGCCGACCCGTCGATCGTGCTGCTCGCTTCCGGCAATATGCCCGAGCCCATGGACCTGACGGGCGCGATGCGCGCCAAGGATGTTGACAACATGAAGGCCGTCGAAGGCACGCCGGAAGACTGGACCGGCGGGGAGATCGAGAATTGCTGGGGCAATTTCTCCGGCATCACGCAGCACTGGTACGCCCGGTCCGGTCAGCACTTCGATGTGGAAAAGGCAAAGGGCCTGCCGCTGGACGCTCCGACGGACGCCGGTTACGACAAGGTGGACCAGACGCCGCTTGAATATGCGCGGTATCCGGCCAACATCGTCCACCTGTACGCCCAGACGTGGCGCCGCTATCAGCAGCGGTTTCCGCAGTTGGTGAACGATCACACGTTTCTCTCCATCGACGAGTATGCGTACTTCGGCGGAAGCTTCAACCGCGCTCCGGACTTGAAGATGGCGCTGGCGTACGGGATGATTCTGAACGAGATGCTGCGGCATACGGATTTCCTGCGCATGTCGGCACGAACGATGGGGGTTTCCACGCTCGATTACACGCCGACGGCAGCCGTCCTGAATACCACCGGGCTGGTGTACAAGCTCTATGGGGATAGCTTTGTTCCGGGTTCGATACCAGTGGCGCTCACCGGAAACTCACCGCAGCCGCAATACCCGGTGGGCGGCGACCAGCCGGAGACCAACTCAGGCAGCCCGACGTATCCGCTGGACATGTTCGCCGCGCTGACGCCCGACCGCAAGTACCTGACGCTGGCGGTGGTGAATGCAACTGATTCGGCGCGCGGCTTCGATCTGAACATAGCCGGAGTGCGGCTGCAGGGGCAGCCGACGCTATGGCAGATCACGGGCAAGGACTTGCAAGCCGCGGATCAGGTGGGGCAGGCACCGCTGGTCGCGATCACAAGGAGCACGGTGAGCGGCTCAGTGCACAGGCTGTCGGTTGCGCCGATCAGCGTAGATATCTACCGTTTTCCGGTAGAACACTGAACTGGGCGCGGAGAGGCGCAAATATGCGAGCGATGAAGGATGGGACGCGATGGTTGGCGACGGTGGCGGCGCTGGCAATAACTGCCGGCGCTTGCGGCGCGCAGCAGAAACCGGCATGGCAGGGGGAACGCACCGTGAGCGCCCAGCCGGGACGGGTGGTGGTGAGCTGGCAGAATACGACGGTGGTGCTGGAGCCGTACGCACCCAACATCGTGCGCGTGAGCATCAGCACCCTGAAGCCGTTTGCGGTTGCCGCGCCGGGATACGGGATTCTCGCCAAGCCCGACGCCACTGGATGGCGCTATGAAAACACGCCAGAGGGCGAGACCTACGGCTCGCCGGAACTGTCGGCCACAATTGTGGGCCCACCTGAGGCGAGTGGACCGCAGCTGCTGCATCAAGAATCTATCAACAAGTTTTTCGGCAGCAGTGGCGCAGCTCCCCATGCCAACGTGAGAATCCGCTTCCAGTTGCCGGGCGGCCAGACCATTCTGGATATGAAGAACTGGTCGATGAGTCCCCCAGATCATGGTTCGGGAGATACGGAGATCCTGCAAGATCGGCGGCCTTCCGATCCGCCGTTCTACCGCGTGGGCGCGATCTTCGGCGTGCAGCCGGGCGAACACGACTACGGGCTGGGAGAGAACCAGGAGGGACGGCTCGATCATCGCGACCAAAATGTACATTGCTGGAGCGATTATGGTGCGGCTGGCGGCGAGAGCTTCTGCGTGCCGTTTCTAGTTACGAACAAAGGCTACGCCGTGCTGTGGGATAACCCATCGAAAACGACTGTCGATCCTGGCTTCAACGAACAGACGCGCTGGGTTTCGCAGGTGGGGCAGCGTGTCTCGTTTTTCGTGGTGGTGGGCAGCACCACCGATCAGCTCTACGAGGGATACCGGCTGCTGACCGGACCGGCGCATCTGCTGCCCATCGGCGCGTATGGGTTTATTCAGTCGAAGGAACGATACGCAACACAGGCAGAGATTCTGAATGTGGCTAGAGGCTATCGCGAGCGGCATCTGCCCTGCGACTATCTGGTGGTGGATTTCTTCTATTACCCGGAGATGGGAGATATGGATTTCATCCGCGCGGACTGGCCCGATCCCGCGGCCATGAACGCGGAGCTTCACAAGAAGGGCTTCCACACCATGATCAGCGTATGGCCGCGATTTGCGCCGGGCTCGCGCTACTACGACCTGCTCATGAAGAAGGGATGGTTCGATCACCTGGCGAATGGAGAGCCGATGACGACGAATGGTCTCCCGGGCAACATGACTGGCGCCAACCTGGACGTCACCAATCCCGATGCCGCGAAATGGTTCTGGCAGACGATCGACAAGAATATCGTGAGCCAGGGCTTCGACTCGATCTGGACGGATGAAACGGAGCCGGACATTCCACCGAACGGGAGCTACTTTCATATCGGGCCCGGAACGGAATACTTCAACGTCTACCCACTGTTCGAAACCTCCGCCGTCTACGATGGTCTGCGGAAGGATACCGGCAAGCGCGCACTGATTCTGGCCCGCGCAGCGTACACGGGAGCGCAGCGCAACGGCGACATCTTCTGGTCGTCAGATATTTCGCCAACGTGGGACACGCTGCAGCGGCAGGTGCCCGCAGGTCTGGACGTGACGGCATCCGGGCTTCCCTACTGGACCGACGATGTCGGTGGCTTCTGGGGTCTGCCCGCAGTGCATCATCCGGTACATCCGCCGCTGATCGATCCAACAACGGCGCGCGACAACGTAGGCCAGGACGATGATTATCCGGAGCTGTATGTGCGCTGGTTTGAGTACGGCGTGTTCATGCCTATCCTGCGAACGCACGGAATGCGGCGGTCCAACACGGTGTGGTCTTACGGCGATCAGGCAACGCCCATTCTTGAGAAATATCTGCGAATGCGCTACGAGTTGATTCCCTATATCTACTCGCTGGCACACTACACGTATCGGACCGGTGCACCGTACATGCGCGCCTTATTCATGGACTTCCCGAAAGATCCAATGGTCAACGGGCTGACGGACGAATTCATGTTTGGGCCGGATTTCCTGGTAGCGCCCGTAACCCACCAGGGACAGACCAGCCGCAGGGTTTATCTGCCGGCGGGAACGGACTGGTACAACTACTGGACCAACGAGAAGCTGTCTGGGGGCCAGTGGATCACGGCGCATGCGCCCATCCAGACGATTCCGCTGTTTGTGCGTGCCGGCTCCATTCTGCCGGTCGGCGATGCGGTCGAGGATATGGATCAGCCGCAGCAGCTTAAGGAAATTCGGATTTACCCGGGTACCGACGCCACCTTCAACCTCTACCACGATGACGGCATCACCTACGATTACGAGAAAACCGGCGGCCGCATAACCGTACTGCACTGGGACGATGCGCATCGTCGGTTCACCCACACAGGCGCGACGGCCTGGAGCGAACCGGATGCAAATCTGGTGAAGGTGATCCAGCCGGTCAGCAAGAACTGACGCATGAAAAATTGCTTCCCCTGCGGAATTCCGCAGCAACCAAATAGAAGCAAGCTCACAACGGAGACGCAGACGATGAGAAGAGCAGGCATGATGGCATGTATCGCATTGGCGATGAGCGCAGCATGGGCGGCGGCGCAGACACCAAGCCGGACACCGGCGCAGAAACAGTCCCAGCAGCCGGACCTGACACAGTCTCCCTGGCTCAATCCCGCTCTGCCGGCTCGCCAGCGCGCCGAGGATCTGGTGTCCCGCATGACACTGGAGCAGAAATCCTCGCAGATGGTAAACGATGCCCGCGCCATCCCGAGCCTGCAGATTCCTGCCTACAACTGGTGGAGTGAATCGCTGCACGGCGTCGCGGTCAACGGCACGACAGAATTTCCGGAGCCGATCGGGCTGGGAGCCACCTTCGATTCCGCTGCTATCCACGAAATGGCCACGGACATCGGCATTGAGGGACGCGTGGTGCACCAGGAAGCGCTGCAGGACGGGAACTCGCCAATCTTTCACGGGCTGGACTTCTGGGCGCCGAACGTGAACATTTTCCGCGATCCGCGCTGGGGACGCGGCCAGGAGACTTACGGCGAGGATCCCTTCCTGACCGCGCACATGGCGGTGGCCTTTGTGACGGGCATGCAGGGCGACAATCCAAAATATTACCGCGTGATCTCCACGCCGAAGCACTTTGATGTGCACAGCGGACCGGAACCGACGCGCCACTTCGCCGATGTGGATGTCAGCAAGCACGACATGGTGGATACGTATCTCCCGGCGTTCCGTGCGGCCATCGTGCAGGGACATGCAGGCTCGATCATGTGCGCGTATAACGCAATCAATGGGCAGCCGGCGTGCGCGAACGAGTTCCTGCTGCAGAAGGAACTGCGCGAGGCGTGGGGATTCCAGGGTTACGTAGTATCGGACTGCGGAGCCGTACGCGACATCTACACTGGACACCATTACCGGCCCAGCCAGGCGCAGTCCACAGCCATCTCCGTGGAACGCGGCATGGATAATGAATGCTTCGGCGTCTCTCCGGTTGCGGATGGCAGCGACTACAAGCCGTATATCGAAGCGGTGCAGCAGGGTTATCTAAGCGAGAGCGCGCTGGATGCGGCTCTGGTGCGGCAGTTTACCGCGCGCATCAAGCTGGGAATGTTCGACCCGCCGGGAGCGGATCCCTTCGCGAACGTCGACAAGACCCAACTGGACAGCGCGGAGCACCGGAAGCTTGCGCGGAAACTGGCGGACGAGTCGATGGTGCTGCTGAAGGATGACGGTGTATTGCCGTTGAACTCCGGAGTGAAAAGCATCGCGATCGTAGGACCGCTGGCCGACCAGACCGCGGTACTGCTCGGCAACTACAATGGCACTCCCACGCATACGGTGAGTCTGCTGGAAGGGATGAAGGCGGAGTTTCCGAATGCGAAGATCACGTTTGTGCCCGGAATCCAATTTCTAAGAAAGGACATTGGAGAGCCGGTGCCTGCAGCGCTGCTGACTACGCCAGAAGGCAAGCCGGGTCTGAAAGCCGAATACACGGCCGGCGGTGGTCAGTCGATGTTCAGCGACAAGCGGCCAAAACCCACAATGCTCCGCACGGAGCCGACGCTTAACCTGACGGGGGAAAGCCTGCCTGCTGCGGTCAAGGGCAAAAACGGCTTCCTCGCGGAATGGATGGGCTTCCTGAATCCAACCCAGACGGGCGACTACCTGCTCGGCATCCGTTCCAACGGATTCGCGAGAGTGCGGGTGAACGGCGAGGACCTGGTGAGCCAGTATGGCGGCAACGGAACAGATTCGAAGCTGGGCCGAATTCACCTCGACGCGGGCGAAAAAGTATCCCTGCAGGTGACGTGTGGCACGCGGAACGGCGACAAGCCGATCACTCAACTGGTGTGGGCGAAGGTGGACAACAGCGTATCGCCGGAAGCTCTGGAGGCGGCACGAAAAGCTGATGTTGTGATTGCAGCCGTGGGCCTGACCAGCGAACTCGAAGGTGAGGAGATGCCGGTTCACGAGCCGGGATTTGTCGGCGGCGACCGCACCAGCATTCAGTTGCCGCAACCGGAGCAGGATCTGCTGCAAGCCGTCAGCGCAACCGGCAAGCCGCTGGTGGTGGTGCTGATGAACGGCAGTGCAGTGGCGGTGAACTGGGCAAACCAGCACGCCAATGCGGTCCTCGAGTCGTGGTACTCCGGAGAGGAAGGCGGCGCTGCCATTGCGGACACGCTGAGCGGAAAAAACAATCCCGGAGGCAAGCTGCCCGTCACCTTCTACAAGAGTCTGAACCAGTTGCCGAACTTCGAAGATTACGCAATGAAGAATCGGACATATCGCTATTTTCAAGGCAAGCCGCTCTATCCCTTCGGCTACGGCCTCAGTTACACCACCTTCGCCTTCAGCAATCTCACGCTGCCACAGAATCAGATAGCTGCCGGCGATCCGCTGACCGCGTCCGCCACGGTTACCAATACGGGGCGCGTGGCCGGTGATGAGGTAGCGCAGCTTTACCTCAGGTTTCCCGGCGTGACAGGCGCGCCGCGCATTGCGCTGCGCGGATTCCAAAGGGTGTATCTGGAGCCAGGCGCCAGTCAGACCGTCACCTTCCGTCTGAATAAGCGCGATCTGAGTATGGTGACCGAAGACGGCAACTCGATCGTCGCACCGGGTGATTACACCATCTCGATCGGCGGCGGCCAACCAGATACCGGCTCTCCCGTCGCGACCGGGCGCTTCCATGTCAATGGGCAGGTGATGCTGGCGCAGTAGAGCGGCGGCGTGCAAGGAGACACGCAAGAGAGCCGGAAAGTGCACTCCGATGCCGATCGCTCTGCCGCAATGCTGAACTGCCTTGCAAAACCAGTATTTGCGGGTTCGATTCCCGCCCGGTGCTCCATGCGTTGCAAGTCGCCAAGACTCCGAATAGTGTTTGCCTTGGGCAGTTTTCAACGTTAGCCTGAGTCGGAGGGGCCAACGAATGCGCTTTCATTTCCGCAGTTTTCTTTTTCCTGTTTTGTTCGGTTTCATTCTCATCGCCGCCAACTCTCCGATGGCTAGGGCACAATCGCACTCCACGCCTCCAGAGTTGCACGGGGCCTATCGCTTTGAGCGGGCCAATTGGGTCTATGTCCACCTGCAAGGAACGCCTCACCAGATCGGTTTCGGCAATGGATATTTACTCGCTCCTGAGATCGAAGATGGCTTTCACGCCATTCAGTTAGAAGACACGCACAACACGCATCGCAGCTGGAAGTTTTATCGCGCGACCGCGAAAAACGTCTACTGGCCGCATATTGAAGCCGAGTATCGCGAAGAACTGCAGGGAATCGCGGACGGCCTGAAGGCCCACGGCATCACCGACATGGATATTTGGGACGTGGTCGCGGTAAACGGCTTCAATGAGACGGACGAGTATTACGTGCCGTATCTGAAAAGCAAAGAGCATCCGACCGCCGTTGCAAGCTTGAGCCCTCGCGGTCGCTGCAGCGCCTTTGTCGCCACTGGCGCCTGGACACGCGACCATAAGCCGGTCATCGCTCACAGCCTGTGGAGTCCGTTTCTTGAAGGTGAGCGCTGGCGCATTATGTATGACATTGTTCCGCAACACGGGTATCGCATTTTGATGGATGGATGGCCGGGCAAGATCGACAGCGGCGACGATTTCGGAATCAATTCCGCGGGCATTGCCATCACAGAAACAACCATCAGCGGATTCCATGCGTTCGACCCCAATGGCGTGCCGGAATTTGTTCGTGCGCGTAAGGCCATGCAGTACTCGGCGAATATCGACGACTTTGAACGCCTGATGGTGAAGGGAAATACCGGTGGTTATGCTAACGATTGGCTGATCGCCGACAACCACACCGGAGAAATCGCTCGCCTGGAACTGGGGCTGAAATACCATCGCCTGTGGCGCACCAAGAATGGCTATTTTGTTGGATCCAACTTTCCCAGTGATCCCACCCTCACCACGGAAGAGACAACCTTCGATCCCAACGACGCCGGCAACACGGCCAACGCGCGGCACAAGCGTTGGAAGGAAGTGATGGCGCAATATAAGGGTCAGATTGACGTTCCGCTGGCGCAGAAATTTTTGGCCGATCACCTCGACGCGTATACCGGGAAAATGGGAGCGAATGAGCGCACCTTGTGCGGGCATCAAGACCTCTCTGAACGAGGTGTTGAAATATGGGGCGATCCGCCCTTTGAACCGGGGGGCGCGGGCAACGCCAAAGCGGCCGATAGTTCGATGATCGGCAAAATGTCATTTATGGCGCGGACCAATCGCCCTTGCGGCGAACCGTTTCTGGTGGGACCGTTCCTGGCGAAGCACCCTGAGTTCGCGTGGGCGAAGCCTGTGCTGCGAGATATGCAAGGCACTCCCTGGGCCAAGTTTCGGATGAACGATCATGCATCCTCCTCTGCCGCGAGAGCAGGGAAGATTAACGCAAGCTTCGGCGCAAACTAAACCTGGCTTCTTGGAATAGAATCTGAAATCGTTGCCGGTGCGATTTGCGCCGGCAATGTGGCGCGTCCATCCGCATAGTCGCAAACCAGGGTAAAGTTCTCCTAACCCCGTGGCGGGCGCGACTCGACTGCACATTGCAGCCAGAGAAAATTTGCGGCGCGCGAACAGGCCCACACGCGCGACTGTGCCTCAATTGCTGGAGCTACACTGAAACAACCTGTCAACTTCGCTGTCACTCGTATGACTGTGTCCTCGCGTGCAATCAAAATCCTCCGCCTGCTGGCGCTGAGTGCGGCTTGGAGTGTACTGGCTCAGGTGAATACGGGTGAACTTCGTGTCGTCGTCACCGATCCGACGGGCGCGGCCCCGCATGTGGCTGTCACGGTGAGCAGTGAGGGAACGCACTACCGCGACACCCTCACCACCGATTCTTCGGGCGCCATCGACTGCAAGGAACTTCCCTTCGGCATTTATTCCGTCCAAGTAGATCGACCCGGTTTTGCGCCCGCATCCATAAGCGCCGACATACATTCCGCGATTCCCATTGAGCGCAGCCTGCATCTTGATCTCGCTCCCATTACGACGGTCGTCAAGGTGAGTGCACCCAATACAGTCATTGACCCCTACATGCCGTCGTCTGTGATGCAGATCGGATCGCAGCAAATCCAGGATCGCGTGGCATCGCTGCCGGGGCGATCGGTGCAGAGTCTAGTGAACTCGCAGCCGGGATGGCTGTACGAGGGAAATGCCGTGCTGCATCCCCGCGGGTCCGAATATCAAACTCAATTCGTGATCAACGGCATTCCGCTCACCGATAATCGTTCGCCCAGTTTCGGTCCCGAAATCGAAGCGAACGATCTCTCTTCCGTCAGCGTCTATACGGCAGGGTTTCCGGCAGAATACGGCCGAAAGATGGGCGGGGTCGTGGAGTTGAACACAGTTCGTGACACCAATGCCGGTCTGCACGGCCAGGTGGTGCTTTCCGGCGGGAGCTACGACACGGGCTCCGCCTTCGCGGAGTTGCAATACCTGCGCGGCAAGAATACTTTTGGCGCCACCGGTGCGGGCAGCATGACCGACCACTATCTTAACCCGGTGGTTCCCGAAAATTACACCAACACCGACACGACCGGCGACTTTTCTGGCCGCTACGAGCGCGATTTTTCAGCTGCGGATCGACTCAGTCTTGGCATTCGGCATGAGCTTTCGCGGTTTCAAATTCCCAACGAACTGGTGCAGCAGCAGGCGGGTCAGCGCCAGTACGGCGACAACTTTGAGACCATGGGCACCGTTCACGATCAGCACACTTTCTCTACCAACAGTATCGCCACGCTGGCCGGCATGATGCGCGACAACTCCAACGACCTCAAGTCCAACGCCGCTTCGACGCCGATCATTGTGTTCCAGCATAATCATTTCCGTGAAGGATACTTCAAGGGGATGTATTCTCTGCACCACGGCAATCAGGAGATGAAAGCCGGCGTCGAGTCTGACAACATTTTCCTCAACGAGAATTTCAACTACATCATCACCGACCCATCGCAGTTCGATCCGAATACTCCGCCGACCTTCAGCTTTAGCGCGAGCCGTCCGGACCTTGAGCAGTCCGCCTTCGCCGAGGATCTTGTGCGCCTCGGCAAGTGGACGGTCAGCGTCGGACTTCGATATGACCACTATCAACTCCTCAGGAATGAGTTTGCATTCAGCCCGCGGCTTTCCGTCGGACGCTATTTTCCGGCAGCCAACCTGATGCTGCACGCCTCCTACGACCGCGTGTTTCAGACGCCGTCGTTTGAGAACATTCTGCTTTCCAGCTCGCCCCAGGTAGATGCCCTCAGCCATCAATTCCTGCGGCTTCCGGTGCCGCCCTCACGCGGAAATTATTACGAAGCCGGCATGTCGAAAGCGTTGCTTGCGCGCATGCGGGTCGATGTGAATGTGTATCGTCGCGACGTGAGTAATTTCGCGGACGACAATCAATTGCTGAATACCGGCATCAGCTATCCGATCGCGTTTGATCATGCAGTCATCTACGGCGAAGAAGGGAAGTTCGAACTGCTTCGCCTTGGCAAATTCAGTGGCTTCGCCAGTTATTCCTACATGGTCGGCAATGTCTGGCTTCCAGTCACGGGAGGTCTTTTTCTCGGCCAGGACGCGAGCAGCGCAGCCAGCCAGCTCTCCGGACACTTTCCCGATTCGCAGGATCAGCGTAACACGGTCAGAACGCGCTTTCGCGATCAACTAACGCCGCGCTTCTGGCTGGCGGCCGGAGCAGAATACAACTCCGGCTTGCCTTTCGACTACACAGGAACGGAAGCGGAGGCGATCGCACAATATGGCCTGGCTGTCGTGAACCGTCTGAACTTTGTCCGCGGCCGTGTACAGCCGGCGCTGCTGTTCGATGCGACTGCCGCCGCGGAACTCTACCGAAACAAGCGCGTCACCATGAATCTGCAGGCAGACGGGGCTAACCTGAGCAACCAGCTTGACGTGATCGATTTTGGTGGACTGTTTTCCGGCAATGCCATCGGCCCCGGCCGCAGCTTCAATCTCCGACTGAACACCACGTTTTGATGCGAGCGAAAGATCCAATCGCCCGCGCGCCTCGGCCAAGCTGAGTGCCCATCGATGCAGCGAGGTCTACGAACTGGTCGATCCGGACTATGCAATGTACGTGGCGATCAGCCGGGAAACAGCCGCTCCTGGCGTGAGCGATCCGGATGTGAATCGCTTCCATGGTTGCTGCGTTCGCCAGACGGAAGCAATTTCTTTCGCGCAGGAACATGGCGAGGCGGTCGATTCCGAGTTGGCGGATGGTTCGCACGCGACTCCGTTTCGATTGTGGATGTCGGCGTTTCCGATTCTGACTTTCCGTCGCGATAGGTGACCACCCGCCCGGAAATCGCGGATGCGCGTTTTCCAGGAACGATGATATCGACAAGGTTCATGGGATCCGCCGCCGCCACGGGGATGGTTGCAACGTCAGTTGGCTCGGCCTTGCGCATGCGAGCCATGCGCAAGGACTCAACCGCCTCCGGCAACGCATACTGTTCCCCACTGAATCCGCTGACAAATCGTCCTCCACGTACTTCTCCGCGCGCCTCCAGCCGCCGCAATACTCCCAGCAATTCGCGCCACTTCGGCATGGTCGTCTCGCGTTTCAGAAGGTCGCGAAACAAGATTCCGTAGCGCCGCAATAAAACCCAGGCCGCCGACTCCATCGCCTGGTCATCAATACGCGCCTGTTGCGCAGCGGCTGCATTAAGGCTGGCTACATTGCGCAACAGATACCATCGTCCCGCCGCACTGCGCATACGCTTGCCAGGAATTTTCATTCGCTGCACATACGCTGCCGACTTGCGCTTGGAATCCATGATGGAGCGCAGTTGATCGAATCCGTCCGCCGCGGCCAGACCAGCTGCAGTCAACTCCCACAGCGCATGCTCAACTTGCTCCGTTGTCAGCTCGGTCGTCCGCTGCAGTTCTTCCACGAAACATGCGCCGCGATCTTCCAGCCGCGTGCGAATTTGTTGGGCCTCCTGGCTCAACGACTGGCGCAATTTCGCTTCGTCGACAGACTGGTTTTCCAGCACCGCGTCCAGCCATAGTGCAGTCTCCCGAATATAAAAGGTAATCGGCGACATGCCTGTGGGAACAACTCTGCGCGGGGCACCGCCTTCTGCTGCAGACCACGCTGGATGCGGCGAGACCCGACCCCAGCCGACCGCTCCCGACAGGCATAACTGATCGAGCCAGCGAGGATCGTAGCCGGTCACCCGGTGGGCCAGGAGCGACTGTTCCCATTCAACCGCAGGCACTTCAAAACCTTCCAGCTGCGAGAGTGCCTGCAGCACACCCTGCTCCCCGCTTAGTTGCGATTGCGGTGCGAGGTGCTGCCAGCTAAGCACCCACTGCATGTAGACGGCGGCCGAAGCCGGCTCAATTTGTTTGCGCAGATTTCCAATCGTCAGCCGGTGAATGCGCTGCAGCAGCCGACGTTCGCACCACTCGATATCGAAATCCGTGGGACGCGGAGTTGCAGCGCTCTCAAATGTCCCGCGCAGGATGGTTCCCTGCATCTCCAGTTCCCGCAGCTTCTGGAAAATATCTGCGGCAGACACGCCTAGCAGGCACGCCAGTGAATTTGCCGTTGCGGGCCCAAGAATCTGCAGCCATCCTTGTACCAGCTTCATGACTGCATCGCCATAGGTAACTGTATCGGTTACATATGTGCCGTGAGGCCAAAGCGCAGCCGCCGAGGGGAGATTTTCTGTCGCCACCCAATGGTCACCCGTCTGGCTTTCCACGACGCTGGCCCGTCCGCTTCGCTCAAGCCGCTCCAACAGAGATGTCCACGGATATGTCTCCTGCTGCTGCACCATGGCCATGGGTAGAACCACCACTTGAAATAGCAGATCGTGCATTTCATGCTCGTCCCGCAGATCCGGCCAGCACTCCGACCGTACAGCCGCAATGGCCGTGGGGTCGAGCTGACCTGCATCCCCTTGCATGCTTGCGGGTAAGGTGCGGCGCATCGAGACGGCGCGCGCGCGACGCTCCTCCAATGGCACATCATCCAGGAAGGCATAAGGATTTGCGTTCAACAATTCATGCGCGAACTGCGAAGGCGCGGTGGTGTCGATGGCGACACAATGGATCGTTCCCTCAGCGATTCCTTCGAGCACGCGCTTCAGTCCGGCTAGGTCCATCGCCTCGCCCAAGACGTCTTTCATGACTTCTCGTACCAGAGGGTGATTTGGAATTTCGCGGTCGCCTTGAATATTTTCAATGCAGGCTGCGACCTGGGGAAACACACTGGCCAGAAGATCGTCAGAGCGTGTGCGAAGGATTTGCGGCGCGATCTTCTTTCCCTTTTGGAACCGTAACAGTTGCAAACTCCGCCCCGCGGCCCATGTCCAGCGCGATTTGAAGATGGGCGAGTCCAACGCCGCCTGCTCCAGCAGTTCTTGCACGGTTTGCAGCGTGAGAAATTGAAAAACATCACTGAGCGGAAAGCTGTGCTGCTCCGCGAGCGAAATGCAAAGGCCATTGTCGGTCGCTGCGGCCTGCAACTCAAAGTTGAAGCCTCGGCAAAAACGCTTGCGTAACGCCAGACCCCACGCCTTATTGATGCGGCCGCCGAAGGGAGCATGCAAAATCAACTGCATGCCTCCGCCTTCATCAAAAAACCGTTCGGCAACAATTTTTGTCAGGGACGGAACCGCACCCAGGGCCGCACGACCCGCCGCGATATAGCCGATCATCTGCTCCGCGCCGCCATCACAAACACCGCACTCCTGTTTTAGCCAGGCGGTAGCCACTGCCACGTCTGCGTGGGCCCGCGATACGTGGCCGGGCAATACTTTCGGGGTGCGAGCCGCAATTTCTTCCCGCAGACGCGCCACATAGCCGCTTAGAACATCCGTGCGCTGCGGCGCTTCTCCAGCCCAGAAAGGCAGGTTCGGCGGCTGGCCGTGCGCATCTTCGACAAACACTCGTCCCGTCTCGATGCGTTGAATACGCCAGCTTGTATTGCCCAGCAGGATCACATCTCCCGCCGATGAATCGATGGCAAAATGCTCGTCGAGGGTCGCAATCTGCAGTCCTTCCGGCTGCATGATGACCGCGTACTGCGCGGTGTCGGGAATCGTTCCGCCATTGCACACGGCGGCAAGCCTGGCACCCCGACGAGCGTGCAATTCTCCATGCACCGCATCCCGCATGATGAAGGCTCCATGGCGACCGCGACTGGATTCAACGCCGCGATGAAGAAGTTGGATCAGCTCGTCAAACTCATCCCGCGTCAGTTCGCGATATGGATACGCGCGACGCAACACGGAATAAAGTGCGTCCTCGTTCCACGATTCTGCGGCGCAGGCGGCGACCATTTGCTGCATCAGGACGTCGAGCGGCTGCGGCGGAATTTCAAGCCGATCCAGATCGCCGGCACGCATCGCCTGCACCAGCGCGGCACATTCGATTAGGTCATCGCGAGTGGTGGCGAAAAAGCGCCCCTTCGGAACGGCGCCCCGCCAATGGCCCGCGCGACCAATCCGCTGCATTCCCGCCGCAACCGCGCGCGTGGAACCCACCTGACACACAAGATCGATGGCGCCAATGTCAATGCCCAGCTCCAACGAAGCGGTGGCAACCAGTAATTTAATTTCGCCATTCTTCAATCGCGTTTCCGCGTCCAGTCGCAGCTTGCGCGAAAGACTGCCGTGATGCGCGGCAACATTTTCCGCACCAATCCGCTCGCCAACGGCATGTGACAACCGCTCTACCATCCGACGCGTATTCACAAAGACCAGCGTCGAGCGGTGCTCTTCCGCCAACGCGGCCAGGCGATCGTATATTTCATCCCACATGGCATTCGTCGCAACAGAACCCAGCTCCTCGCAGCTTGGGACCTCGACCGCAAGGTCCATCGTGCGCCGCGGCCCCACCTGGACGATCTTCGCCGGCTGGCGATCTTCCGAGCAGCCGACAAGAAAATGCCCCACCAAGTCAATTGGATTTTGCGTTGCAGACAATCCAATCCGCTGCGGCGGTTTCATTGAGGCTGCCATCCGGCCGCCTCGGGCCACGCGATTTTCGCCGCATACCAGCGCTTCCAGCCGCTCCAGCGACAACGCCAAATGTGAGCCGCGCTTGTCATCCGCAACCGCATGAATTTCATCCACAATCACGGTGCGCACGTGACGCAAATTTTCCCGGCTGTTTTTTGAGGTCAGCAGTATGTACAGTGACTCGGGCGTCGTCACCAGAATGTGCGGCGGCTTCTTCAGCATGGCCGCGCGTTCTGACGCCAGCGTGTCGCCGGTCCGCACTGCAGTGCGAATCTCGCCATAGAGATAGCCGCGTTCCAGCGCGAGCTGTTGAATTTCCCGCAGCGGCTGATCGAGGTTTTTCTGGATATCGTTCGAAAGCGCTTTCAGCGGTGAGATGTACACAACCTCCGTATACGGAGACAGCGTGCCTGCAATTGCTTTGCGGAGCAATTGGTCGATGCAAACCAGAAACGCCGCCAGCGTCTTCCCGGATCCAGTGGGCGCGGAGATCAGCGTCGGATAGCCGTTCTGAATACTGGGCCAACCTCCAATCTGCGGTTCGGTGGGCGTACCGAATCGCCCGACAAACCACTCCTGCGTGATGGGGTGCGCCCATTCGAGACTTGCAGGAATCTCGAGCTCGGCACCGGTCTGTAGCGTCGGGGGCATGTTGAGGATTGTACCGGATCGATTCGTTTTTTATTCGCCGTGCTGCGCGGGCAAGAATCCTCAGGCAAAACAAGGCAAGCTTAAGTTGCAAGTCGGCGCCGTGCGGGCACGTGCAAGCCCGCCGTTCGCTTCATTCACGCACTCGCGCATCTCATGAAGGATGTCTCCGGTTGCTCGAAAACAGTCTCCCGCCCTGCCGTTTCTCCCTAGTAGCCGTAGCCTCTCTACCATTGCGAAAGGCTGCGCGGGATTGCGAGGGTTGCCCACTGTTCCAACGCGCCACGCAAACTGTTTTCGGCGAAGGTGCTGGACCTGAAGCGGTGCGCGGAACTTATCTCGGGTGAAGCCAGCTAGAAGCTGTCTCATAAACTCAAGATCGCTCGATACGTCCGACCTGAGACCCACAATCAAAGTGGGTCTCAGGTCGATGGCCGAAGTCGCGTCGCTATATATGAGACAGCTTCTAGAAAGCCACGATCAGTCGCGACTCCGGACCTTTGCGAGCAAATTCAAAATTTCGATGTATAGCCACACCAGCGTGACCATCAACCCGAACGCGCCGTACCACTCCATATACTTTGGCGCCTGGGCGCGGACGCCGCTCTCAATAAAATCAAAATCCAGCACCAGGTTCAGCGCCGCGATGATGACAACCACCACGCTGAAACCAATACCGATCATGCCATTGCCGTTGATGGAAGCGAAGTGAATTCCGAAAAATCCCAGCACCATCTCCGCAATGTAGAGCAGCATAATGGCGCCCGTGGCCGCCACAATTCCCAGGCGAAATTTTTGTGTCACCGGAATTAATCCGGAACGATACGCCACCAACAAAACCAGCAGTGTTCCGAAGGTGAGACCCACCGATTGCATGGCGATGCCCGGATAGCGCAGCTCGAGAACCGAGGAAATGCTGCCCAGCGCCAACCCTTCCAGCAAGGAGTACACGGGTGCGGTCACCGGAGCCCAGGTCTTTTTGAAAATGGTGATCATGGCGAAAACCAAGCCACCGAGCAGTCCGATCCACATAAGCGGAAGCACGCTGGCGGCCGATCGGGTTTGCATGAAAACATGCCACGCCCAAGCCGCGGATGCGCCCGCGCAAACCAGCAGAATGCCGGTTTTGTTCACCGTGCCGTCCAGCGTCATGGATTCGCCGAAGGCAGCGTGCTCGCTTTGAAATACCTGGGAATTCAATGCGGGATTTGAGGTCTTCATGAGTTGCGCCATAGTTCTCCTCTGTTACTACAATTCGTACCACGTGGTGATTGGTCCGTGTTTGACATGCGCGGGGGTCGGGATTGCAGTCCCAGAAACGGGCGGCCCGGAATACTGCATGTCTCCATGCGCCGGACCGTGGATCGAAGTCGTATCATGGCTCATCGCGTACAGTTCAGACTTTTTTGAAGGACCCCTCAAAGTGATTCCAAAACTGAGAATGATTCATTGGGCATGTCTGTTGATCTGCATAACCGCCTGCCTCCGGCCTGCAACCGCCCAGCCCAGTCGTGAGCAGTCCCGCTCCATGGTGATGACGCAGTATGGAATTGTAGCGACCAGCCAGGCCGTCGCGTCGCAGGCTGGCGCGGCGATTCTGGCCCGCGGCGGCAACGCTGTGGACGCCGCCATTGCCGCTAATGCCGCGCTCGGCGTGATTGAACCGATGATGAATGGGGTCGGCGGCGATCTGTTCGCGATTGTCTATGATGCAAAGACGGGAAAATTGTACGGCCTGAACGCCAGTGGCTGGGCACCGAAGGCCATGAGCATCGAGGATTTGAAAGCCAAGGGAATCGTTCAAGAGGTTCCCGAAACCGGCATCCTTTCCGTGACCGTCCCCGGCGCGGTAGCGGGGTGGGATGCACTCCGTCAGAGATTCGGCAAGCTTCCCATGGTGGAAGACGTTGCGCCGGCGGTTGCACTGGCGGAACAAGGGATCGCAGTCCCCGAGACCGACGCCGAAAACTGGCGGGAATTTGGACCGCAATTCGCCTCCAGTCCAGGCTTCGCCCGCGTTTTTCTTCCCGATGGCAAATCACCGGCCGCCGGGCAACTGTTTCGCAATCCGGATCTAGCCGCGACGCTGCGCCGCATTGGACAAGACGGTCGCGATGGTTTTTACAAGGGGCAGACGGCGGCTGCAATCCTGCGGCTATCGCAGCAATTGCACGGATTTTTGCAGGCCGACGATCTCGCAGATTTTCAGCCGGAATGGGTCGACCCTGTCAACACCACCTACCGCGGCTGGACCGTTTGGGAGATGCCGCCGAACGGCCAAGGGATTGCCGCGCTCTCCATGCTGAACATCATGGAGCAATTTCCCATTGCGGAATGGGGACACAACAGCCAGAAGTCACTGCATGTTGAAATTGAGGCGAAGAAGCTGGCCTACGCAGACATGCGATATTACGTCGGCGATCCTCGCGCCTTGCACATCCCGGTGCAGCAACTCATCTCAAAAAAACTGGCCGTTCGCCGAGCCGCGCAGATTAGCGACCGTGCCCAATGCAGCGTGTTGCCCTCTGACCTGACCGGACAACTCTCACATCTGTCGAGCGACACGACGTATCTGTCCGTGGTCGATAGAGATGGGAATGAGGTCTCGCTCATCCAAAGTAATGCCGGAGCCTTCGGCAGCGGCGTGGTCGCCGACGGAACCGGATTCGTGCTGCAAAATCGTGGCGCAGGATTCACCCTGAAACCGGACCAGCCGAACACACTGCGACCTCGCACACGTCCGCTGCACACAATCATTCCTGCCTTCATGCAAAAGGGCGATGAACGCATCGCCTTCGGCATCATGGGCGGGTTCAACCAGGCGCAGGCGCATGCGCAATTTGTTTCAAACATCGCGGACTTCCACATGAATATTCAGGCAGCGCTGGAGGCGGCTCGCTTCACCATGCCTTCGTTTTCCGGATGCAGCCTGTTGATGGAAAATGGAATCGCGCCACAGGTGATTGATGGTCTAATGCAACAAGGTCACGTTATCAAGGTTCTGCCGCGTTATTCGCAGAACATGGGTCGCGGCAATTCGGTGCAACACAATCAGCAAAGCGGAGTGAATTTCGGCGCGACCGATCCACGCGCCGACGGAGAAGCGATTCCCGAGCAGATGCCGTTCCAGCCCTGATCGTTGTGACCGGGAACACAATCGCGCTGTACTACGATGGGACGCGGCGACTCGCCGCGCACGGCTGCAATCTGCCTCTATGTACTGGCCGTCCCCAAGGCCGCCTGATAACGTTCGCCTATTACCCGTAGGTAATAGATACCTTTTCCTGGGGATTCCACTCATGGCGCTCACCATCACCAATATTTCCAAGATTTATCCCAACGGCGTGCGCGCGCTGAAAAATCTTTCGCTCACTATCGGCAACAACATGTTCGGCCTTCTCGGTCCCAACGGCGCGGGAAAAAGTTCGTTGATGCGCACCATCGCTACCCTGCAGGATCCGGATTCCGGATCGATCGACCTCGACGGCGTGAACGTGCTGACGCAGAAGGACGCGGTGCGCAAGGTTCTCGGCTATCTGCCCCAGGAATTCGGCGTTTATCCCAGGATGTCCGCGGTCGACATGCTGAACCATCTTGCGATTTTGAAGGGGGTTACAACGACGGGCGAGCGCAAGGAGATGGTCGATGCGTTGTTGCAGCAGACCAATCTATGGGATGTTCGGAAAAAGGCCTTGTCCACCTATTCCGGCGGGATGAAGCAGCGATTCGGCATCGCACAGGCATTGCTTGCAAATCCGCGACTGATTATTGTCGATGAGCCCACGGCCGGACTTGACCCCGCGGAGCGCAATCGCTTTCTAAATCTTCTTTCGTCCATCGGCCGCGATGTCATCGTCATTCTGTCCACCCATATCGTCGACGATGTTCGCGAACTTTGCCCGCGCATGGCCATCATCGCTTCCGGGGAGGTGTTGCTGGAAGGTTCGCCCAGCGAAGCTCTGGCGGCTCTCGAAGGTCAAATCTGGTCCAAGGTTGTCGCGACAGATGAAGAACTTCGCGCCATCGAGGCCGAACTTCACGTGATCAGCACCCACCTTGTAGGCGGACAGCACGAAATTCGCGTTTTTGCGCCGGCCTCCCCTGGATCCGGCTTCCATGCCGTCTCCTCCGGACTTGAGGATGTGTATTTCCTCAACCTGTCCCGCCACGCGGTCAACTAAATTTCCGCCACCAAGGATCATGCCATGGCAATGTTCTGGGAATTTTTCACATTCGAACTTCGTTTCCGCCTGAAGAGCATCTCGACCTACGTTTACTTTGTGCTTTGGTTTACGTTCTCCTTTTTGTGCGTAGCCTCAGAGAGTTTCGGTCCCATCGGATTTTCCAATGGCAAGGTGCTACTGAACGGCCCGTACGCCAACAGTTTCAACGATCTTTACTCCTGCTTGTTTGGCGTGATCATCATCGCAGCCATTTTTGGCACGTCGATTCTGCGCGACTTTCAACGCGATACGTACCAGATACTCTTCACCAAGCCGATCACGAAATTTGCCTACCTCGGCGGACGGTGGGCCGGTTCATTCGTGACGACCGTGCTTGTCTTTACGGGAATGTTGTTCGGCACCTTCGCGGGCACGTTTGCCCCATGGGCCGATCACACGCGCATCGCTCCGAACCATCTGTGGTGGTATCTTCAGCCGTTTCTTTCCATCGTCGTCATTCAGATTTTCTTTCTTGGATCACTCTTCTTCACCATCGCAGCCCTGACGCGCAAGCTCTTCATCGTGTATCTGCAGGGCGTAGCGCTGTTCATGCTTTACATCATTGGCGTCACGGTCTATTCGGCAACTCGCTCGCTGGAGCATTTCTGGTCGGGGATTCTGGATCCCATTGGGCTGATTCTGAACGACAACGTCACTCGCTACTGGACCGTGATTGAGAAGAACACGCTGCTGCTTCCGTGGAATTTTTCCGGCGACTCACCCGGCGTTTTCCTCTATAACCGCCTGCTGTGGATAGCCGTGGGTCTGGTGTCGCTGGCGGCGGCGTGGCGTTTCTTTCCCATCTCCGTGGAGGCGCTGACTGCCCAATCGCAAAGTCGTCGCGCCGCAAAAGCCCGGCTTCAAGATGAGGAGGACAAGCGTCCTGGCCGCTCGCTTGTAGTAGCGAAATTGCCCCGCGTGCGGCAGATCTTTGGCGCCCGCACGTCATGGATCCAGTACTTGTCTCTGACGCGTTTGCGCATTCGCACCATCTCGCGCGAAGTTTCTTTCTGGGCCATTGTGGGCCTCCTGATTGTGTTTGCCGTCAACAATGGCCATTTCGCCGGTCATCTCGGCGACGAGAATGTCTGGCCAGTAACGTACCTGATGCTGCAGGCCGTGGAAGGCGGGGCAACCCTGTTCTTCTACATCGTCGCCGTCCTCTACTCGGCGGAACTGATCTGGCGCGAACGGGATAATCACTTTGAGGGCATCCACGACGCTCTGCCAATTTCAGAAACTACCGACTGGCTCTCGAAGATCACGGCCATCGCGTTTGTGGAACTGGTTCTGCTAACGGTCACGATGCTGGTCGGCATCCTGATGCAAACCATCGCCGGCTACTACCACTACGAGTTCCTGCAATATTTCAAGGAACTTTATCTGATCACCTTCGCGCAGATTGTGTGCATCGCGCTGCTGTCGATATTTGTGCAGACCCTCGTTTCGAACAAATTCATCGGCTATGGAATAGTGATCGGCATCGTGGTGCTGCAGCCGATTCTTTTTAACTTTGGATGGGAAAACACGCTGTATCTTGTCGGCTGGGTCCCGCCGTATACCTACTCTGACATGAATGGCTATGGGTACTTTGTTCCCATTATTTTCTGGTCCATCACGTATTGGTTCGCCATTTTCGCGGTACTGGGTGTCATCTCCATTGCGTACACCCGACGCGGTACGGAAGACTCGCTGGCGGCTCGGACTCGACTCGCGTTGGGAAGAGCTTCGCGGCTGGCTCCGGCTGCGATCGCTTTTCTATTGCTCGCGATCGGTTCCGGGGCCTGGTACTTTTACAACGCTCATGTGCTGAATGAATATCTGACGGCCAAAGATCGCCGCCACATCCAGGCTGGGTATGAACGCGATTTCAAGAGGTATCAGCTGTTCCCGCAGCCCAAAGTCACCGCAGTCGATACGACCATCAACATCTATCCGGCGCGCAGATCGTTCGATGGCACAGCCCGGATTACGCTACAAAACAAGACGGCACAGCCCATTACGCAAATCCACATTACCGACGAGCAACAGTCCGTATCGAATGTTACATTCGACCGGCCGTTCCATCTGGCCAGCCGTGCGCCGCGCGATCTCTATTCCATCTACGCACTGGATCAGCCGCTGGCTCCGGGAGATATCGTCACCCTCACCTGCTTTGTCTCGCACACCACGCGTGGGTTCCGCGACGGCAACGAGCGGCCGGAGTTTGCGTACAACGGAACATTTTTCGACGCGAGTTTCTTTCCGACGATCGGGTATGACCAAGGCTATGAACTCGATGACCCGCGCCGCCGCCGCGAAGAACGCCTTGGTAAACTGCAGGAAATGACAGAGCGTGGTGATCCGGTTTATTCACGCAGAAATCTGTTCGTTCCCAGTTCAGACTGGATTACTTTCCACACCATCGTCAGCACCTCGGCGGATCAAATTGCCATTGCTCCGGGATATTTGCAGCGCACCTGGAAGCAGAACGATAGAAATTATTACGAATACAGCATGGGATCGACGCACATCGCAGATTTCTTTGCCTTTCTATCGGCTCGCTACGCCACTCGAAAAGAGGTCTACACCGGTCCCAATGGTCCGGTGAATCTCGAGGTCTACTACTATCCCACGCATACGTACGATATCGACGACATGCTCGCCAGCAGCCGCGCCGGCCTCGATTATTACCAGACCCATTACAGTCCGTATCAGTTCACGCAATATCGAATCATGGAGTTTCCGCGCTATCGCCAATTCGCGCAGTCTTTTCCCAACACGGTGCCGTTTTCAGAAGGGATTGGTTTCATCGGTCGCATGCTGCACAAGGACGATGTCGACCTGACGTATTTCGTTACGGCGCACGAGCTGGGCCATCAATGGTGGGGACATCAGTTGATTGGTGGTCAGGTGCAGGGCTCGAACATGATGTCAGAGACCTTGGCCCAATACTCCGCGTACATGGTAATGCAGCATAAGTACGGCAAGGACTATATGCACAAGGTCCTGCGCCACTTTCTCGACCGATATCTTCGCGGTCGGGCGGGGGAAATTCGCCACGAGCCGCCGCTGGCGCTGGTGCAGCGCGAACCGTATGTCTGGTATGAAAAGGGCGGCCAGATTATGTACACGCTCGCCGACTATATCGGCGAAGACAAGATGGACCTGGCGCTGCACAACTTCCTGATGCAATATCGCTATGTCAACGCCAACAACCAGGCAGACGCCGCCGACAGCACCCGTGGCGCAGAGGCACAAGACCAGCCCTATCCAGACACGCGCATGCTGGTCAAGGCAATTCACGCCCAAACGCCGCCGGAGCTGCAATACATGGTCGATGACGGCTTCAATCGCATCGTGATCTACGACAACAAGACTCTGTCGGCGATCTCGCAGAAGATTGCCGATGGCAAGTACAAAGTCACGATTAAGGTTCAGGCGCGCAAGTTCCAGGCGGATGGCAACGGAGCTGAAACTCCCATGCCGCTGGCGGATTACATTGAAATCGGCGTCTTCACGGGAAAGAAGGACGAGGAAAAGCCCCTGTACATGAAGAAGAAAAAAATAACGCAGGAGCACGAGACATACACCATCGTTGTGAACCAGCAGCCAACGCGCGCTGGAATTGATCCCTATAACAAATTGATTGACCGCATTGCCGACGACAACATGATCGACGTAACCCACGAATAAAAATCATGATGAAGAGTTTCGCATCCAGCAGCTAGGTCCAGCGGCCTCTATTTCGGCAAGTATTTGCGAGGAATTGGATGAGCAGCGGATTCAGCATCCCAGAAAATGTTCACGATCCAATAACGCTTGCCATCGTTCAACAGCTGAAAGCTGTTAATGCCCCGGGCGAAGGGTTTCGGATCGTCGACATTGTGGCGAGACTCGTAGGTGCTCCAGATCTGAACAATATTGCTGAACTGTTCCACCTCATTATGAATGGAGTGCTCAAAGAAACCGTTCCCGGTCATTGTTCCGCTGCTGCGCGCAATGTAATCATCAATCGTAAGGATGATGGCATCCGTTTGAGCGAGCTTGTCGGCGGTCGCAGCAACTGTAATGGCAGGAATCAGGCGAGCATCCGGGATGAAGAGGGACCGCATGCGATTCCAGTCGCGCGCCTGCCCTTTGCCGCCGGAAATGACGTCGTACACCGCGTTCAGAATGGCGTCGGGCGATTTCACGTCTTCCGGTTTCGCAACTGGCCATCCAGGATGCCCAGCGATGGAGCCGACAAGCGGTGGCGGCGGTGCGGCATGATTGCTGGTTTGCGCGGTCACCCCTAGACTGAAAAATGCGAGGACGAGCGACGCCGGTACATATCTTGCTTGCATGATGGGTTCTCCTCAAATGTCAAAAATTACTCTACTGCCCGCCGATGGTGCGTGGTAAATAAAAGTGTGACATGCGCCAACGTGGTACGTGGCAGGCCTTCGACGTCACGGGACAACGTGCGATCCAATTGATTCTGGAACGCTATACTGTGTTTCTTGCAGCCGTGGCAAGCCGATCGTCACGCTCACACGCATTTGTGTCGAAATAGAAATTTCACGGGATGGCATTTCGTTGCCGGCGAGGGTCCATGGATATGTACTGGGTCTACAATCTGCCAAACTGGCTTTTTGAGCTGCTGACAATTTTGCTGTTTGTAGCTTTCAGCCTGGGAGGACTGCTCGCCAGCCGGAGATTGATTCGTCGCGTTCACCTCCAGCGCTCCTATAACGACATCGTCGGTTTTTATCTGGCCGGCATCACAGTTCTTTATGGGGTCACGCTGGGATTGCTTGCCATCGGAGCATGGACGACCTATACCGACACAGACGCGAAAGTGGCTCGAGAAGCGGCGGCTGTCGCCAGTCTCTATCGCACCGTCGGAAGCCTCGAAGAGCCAATGCGAAGCGTGCTGCAACAGGATATTCGCGAGTACACCCGCAGCGTTATTGATATCGGCTGGCCGGAGCAGCAGCAAGGGATTGTCCCGATCGAAAACCGCGTCTCCCTGGACAACTTTCGCAGAAATCTTAGCAGGTTTGAACCGACAACCGAAGCAGAGAAAGTTCTTGAACAAGATGTATCCCGAGAATTCGATGCTCTCGAGACATCGCGCAGTATTCGTCTGGACAGTGTGACGGATGAATTGCCCTCCCCTTTATGGGCTTTGATTTTGATTGGAGCGGCTATCTGTATTGTCTCAACCTGGTTCTTTCATATGGAGAGCCTGAAGATGCATATTTGCATGACCGTCCTTTTTTCCGGCCTTATCGGACTGATGGTTTTCATGGTGGCGGCGCTCGACAATCCTTATCGCGGCAAGATCAGCGTCAGCTCCGAGCCTTTGCAACGCGTGTATCGTCAAATGGTCAACCCTCGCCGGTGATCGGCGCCACCGAAGAAAAGTAGCCTCCCGGAATTCCCCATTAAACTCGCGAATGTGTTATCCCGCAAAACGGAACGAACTCAATGATGCTGCGAAATCGCACCGCACTGGTCACTGGAGCCAGCAAGGGAGTCGGTAAGGGCATTGCGCTAGTGTAGTGTCCACGAATTAGCTGGACATTCGTTTCCTGTTTTTTGGGATGGTGCATCCAGGCTGGATCTGTTCCAGAGTCTGGCGGCATCGGGCGAGTTTGGCGACGATGGAATCAACCGTT
>JBAVOQ010000014.1:0-4324 GCA_049692235.1 Acidobacteriaceae bacterium | reverse complement strand
ACATGTTGTTCAACCTGCGCGGTCACAATTTGCTTCTGCAGGCTCGCAAGCAGCGCTTTGCCCTCTGCTATCGTCAATCCCACGCTAGCCGGAGAGATTTTCTCCGCCCTCTCGATCATCCCCACGTCGTGTTCGACGGGGCTGCCTGGGACCGCCTCAAATACCAGCTTGATTGTCCATTTCATCCTCAGAGATTAACCCAGCCCACAACTTTGCACACTCTCCTTCAAGAGGAGCGAAGAGTATATTTGTACGAGAACACTTGGCTCCAGAGTAGGACATGTGATGGGTGACAATTAGAATTCCCGACGAAGGGAAAGAATAGTTGACGCCAGACAGACATGTAAGATTTCCGAAGTACTTGTACACCGAACAAGCCAATTGCAGATGAAAAAGCAGAAAAGATATCAGAACGTAATGTAAACGGGCGATCTAAATGCAGCCTTCACAAAGGGCCTTGCTGGATAGAATCCTTGCGAGTCCACATTTTGCTCAAACATTGACCCTGGGAAAGATTTTGAGCTATGTGTGTGAGCATACAGCGAATACCGAAACACGCTTGAAGGAGTATGAGATCGCGACTGAGGTGATGCGCAGGCCCTCTTCGTTCGATCCCAAGCTCGACCCTGTGGTTCGGGTCAGCATGATGGGAATAAGGGACAGACTGCAGAGGTATTTCGAGAATACGAGAGAACACGAGCGCCTTCAACTTGTCGTCCCAAAGGGGCAGTATCGTGCCCAGTTTATCGAAACACAATCGCAACCTGGCACAGAACTACAGGACAATGCGCAATACTTGAAGCTTTTTTGGGGCTCCTATCTTGCGCCGGGTCGAAGCAATCTAATCGTACACACCGAACCGCTGTTTTTTCGCGAAGGATGGGAGACGTATGTGCGGAATCTGTACGTCAATGATCCGGGGAAAGGAAAGGCTGCGCTCATAGACCGGTTGCCTGAGCTAGGTACACGGGATCTCCATCCCAGTTTTCATTATCTGGATATTGGCGAGGTCCAGACCACGTTTCGCCTGCTGGAGTTCTTTCATGAATTGGGCGCGCAAGTAAGCGTAAGAAATGGGCGCCTCGTTTCGTGGCACGAGATGCGGCACTCCAACCTGGTACTTGTCGGGTGTCCTCGTACCAGCACGTATGTGGATATGCTGCAAGAGGAATCGAACTTCATGGTTATGGAAGACGAGATTCGCAATCGATTGCCTGTGGGCGGAGAGCTGCCATCGTATCGAGGAAAGAGATATCTCGACGCCAAATTGCACCGGTACAGAGAGTATGTACTCATCACACGCAGACCTGGCGCAGTGGAGGGCTCAGTTGTGACCATGATTGCCGCGAATCACGGCCGCGCAATCGAGGCTGCGACAACATGCTTAACCTCGGCTGGGGAACTAGAAAAGTTGCTTCGTATTCTGAATGGGAATTCAGATCCACTATTGATTCTGCCCAAGCGGTTTCAGATCCTGATGCAGGTTGAGATGATCGACTTGGACGACGAAATCGTGGATGTAAGCTATCTTAGTCATCGATTGACACCGGAGTAGTCACTAAGCCATCGTCTACATTTAGAGATTCAGTACGACGTAGTTCCCAACCAGGTTGGAACAATGGAAGAGCATTTTCTGGATGATACGGGTGGCGTGCGACCTCCTCCATATTAAGCTCGATTCCCAGGCCCGGCCTTTCGGGGATTTCGATGTATCCGGACATGGTGCTGCGCAAGGACCCCGCGTTGCTGACAGAATCCAAACTCGAACGCCCACCCCAAAATTAGCTGCCGAGCCCGCCTTGATTAATCACTTTTTCCGCAGTCTGACGTTGTCGTTGCGCCAGATGTGGAGATCCTTGTAATTATTGCTCCGGCCCGAAATAGTCATACTCATGCGGCGTACCTGACATCCTGATGGAGGAAGTAGTGCTGCACCCGTTGCGGCTGCTTCTGGATACTGCGGAGCGAAGAGGATGCGGTTCTCGTCAGGGCCGTCTTGGTTCTTGCCGGGGCAGTTGTGGTGACCCTTTGCTTCAGGTCGGCATTGAGCAACTCGTCCGGATTCAGTTCCGGGGAATAGCTGGGCAGATAGAAGACCTCGATCTTGTCGGCATTGGCCTTCAGCCATTGTTTGACCAACTGCGAGTGATGGACACGCAGATTGTCCAGAATCAAGAAGAGCTTTCTCCGCTCGTGGCGGGTCAACCGTTTCAGGAAGCCGATCAGGATCTTCGCATGCAACGCGCCGGAGAATATCTTCCAGCGCATCTGGCCCTTGTTTGTCACCGTCGAAATCACGCTCAGGCTGGAGCGATTGCGGTTGACGCGCAACACCGGCGTCTCACCCCTGGGCGCGTAACCGCGTCCGCGCACGTCGTCGGACCGCAGCCCGGTTTCATCGCCCCAGTGGATCTCCGCTCCCTCTTGTTTGGCGCGCTTGGCGATCTTCGGATAGGTCTCGTCGAGCCATTTGCCCACCGCCGCCGGCGACTGCTCGTAGGCCTTCTTCAGCGGCTTTTGCGGGGTGAAGCCCCAGCGGGCCAGATACTTGCCCATGGCCCGGACCGGCAGCCGAAGACCCCAGCGGGCTTCAATCAACTCGCTGACCGCCTGCCGCGTCCACAACGCATAACTCATCTTCAACTGGTCCGGCGTCCGGTCGCGAATCAGCCATTGCACTTGTTTTTCCATCTCCGGCGTCAGGGTCCGTCCCGAGCCGGGCCGTCGCCCTGGACGCGCGACTTCCACCGCCTTCCAGCCGCCACGTTCATAGGCCTGCATGGCATGGATCACCGTCACCCGGCCCAACTCGCACTGCGAGACCGTCTGCTGGATCGTCGCCCCGCTCAAACGCATCTTCACCGCCCGCCGACGCCGCTCATTCAGCGCCGCAATCGATAGCTTTCGCCCGTCCATTCGCTCCATAGTCAGTTAGACGAATCAAATCCTGGAAAAGTTTAACTCTTTCGGGCCGGATCAGTAAAGTAGGCGATGCTGACGATGTCGAGGCGGCCGTCGCCGTTGAGGTCTACGGCCTGAGCACCCTTGTGACTTTCCTTGCCTTGGTCAATAAGGTGTTCTCTCCAGGATTGGCCATGGTTTACGTTTTCGTAAATGGCCAGCCGATGCAGTCCCTTCGTTTCGCCGATAATAACATCAGGGGATCCGTCACGGTTCATATCGGCGACGGACAGACTGTCAAGGCCGAAGTAGCCGTGATCGATATCATGGCGCCGCCATTCACCCTTGATCGGGTCGGCGGGCGCTTCGAACCAGAAAAGATGGGAATCCGGTGCTTCCGAGTCGGTAGCAACCACGTCGGGCCGCCCATCGCCGTTTACGTCAGCGACTTCGATCATCTTGGCCATGTTGATCGTATTGCCGATTGGATGTCTTACCCAATGGGCCGATCCATCGCCTGGATTTCGCCACCACTCGATCTGTTGCAGGCCAACGCCCTTGCCAAGCACGAGGTCGAGGTGTCCGTCGCCATCGATGTCGCCGACGCCGATACCCTTCTGCTCGTCAGCGTCGGTGGTGGTGATCTTCATGATTGGCCAGTTACCGGCCTCATGCCGTGCCGGGATCTGAAGCAGATAAGTGCCGCCGCCGCCGGAGAGGAGAATATCGGGTCGCGTGTTACCTGGAATGATGTGGGCCAACCGGATCGTGCGACCATTCCCGTGCTTGACGCGTGGCATTTGGGCTACAACCCTAGAGGACCAGGAGTTTCCCGTAGAATCGAGGGCATGCAACCAGACGATATTCGGCAAATCCTCACCCAGAATGTCGCGGGTCGGTCCGGCGCCCTTGACGCTAAACAGTAACCCTGCGTCAATCCTCTTTCCCGTCTCTGGATCGTTAGGCAATGTGACTCTGGGCCAAGGTGTCTTGGTCATGTCGCCGCCTGGGTTCCGATAAAAATAGGCTCCTGATGCGATGTCGAGTTTCCCATCGCCATTGAAGTCGCCGAAACCGATACCGAAGTCACCCGCGTGCTGGTCGACCGAGGGACTACGGCTATCGTCAGCGTGGATGTAGGTCCATCGATCCAGACCGATTGGGAAAGAACCCTGTTCTCTTTGGTTGGCCTTGGCGAATCCAAGAGTGGCTAGGACGAGAATCAGTGCGGTGTAGCAGGTTATCGATTTCATAGTGTCTTAAGGTTTGCTCCTCAGGGATGATTTGCGGGTTGATGAGGAGAGTGTGCAAAGTTGTGGGCTGGGTTAATCTCTGAGGATGAAATGGACAATCAAGCTGGTATTTGAGGCGGTCCCAGGCAGCCCCGTCGAACACGACGTGGGGATGATCGAGAGGGCGGAGA
>JBAVOQ010000013.1:0-10592 GCA_049692235.1 Acidobacteriaceae bacterium | reverse complement strand
TAGTATTACAACGTTAAGTATTGACATCATGTTTAGACACTGATACGCTCGGGCATGACCGAGAATCAGATCGCCAAGTCACGTCAGCGGTTGGAGCGATTCCTGCTCGACTTGCTGGAGCCGATCGGCCGCAGCGAGCGGCGGCATTGGGGCGAACTGTACGTGCGCGGCCTGCTGCAGGACGGGGAACGAAAATCGATCGAGCCGATGGCCGCCCGACTGCCGGATGGGAATGTGCAGGCCATGCAACAGTTCGTCGGGCAGAGCCCTTGGGAGTGGCAGGAAGTCTGGGCGCGGTTGGGAAAGCGGATGACTGCGGAGCTGGAACCGGATTCGGCGTGGGTGGTGGACGACACCGGATTTCCCAAGCAAGGCGAGGATTCCGTGGGGGTGGATCGACAGTATTCCGGGACGCTGGGCAAAACCGGCAATTGCCAGGTCGCGGTGAGTCTGCACCATGTGGGTGAGCAGGGGAATGCGGTTCTGGGCTGGCGATTGTATCTGCCGGAGACTTGGACGAAAGACCCCGAGAGGCGCCATGCGGCCGGGGTTCCCGAAGAAGTTGTCTTTAAGAAGAAGTGGGAATTGGCGCTGGAACTGCTCGATCAAGTACGAGGTTGGGGCTTGCCGGATCGGATTGTACTTGGCGATGCGGGATACGGCGAGGCAACGGAGTTTCGCGATGCGTTGGAAGAGCGAGGTCTACGCTACGCAGTGGGCATCGCGCCGCAAACCGGAGTTTGGACCAAGGCGCCCAAGATCGAAGTGCCGGAATATAGCGGGCGCGGCGCTCCGCCGAAGAAGTGGGACTACGGGGAGCAAAGGCCGAGTTCGGTGAAAGACGTGGCGCTGAAGGCCAAAAGCTGGAAGAAGGTCCGGTGGCGCGAGGGATCCAAAGGCTGGTTGGAGTCACGCTTCCTCTCTCTGCGGGTACAGCCATCCCACGGATTCGTCGATGGAGATCCGCCGCACAAGGAAATTTGGCTGCTGGTGGAGTGGCCAGAAGCGGAGAAGGAACCGATCAAATACTTTTTCTGCGATCTGCCGGCGAGCTACACACTGCGCCGCTTGGTGCGCATCACCAAGTGCAGGTGGAAGATCGAACAAGACTACCACCAGTTGAAGGAAGAGCTTGGCCTGGATCATTACGAAGGAAGGAGTTGGAACGGCTGGCACCATCACGTGACCCTCGTGATGCTGGCGCACTCCTTCCTGACCCTGGAAACTTTGCGCCGTAAAAAAAACTTCTGGGTGGACCCTGCCAAGGACCCGGCGTGAAATCCAATACTTGCTCTTCACGTGGACAGGCAACTGCGCTTACTGCGGAGCAGCAGTGGGCCATTCACACGGCCCGTAATACTTAACGTTGTAATAATAGCTAACGTGCAGCTTAACTTGGATTTACTTTGCCGAAGCGCCCCAAAAAATATAATCGTGCTCTAGGCACTACTAATTAGTTCCCACTTGTTGGGTGCGATCCGGTGAACTCGTGGCGGGAGACCCAAGGTGACTGTAGGTTGACACAAAATCTCAAGGTCCCGGACAATGTCATAGGAAACCGAATGAATATGAAAGCACTTGTAAAATATGCGGCGGGTCCAGGCAACGTGGAGATTCGCGACGTTCAAGAACCACAGTGCGGCGACAATCAGGTCAAGCTCGAAGTTGGATGGTGCGGCATTTGCGGTACGGATCTGCACGTCCTGCACGGCACATTTCGCAATTTCCCGCCAGTCATTCTCGGTCATGAGATGTCGGCCACAATCATCGAAGTTGGAAAAAATGTGAAGCGCTTGGAGATTGGAGATTGGTACTGCATTCTTGGGGCCTCCGCTGTCACGTGCGGCCACTGCATCTATTGCCGGAGCGGGGAGTTCATGTTTTGCCCAGAGCGGCGCGGCATGGGCCATGGAGTGAACGGCGCATTTGCTCGTTACGTGGTTGTTCGGCCTGACCAACTCTTCCGACTTCCCCAGGGCATTTCGCGGGAAGAGGGCGCTCTCTGCGAGCCGTTTGCGGTGGCGGTGCATGCGGTGTGCGAGCAAACTCCTCTTCGCGTGGGAGATGTCGCCCTTATCTCGGGGCCGGGGCCAATTGGATTGCTCTGTCTGAAGCTGCTTGTGGCTGCGGGGATTAAGACGATCGTTGCTGGGACTGACGCGGATCTGGCACGGCTTCAGCTGGCAAGCCAGATCGGAGCCGACTCGACGATCAATGTGAACCAACAAGATCTCATGCAGCATGTTCAGGAGAATACAGATGGCTTTGGAGTGGATGTGGCATTTGAATGTTCAGGCACCGGCGCTTCGGTGAGGAATTGCCTGAATGTTGTCCGGCCCCGTGGACACTACACCCAGGTGGGACATTTCGGCAAGGAGGTGATGGTACCGTTTGACCATGTTGCCTTTAAGCAGATTTACGTGACTGGTTCGCTCGCCTACACCGTGGAGACCTGGATGCGGATGCTGAAAATCTTGGAGCAAGGCCGTATCCGCTTCGCCGATCTCATCACACACAAACTGTCTCTTGACGAGTGGCAGACGGGATTTGCGGCATGCGAAAGCAAGACGGCGTTGAAAATCTTGCTCCATCCATGACCTGAAGCGAAGCAGATCAATGAAACTTAGAGTCAGAGAACGGGTACAGCACCGGCAGTGAGCGGGGTGGCTTACGAGGATCGCGAAGGATGAATTCATTTCAGTTTGTGGAATCGTCGTGCAAATTTGGCCAAATGGCGGCGGAATCCGTCCCAGGCGAGGAGGAGTGTCTCCGATTTCGGCAAAAAGGATTTCCAAGACGTTTAAAGACGGGTTAGCCGACGAACTGTTGGCTTGTCTTCAAGCAGCTCCAATTCAGATTTTGTAACGAGGTGTCGCCATATGACGGTTTCAACAAAGACCCTAAATTCATTAGAAGCCAAAGCGCGTGAAGTACGTCGCTCGATTCTCACAATGGTCTATCAGGCGAACTCGGGCCACATTGGCGGCAGCTTTAGTGCGACTGAATTGATCGTGGGACTCTATTACAGCATCATGCGCCACGATCCCCGCAATCCGGGCTGGCTAGAGCGCGATCGGTTTATTCTTTCGAAAGGTCATTGCGCGCCGGTCATCTATGCCGTCTTGGCCGATTGTGGTTATTTCCCCAAAGAAGATCTTGCGACTTTCCGGCAGCCTGGTTCACACCTCCAGGGGCATCCGTATCAGCCGAAGACGCCGGGCATCGAAGCGTCCACGGGCACGCTTGGCTTAGGCTTGTCCACCGCACTGGGCATGGCGCTCGGCGCGAAGCTGCGCGGGCAATCGCATTACTACTATGTAGTGTGCGGTGATGGTGAAATGCAGGAAGGCCAGATATGGGAGGCGGCGCTCTTTGGTAATAAGTACAAACTGGACAATGTCATCGCCTTCGTGGATCGAAATCGTCTCCAGACCGACGGCAACACGGAAGACGTGATGCCGCTGGATCCTCTGCCGGACAAGTGGCGTGCGTTCGGCTGGAACACGTATGAAATTGACGGACATGATTTCAGCCAGATACTTACGGTAGTGGAACAGGCCAGGAACCTAGATGGACGTCCAACGATGATCATTGCAAACACGATTAAAGGGAAAGGCGTTTCCTTCATGGAGAATCGCGTAGAGTGGCACAGTGGACCGCCGAACATGAAACAATACGCGCAAGCCTTGGAGGAATTGAATGCAGAATAAGCAAACTCGGCAAGGCTATGCGGACGCCTTGATCGAACTTGGAGATGAAATGCCGGAGTTAGTGGTCCTGGACTCCGATGTGGCGAAGGCAACCAAAACCTGCGATTTTGAAAAGGCCTTTGCAAGAAGGTTCTTCAACTGCGGCATTCAGGAACAGAATCTCTTGTCTGTGGCAGCCGGCCTGGCCCTTGAGGGGTTTGTTCCGTTCGCTTCAAGCTTCGGAGTGTTCGCAACCAGCAGGGCAGGCGATCAGTTGCGCAGTTCAATTGCCTATCCCAATGCGAATGTAAAAGTCGCGGCTACCCATTGCGGAAGTTCCACAGGCGCTGATGGCGCGAGTCATCAAGCCAATGAAGATATCGCTATCGCACGTTCGCTTCCGAATATGACAGTGATTGTCCCCGGAGACTATGAGGAGGCAAGACTGGCAACGAAAGCGGCAGCGAGGTTGAACGGACCGGTCTACCTGCGTTTGGGCCGCGATACCTACCCGGTTGTCGAACCGATCCACGGTGACTTCATCATCGGAAGGGCGAAGGTGCTGCACGAGGGCCGCGATATTACGATCGTTACAACCGGCATTATGGTCAGCGAGGGGCTCAAGGCGGCTCAGATGCTGGAAGCGAGAGGTTATTCGGTGTTCGTGATTCATATGCCTACGGTTAAGCCATTGGATGAAGAAGCTTTGTTGCGTGCCGCTCGCCAGACACGAGGCTTCGTAACAGCCGAGGAGCATTCCGTGATCGGAGGACTTGGAGAAGCGGTCGCGGGCTGTCTTTCCGAGAAGCACCCGACCCCCGTTCGGCGAGTCGGCGTGAAGGACATCTTTGGCGAATCGGGAACGGCTCAGGAGTTGTTGGATTTGAATGGCCTGCGCGCCGCAAATATTGTCGAGAACGCTCTGACGATTCTCGAAGGCTGACGAAGAGGCGCCTGCTGGGCGAGCGTTGCTGCTGTCATGCGAAATGATTGCGAGCGGGGAGACTGAATGTCCGTCGGTCCTGAAACTGATCGTTGTTCTCAGAATGCGAGCCGCATTGTGCGCAGGCTCGAAGGGAAACGGGCCGTTATTACCGGCGCCGCCATGGGCCTCGGAAAGGCCATTGCATGCATGCTCGCACGCGAAGGTGCTTCGGTGGTTTGCGTGGATATCAAGGTCGAGCCAAACGAAGACACCGTAAGATACATCCGAGAGAACGGAGGACAAGCTTTTGCTGCGGCTGGGGACGTGTCCAACGCTGCCGATGTGGAATGCATCGGGATGCTGGCGGACCGGCATCTCGGAGGAATCGATGTGCTGGTCAACAACGTCGGCATTATCCCTTCGCGCGAAACTGTACTGAAAACCACGGAAGACGATTGGGACAGGAGCATGCGTGTGAACGTCAAAAGCGTTTTCCTAATGAGCAGCATGGCCATTGCCCGGATGCTTCAACAAAGCGGCGGCTCGATCATCAATATGTCATCGATCACCGGATTGGTAGGGCTGCCGTTGCGGCCAGCTTATTCCGCGTCGAAAGGAGCCGTATCGAGTCTCACGCGGCAAATGGCCGTGGACTTTGGACAGCACAACATCCGCGTCAATGCAATCAATCCCTCCTTTGTGATCACTGACATCAATCGTGCGCTGTTCGATCAGATGAAGACTGACAAGGTGCCGTGGGAAAAGATGCTTGAACAACATCCGTTGGGCAGATTGGGGCAACCGGAGGATGTAGCTTATGCCACTGTATATCTTGCATCGGATGAATCACGGTGGGTCACGGGCATCTGTCTTCCGGTTGACGGAGGCTACACGGCACGATGAACTGCTCCACGAGTCATTCTTTCTTCGGTGCATGGATACTCACGAAAAGGATCGACAAGGTACGAGACGAGGACTGTTCGTTTCGACAAATTGTGTATTGCCCAATCTTTTTCAGTTATATCTACGCTAGCCATAAGAGCGGTTTCTGGATAGACATCAGCAGCCAATGTTTTGACTGAGTGGACACAGGAGCGATGCGAAGAATTATGGATGGTCCGCTTGGAGAAGCTGACAAGCCGTGTGCAGTGATTACAGGAGCCGGCTCCGGCATAGGACGCGCAATTGCGTTGAATCTTGCCAGGAACCACTGGAATGTTGCGTTGGTAGGACGCAGACAGCAAGCTTTGGCTGAGACTGTGGCTCTTGTCGATGACTCTACAATAAGATCGGAGGTTTTTGCCTACGACATCTCCGATCCAACCGCGGTGGAAGCAATGGTGGCCTCCATACTGGCACGTTTCGGTCATGTTAATGCACTCATTAATGCTGCCGGTATCAATATTTCACAACGCGGCTTGGCCATTCTTTCAACTTCAGATTTCCAGCGAGTCGTAGAGACCAATCTGTATGGTGCATACTATTGCGTTCAAGCATTTCTTCCTGGCATGCGCCAAACTGGCAATGGCACGATCATTAATATCTCATCCGAAGCGGGCCGTCTGGCGAGCGCTAAGTCAGGTGCGGCTTACACTGTGTCCAAGTTTGGACTGGCGGGTCTTACTCAATCAATCAATGCAGAGGAACGTGCGAGTGGCATTCGCGCGTGCTGTATCTTTCCCGGAGATGTCGCAACGTCATTACTCGATTGTCGCCCGGTCCCGCCTCCAGCCAAAGCACGTACCAAAATGTTGCAGCCTGATGACTTGGCGGCTTGCGTCTGGCTGGTACTAAGCCTTCCACATCGAGCCATCGTGGAAGAGATCGTTATTCGTCCACATTAGCGAGGATGAGACATTCACCATTTAGGGAACCTCTGAAGAACTACCCGATCCACAACTGTCGCGGGTAATGTGGAGTCAGGGAGACGATCGCACATGCGGCAGATGACGTTGGCCCATCAGGCAGAGTTCCAACGCTACACGAAGAAGACACGGCGGGAGCAGTTTCTGGCCGAAATGACGCAATCGCTTGTAACTCAATCAAGAATGCAAATGTTTCGATTGCAGCAACGCGTCTTGTACGGGTGACGCATCCTTTCCATCCACTGAGCGGTCAACAGCTGGTTTGCGTGGACGAGCGATATAACCGCTATGGGATGACCCTACTGCTTGAGACCGACGATGGATCGGTTTGCTCTGTTCCGCCGCAATGGACGGATCTGGTAGCTCCCGATCCGGAGATCGTCATGGGGGAACGGCGGGCGCTATTCCGCGTGGTGGACTTGTTGGAACTTGCTCGCCTGGTAGATCGGCTGAGGCGGGACGATGGCCGAAAGGTGAATGGGCTGTAAGGAAGCGTAAATAAATAACATTTACATTTACCATTTGGATATGCTATCCAGTTGGGTATGGACACCGATGCCCAAGTCGCCCAGTACTTTGCTGGCATATGGGCGCATCTGGATGAGCACGCCCGCCGCCTGGTGGCCGCCAGCAAGGCCGTGGAACTGGGTTATGGCGGCATTTCGCGGGTCAGCCGCGCCTGCGGCCTTTCGCGCGTCACGTTGACTAAGGGCGTTGAGCAATTGCAGGCCGCGCCGCTGCTTCCGGGCCGGATTCGCCACCAGGGCGGCGGACGGCACGCATTGACGTCAAACGACCCCGGTCTGGCGCCCACATTGGACGGCCTAGTCGAGCCGACGGCGCGCGGCGACCCTCAGTCGCCGCTCCGCTGGACTTGCAAGAGCGCCCGCACGCTGGCGGCGGAACTGACGTCCCGGCGTCACCCGGTCAGCCACACCAAAGTCACGCAACTTCTCCGGGAGGGTGGCTACAGCCTGCAAGGCAACCGCAAGACCGAGGAGGGGGACGATCATCCCGATCGCGACGCGCAGTTCCGGCATATCAACCGCGCCATCAAACGTGCTTTGCGGGCAGGCGAGCCGGTCATTTCCGTGGACACAAAGAAGAAGGAATTGATCGGCAATTATCAGAACCAGGGCCGTCAATGGCGCAAAGCGAAGACAGCGGACAAGGTCAACGGACATGATTTTCCCGGTCCCGAGGTGCCTCGCGCCTACCCCTACGGAGTTTACGACCTGGGGCGCAATGCCGGCTTCGTCAATGTGGGCACGGACCATGACACCGGCGCGTTCGCGGTGGCCTCGATCTGCGGTTGGTGGCGCGCCGAAGGCCGCCGCCTGTATCCGCGCGCGCGGCGGCTGCTGATTACTGCCGATGGCGGTGGCAGCAACGGCTGGCGCCTGCGGCTGTGGAAGTGGGAGTTGCAGCGCCTGGCCGACCAGACGGGGTTGACACTGACGGTCTGTCATTTTCCGCCGGGCACGAGCAAATGGAACAAGGTGGAGCACCGGTTGTTTTCCTTCATCTCGTCCAACTGGCGCGGTGAGCCACTGCGCGATTACGAGACGGTGGTGCGGCTGATCGCCGGGACGACGACGGCCAAGGGCTTGAAAGTGACCTGCCGTTTGGATCACCGCAGGTACCCCGTTGGACGCAAGATCACGGATGAAGAGTTTGCCCATGTCAATCTGAAGCCCGACAGATTTCATGGCGAATGGAACTACACGATTCATCCCAGCATCGACAATCAGTTGTAAACGTTATTAGTTTACAGTGCCTAACTCCTATTCGCGTTGTCTGTCGCATCACTGGTTTTGTGCCGCGATGATGGTGCCCTCAAGAAAAGTTCCAATTCCTCCGTCACGACCATCTCCACCAACCCCCACGTGAGGCCCCCTCCAAATGCATGGGCTGGTATTGGCTGGGCAGAGCGCTATTATTAAAGTACGTCGTAAAGGCTCCAGATTGGCTGTTTCCGGTTTTGGTCGCGTAGGTTGCCGTCCCATTGGTTTTTGCCAGTGAAGTAGTTAAGTTGGTGTTGGGTCCTGCCCACCGGCCGCACGATCCCTGTGGACGTGCATGTTCCCGCAAACCGGATACGAGTATAACCGCTTCTACTATAAGCACTCCTGGCATTCCAATCCTCAAGCTAACCGTGAACGCTGAATCCAGGAAAAAGCGCGCTTTAGAGCATTTCTCCTATTTCTGTATAGGGCCGAGGCGGAGTCTGAACCATGCGTCGGCGTTGTCGGCGGTGATCTGGGGCAGCAGATCGGTGATGGCTTGGTCGAGGGCCTGGGCAGTGGAGGCTTTGGCGACACGGAGCAGTTGCTTGAGCTTGGCCCAGGCTTTTTCGATCGGATTCAAGTCCGGCGAATAAGGCGGCAGGTAGAGCAGTTCGGCCCCGCACTGCTGGATGCGCTGGCGCACGCCATCGACCTTGTGGGTGCTGAGGTTATCCATCACCACGACGTCGCCGGGCCGCAGTTTGGGACATAAAACATGGTCGAGATACGCCAGAAAAATATCGCCATCGGTGGGCTCCTCGATGGTCATGGTGGCGATCATGCCGCGGCTGCTCATCGCGCCCAGCATGGTTAGGATTTTCCAGTGGCCCTGCGGCGTGCCCTCCGGGATGCGGCCTCCGCCCCGACAGCGCGCATAGCGCGGCGTCATGCCCACCATGACCCCGCTTTCGTCCAGGAAAATCAACCTCTCCGGCGCGATGGCGCGGATCGTTTCCAGGTACTCTTGCCGCCGCTGGCGGTTTTCTTCCGTATCCCGCTCCGAGGCGGTCGCGGTAGGGATACCAGTTGCCTGACACCCCCCGCGCGGATCCGTACGAGCGCTCATTAGCGCATACGGCTCTTATCTCGGATGACTGGCGGCGAAGCGATCTGCGGGATATGCATGGAGCACATGTGGATGAGGAAGCCATCGGTTTGCAAGGGCGACGCGTTGTGCCCATGTGGGTCTGCTCTTTTGACTCCGGCAACGGAGTGACTGCCCCCAGAGGCGGAGCAGTCGGTCCCGAAACACGCCGAGGCTGTCGAGGTTTCCCGGCACCGCGTAGTAATTGAAGTACCCTTGCACAACCGACCTGAGCCATTCGCCGGTTTGAGGCACGGGGTCATGCATACGCTGGCGAAGTTGCTGCTTGATTTCTTGCAGCTTCTTCCTCATGCGATTGCGGATCGTCGTGCGCCGTACCGTGAAAATTCCTTTCCTGTTCTTCCCGCTGATGTGCGGGAGAGTAGCCCCGGAGAATTGCACTCCGAGGCTCTCGCAGAACCGAGCGTGAAGCTCTCACCTCACTCGGCTCCCATCAGGCAAACACACCAGTCATACCAAGATTCCAGTGCACGAAAAGATCCGCTCGTTCCGTTGCGAGCTGTTGAAGAAATTGGCTCGCCCGGACCTTGTGATCCTTAAAGCGTTTGAACTTTCGCATCACCCAAGCCAGTAACGCCTGATTGACGTACCGAAGCAGAGGGTACAACGCCGATGGAGCGTATCGCCCATAGTACTCAATCCAGCCACGGAGGAGTGGATTAAGTCGACGGGCAATCTCATCCATAGACAACTGTGTTTGATGTCGAAAGTTCAATTCCCGAATTGCCTGCCGCATTGCTTTCATCGCCGACTTGCTCACTGCGGGATTGAACCCGCAGAACAACGAGTTGTCCCGAAAGCGTCTAACCAAACGGGGCCGGAAGCAATATCCAAGAAAGTCGAACTGGACATTCGGAAACTTGCTCCCGCGCTTGCCGTCTTTGCAGTAGACAATTTTGGTTTTCGTCGGATGCAGTTCCAGGCGGCACTCCGCGAAGCGAGTTTGAAGTTCAGCCTTGAGAGCCTGTGCTTCTTGCTCACTCCGGCAGTGGATTAGCCCATCATCAGCATACCGACACCATGGGAGGTCCAGATGTGTCCGCACCATCCAGAGATCGAACGCATAATGGAGGAAAGTGTTCGCCAAAATCGGGCTAACCACTCCACTTACGCAAAAGGTAATTTCGACCTTCAGTCCCGCTTGGCAGTAGATTGCCGCCTTGCGGAGGGGCCTGCGGGACTGAAATGCTATGGCGAATCGTGATGGTTTCGTCTCCTATC
>JBAVOQ010000012.1:0-5257 GCA_049692235.1 Acidobacteriaceae bacterium | reverse complement strand
CGCTGGCCGAGTCGATCGGAGATACGCAATTCGTCTCCGTGCTCGAACGCTTGCACATCGGGTCAATGACAACAATCGGCAATCTCGAAGCACTCAGGCATCTGGTTTCGGAACTCGAAGGGCTGGCCGGGCAACCTGCCGCCTGAGCGGAGGGCGCCATGCAGCGCAGCCCGCCCGTCAAAGGAGCGTTCTGAGATAGGTGCTGGCGATTCGTCGCGTTCCGAAACTTTCCTCTCCCCTACTCGTGGGTTGCATTCCTCGACAACTTCAATTGCATTCGCTCCACCGCCACCGAATTCCGGATGAGGCGCTGCGCCAAAGGAGCTTTGAATGGGAGCCGAAGAAGAGCGTCCTAAGACATTTGTTGAATGGGTCCTGGCTTTGCTGGAAGAACGCTTTCCATGGCTGGGATCGGGACAAGATGAACCGGTCGGCGGAGCGGATACGGTCGATGAACTCGCCGGCCTGTACAAGTCGCTGATTGAGCAACGCGACAAGGCGCGTCGCGAAAACGGTGATCCACGAGCGTAACCGGCACCGGTCGATACCTGGAGGATCTATGTGCAATGTACGGATGATTCGAACGGAGCCCGGCCTTGTATCGATTCCATTGGAGAAAGCCGTCTATTGTGAGAACTGCTTGATGATCTCGTCTTCGACTCGGCAGCGTTGCGGTCTCTGCGGTTCGGGGAGGATTATCCGAATGGCTCCGTTGATCCCAGAGCCGTGGGACCCGGATCCGGTTCCTGCGCTCGCCTTGGCCGCGTAGCGAGCAGACCGCAGCGAGCCTCGATTCGACACGCATCGATTCAGCGTGAATCCAGAATTCCTCCCGGCTACATGGGCGTTTTTCAGGAGTAATCAGCATACCGATGCCGAACCTGTGTTCGATAAGTGCATTTGCCTTGCACGCATCAATAGATTCAAGGCAGCGATTCCGTTTCAGAGGAGTCATTTTTTCGGTTGTTTGCAAACCTCTTCGAGCCGAGCCGCCTGCGTCATCAGGTAATTTTGTTCCGGCAGACTTGTCGTCTTGGTCGCTGCGGCCCGATAGTGTTGTACCGCTTTATCGAGGTCTCCGAGTTTTTCGAACAGGTGCCCGCGCACGGCGTCCAGCCGATAATGCCCAGCCAGTCGTTCGTCGCTTTCCAGCGCCTTCAGACGTTCCAGCCCGTGTGCCGGTCCATGTACCATTGCAACCGCGATGGCGTGGTTCAATGTCACCATGGGACTGGGCGACACGCGCTGCAACAGTTCGTAAAGCGCGAGGATCTGTGGCCAGTCTGTATCTTCCGCACGCGTCGCCTCGTCATGAACCGCGGCGATCGCGGCCTGAAGCTGATAAAGCCCCACAGCTCCTTGCGACAGGGCAAGCGTCAGCAGATTCGTGCCTTCAGCGATCTCGGCCCGATCCCACAGACTCCGGTCCTGTTTATCGAGTGGGACCAATTCTTCATTCGGCGCCGTCCGGGCGTTCCGACGCGCGTTGGTCAGCAGCATCAGCGCCAGCAGACCGGCGATCTCTGCATCCTCCGGCAGCAGAGCCCTTGCGCTCCGGGTCAGCCGGATTGCTTCACGCGCCAAATCCAGTCGCTGCAAGTGCGCACCGATGCTGCTTACATAACCTTCGCTGAAGATCAGGTACAGCACATGGAGAACGGCGGGCAGCCGTTCCCTGCGCTCCTGCGGATTCGGCAGGCAAAAGGGAACCTTGGATGCCTTGATGCTCTGCTTTGCACGGCTGATCCGCTGCGCCATCGTCGTCTCGGGAACCATGAATGCATTGGCAATCTCCGCTGTGGTCAGCCCGCCCACCGCTCGCAGCGTAAGTGCAATTGCCGACGGCATGCTGAGCGCGGGATGACAGCACATGAAAAGCAGAACGAGCGTATCTTCGGGATCCATGTCCGTCTCCATTTTTGCCGGCTCAATCATCGGCTCCGCCTCCGGTGTCATCGCGGTTTCCCGCTCGCGCCGCGCTATCTCGCTGCGCACCGTATCTGTCATCCGTCTCAATGCAACCCGAATCAACCATCCACGCGGATTCTCGGGAACTCCCTCTAGTGGCCATTGCTTGAAAGCGGCCAGCATCGCTTCCTGCACAGCGTCTTCGGCCGAGGAAAAGTCGCCAAAGCGCCGGGCCACGACGCCGAGCACCTGCGGCGCCAGTTCGCGCAGCAGGCCCTCCGACGCTTCGTCCCAGCCATTTGCAGTTGCCGGCTCCGTCACAGCATCTCCGGCGGCGGTGCGCTCATGACCGGACGTACCTCGATCAGCATATTGAGAGGCTTTCCTCCCGGCCCTGGCGCCGCCGACACTCTGGCCGCAATGGCATACGCTCGCTCCGGTGTATCCACATCGACGATCCAGAAACCGGCGAGAAACTCCTTCGACTCAGGAAAGACGCCATCGGTGTCCGGAGCGCCATCCCTTCCCGCTCGCACCAGCCGCGCCTGATCCGGGAAGGAAAGGCCTTCAGCTGAGACCAACTCGCCGGACTCCCTAAGATCGCGGTTTAAGCCCTGCATAAAAGCGATGTGCGCCTGCAGATCGGCGCGGGGCCAGGTTGGAACTCCCGCCCCCGTCCGCATGGTGTTCATCATCAGAATGTATTTCATCTTCCGCTCCTCTGAACCTCTTGCAAGAGAACTCCAGTGCTTAGATCGATCCCCATGACGGCCGGGTCACTTCGGGGTCGTTCTGGATTCCAGGAACTGCCGTACCTCGATCGGCATATTCGTCGGAATGCCTCCCGGCCCTGGAGCAGCCGAAATCTGGGCAGCGATGGCGCAAGCGCGCTCGGGTGTGGCCACATCGACGATCCAGTAGCCCAGCAGAAACTCCTTGGATTCGGGGAAGATGCCATCCGTCACCGGCAGCCCGTTCTTCTCGCCGCGGACGAATTTGGCATCCTTCGGTTCGGCCAAGGGCTGTGTGGCAACGAACTCGCCCGTTTCGACCAAGCCCTTCACCACGGCGCCCAAGGCTTGCATGTGCGTGTCGCGGTCGCTCTGCGACCAGGTTTGATACCGGGCAACGCTTGTTTGGGTGCCCGACATCATCAGAATGTATTTCATGACCTTTGTCTCCTTTGATGGTTTCATTCGTGAGTTGAAATACGTTCGACAAGCGCCCCTAATTGGAGTGAAACATCCATCTGACACCGAATTTGTCGTTGAGTGCGCCATACGTACCGAAGAACATCGCCGTCAGCGGGTCAGTCACCTCTCCTCCATCTGCAAGGCGTGCAAAGAGAGCGTTCAGTTCCTGGAACGTTTCGGCGTGCAGATAAAGGCAAACGGTATTGCCCGGCACTCGGGTACGGTCGAGCCGCAGCCAGTCCGATGCCGAAAGGTCGACGGTCTCGCTCTTCAGCCGTGCGTTGAGTATCTTCTCGTGCTGAAACGCGGGCATGAAGTCCTTCGCGGGAGAGTCCTTTACCAGGATCTCCGTCAGTTCCCCGCCGAGGCAGGATTTGTAGAACTCCATGGCTTGTTTGCAGTTTCCGTCAAACAAAAGGTAAGGGGTTAAGGTCGTCATTGCATGTCCTCCTTTGCTTTCCTGTGAGTTCCGCATTCGAGTGGCCGATCTCGCCCCTCGGTGGGCCGGCCTGCCAGGCTCGGTCTGCGCTTTCATCTGGTAGTCGGAGCCGACATGCCCGTTCTCGACATCCCCGCAAAAAAATTCTCTCAAAAAAACCAAGGCCTCTTCATGTCGATATTGTGCAGCCAGAACCGACATACGTTTGGAGGTTGGATTATGACGACGGATGATCTAGTGGTGGATGTCAGCCAGGACTGGTTTCAAGCCTGTTCCGTGCAGCAGCGATTCATGCGGGGTTCGGCCGGGGACCATTGCAACGTGGACTATAGTGCGAGCTGCCGCCAGTTGCGGGCTCTCGGCGGCGACTGCTATGACTTTTCGTCATTCTCGGACGGACGGCTTGCCATGCTCGTCGGCGATGCCTCCGGAAAGGGCGTTGCAGCGGCCCTGTTGATGGCCAACATTCAGGCATCTCTGCGCACTGCGTCCGTATTCACAGGCGACGACTTGTCCGCGCTGCTACGGATCGTAAACCTGCAGGTCTGCTACTCCTCGCTCGACAGCCGCTATGCCACCTTGTTCTGCGGCGTACTGGACCGTGGGGCACGCACGCTTCGGTATGTGAATGCCGGCCACAATTCTCCCGTAATCCTTCACCGAGATGGTTCTCTGGACTGGCTCGAGCCGACTGGAGCCCCGGTGGGACTGTTTCCCGACGCAACCTGGCACGAGGGGATCATCCACCTCCATCCCGGCGATCTGATCCTTGTATACACCGACGGCGTAACTGAAGCATCGAGCCCTTCGGGTGAAGAGTGGGGAACTGACGGTCTGCTTCAAGCTGCGAAAACCTGCACGGCCCGGTCCGCGGATGAACTCGTTCGGTCGATCCTTGAATCGATGGATAGGTTTTCCCAAGGCGTCCAAACAGACGATGCCACAGTGGCAGCCTTGCGAGCCCTCTGAGAAAGAGAAGGAATTACGAGAACGATCCAATGTATTTCTCAGGTGCTGCCGCGTCACTGTGAACTCTTTCCGTCCGGTCTGGATTCTTTATCCGGTCTTCGCCCGCCGACGATTAGTAAATCGCCAATGCGCTCATTGAGGGCGGATAAGTCCGGAAAAGTCGGCCAGTGTTCGCTGATCTGCCCCGGCATGATCCTGGGTTGACGGGAAGCGCCCAACGCGCGTGTCCATCCTTGAAGCTGGAAGCTCCTAAATGGCTCATTTTATGAGAAAGTCCACGAAGTGAGGTGTATTCATGCGGAATGTTGCGCGCCTGAAGATGGGTTACTACCCATTGCCTGAGGCCGAGGGAGTGAAAATGCGCTCTCTGCTTTCCTTTGCCGGGCCGGCTTCCGTGATCGATCCTTGCGTCGGGCAAGGCACCGCGTTGCAGCTCGTGACCAGCGAAGCTCCCGTACGGCGCTATGGGGTCGAACTCGACGCCGAACGTGCGCGGATTGCCAGCACAAATGGCATTGAGACCATCCAGGGCAATGCCTTCGATGCCATTGCGCGTCCCGAATCCTTCTCGCTGCTGTACCTGAATCCGCCCTATGACTCCGAGATAGGCTCCATCGCGAATCGCCGCATGGAAGCCGTGTTCCTGGAACACACCTACCGCTGGCTTGCAATGGACGGCGTTCTGATCCTGGTGATTCCGTTCGAGCGATTGCATGACTGTTCCGGCATCCTGAGTTCCCATTTCGCC
>JBAVOQ010000011.1:0-1661 GCA_049692235.1 Acidobacteriaceae bacterium | reverse complement strand
CCTCAGGGAAGGTTTTTATACCGACTTAGCTTTTGGGCGCATTGGCGGCCGCCATTCGGGCCTGCATCTCACGAGTCAGATGTGGCACGATGCCCACCATGCGCTCGATAAGCATCAACTGGCCGCGGTGGTGCATCTCGTGTTCTTTCACTGAAAGGATCATATCGAAACGGCTTCTTGATGAAGGCTCAGCACCTGGGGGCATCGAAACCCTCTCCGCCAGGAAAGTATCCGTAAGTCCGTCGAGCCAACCAGCCCACTTCTCTCCGGAACTGCGGAGCAATTCAAGGGTCTGATCCTTGCTCCGTTGCACCTTTTCCTCAGCCGCCATGCGCTGCATCAGCGACGGAAAGTCGAAGCCGACCAGCGAAGACCGTGCTTCCTGAGCATGAATCGCGTACTGAAAACTGTACGCCAACGAAATGTGCGCGAGAAGCTCGCCGACGGAACGGGTATCGGGAGTCACCCGAAAACCGTATTTTTCTTCCGGGAGATCCTGGGCAATTGCAATCGTATTCTTGCGAACGGTGCGAAAACTGTGAGCTAATTCCTTGGATCCGTAGCAATTCAATTGATTTCTCCTTGTGCTAAACGATTTGGCCGGGATTTCAATTTTATTCTCCCAGTTTCGGATCAGTCTATACCCAGCGAACGAGAGGTCGCAAAATTAGCTTGCAAGATCCGTTGTGCCGCGATCGCAGCGGCAGCGCCATCGCCAACCGCCGTTGCGATCAGCCGGGCTGATCCGGCTCGGATGTCCCCAACGGCGAAGATGTAGGGCGTCTCGGTTTCGAACTGGTTGCCTACCGGGACCTGGCCGTATTGGTCGAGGGGAACTGCATCTTGCAGACATTGCGTGTTCGGCTCGATTCCAATGGCCACGAGAATGCCGTCCACTTTGAGGGTTTCCACCTGTTGGCTCGCGGTATGGAGGAGATCGATTTCCTGCACGTACTGATCGCCCCGGATAGCGGTCACCATAGCACTGCAATGGATCTCCGCCTTGGGATTGGCGCGCAAGCGTTCCTGCAGGACCGCTTCCGCCTGCAATTCCGGTAGCGCTTCGATGACGATCACCTTCGACGCCAGTTTCAAGAGGTACAGAGCCTCGATGACCCCGCTATCGCCTCCCCCGCAGATGGCTACTATCAGGTCCTTGAAGAGGCCCCCTTCACACAGCGCACAGTGGATAATCCCCTTGTTCCGGAACCTTTCCGTATCGGCTAGCGGGAGCTCCTTAGGACGGCAGCCGGCGGCGACGAGGATCACTGCCGCGGTGTAACCCCTGCCGTCGGCGCAGGTAACCGAGCGGCAACTGGAGAAGGATTCAATGCCGGTCACCTCCCGTAGTTCCAACTCTACGCCCGCTTGGGTGGCCTGTTCGATCATCGCGGAGGCGAGCTGCGGTCCGCCCACGCCGTCCTGAAAACCAGGGTAGTTCTCGATCCAAGCGATGTTTTTGAGCTGGCCGCCGAACTGCTCTTTCTCCAACACCAGCACCCGATAACGCGCACGCGCCAAGTGGATGCCTGCCGTCAATCCGGCCGGCCCGCCGCCAACAATGATTGCGTCATAGTCAAACATCAGCAACAGAGCTCGCAAGCTCCCCAACAGGCTTGCTTTTGGCCTGCTGGGGGGATGTTTTCAGTACAGTTCGTACG
>JBAVOQ010000010.1:0-3004 GCA_049692235.1 Acidobacteriaceae bacterium | reverse complement strand
TGTCACTTTTCGGCATTAAGGCGCCACTGATTTCCGCCGTAATGGCGCCACTTTGAAGTGCCAAATCAGGGGCTCAAACTGGGGGTAAAGAATGCGTGAATTAAGCTGTTTTTGCAATCGCATTTTCACTCTGCTGTGCTGCTGGTGTACCCATCTCAAGCCTGAGTAAGTTTTCCTCCTTTCCCTGCCGGCGGTTTTGACCTTTCCGGCATAGGTTTCGGGTCGCGGTAACTCTCCCCATCCAGCACCACGCGATACGCGCCGTGGCGCAATCGGTCCAGCGTTGCTGCGCCGATCATTTTATTGGCGGCGAATGCTTCACCCCATTCATCAAAGTCGAGATTGCTGGTCAGAATCGTTGCGGCACGCTCGTAGCGTTCGGCGATCAAGTCATGGAAGTCCTCATCTTCTGGCGAACGCAAGGGTTTGAGGCCGAAATCGTCAATGATCAGGAGTGGCACTTTGACCAGAGATTTAAATCGCCGCGCATAATTGCCAGTCGCCTGCGCTGCGCGCAAACTGCTCAGGAGCTGGGTTTGCGTGATGAACAGCACGTCATAGCCTTGGCGTGCAGCCGCGTGACCCAGCGACTGCGCCAGGTGACTCTTGCCCGTGCCGCACGGACCCACAATCAATACGGCGACTTTCTCCTCGATGAACCGGCAGGTCGCCAGATCGTGGACTGCCGTGCGGTTCAGATTGGGTAATCGGTCGAAGTCGAATCCTTCCAGTGTTTTTTGGTTGCGGAAGCTGGCACGGCGCAATCGCATATCCAGTTTCTTTTGCTCCCGCCGGGCGACTTCGTCATGAATCAACAGGCTGAGGAAATCGGTATAGGCCAGCTTGCGGTCGATGGCTTCGCGGTTGCGGGCTTCGAGTGAGTCAAGAATGCCGGACAGGCGCAGTTGTTTGAGCAGGGGTGTCAGTTCGGGAATTGGATGCATGGTCGGCCTCATTGAAGAATGGTTTGGGTGTCGCGGCAGAATCGGCCGCCTTGGGTGTATGTGGTGGCAAGTGCATCGAAGGCTGCGAGCGGCGCGAGCTGATCCAGTCCTTTCTCAAGAATGATCTTGACCACCTTGTAGCTCGGCGTGCCGTAATGATTGGCGCGCTGGCAGGCCGCTTCCAATCTGGCCTCGCCGTATTTCTGTTTGAGCCGCAGTACGCCCTGTACAGCACGCATCTTGATCAAGACATGGTCACCGAACAGGGCGTGCACCAGTGCATGGCAGGCTGGACCAATCTGCAAGGCCGATTTCAAACACCACTGTGTGTCCTGCATTTGCCACGCCTGTGCTTCGGGTGGCATATGGTCGGTCACGGTGTCGCGCAGCCCTTTCCCAGTCAGTCGTACATGGCTGGCAACCGCTTCGTGTTCGCGGTACAGCGTCACCATGGTGCAGGTCGCCTTCAGCCACAAGTCGCATCCGATCAGCCGGAACGGCACCGAATAGTAGTTGGTCTCGTATTGGACGTGCGCGTCACGGTGGACTTTGACCTTGGCCCAGCTGGCCAACTCAGGTGGCACCGCGGGCAACGCGCGAAGCAGGCTTTTCTCCACCTCAGCGAAGCGTTTGAGAGGGGCTTCGCGGGTCGTGCCGTGTATGCGGTTGCCCGCCTCGTCCATTACCCACGCCTGCAACTGGCGGTTGGCATCGTCCAGATCGCGGAATTCGCGCAGCGGCAGGAAACTGCCTTTGATGTATTTGACGCCCGCTTCAACGATCCCTTTCTTTTGCGGGTCGCGGGGTGGGCAGGGATCGATTTTGAACGCATATCCCTCGGCACATTCGGCATACGCCCGTTGCACATCCGGCTCGTAGACACAGGCTTTGGTGATGGCGCATTTGGCATTGTCGATGATGACGCGAGACGGCACGCCCGAGAACGACTCGAACGCGCGTCGATGGCAGCCCAGCCAGGTCGCCACAGTCTGGTCGCGGACGAACTCGGCATACTGGTGACGCGACCAGCACAAGGTCATCACGAAGAACCAGGTCTTGAAGATCTCGCCGGTGTACACATCGGTGATCAGCGGTCCGGCACCGAAATCAACCTGGACTGCTTCGGCAGGCTTGAACGTCAGGCGTAACGGAACATCCGGCTGCTGCAGGGAAACGAGTTGTCCCAGAAAACGATACATCGAGGAATAACTGCCGGTGAAACCGTGGTTGCGCACCAGCGTGGCGTGGATGGTGGAGCCCTGAATGCCTGCTGCGTGCCACTTGGTGATCTGCTCGCGCCACGGCTCCAGTGTCGAAATACATGTGGCGGGCAACGCTTCCTTGCGCGCAAACAAAGCGGCGAGTACTGCGTCATCGGGTAGAGGGAACTCAGGGGCAAGCCAGCCACGTTCGCCTGCTACCTCACGAACCTGTGCGAGCTTTTTGCGCCCCATCGTTTTAGACCGGGCAATATCCCGATCTGAATCGCCTTGGCGCATGCGCACCAAAACATTTCGGTACTGATACATCTCGAACCTCCTTTTACTCACAACCTCTCCCGGCAAAATGCCGGAAGTCTAGTTGTTCAATGAAAGTTCGAGCCCCTGATCGGGTTCAAAGTGGCGCCTTAACGCCGGAAATCCTGTGGCGCCATTACGCCGGAAATAAAGTGGCGCCATTACGCCGACAATTTACTGGCTCCATTACGCCGGTAATGAAATGGCTCCCTAACGCCGAAAGTTCACACGGGAGCTTCACGAGCGCACAAAGTGGTGTAACTTCCCGCCACTTGTCACCACAGCGACAGACGGGGATAACGGCGGCTGGTTCCGTAATCCCCAGCCCCGGGCCAATTTCTGGGGGCTGTATTGCAATCTGCTGGAGCAGGCTCGTGCCGGAGGCGCGATCCGTCCCGCGTTTATCGAAAATTATCTGGATCGTTACGGCGCCCATGGGGAAGTGTGCGTCAACACAGGAGCTTGGAACACTGGCTGGCATCATGGTCACGGCTTCGTGCAGTGGACTGGCTCGGCAGCACAGCGTGAAGCTCTGGCAAGAGT
>JBAVOQ010000009.1:0-2463 GCA_049692235.1 Acidobacteriaceae bacterium | reverse complement strand
GACTCGCCCACCTTCCAACGCTGCCAAATCTCGGCCTTATGCTCCGCAGAAAGACCGTACCGTCTTCCTTGCCTCATCAACACCACCTCCAAATCAGATAGTGTTGCATCGACCCGTTGAGACCGCCCGACTTCAGGGGAAGGTCTAGTAGGATAAGCCGAAGCGAAGCTATGCGGAGGCACACGCTATGACCTTGAGGCCAGGTACCCTAGTTTCACTTATCAGGAGAGCACGGTGATTCCCGATTACAGAGGACAAAAACCGGGACTTCTAGTCCGGCTGCTGTCCCCGCTTGGCAGCTATACGGATCACACGATCTTGGAAGCGGATAGAGCAATGGTCATTTCACCAGAGCTTTGCTTCACCGTCACTCGAATCGTTAGCGACGACAGTTTTTCGGAAATCGACAGCCTCGCGCCGTACGAGATCCCACTGCTCGGTTCAGTCCTACTTTGCGTCAAAAAAGATGAACCTAGGATCTATCCTTATCCAGCCCACCAATCTTTGCGCTTAGGCTTCGCTCCTTCCAATGTGCTAACCGGGGACATCATCGATGAAGCAGGACGTTGGCTTGTCTCCATAATAAAGAGCAAAAAGTATGGGTCTCGCTGGCCCACAGACATTTTGCATCGGCCGCCGGTCCTCGGAGGCCAACTTCCATACAGCCTGATCCCCAGCGACGACCGTAGCTCTGATAGAGCTATCGTCCTCGCATACATGCTTACCGCCCACCCCGTATATCTCAGGGGTGTAGCCTGCCTCGTAAAGGCGAATATGGCGAGTCAACATCCGGAGCTTTTCGAGTCAGCCCTCCTGTCTCTATGGATCGCACTCGATGCGGCCCAGAGCATAGTTTTCAATCGGCTTCGCGAAGCTGGAAACAAGAACCCTTCTTCCGCAGAGGCAGCAAGATACGTCTACGATGCATACGGAGTTGAGGGTGTCTGGGAGAAATTCTTCGAAGATGATTATGCTAACCGCATCCGTTTTATTCATCCGGACAATCGGTACGGTGCTCAAGCCAGACCATGGGGAATAGCCGATGACTTCTTCGAGCTCAATGAGAATCTTATCGATTTGTTTTATTTCTTCGCGACGGATATCCCGCGCGACACTCAAGCTTGACATGGAGTGCCTGGCTTTATTTGTACCAGTGAAGGTGAGACAAACTGGAACAAGAGGAGCTATGTATGGCACGAGGGAAGAAGCATACAGCGGAGCAGATCGTGAACCTGCTGCGGCAGGTTGAGGTTGGAGTAGCAAACGGCAAGACCTTGCCACAGGCGTGCAAGGAAGTGGAGATTGTGGAGCAGACGTACTACCGTTGGCGCAAGGAGTACGGCGGGTTGAAGGTGGATCAGGCGCGTCGGCTGAAGGAGTTGGAGCAGGAGAACGCCAAGCTGAAGCGGCTGGTATCGGAACTGAGCCTGGAGAAACTCGTGTTGAAGGACATCGCCTCGGGAAACTTCTAAGCCCTGAACGACGGCGTTGTGCGGTGGATCATGCTCAGGAACAGGGCTTGAGTGAGCGGCGGGCGTGCCGGTTGGTGAATCAGCCACGCGGCACGCAACGCTACCAACTGACACAGCGCGAAGACGAAGATGCACTCACCGGGGCCATTATCGAGTTGGCCAGCCAGTATGGACGCTACGGCTACCGTCGGATTACGGCGCTGCTGAAGCGCGATGGATGGCAGGTTGGCAAAGATCGGGTAGAGCGCATCTGGCGTCGCGAAGGGCTGAAGGTTCCGCAGAAGCAGAAGCCGCGCGGACGGCTGTGGTTCAACGATGGATCGTGCGTGCGGCTGCGGCCAGATCACGCGAACCATGTATGGTCGTACGACTTTGTGAGTGCCAAGACGCACGACGGAAGGACGGTGCGGATGTTGAATCTTATCGATGAGCACAGCAGAGAATGCCTGTTGATCCGCGCGGAGCGACGATGGAGTTCGGCGAAGGTGATCGAAGCGCTGGCCGACGTGATGGTGTTGAAGGGAGTGCCAGAGCATCTGCGCTCAGATAACGGCCCTGAGTTCGTCGCCCGGGATCTGCGGAAGTGGCTCGCTGGTACGGGAGCAAAGACGGCCTATATCGAGCCAGGCAGCCCATGGGAGAATGGCTACTGTGAAAGCTTCAACTCGAAGCTGCGGGACGAGTTCCTGAACGGTGAAATCTTCTACTCGATGAAAGAGATCAGGGTGCTGGCGGAGCGCTGGCGCGTTCACTACAACACCGTCCGGCCACACTCTTCGCTGGGCTACAGACCACCAGCACCAGAGGCATGGATGGCAAAGAGCTTGGGGTGTGGAGAAGTGGAAACCGCTACGCGCTTCCCACTTCTCCACACCCCCGACTGCGACTATCAACCAACAAAAATAGCCGCGCTACACTAACAATGAATCTGGTACAAATGTATGGTCCGCCGCGCGACTGCAAGGAAAAAGTGAAGGGACAGTGGAAATAG
>JBAVOQ010000008.1:0-42987 GCA_049692235.1 Acidobacteriaceae bacterium | reverse complement strand
TTACCCTGCTGCGCATAGAGATGACGCAACAAACCACCATCATCAATCCCTTTGCACTCAAATGCAGCTCCACACAATGGGTGCAGGCCGCCGCCGCTTGAGAAAATGTAGAAACTCCAGACCCCGGGCTTTAGCCCGGGGATAAGCTCCCGCCGAAGTGCGCCTTCAGGCGCTGAGGTTCGAAACTTCCAAACTTTCCTGCGGCACCCCGAAAACATTCCCGGTCGCCCACTCGCCAGCCACCCTTTACAATCCAAATATGCCGGAGCCATCCAATCCGCCTGAAACTGACGACGATGACTGCTATTTCGATGGCCCGTATCTCGTCTTCACCGAGGCCTACCACCGAAAACGTGGCTTTTGCTGCCAATCAGCCTGTCGCCATTGCCCTTACGGCTTCCTGAAACAGGGTCACCAGTCTCTCGAAGTTGCAGAAAATGAACCCAAATCGCTGAATCTTCCATCCAAGTAGATTCAGCCGGCTGCACCGCACCTGCGAGCGACGAATCTTCATCCGGATGAGGTAAACTGCGCCGAATGCATTATGTAGCGAGTTCTGACCACGTAGAAAGCCATTTCGAATCCACCGAGTTGGTGCGCGATGTGGTCATTGGCATGTCCGATGGCTTGACCGTCCCCTTCGCCTTGGCTGCTGGACTTTCCGGCGCGGTCGGATCGTCGCACATCGTTGTGCTCGCAGGCCTCGCGGAAATCGCAGCCGGATCTATTGCCATGGGATTGGGCGGATATCTCGCAGCTCGCAGCGACGTCGAACATTACGCCAGTGAGCGTCGCCGCGAAGAAAAAGAAATTGTCGAGCGCACCCGCGACGAGGAAGAAGAGATTTACCAGATATTCGAGGAGTATGGGGTCGAACGCACCGAAAGCGATTCCGTATTGACGGCGTTGAAGCGCAATCCACAAGCCTGGGTCGATTTTATGATGCGGTTTGAACTTGGCCTGGAAAAACCGGCCAGCCATCGGGCCCGCCAAAGCGCCGCCGTCATCGCTTTCTCCTATATAGCCGGTGGATTTATTCCCTTACTCCCCTACATGGTCATGCTGCATGCCTCCTCCGCATTACGCGCTTCCGTCGTCATCACCTTGATTGCGCTGTTCTTTTTCGGCGCCGTTAAAGGACGTTTGACCGGCGGCGGCACGATGAAGTCCGCGTTACAAACAGTTTTAATCGGCGGTCTGGCTGCTGGCGCTGCATACACGCTTGCCCGGTTGCTCAGCCTGCATCCTAGCTTTTAACGCATATTAGGAGGTGATCGCGTGGCCATTCTGGAAGTGACACCATTCGCAGCAAGCTCGCCTTCTTTGGCGCACCGCTTTGAAGGGGTGCGCGACACGACTGACGCACTGGCGCGCCCGTTGACCGCCGAAGACATGATGGTCCAGTCCTGTCCTGAAGCAAGCCCGGTAAAATGGCACCTGGCGCACACCACCTGGTTTTTCGAGACGTTCGTCCTGGGCCCCTATCTCCCGAACTACAAACCGTTTCATCCGGATTTTCAGTGGCTCTTTAACAGCTATTACAAATCCCTCGGCAATCATCCGGAGAAACAACTGCGCGCTTCCTTTTCTCGGCCCCCGCTGCAGCAGATCCAGTCCTATCGGCGTCACGTTGAAAATGCCATCGCGCAATTGTTGGCCACAGGTGCATCCGCGGAGATACACGACCGCATCGAATTGGGAATGCATCACGAACAGCAGCACCAGGAGCTGATCGCGACCGACATCAAGCACGCCTTCTGGTCCAATCCCCTGCAGCCCGTCTACGCCGAATCTCGCCCGGTACGCGCCGACAATTCCGAGCCGCACCAATGGCTGGATTATGTCGGCGGCCTGGTGGAAATCGGCAATCGCGGCGACAGCTTCGGCTTCGACAACGAATTCTCTCGCCACCAGGTTTTTCTTCAGCCCTTTCGTCTCGCTTCCAGACCTGTAACCTGCGCGGAATACCTTCGCTTCATGGAAGACGGCGGCTATCGGCGTCCGGAATTCTGGCTTTCCGACGGCTGGGACACCATCCAGACTCAGAGCTGGCAGGCGCCTCTGTATTGGAAGCAAAAACCATCCAGCAGCTGGGAAGTTTTCACCTTGCACGGTCAGGAACCGCTCGATGATCTGCTATACACCCCGGTCTGTCATCTGAGCTATTACGAGGCCGATGCCTACGCCCATTGGGCCGGTTGTCGACTGCCAACGGAATTTGAATGGGAACATGCCGCCCACAACGTCCCGGTTGCTGGCAATCTACTCGACACTGGCACGCTGCATCCGCAAGCTACGCCAAGCGACACCCGCCCGCACCAGCCCGCGCAACTCTTCGGCGATGTTTGGGAGTGGACTCGCAGCCCCTACGTTGCCTATCCCGGATACAAACCTGCCCCCGGCGCGCTCGGCGAATACAACGGAAAATTTATGTGCAATCAGTTTGTCTTGCGCGGAGGATCAGTGGCGACTCCCGCCTCTCACATTCGCGCCAGTTATCGCAACTTCTTCGCCCCCGCCACGCGCTGGCAATTCTCCGGCATCCGTTTGGCTGCGGATGGAGGGGCTGCGTGAACCCTCCTTCTCTGCTCGAAAGCGTTCTCACCCCATCGATCCAGCTACCTCCAAAAGAAAGCCTGGGCGTGGCGCGGGCTGCCGTCGAAGGCTTGTCCGCGAAACAGAAATCACTTCCAGCGTGGCTGTTTTACGATGCCGCAGGCTCTCGCCTGTTTGAGGAAATCACCCGCCTGCCCGAGTACTACCTCACTTCGCTGGAGCAATCTATTTTTGCTCGCCATGCGTCCGATATCGTGGCCCAGGCGGCCGGCTCGATCGAGCAACCACTCTGCGTGGTCGAACTCGGAGCCGGCAGCGCCAGCAAAACTCTCACCCTGCTACGCGCCGTCATCGCTCGCCAGGGCGATACCGTATATCTTCCCGTCGACGTGTCGGAAGCCGCGCTGGAACTGGCTTCAAAGAACGTTCATGCCGCGTTGCCCCAGGTTGAGGTTCAACCCGTCTGCTCGAATTTTGCCCACGACAAAGACCTGAACCTACCCTCCCTGGGCCGCAAGCTGGCGCTCTACATCGGCTCCAGCATCGGCAATTTCGACCTCGACGATGCAGTCGATCTATTGAACTGGCTGCGCACCCAGTTGCAGCCCGGCGACGCATTGCTGTTAGGCACCGACATGGCCAAAGACATCGCGCCCTTGCTCGCCGCCTACAACGACCGCGCCGGCGTCACCGCGGAATTCAATAAGAATATTCTGGCTCGTTTGAATCGCGAGCTGGGAGCAAATTTTTCGCTGAACGCATTTGACCATCGCGCCATCTGGAACGCTTCCCAGGGCCGCATCGAAATGCACTTGGACAGCCGATGCAATCAAATGGTGCATGTCGAACTGCTCCATCGCAATTTTGGATTCAAGCGCGGAGAATCGATTCATACCGAAAACAGCTACAAATTCAGCCCGGAACAAGTGGAAGAGATGCTGCAGAAAAGCGGCTACGTTCTGGAGCAAAGCTGGTACGACGACAAGCGCTGGTTTGGCGTTCACCTGGCTCGCGTCGTCGATGCAGAAATCCTGCCCAGCGACGAAGACGCCGCAGCTTAGAAAGAAATCTGGGTGCCCCACGTCTCGCTTCTGAGACGTGGGTTGTTCGACGCTGGCACGCTACGACAGAAAGCCCTACTCGCCTGCGATGGTCATGCCCTCAATCACAATCGTTGGACACGCCACGGAGCTGCGAAAAATCAAATCGCTACCAATGCTGGAAATGTTGTGCAGCATCTCCTTCAAATTGCCCGCCACAGTAATTTCCTCGACCGGATAAGAAAGTTCGCCATTCTCAATCCACAGCCCCGAAGCCCCGTGGGAGTAATCCCCGGTGACGATATTGACGCCGTGCCCAATCAGGTCAGTGACGTATAAACCATTGGGAATGGCAGCAATGATCTCCTCCGGCGTCCTCTCCCCCGGCTCAAGATAAAAATTCCCGCAACTGATTCCCGGACTGCCCGCGAGACCGCGCGAAGCATTTCCGGTGGACCGCAGACCCAGCTTCCGCGCCGTGTAGGTGTTCAGCAGATAGCTGGTCAGCACGCCGCGGTCGAGCACCGTTTTGCGCCGCGTCGGCAAGCCCTCGCCATCAAAGGGCGCGCTGCCAAATCCGCCTCGCGTCGTGCCATCATCGATGATCGTCAGGTTGCTGCCCGCCACGGCTTCGCCCAGCTTGCCCGCTAAAAACGAGGAGCTGCGATACACTGCGTTTCCGTTGATCGCCCCGATGATTGCTCCCAGAATCGAGTTGGCAATCTCCGGCGCAAACACCAGCGGAACCCGTTGCGTGGGAACCTTGCGCGCTCCCAATTTTCGTACGGTTCGCCGCGCCGCTTCCAATCCCACCGACTCCGGCGAATCCAACAGCCCCAGCGACCGCTGGCTGGAATACCAATAGTCGCGCTGCATCCCTCCATCTGCAGAGAGCGCGATTGGCTGCGCCGCAATGGAGCACGACGAGCGCCTGACTTCACCGACAAACCCGCGCGAGTTCGCCAATATTTTCCGTCCTGTTGCTGCATCGAAACTTCCACCGCCGGAATTTTGAATCCGCGTATCGGCAGTCATCGCCGCTGCTTCCGTGCGCCGCGCATATTCAATCCGCTCCGCCGCCGGCAGCGAATATACATCGTCGTAATACAGATCGAGGTCACCCGCCAGCTTGCCGAACTCCTCCGGCTCCGGCAGCCCTGCAAAAGGGTCTTCAGAAGTCACCTGCACCAGCGCCATCGCGCCGGAAATCAGCTTCTCGATCCCTTCGGCGGTAAGGTCGCTGGTTGTAGTGGAGGCAGTGCGATTCCCCTGAAACACACGCAAGCCCAACGCGCGCGAACCCGCTTCCTTCAATTGCTCCACCTGGCCTAGACGCACCAGGGTTTCAAATTCATCGCCTTCAGAAAACACCGCTTCCGCATCGCTGGCGCCTGCGCGCAATGCCTTTGTAACAATGTCGGTTACAAATTCCGTTGAAATCGTATTTTCCGCTACAGTGACAGTTGCATTCTTCATAAAACAATCCTTCGGGTAATCTTGGGTGGCCCATTCAAGCCTTCCTTTGGCTTGAGTGGGATTGAATCCGATGTGTCTGGTCGCCAGCGCGATCCTGATCGTATGCGTTAATTTCCTGTGCCGCCGACGGTCATCTTGTCCAGCTTGATGGTTGGCATGCCAACGCCGACCGGAACACTCTGCCCGGCTTTGCCACAGGTACCCACGCCCTCATCCAGCTTCAAATCGTTGCCCACCATGGACACATATTTCAGCGACTCCGGTCCATTGCCGATCAACGTCGCATTCTTTACCGGCGCAGTGATCTTTCCATCTTCGATCAGGTAGGCTTCCGACGCGGAGAAAACAAATTTTCCGTTCGTGATGTCTACCTGGCCACCGCCGAAATTCACCGCGTACAAACCGCGTTGAACGCTGCGGATAATGTCTGTCGGATCGTCCTCGCCCGCCAGCATGTAGGTGTTGGTCATGCGCGGCATGGGGATGTGCTGATAGCTTTCGCGACGGCCATTGCCCGTGTCGGCGATGCCCATCAGTCGCGCCGAAAGTTTGTCGCTCATGTATCCCTTCAGCACGCCGTTTTCGATCAGGACGGTCTCTTGCGTCGGCGAGCCTTCATCGTCCACGTTCAAGCTGCCTCTGCGATTGGGCATGGTTCCGTTATCCACTACAGTCACCTTAGGGCTGGCCACCATTTGTCCTACAAGCCCTGCGAACGCCGACGTCTTCTTGCGATTGAAATCCGCTTCCAGGCCATGCCCGACCGCTTCATGCAGCAAAACTCCCGGCCATCCCGGACCCAGAACCACCGGCATCTCTCCCGCGGGAGCCGGCACAGCACCCAGTTGCAACACAGCCTGCCGCGCCGCTTCCAGCGCGAAATACTCCGGCGTTTTGTCCGTCAGGAAAAAGTCCAGCAGCACACGCCCGCCGCCCCCGGAGCTGCCGCGAGCAATGTTGTCGCCTTCCTTCGCAATCACCGAAACATTCAACCGGGCCAGCGGCTGCGTGTCGGTCGCAAAACTTCCATCCGAACCCGCCACCAGAATGCGCCGCAATTCATCGCCAAAACTGGCCTGCACTTGAACAATGCGCGTGTCATACGCCCGTGCAGCACGATCTGCCCGCTGGATCAGCGCCAGTTTCGCCGAAGTTTCAGAATCGGTTCCAGGAGCCGCCACGGTATACAAATTGGCCGACGGCGCCTCGCGAAAACCCTGCACCTGCTGCTTCGATGGGCCGCTCGCGATCAGTGCCGCCGTATGCGCGGCGCGTAAAAGCCGTTCCGGAGAAAGATCGTCCGTATACGCATACCCGGTGCGCTCGCCCGAAACCACACGCAACCCGCAACCCGCGCTGATTCCCTGGCTGGCGGATTTCACCAGCGACTCATCTACCATCAACGAGCTTGCGATAATGTATTCGAAATAAAGATCCGCATAATCGCCGCCCGCGGACAACGCCGCGGAAAGACACTGCTCCAGCAACTGCTCGTTAATGCCAAGATGTTCGTAGAAAAACTTTCGCGTGTCGGGCGATGCAGGTTGCATGTCAATAACTCCTTCAGAATGATGCGGTGACCCGGCGCTCCAGCACCCACCTGCGTCAATTCTATCTATTCGATTCAGCCCAGCCTGGAAAGACGCATTGCAGCCCCACAATCGATACCGTTGCACAAGTCGGCTTCCGTGCTCTGCGACCGTGTTCCATGGTAGCGTGGAGGGCATGAACAACGATCTGCGTCATCCCATTGGAAAATTTGTGCGACCTGCCACCCTGACCCGACAGGAGCGTGAAGAAGCCATTCAGAAAATCGCCGAACTGCCCAAAAAACTTCGCGCCGCCGTCGCCGGACTCTCCGAATCGCAAATCGATACGCCCTATCGCGAAGGAGGCTGGACGGTTCGCCAGACCATCCATCATGTTGCCGACAGCCACATGCAGGCAACCGCGCGCGTGCGACTTGCGCTCACCGAAGATTGGCCTGCGATCACTCCATACAAAGAAAATGTATGGGCGGAACTGGAGGATGCACGCACCCTGCCCGTCGACGTCTCGTTGCAACTGCTCGATTCTCTGCATACGCGCTGGGTCACGCTGCTGCGGTCGCTGGATGAGTCCGCCTGGTCGAAGCGCGGCTACAAGCATCCTGAATCCGGCAACCAGACCATCGAACAGGTCACCGCACTCTATGCCTGGCACGGCCGTCATCATACCGCCCACATCACCTCGCTGCGTGAGCGGATGGGATGGTAGAAGTGGTTGCATAAATAAGAAGCAGATTGTCGCGGCAGCGATGAAACCCGCCCTCGAAGCGGGTTTCAGGTCATTCGCCGAAGCAGTAGAGGCATATATGCAACCAGTTCTAGACGGGCCCACACCGGAGCAACTCGCACAGCAGCTGCAAACTTTTTTCGATGACCAGCCTGCGGCTGTGCTGCTGGAAAATGGCCGCATCCTTTTCGATCTGCGACTCGCCACCGCCACCGTCACCACGGAGCATGGCCACTGCGTGTTGCATGTCTGGTCGGAAGAACGCAACAGCATTCGCCACGTCGTCAACATCACGGTGCGCAAGACCGGCCTGCGTCTCCACGTGCTGCGCATGGGTCAGTCCAAGCCGCAAACGTTGGAATTGCAGCCGCAGCAACGCCGTCTTCCCTCGCAGCGGGATTCCACCCGAACCCGCTTTATTCCGCTGCTGGAGCGGCTCCTGCCCCGCTATTTTCCTGACTTCCAGGTAGAAGGGCTGCGCACCGCGATGGATCTGGAGCGCAGCTTCGGCCCCTCCTATGCGCGCGGAACTCTGCTGCGCGGCAATTCCGCCTGGGCTTTGATCGCAATCAACGCCGATGAAAGTCAGTCCCTCATCGATGGCATTCTGACGCTCGGTGTTTTATGGCTGCATCATTGCCGGGAGCAAGGCGGAGGCCGGCGCCTTTACGAGGGGTTGCGTGTGATTCTTCCTCGCGGCAAGTCCGCTGTAACCGCGGCCCGCATGGCGTGGATGAATTCCCGCGCCGCCAAATGGGAACTGTACGAGCTCGACGAAAAAACAGAAGAACTGTACCAGCGCGAATATAGCAATCAGGGAAATTTCGAATCTCGCCTGGTGCACGCACCCAACACCACCGCGGCGCAGGAACGTTTTCAACCTGCCATCCAGCGCGTGCAGGCGCTGCTTCCGGCCCATGCCGTCGCACAAATGGAAGTCGTCTTCCGCAGCAGCAGCGAAGTCGGCTTATTGTGGCATGGCCTCGAGTTTGCCCGAATCCGCACCAGCGCGGCGGACAACAGCTTTGCGCGATCCGAAGAAATTCTCTTTGGCAGCGGAGCCAACGCCACCCTCCTGACCGAGGAATCGGCCCCCAAGCTGCGCGAAATGGTCGGCGAACTCGTGGCCCGCCGGCGGCCCAGCGGCGATAAACGCGACACGCTCTATCGTCAGCAGCCGGAGCGATGGCTGGAATCCATGTTGCGACGCTCGCTCGATTCCATTGACGCCATGATCGAACCGCAGCCCGTGTATGCCCAGGTCCCTGCGTTTTCCGCCGCCGATCGCGCCGTGCTCGACCTGCTCGCTGTCCGCCGAGATGGCCGCCTGGTCGTGATCGAAATCAAAGCCGATGAGGATTTACACCTGGCATTGCAGTCGCTGGATTATTGGGTGCGGGTGCGACAGCATCATCGTCCAAGCCCAGACAAACCCGGCGACGCCTCGGCAAAAAGCGACCTTGAACGCTTCGGATATTTTCCCGGCAAGCAGCTTCGCGCCGACGCGCCGCTGCTCTACTTGATCGCGCCCGCGCTGCGCGTCCATCCCGCAACGGAGGTCGTGTTGCGCTATGTGTCGCCGCAGGTGGACTGGACCTTGATCGCGCTCGACGAGCGCTGGCGAGAAAAGATCCGAGTCGTCTTCCGCAAGCGTCGCGAAAAATAACGCGCGCCTGCCATATTCACCAGATTCGCCGCACGCCGAACAAGTCGAGTTTCGAGTCCATGCTGAGGACAGGAATGTCCTCCGCCAACGACTGGGCGGCAATCATCCGATCGAATGGATCGCGATGGTCGCTCGTGAGACGACCCGCGCGCAGCGCGCTCCCGGCGTCGATCGAAAGCATCACGTAGCCAGCGTCCTCCATCACATCCAGGAAGTCTTTTTCGAGAGGTTCCGCTCCAGGAAGTTTACCGAGGCGCACTTTGGTGGCGATCTCCCACGCCGATGCGGCCGACACGAGAATCACGTTTGTCTCATTCTCGATGATTGCCGCGGCTTCTTGGCTGAGAGACGCGGGGGAAAGCGTGGCCCAAAGCAGAGTGTGAGTATCGAGTAGAACTCTCAGGCGCTTTCTCCATTCCAGAAACGCAACTCATCTTCCGGCAGCGGTTCAAAGAACGCATCCGTCAACCTGAATCCAGGGGTTTCCAAAGCGCCAAGCCGCTTCTTCCCTACCGAATGGATCGCCTCCAGTTTGGCTACCGGGGTCTTATCTCTTCCGGAGGTGATGATTACGGTTTCACCCTTTTGCGCCTTCTTCACCAGTTCCGACAATTTCGTCTTTGCCTCGAATATCGTTGCGGAGATCATGGCCTCCTCCTTGACTGCTAATCTATCTTAGCTAAGATGCGGCGGAAGTCAATCTTGCAGCATTCCGCGATTTGTAATGGAGTGCCCGTTCAGGAGATTACGGAATGAGCACAGTAGCAGACTCATCAATTTCCACTGGAGCATTCGTCAGCCGCGAATCAAAAAATCGTTCCACGGCTTCAACAATTGCCGGGCCGGTCTTCGCTTCGTAAATTGCCTTGCGCAATCCTGCGCCGCCGGGAACTCTATGCGTGAACCACGAAGCAAATTGCTTCATCTTGCCGGTCGCGTCCGGAAATTCCTGATCCAGCAGCATGGAAAAATACGTGCGAATCAGGTTGTAGCGATCGAATTCGGTCGGCTGCGTGTAGGTGCCGCTGGCCGTGTATTCCGCGATCTGGCGAAAAATCCACGGGTTCGCCGGCGCCGCGCGGCCAATCATCACCGCATCGCAATGCGTCTCCGCCACCAACGCGCATGCATCTTCCGGCGTGCGAATATCGCCGTTCCCAATCACAGGAATCGTCACTGCCTGCTTGATGGCGCCAATCCACTCCCATCGTGCCTGCCCGGAGTAGCCCTGTTCGCGGGTGCGCGCATGCAGCGCCACAGCGTTCAGTCCACTCGACTCCGCCAGCCTCGCCAACTCTACGCAAACGATGCTGTCATCGTTCCATCCCATACGAAATTTCACGGTGAAGGGAATTTTGACCGCCGCTCGCACCCGCTCAAAAATGCGCGCAATCAGCGGCAGATCGCGCAGCAATCCGCTACCCCCATTGCAACTGACAACCCGCTTCGCCGGACATCCCAAATTCAAATCCACAATATCGAAGCGCGCATCTTCCACGATGCGCGCCGCCTCCGACAATGTCTCCGGATCCGAGCCGAAGAGTTGCGCCGCGATAGGATGCTCGTCTTCGTAATACGTCAGGTACCGCTTCCGCTTCGATTCGCGCATGCGCGACAGCCCGTCCGCCGAGGTGAACTCCGTCATGATCAGCCCACAGCCGGACTGCTGGTTGGTCACGCTGGCTTCAATTCCGCCGGAAAAATCCGCCGCCTCGTTTTCCGGGGCTTCCGAATGACTGAACAAACTCGCGTTGCGGATGAATCGACGAAACACCGTGTCGGTGACGCCCGCCATGGGCGCCAACGCCGTCGCCGGCGCAATACGCACTGAGCCAATATTCATCGAAGCGGGAACGCGAACCCTCTCAGGCATCGCATGTTCCGCCGGATTGTCCCAATGCTTTTTCATGTTTTCGTTGTCAGGTTCTTACTTCAAAATCCGCAGTGTGGCTCGGTATGAACTCATCCGCAAGCTCAAACATGTGCTTCGTGGATCGGAAGCGTTCCGGCGAAATTGGCATGGAGATGTTCGGGCGCTCGCCCCTGAAATCGATAAGAATATGCCCGATCCGTCCGACCCCATCCGGAGCGTAGAGCAAGGGAAATTTCGACATGACTTCAGCCAAGTTACGGCCCATGTCAGAGCTTTCCCATTTGTCGGCATCGTTTGAAATCGCCACGACGTACTTGAAATGGGCCGGCAGTGACTGCAATTTCCGGGTCGGGAAAAGAAACAATTCCGTTAAGTCTTTAGAGACATTAGATTCGTCCGGAGCATTTTTCATTTCAGCGATAAGCGCAATGGAAAGATCTCCAACGCCATCTCGGTCAATCGCAAGTACATCGACCTTCTGACCTTCCCAATTCGCGTCCAAGTAGATCTTGGGTACGGAAAGACGACGCTCAAAAAAGGAGAGCAACGCATTCTTTGCACGTCCGATCACGATTTCATCAAGCTTCTGTGTCGACATTTTCCCATCCCTCCACTTTCAATTCTTTCCCAATCTTGTTCACCCAGGATGAAAACCGCTGGCTGCTTTCGACGATCTGCTTCAAATCGTTTTCATTGATTCTGTTTTTCCTGTAGGCGACCGCACTTTTTTTGCTGAGCAACTCGCCGAACCTTTTAATCCCTGACGTATCTTTTAGTTTCTTGTTGGCAAGTACATCCTGCAAACGCCGCCCGGCTTTCTGATGGTCTTCCGCAGAGAGTTCGGAGTCGCCCAACCCTATACACAAGGCATCCGCATAGGAAATTGCAGCATGAATGCCAAGCAGCGCGGCAGATTGCATGTTTTCATCGTTCTCCGCTAGACCTGCGGCCAGAAAGACGACTTCAGCCGAAGTACTCGACGCAGTGCATAGCTTCATTGATGACTCGAAGTCTTTCGCGCGTCGCAAAAAGTTGTGCACATCAATGGCGCTCATGAATGTTTAACGATTCTCACAATAGATCATGAACCAAAAGGCCCCCGCCGCGGCGGAGGCCTCAGTGTACTTCGAAAGCGGATGCGCTACTTCGCGGTCCCTGCTGCTGCCGCCCCTGCCTTCGAGGAGTCCGACTGCGCATACTTGCGGCGGAAGCGCTCCACGCGACCGGCCGTATCGATCATCTTCTGCTTGCCCGTAAAGAACGGGTGGCAGTTGGAGCAGATTTCCATGTGGATGTCGCCCTTATGGGTCGAACGGGTCTCAAAACTGTGACCGCACGCGCATACCACGCGGATGGTGTCGTAATTCGGATGAATTCCTTGCTTCGGCATGGTGACAAAAACCTTTCTCAAAACGCTAACCTCTAGTTTATGCGAGATTCCCACAGCCTGCAATCCAGGAATTCGCCATCGATCCCGCCCTGGCCTGCGATACTGAAAAAGCAGCCGAAATCCGGAATCGTTCACCATGGAAAAATTCGCCGACAATCCCGCAGCCACCTGCCCCCATTGCGGCGGCATCGGCGTCACCCTGGTGCGTCGCGGCCAGAAGCAGTTCGCCGCTGAATGCTCCTGCCGCATCGAGAAAAAGGCGACGCTTCGCCTGCAGAAAGCTCGTATTCCGCAACGCTATACCCACTGCTCACTGGAAAGCTTTGACCCCGGCTTTCGCGGTGCCGATCCCTCTCTCGGCATGGCCCTGATGACCACCCGCCGATTCGCTGACGGCTATCCCCTCGAGACCGCCGGACGTGGTCTTCTGCTGACCGGCAGTATTGGCTGCGGCAAAACCCATCTTGCCGTCGGTTTGCTGCGAGAGATGGTGGAGCAGCGAGGCGCTACCGGAATCTTCTGCGATTATCGCGACCTGCTGAAGCAGATTCAGAATTCTTACAACCCGCAGGTCGCCACCACGGAATTGGAAATTCTGCGGCCCGTGTTTGAAGCGGAGGTTTTGCTGTTGGATGAGCTGGGCGCGGTCAAGCCAACAGACTGGGTTTGGGACACTGTCGCGCACATCCTGAACACCCGCTACAACGACAAACGAACCACGCTGATCACCACCAACTATCCGAATCAGCCGTCGGCTCTGTTGCAAGCTCCGTCCACTTCCGTCACCGATCGAGATGTGTCTCGCGCGACCCCCGCCAATGCGGCTACGCGTGCCATGCGTGAAGAAACGCTGGGAGATCGCATCGGAGAACGCATGCGGTCGCGTCTGCAAGAAATGTGCATCACAGTTTTTATGCAGGGAGATGATTTCCGCCGGACGGTCCGTCGCGCCAGTTTCCTGTAGTTCGCGACATTCAAAACAACGCACTCGCATGACAGCAGGTTCGTACGACCGCCGTCTGCGATCGTTTGAACCCCAGCCATACAGCGCCTCCATCCCAAATCAAAAAAACGGCGCAGCCGCCAGCACCGCCAACGCCGCCGCTACCGCAGCCGCACGATAGATCGTGTCGCCTTGCGGATGAACCGAGCGTTTTCGCGTTTGCTTCTTCAGAGCCCGCAACATAAGTTTGCTCCTCTGCTACCGTCGAAACGACGGCCACGGCCAGGGCCGCATCCATTCACTCGACGTTGCTGTTGTACTTATGACGTGTGTTTCGGCGAAAGGGATTCGGTCCTTGAATCATTTTTCTGCTTTTTCATTGTTGACTCCCGCTTCGGGATTGTTTCCGCCACCCTCCAGGCGAGTTACAATCGGCGCATGAACGACCCAGAATCGGGACCCTCTCAAACTCCTGCCCCACATCGCGAGCCCATTCTCTTCGCAGCCGAAACCCCTTCAATCAATAGTGCAGCGGAGGGGGTAAAACGTAACTGGATGCCGTGGATTGTTGCGCTGGTTGTAATCTGCTGTGGGCTCGGGCTCGCGTTCTGGCTGGGCCGGCCGGCCGCCAATTCCAACGGCGGCGTCGATCCCTACGCGAAATACGTGGTTCTCGGCAATGTGCAGGTCAGCCAGGCCAGCAATTTTGCCGGAGATCAGCTCACCTACGTCGACGGCGCCATCGAGAATCGCGGCAGTCGCACCATTACCTCGATGACCCTTCAGGCCGCATTCCCCAATGAAACCGGCGACGCACCCCAGATATTGCAGGCGCCCCTCAGCCTCGTCCGTTCGCGCGATCCCTATGTGGACACCCAGCCCATCAGCGCCGCTCCGCTGTCCCCGGGGAAGAGTCAGGACTTTCGCTTAGTCTTCGACAACGTCTCCCCCATGTGGAATCAGGCGCCACCACAGCTTCGCATCGCCCACGTCAGCACCCGGCCTTAAATCGCCTGAACCACCTACAAATGCCCCGGATTGACGCGCCTCACGAGGTACTTTTTGCCGGGTTACGAGCAGGTTTTACGCGATTCCCGCCAGCCTCTCATCGATGGATTTTCTCTAACTTCCCCAGCCCACCTACCCCTGCCTTTAGAATCAGTTAGTTGAACATTTTCCATGCCCCGTTTTCCCCCACCTGCTCTTTGGCACCGCGCTTGCAGTTAGGGATGGCATTACTAAGTGTCGGTAGCGCGGCACGGTTATGGAAAAGTGATGAAAACGTCCAATTCAAAAAGTTTGCTCAGAATTGCAACGATAGTACTCGCCGCCAGCACCGCTCTCCCGCTCATGGCACAGTCGGCGTCTAATGCTCAGGTGCAAACCGGAACCTCCACTGCTGCATCGACTTCCGGCAATGCGACGATGACTGGCACGGGTCAGCCGCCACTGGAAATGCAGTCCCACGAGGGCTTTTGGGGACATTTGAACCCGATGGCCCGCAAAAAGTGGGTGGGTCGACAGCTGAATCCGGTAAAAGACCGGCTGAACGAGCTGGATCAGGTTTCCGCCGCGAACGCACGCGACATCAAGGATGTTGACGCCCGCGCCCAGGCCGGCATCGGCAAGGCTCAAGACACCGCGAACACCGCCGATCAGCACGCCACCGCCGCCGGCAATGCAGCCAATCAGGCGCAGCAAACGGCGCAGCAGGCCAGCACTCAGACCGCTGCCATCGGAACCGCGGTCAGCAATCTGGATCAGTACCAGACTGTGACCAGCGTGGAGATTCGATTCCGCAGCAGTCATAGCCCCCTCGGTCAGAACTCGAAGGATGCACTCGATCAGTTGGTCAGCCAGCTTCAGGGTCAGCGCGGATATCTGATTGACGTCCAGGGTTATTCAACGCTTCGTGGTCAGGCAGGCATCACCGCCTCCCACAATATGGCCTCGGCCGTGACACGCTATCTTGTCACCGACCGTCAGGTCCCGCTCTACAAGATTCGCCAAATTGGGTTGGGTAACGCTCCTCTCGCCGTGAGCGATTCCAGCAAGACCCATCGCGGCAGCGTCGTGGAAGTCACACTGATGCATAACAGTTTGTCAACCTTGAGTGCGTCGAACCTCGGTGCCTCAACAACCGGCGCGGCGCAGTCCGGTACCGCGCAGTCCTCCTCGAATGGGACTGCGTCGCAGCCTAGCTCGACGGAATAACAACAAGGTTGACTCAAAAGCTCTCACACAAGAGAGAACCAAGGCAGATTGGCCCCTCACACGAGGGGCCCTTTTTTTTGCCTTTTCCAGCCTGAGGTTAGTTTCGACGGGATCTCCTGAACACCGCCATCGAATGCAGCGTTAATCTATAGCATTTTTCCAATTGGTGTAGAGTGCATGTTCCATACAATTCGTCATCCTGAGCGTAGCGAAGGATCTCTGTATTTCCGAGGAAAGCCAATGCCCAGATTCTTCGCTTCGCTCAGAATGACGACCTTTCCCTCTATAGCAGATGTGAAAATGCCCTAGAACAGTGTCGGCTCATCCGTCATCTCGCGGCCCTTCTTCTTGCGCGGGATCGCCACCGAAGCAACCGCCGCGTGGCTCGCTGCAGGTTCGTTGCTTGCATCCGAGCCAAGCATCGAGAGCAACGCCCGCATCTCTTTCCGCAGTTCGTTGAACTTCGGACTCACCGCGACAGACTTCGAACCTACGGCTGCAATTCCTGCACCACGCCCAGCCTTCGCCGGCGCCGGCGGAGTGATGACGTCTGTCTTGCGACGCATCGGGTGCGGCGCAGTCCCACTCGACGAATCGACGGCTGTGAGTGCCGCGCGTTTCTCCGCCAGAGATTTGCGCGCCCCGGCGATGGTGAATCCTTCGTCGTACAACAATCGCTTGATCTCGAGGACAATCTCCACATCGCGCTTGCGATAGAGCCGCTGGCCGCTGCCACCTTTGTGCGGCTTCAACTGCGGAAATTCCGTCTCCCAGAATCGCAGCACATACGCGGGCAGGCTGCACAGGCGTGCAACATCCCCGATTCGAAAATAGAGTTTGTCTGGGATGAAGACAGGCGTCTTCACGGATTGCATCTTGCGTCGGGCGGGTTGCGGTTGTGCCATCAGACTCCCCAATTCCCCAGGCAGAGATGTATCAAACATTTCATCTTTGAAGCGAGAACAGAATTCATTCTCTTGTGCTGGCTGCGCCGCACTTCATCTCGAGTCGCTTCAATCTCCCGCGCCTATCGATGGCCGCAATCGGCGACCTTATCCAAAGTATAAGTTGTCGCGGGTCAATTGCGCAGCACCTATTTTTTCTTCCTCCACCAAAAAATCAGCACGGAAAATTTCACGTTCAAATTCCTCGTCCTCGCCGCATCGATCGCTCCGCATCATTTCACTCCCGCGCGTCGACTGGTTGCGTATGTCGACGAAATGCTCTCGGGCGGGAACTCCCTCATTGTCGGCGCCCCCGCCGAACGGCCCGCTGCCAGATTATTCCACTGGCCCGGATCGAGCGGGCGTCCAGCATTCTGGCGCAACGCCGGCATTTGCTGTTCAAAGCTCGGGCCAGCCGCGGGAGGCGGAGTTCGCCCGATCAACCAAAATCCTCCGCCAGGCTGCGGCGCAGACTCCCCAGTGCCGCTCTGAGGCGCTCTCGTGGCTCCCGGATTCAGCGCGACAATCACCGGCGTCCTCTCCGCAGGAACAGGCACCGGACTCACCAGCTGCGGAACAACGCTCTGCACCGTAGGAGCGACCAGAGGATGCGACAGGATCCGCGCAGCCCTCCATTGCTGCGCAGTCGGATGCGTCACCGTCTCGGGTGTCACCGCTCCCCCAGCCGCAAACAGATCCGACGGAACCGCTATCGTTGCCGCCTTCTGATGGACGTAGCGAATGGAGCGAAACCCCCAGCGCGTATGGTAGTAGCCAAAATAATTTGACGCGTTCACGTGGCGCGGATTGGAACGCGCATCGCTCAAATTGGACAGGTTCACTTCAGTAAAGCAAGCACGGCTGCACGCATACGCTGGATAGAATGGCTCTCCCGCTCCCAGCGGAATCCACCCAGCCAGCGGCTTGCCTGCTTCACTGGAAAAGCCCCCACCGCCGACAAATGCGACCATCGCAGGCGCATACACCGGAGCGACTCCCGACGGCCCAGGAATCCAGCCCCACCGCGACCCCAGGTCCGTCCACCGCCCGTAATGGAATGGCGCAAATCCCCACGCATCCGCATCCACCCAGGTCCATCCCCACGGGGAGATCCAGGTCCAGCGCCCATTCGAATACGGCGACCACCCTGCCGGAAGATTGGACGGATACCACACCGGACCAAATTCCAAAGTCTCCGACCACTTCCCGTATGCATCCAGGTCCTCTGACCCGACCGTGTCCGGATTCACATATCGCCGCGCTTCCGAACTGAGAAATGCGCGGTCGCGCTGCAGGCTCCAGATGTCGAACGGATCTTTTCCCGGCATGCGCTGCACCAGCACGTGAATCGGATTGCTTCCCACCATGTGTACGCTCTCGCCCGCACCCACAATCTTTGCCACCCCTGGCCCGCTGATCTGGATCGCACCGGCATCGACGGTCACCAGCGTGCCGCCGCCGTTGGTATACACGTCCAGTCGAAAATCGCCGGGCTGCAGCACCGTGAATGCGCCGTTCGGCGTATCCACTTCTACCGGCCTGTCCGCACGTAAGCCGAACGTCCGCACATGCAAGCTTCCCTGCGCCACCGCAAGTTGCGTCCCATGATCAGCGAGGTTCACGACACTCAGATCCGTGAACTTCCAGGCCCGCACCGCAAGCTCGCCCATCTGCAATTCCGCGTGGCCCTCGTGATTCACATACAAACGATCTCCCGTGGTCAAAGGAGTATTCGGCGCCGCCTGCGTCCATTGATTGGTTCCCGCAGGTTCCAGCGACACCTGAGCCGTCAAGTGCGCCAGCCGCGCCACCCGCGCCGAGGGATCGCCGACAGCGGCCCATGCATGAGCCGACCCCAGCAGCAGCGCCGCCATCCATACGCTGAACGAACATACATGAAAGAAACACGCACGCGGACGGTTCTTCACTTCGAGTGCCTCCAGGTTTCCATCTTGAACCATGATTTGGACGAACTCCGGGTCCCAGGATGATCCCCCAACGCGATCCTCTTTTTCAGGAGATGAAAATTCAGGCGCCACCCGAGCACCCAGTCCCTCCGAAATTCCAATCGAACACTCCCACCACCCCTCTTCATCGCGCAGAAAAAAACGGCCTCGCAAAAATTGCAAGGCCGTTGCCTGGTGCGTTGCAGAAGGTCGCCACTCGCTGCACAGCTCGGAGCATTTGCCTCCGCAGCTTCTTCTCCCGAAAAGCTGTTTGTCCAACGAACCCCAAGAGTTGCGCTTATGAGTGGCGTCCCACTATATATAGTGGGATGAGTGTAACAATGTCAATAGAAAAATGGGTCTTCCGCCCCTTCCCCTGAACTTCCCGGATTCCCGCAGCGTATCTTTGATCACAGAGTGGATTCATTTCACGGCCGGAGGGCTTTGCATGGCTGTAAAAAACCTCGAGAATTGTAACCCGCCTGCTTATCCCAAAACCCTCCGCTTCGAACGAAAGCGCGCGTCGTCGCGTCACTTCTCCATTGCGGCGCTCTCTGTTGGCGTTTTGCTTTTCGCGGTATCCGGATGCTCCGTCAACGAGCACAAGAATGGCGATGCTGAGAATGTCCACCTGCACACGCCCATCGGCGGTCTGGACGTTCGCACCAACTCCGCCGCTGCAGTCGATGTGGGCCTGCCTGTCTACCCCGGGGCCGTCGCCACAGGCGACCATGGACAGGGCTCCGGTGCGGCGGATATCCACATGAGTTTTGGCAAATGGCAATTGCATGTCAAAGCAGCGGAGTATACGAGCAAGGATCCGGAGTTTAAAGTGGTGGCGTTTTATAAGAAGGCCATGGCCTCCTACGGCGATGTGCTCACCTGCAAAGACAAAAAGCCCGTGGGACAACCTGTGGCGACCAGCCAGGGACTGACCTGCGCCAACGATCACGAATACGACGTCAGCATGGACGCCAGGTCCTCAAAAAATCACGTCGACTTCGGCACCCCGAAAATCTCAGGCGATATTAAACTGCTGGCCGGCTCCCCTGAAAATCAGCGCATCATCGAGTTCACCCCGACCTCGGACGGCACAAAATTCTCAATCGTCGCTGTCCAGCTGCCCCATAAAGGTCAAACCGATTAGCGCAAACGCAGCATCACTTTTAAGTAAAAAGAATTGTCATCCCTGGTCGCCTAGGTGACCCGAGCGAAGGTCGCCTGGTCACCGTGGCGACCCGCGGCGACCTCAGTATGACGGGCCGTCTTGCCGCTCCTCTACGCCAATAGAAGAACCGCTTTAGGTTGTGAGTAGACCCCGGACTGTTGCTCGATCAGTGAGGTTTGAGGTAGACCCCGGACTTCAGTCCGGGGAACCGAGTTCAAACCCATGGCGCGCCTTCAGGCGCTGAGGTACGCTGCCAGCCACCCCGCCTCGATTGCGGTGGATGCGATGGTAGTTTAGCTTCAACATATGGACCTGGTTTGCCATCGCTGTAACGCCACCCTCGAACCGGAAGACTATTATTGCCAGGCGTGTGGCGCGCCCCAGATTCGCTATGTCGCAGATGAGAGCGAAGCCGCCCAGGTCATGCCGGGAGTCAGCGCGAATCTCCAGGCCGGCGCCGCCGGATCGGGCACTTCTGTTTCCTGGAAAATGGCGATCCGCGTTGCCGCCCTGGTGGGAACCGGCGTCGGAATCCTATCGGCATTGCTGACGGTTGGAAGTGTGCTCTGGGTGGCTGTCGGCGCGGTGGTCGCGATCGGAATTTATCATCGACGCCGACCGCTGACCGCGCTGGGCCCGCGGGTTGGAGCCCGAGTCGGTGCGCTGCTGGGCCTGATTGCGGCTACGGTGGCCTTCGCTGCCAACTCCGTCTTACTGGTGGTCCAGCGCTATGGACTGCACCAGGGCAATCAGATTGACTCCCAGTTGACTGCGATTGTGAAGCAGGCTGCCGCCCGCGCAGCCACCATGGACCCGCAGGCCCCGGTAACATCCTTTACAAATTTCTGGCTATCTGCCGAAGGCCGCATCGGATTGATCTTGCTGACCATGGCCTTCTTGTCTGCGTTGATTGTGTTGTTCGCGATTGCCGGCGGCGTATTAGGAGCGCAGATTTATCGCTCGTCGCGCGGCAGCAACGCACTTTCCTGATCCGTAGCTGCAAACGTCGCCATTCGTGAATGTGTCTTCAGGCCAGTTACAAACGAAATCTGGGTGTCCCATCCTTTGGTCTTGTATCGGGGCCCGACTTCAGTCGGGCCGTCAAGGGCGCCAAACAGATGGGCTTCAGCCCCTAAGTGCCACGTCCTACGCGTCCACACCGTGGCACTTCTTGAATTTCTTTCCGGACCCACAAGGGCAGGGATCGTTGCGCCCGACCTTTTCTCCGGTGCGCCGCTGCGCGGTTTCCGTCGCCTCGCCTGCGCCGGCCATGCGTGCCTGCTGCAACTCGCGCTTCTTGCGCCGCTGAAATTCCTCTTCCAGCGAATCGATGGTGGTCGAAGGCGCACGCGTGGGCACCGGAATCGACGAGGCAATTCCATTCGACGATCCGCCGTTCAGCCCGGCGGCATGGCTTCCCCCCACACTCCCCGGCAGCGCCGCCTGTCCCAGCTCGGCTGCGTTCGCAGAACCTCCGCTGAACACAATCGACTGCGGATGAACCCGCGCCGGGATGGAGATTTCCTTCCCATCCGGCCCCATGATCTGCATGCGGAACAGGAAGCGCACCGTGTCTTCCTGGAAGCGGTTCATCATCGCTTCGAACGCCTCGAAGGACTCCCGCTTGTAAGAAATCAGCGGGTCCTGCTGGCCGTAGCCGCGCAGTCCGATGCCCTCCTTCAACTGGTCCATCGCCAGCAAGTGGTCTTTCCACAAACCATCCAGCACGCTCAACATGATCATGCGTTCGTGATAGCGCATCGCCTGCGCGCCGATGATCTGCTCTTTCGCGTCGTACCGTTCTTTCAGGTGCGTGAACAGCGCTTCGCCCAGCTCATGCCGGTTCAATTCGCGAACTGGAATGCCCTCGGCCGTGATGTCCAGGCCGAACTGCATCAGCACCGCATCCTGCAGCGCCTTGATGTCCCACTGATCGGGATGCAGCTTATCCGGAGCATGTGTGTCGAGGACGGTGCTCAGGATATTCGAAACATAATCGTCCGTGATCAGTTCTTTTTGATCGATGCCTTCCAGCAGCTGCCGACGCGTTCCATACACCGCCTCGCGCTGCTTGTTCATCACGTCGTCGTATTCCAGCACGTGCTTGCGCGATTCGAAGTTCTGTCCTTCGACCGCCTTCTGCGCCGCCTCGATCCGCCGCGTAATCAACTTCGACTCAATGGGAACGCCTTCTTCCATGCCCAGGCGCTGCAGCAGCGTCGACACCCACTCCTTGGCGAAGATGCGCATCAGGTCGTCTTCGAGCGACAGGAAGAACCGCGACGCTCCCGGATCGCCCTGGCGACCGGCACGACCACGCAACTGATTATCGACGCGGCGAGACTCATGCCGCTCAGTACCCAGGATGATCAAACCACCCGCCGCCAATACATCTTCGCGTTCTTGCGCAGCCTGCGCGGCATACCCGGCATAAACTTCTTTCCAGTCGGACTCAGGCGTTTCAAACTCCTGGCTCTGATAATAAAAACGCATCATCCCCGGCGCCGCTGTCGGAGAAATTTCCCCTTCCGCCGCACTCACGGCACGGGCGCGATTCTTCTTCACCAACTCCTGCTTCGCCAGAAATTCGGGATTGCCGCCCAGCACAATGTCCGTTCCGCGACCCGCCATGTTGGTCGCAATCGTCACCATGCCCAGGTGACCCGCCTGCGCTACAATCTCCGCCTCGCGCTCGTGGAACTTGGCATTCAACACCACGTGGCGAATGTTCTTCCGCTGCAAAATCTGCGACAGCAATTCCGACTTCTCAATGGAAGTGGTGCCCACCAGCACCGGCTGCTTCAGTTCATTCAGCCGCGCAATCTCATCGGCAACCGCAAAATACTTTTCCTTCGCCGTGCGAAACACGACGTCGGTGTTATCGGTACGCCGCATCGGCATATTCGTCGGAATCACCACCACGTCCAGGTCGTAAATCTTTTCGAACTCGGCGGCTTCGGTGTCGGCGGTTCCGGTCATGCCGGCCAGCTTCTTGTACAGCCGGAAATAGTTCTGGAATGTGATCGTCGCCAGCGTCTGATCTTCGCGCCGGATGTTCACGCCTTCTTTGGCTTCAATCGACTGGTGCAGCCCATCGGACCAGCGCCGTCCCGGCATCAGGCGGCCGGTAAACTCGTCGACGATGATGATTTCGCCGTCCTTGACGACGTAATTCACGTCCCGCTTGTACAGCGCATGCGCCTTGATCGCGGTTTCCACGTAGTGCTTCAGGTCCCAGTTTTCCGGATCGGCGATGCTCTCAATCCCCAGCAGCTCTTCAATCTTGACCCAGCCCTCGTCAGTGACGCCGATGGTGCGATGTTTTTCATCCACCACATAATCGCCGGTCAGAACCTTGTTCTCCAGCGATTCGATTTCCTCGCCCAGTTCCAACTGCGGAACAATGCGCACCACCCGCGCATACTTGTCCGTCGTCTGGTCGGTCGGCCCGCTGATGATGAGAGGAGTCCGCGCTTCGTCGATCAGGATGGAGTCCACTTCGTCGACAATCGCGTAGTACGGTGGCCGCTGCACGCACTCCGCCAGCTCAAACTTCATGTTGTCGCGCAGATAATCGAAGCCGAATTCGTTATTAGTTCCGTAGGTGATGTCCGCGGCATAGGCGGCGCGACGCTGTTCGTCGCTCAGATCGTGCACAATTACGCCGACCGAAAGCCCCAGGTAGTTGTGGATCTTGCCCATCCACTCCGCATCGCGTTTCGCCAGGTAATCGTTGACCGTGACTACATGCACGCCATGACTCACCAGCGCATTCAGGTAGCAAGGCAGCGTAGCGACCAGCGTTTTGCCTTCGCCGGTCTTCATTTCCGCGATGTTGCCCAAGTGCAGCACCATGCCGCCGATCAACTGCACGTCGAAATGGCGCATGTTGATGACGCGACGCCCAGCCTCCCGCACCAGCGCAAACGCCTCCGGCAGAAGCTGCTCCAGCACATCCTGCTCCGCCTTGGTCCGCTCCTCGGGGTCTTTGATGTCGGCAATAGCTGCCGCAATCCGGGCGCGAAATTCGTCCGTCTTGGCGCGCATCTGCTCGTCCGAAAGCTGTTGCATCGCCGGCTCCAGGGCGTTGATCGCCGTGACCGTCGGCAACATCCGCTTGATGGTGCGCTCGTTGCTGGTCCCAAAAACTTTAGTTAAGGCATCGCCAAGCTGTATCACAAGGGAAAACTCCGAACTTTTTACGCGGGGAAAAACCTTCCACCGTATCTAATTCCTATTTTAAGCTGGTTGTGAGGAATGGACTATGTGGCGACCGCACCCTGAGCGTCGTTAAGGTTCCGCGCATAAAACTCCGACGCCGTGCGGATGAGTTTTATCAATCGAACAATGTCCCTGCTTCCGTCGTCAATTCTCGGAAAGTTGTACTGACACGGGACCTGCAAGGCGTCTTGAGCATCCAGCCATGGATATTCACTATTGTCCTCCCGAGTACTACCCTCGTCACACGCAGGGCAAAGCAATTCAATCTCGTGAGCCAGACGCTTAATCTGCTCGACCTCCCACTGTGCCATGCGACTTTCGTTGTTGGCAATGGAGTAGAAATGTCGTGCAATCACTGGTAAAACATTCGCTACGTAAGCGTGGCTTTTTCGAACGCTATCGTTTCCGTTGGCCTGTATCAGATGGGCTTTGCATGTCTTTTCCGCCGCCATTTGAAGAAAGTGAAGCCGATGACATTTCTCAGCATTTGAAGAAACCAGCATTTCACGCGCCCGTAGATCGGACAACGCCTGTAATGCAAATGCCCTTGCCCAATCGGATTTCGTTATTGGCATATGTGTTCGGCTTTAGCGAGTCAATTCTCTACCGACGCGCCAGCCACGGGCCTCGAATTTGGCTTTATCAGAACGAATACCCTTATATTCTCTCGGAGATACCTCGACGATCAGCGATGGGTACGCAATGCCACGCCCGGGGTCGGGGGTGAAGGCGATGGGTTCGATACCGCGTTCAAGCGTCCCGTCGACCACTTCCAGCAATTTAATTGGTTCGTTTGGATCCTGCTCATTCAGCGGTTCCAACAAAAAAATTTGTCTCAGATTGGGTTCGACCGCATAGTGCGCCTTCGCCATTTTTTCAGCTGTCTCCAACTTGGTTTCTTTCATGAATGGCTCCCAATTCCCGAAATGCGGTTCTACTTGAGTTTAGCGTAACTGAGTCTACTTCGCCCCTGCTACTTCGCTCTCGGGTGGGTCCGGTCATACACCGCCGCCACCTGCCCGGAAGTCAAATGGGTATACCGCTGCGTCGTCGACAGCCGGGCATGGCCAAGGATCTCCTGGATGGCGCGCAGGTCCGCACCCTCCTCCAGCATGTGGGTCCCAAACGCGTGCCGCAGCGTATGCGGATGCACATCCGCGGCAAGCCCATGGGAGACAGCAAGATGCTTCACGATGCGACCGACGCTTCTAGTCGTCAGGCGGCCATCCCCGCGCAACCGAACATTCAATAGCAGCGCCTCCGACGCCCGTTTCGCGTCCATCAGCCTCTGCGCCCGCTGCGGCAAATACGCGCGTATCGCCATGGCCGCCGCATCGCCCAGCGGTACATACCGCTCCTTGCGCCCCTTGCCGCGCACCAGGATGCACTCATTGCCCCACTGAATATCTTCCAGGTTCAGCCCGACCAGCTCCGCGTTTCGAATGCCGCAGCCATACAGCAGCTCCATGATCACGCGATCCCGCTCCGGCCATGCCGTTTCCGTGTCCACATCGTTGAATGCCTGATTCAGTTGTTCCGCTCCCGGCACCCGCGGCAAATGTTTTGGCAGTTTCGGCGTCGAGACCAGCCGCGCAGGGTTTTGCTCAATGTGTCCCGTCCTCGCCAGCCAGCCAAACCACGACCGAATCGCAGCCAGCGCCCGCGCCACCGAGGGCTTCGACAATTTCTTTTCGTACAGCGTCCCCAAGTATTCCCGGATCACAGGATGTTCAATCTGCGACGGCGCCACGCCTTCGCCACAGCGCTTCGCCAGAAACACTGCAAAGGAATTCAGCTCTCTTTGATAGGCGCGCACCGTGTGTTCCGACGAGCCCCGCTCCACCGTCAACACCGCCATGTATTGCGCAACCAGCCGCAGAATTTCTGGAGCTTGCGGAGCGGGGATGTCCTTCGCAGGGGTGCCCCATTCAAGCCCTCTGTTGGCTTGAGTGGGAGCTGTTGGCAGAGGTGGCCGAGCGGGTTTCATGCGTTTTTTCGATCCGGGGATTTGACCTGCTGGGTGCCCCACATCTCGCGTTTGAGATGTGGGATTCATTCCGCACCGTCCAAAACACGAGCCCGCATCTGTCCGCGTGGGTGGTGCGCGCGATGCACCGCCTTCAGCCTGCCCAGCGCCAGATGGGTATAAATCTGCGTGGTCGCAATGTCTGCGTGGCCCAACAATGTTTGAACCGTGCGCAGGTCCGCGCCATGCTCCACCATGTGCGTGGCGCAACTATGCCGCAGCATGTGCGGGCTGGCGCGATGGTTCACCTGCTTCACCATGGCCCACACCGTCTGTCTTGTCAGCGGATGTCCGCGCTGCGAAAGAAACACCTCGCGCACATTCGCTTTCTTCAGCAACTGCGCCCGGCCGCGTTCCAGATACTCCGTCAGCGCTTCGATCGCAGGCTGCCCCAAGGGCACGATGCGCTCTTTATCGCCTTTGCCGCGCACCAGCATCTGCCCCTGCTGCACGGAAATATCTTCCACCGCCAGCCCCACCAGCTCCGACACGCGCACGCCCCCACCATACAACAACTCCAGCATGGCCCGATCGCGCAACGACTGCGGCGTACACTCTTCCGTCCGGCTGCCCGCCGCGCCATGCCCGGTCTGGTCGATCATCGTCACCACTTCGGCTTCCGATAACGACTTGGGCAGCACTTTCCAACCCGCCGGCGTTTGCAAGTGAATCGTCGGATCGTACGCGATGCGCTTATCCAGCAACAGCCAGCGATATAAACCGCGCAGACATGACAATTTTCGCGCCCGCGAGCGCGCCTCTACCTGGTGCGCCTGCAAATGAGCCACGAACCCCGCCAGGTCCTCATGTTTTGCGGAAGCCAGAAAGCCGTTCGACTTCTCCAGATATTCCGCGCACTGCAGCAGATCGCGCTGATATGCTTCGCAGGTCAGCGGACGCAGGCCCTTTTCCACTCGCAGATACGTCAGATAGCCCCGAATCAAATTGAGATTGTTCAGGTTCAGGTTGCTTCCGTCGGAATGTTGATCGTTCTCCACGCAGCGCCTCGCCTGCAGAAATTATCGAACACAGCGCGACGCCTCCAGCAACTCTTTCCCGTGGAATCAACTTTGCCAGCCCATCCGTGCATCGCTCGAAGCTGTCTCATACTCTCGAAATTGCTCGAGACGTCTGGTGTGAGACCCGCAATCGAAGCGGGTCTCAGGTCGTTGGCCGAAGTCGCTCGCCGCGGCGAGCCATACATGAGACAGCTTCAAGATTACAAGCTGGTAAATCGCCGCGGCGCATCTGGCGTAGTTTCCCCCGATGCTGCATCATAGAGAGGAAGGCGCATGGACAACGAAACATCGTCCCGCCTTCTATATTTTCTCTTTTTATATTTTTCGATAAGGTCGTCCGTTTTGGCACAACAACTCATCACCCCGAAAATCTCCACCATTTCCTCTTCTGAATTTTTCCGTCGCATCGACACCATCCAAACCGCCGTCGCTGTTTTCGATTGCGATGGCACCCTCTGGTCCGGCGATGCCGGCGTCGGCTTCATGCAATGGTCCATGGAGTCCGGCCTGCTCTCTCGCGAAGCCTGCAACTGGATGGATGCGCGCTATCGCGCCTATACGCGCGGCGAAGTTTCTGAGCTCGCCATCTGCGGCGAAATGGTCCAGATCTACCGCGACCTGCGCGAGTCCGAACTCCGCCAGGCTGTGCATACGTATTTTGACGAGATGATGCGCCCCAACATCTTTCCGGAAATGAGCGAGGCCTGCAATCGACTGCAGCAGCGCGGAACCATTGTGTGGGCCGTCAGCTCCACCAACAGCTGGTTGATTGAGGATGCCATGCAGCACTTCGGCATCCCCGCCGAGCGAGTCCTCGCAGCGCGCGTTCGCGTCACCAACGGTTTGATCACCGAAGAGCTGCTCGACATTCCCACCGACGAAGGCAAAGTGCAATCGCTGGCGCGGGTCGGCATCACCGAACCCGATGCGGTCTTCGGCAATTCCATTCACGATGCCGCCATGCTCGCCATCGCGAAACATCCGTTCGTCGTCAATCCTACGGCGGAGCTGACAGAGATTGCCGCGGTACAGGGATGGCCGGTATTTCATCCCGGCCCTGTGCATGCCTAGCCAACACCGGGTGCCCAGAGCCTGCCCTGAGCTTGTCGAAGGGTCTCGCCTTTGAGACCTGGGATCAAGTGTTCGCCGCTGCGCATCGCTTCGCTGCAACCCAGCGTCACTCTCACCCTGCAACGGCTTGGCCACCTCAATGATCTGGTAGCATGCACCCGCTACTGCGTCGAGGCGTTGCCGGAGCTCGCCCATCGCAACCTGGAAATCATCGCCGACTCCTGGTCCTCCACCATGGAAGAATTGCTGGCCGTCGAACCGAATCTGGTGCTCGCCTCGGTCCCTTACCGCATGGAGTCGCTGGCGGCCATTCTGCGCGCCGGTTGTCCGGTGTTGACGCTCGCGCCGCACACACTCGCCGACATTTTCGCTGACGTTCGCCTCATCGGCTCCGTCGTCCATGCCTCCGATCGCGCGGAAGCACTCGTCACCGAACTCGCCTCCAGCATCGAGGCCATTCGCCTTCAGTCTGCAACAGCCGCCAACCGTCCCCGCGTCTATTGCGAGGAGTGGGGCAAACCGCTCATCCATTCCCAGCCCTGGGTAAAGGAACTGGTCGAAGCTGCCGGTGGCGAATTCGTCGGAGACCCCGGCAAAACCACCGCCGCGGAAGCCATTGCGGCCAGCGATCCCGACGTTCTCATCTTCGCCTGGTGCGGCGCGGGAGATCGCGTCCCCCTGGCTCGCGTCATCGAGCAGCGCGGCTGGCAATCGCTGCGCGCCGTCACAAACAGCCGCGTCTACTGCGTTCCCGACGAGTTTCTCAACACCCCCGCCCATCCCATCCTCGAAGGTCTGGCCTGCCTGGCAGCGGCGATACATCCAAATCTGTTTCCCACGCATCCGCGACTCATTTCACTCGCACATTCGCAGAAGCAGCCGTAAATCACTATCCTAAAGAGGTGATGGAACCGGATGTCGAAATAGAACCGCAGCCTCAGTCAGAAAAACCTCGGATGCGCGCCGTGGTCGCGGCCTTGATTTTGCGAGACAAGCAAGTCTTCATCTGTCAGCGCAAGGCCGGCACCGCCATGGGATTGCAGTGGGAATTTCCCGGCGGCAAAATTGAGCCCGGCGAAACCCCCGAGCAGGCGCTGCGTCGCGAATTGGAAGAAGAACTCGGCATCCAGGCCAAAATCGGCCCCTTCATCGCAGAGGTGCAGCACAACTATCGCAACGGTGGCTCCATCCACCTGCGCTTCTTCGCCGTGTATCACTTTGAAGGCGATATGCAAAATCGCATCTTTCAGGACATGCGTTGGGCGGAACTGCGCGACCTGCCTGCCTACAATTTCCTCGCCGCCGATCGAAAATTTATCCGCGACCTGGCGCAGGGAAAAATCCTCTAACTGCCCGGCGAAAACAGCATCGCAATCGACAAGCCGATCACGATGACAGCTGTTCCCCACGCAATCACATTGAACCAGCGATTGTTGGTGTGCTTCCCCATCAGCTCCGGCTTGTTGATCAGCACCAGCATCAAAATCATCACGATCGGCAGCAGTACGCCGTTCAACACCTGGGAAAGAATCGTCACCTTCACCAGCGGAAAGTGCGGCCACAGAACCACTCCGGCCCCGGCCGCAATCAACAACGTGTAAAGCCAATAAAACGCGGGCGCCTCGCTGAAGCTTTTGTCCAGACCCGATTCAAATCCCATGCCTTCGCAAACCGTATAGGCGGTCGACAACGGCAGGATGGACGCCGCAAACAGCGATGCGTTGAACAACCCCGCCGCAAATAAAATAAATGCGTATTGCCCTGCCAGCGGCTTCATCGCTTCCGCCGCATCGGACGGTACCTGGATCGCGCCCATCCCATGCGCGTATAGCGTCGCTGCGCACGCCACCACAATGAACCACGCCACAATATCTGTAAACATGCAGCCGACGATTACGTCCCATCTCGAAGGAGTCAGTTGCCGTTCGTTGACGCCTTTCTCCACCACAGACGATTGCATATAAAACTGCATCCATGGCGCGATCGTCGTGCCGATGACTCCGACGATCATGTAAATATACGAGGAGCTGTGCCAGGCCGTGCGCGGCGGCATCGTGACGGTGGCCAGCAGCGCGGTATGCCAGCTGGGCCCGGCCAGCACGCCTGCGGCGATGTACGCAATATAAAACGCAGAAGCCAGCAAAAATATTTTTTCTACGCCCTTGTAATCGCCCTTCACCACCAGCAGCCACACCAGCACGGCGCAGATTGGAACCGAAATATATTTGCTGATGTGGAACAGCTGCATGCTGCCCGCAATGCCGGAAAACTCTGCGATGACGTTCCCGAAATTCACAATGACCAGCAGGATCATCATGATGAACGTGATGCGAAGACCGAACTCTTCACGGATCAGGTCGCTCAGTCCCTTCCCGGTCACCGCGCCCATCCGTGCGCACATTTCCTGCACCACAATCAGCGCCAGCGTGACCGGAATCATCGTCCACAACAGCATGTAGCCGAACTGCGCGCCTGCCTGGGAATAGGTAAGGATTCCGCCGGCGTCGTTGTCGACATTGGCGGTAATAATACCCGGCCCGATGACCGCCAGAAATAACACGAGTTGGGTCTTCCAGCGTTGCTTCATGCGGGGCTCCGGATGTTTCAGGGTACACGATTCCAATGAATATCCGCACCTGGTTCACCCAGTGCATCAACTCTTTTTCAGGCACGCCCCGATTCGTCGCGCTTCGCCGCCACCAACTCCAGAAAGCGCTTTCCCCTCGCGCGCGCGCCGGTTTCTTCCGCCGCCTTCACGTTCGCGCGGATGTGCTCCGGAACTCGCGACGAGAACAACACCATCCCCTTGGGATTCGCTGCCAGCGCTGCCTGCAATAAAACTCCCGCCAGAAGTTTTGTGTCCGACAAATCCAGATCCATCGCATCGGACCAACGCCGGCAAAGGGCAGCATCCTGCCGGAAGCGATCGCGAAAAGTCTCGAACGCTCCAGAGATGGCACGATAATGAATGACAAACGCCCCAGGAAAGTCTGCCTCCGCTTCCCCCCGCACCGACCATTCGAATTGCAGCACGCCGCAGTAGTCTCGATGTCTCTCCCACAGTTCGCTGATGCGTCCGCGCTCCGCACCCACTCCATACGCGCCGATCAGGCCCTGCCGCTGCGCATTTTGAAGAAATGGCAGTAAATCCGAACCATCAAGATCGTCGGCCGTCGCCTCATGCAGCAGCCAAACATCGATGGCATCGATGCCTAACTCCCGCAAACTCCGTTCCAACGATCGCCGTGCTTCTTCCGCGGAAAACTTCGCCTTCGACCTCAGTCCAGCCGCCGCCTGCGCCACTCGCTTTCGAACTGCGGGCACCCGCGCAACCGCGGGCCGCACCACGCTGCGCGCCATCTCCAGCAATCCCGCCTGCGCCGGCGGCAGGATGCCATACTTCGTCGCGACCGTGACCCGATCCCGTTTCCCTTGTAGAAATTTCCCCAGGCATCGCTCCGCTTGCCCATGCCCATACGCAGGCGCAACATCAAAATGTCGAACACCCGCCTCAAACGCCGTTTCCAGCAGCCGCAGCGATTCGCGCTCGCTGATCCCACCCATCAACCCGGAGCCGCCAAATCCCAGCCGCGTAGTCACGCGACCGCTCCCAGGCAATGCAATCGTCTCAAGCATCGGCCCGCACCTGCGTTTCCACCCGTGAAGCTGCAGCCTCCCCCCTCCGTGTCACCGGCGTTTGCGCCGCCAGATGATCCGCCAGACGAATCGCCAACGCCAACAACGTATGCACTGGATTCGCAAATCCCGACGTGGGATACACCGACGCGCTGCACACATACACATTCCGCACGCCATGCAGTTTCAAATCCGTATCGACCACGCCCTCGGCAGCCGACGCCGCCATGCGCGTCCCGCCCATCCAGTGATAGCTGTCATCGAAGGTGACATGGCGATAGCCATCCTCCAACGCCAGCTCCGGCTGCGGTTCCAGCTTCGCCAGCCCCGCGGTCTCCAGCGCCTGCTGCGCCATCTGCGTGAAGCGCTGAATCGTCTTCCACTCCAGCGGCGACACCTGCCAGTCAATGCGACTGCGGAACATCCCCATCGCATCGCGTTCCGGCAAGAGCGTGATTCGGCTGGCCGACAGCGGTTCCTGCTCGCAATGTACCCGCAGCCAATACGTCACGTCCTTGGGCCAATAGGCGCGATGACTGACATAAAAGCTGTACGCCAACTGCAACAGGATGGGCAGCCGCCGCAGCGCCGGCAACGTATCTCGCACCCCAATCGCGGACCAGTTTCCCCGCAGCAAATTCCGCGCCGCCGATTTCATCTGGCGCACATCCCGTTCCACGCTGCCCAGGCTAATGAATGAAATCGCTCCGGCAATATTCAGCGTTTCCTCTTCTCGCTGGCGCTCCTCCTTCAGTCGCAACTTCGGCTGATATTTCCTTCCCTTCAGATACACGTTTGGGAAAATTTGCTCCATCCGCTTTCGATCGACATTCACCAGCTTGGCGGAGTTGGTTTCGATATGGCTCTGCACATGCCGCCCCAGCCACTCATTTTTCTGCCACGGAGCCTGCCCCTTCTCCATCGGCTGCAGCAGCAATTGGATCGTCTCCATCATCCCCAGAGAAAGCACATACGTCGGCGCATGGAAAACGTGTTCCGCTCCTGCCAGGTTTCTGCAACGCAGCCCCAGCACCGCATCCGCGGCCTCGTTCATCAGCAGCTCGCAGACGGTAGCGTGCAACACCACACAAATGTTCGGTGAAGCTAGCGCGTCGCGATACAGCCGAGCAAAGTTCGGCTCAGGACACCAGCGCGTGAAATAAGGAATCAGGTCCTCAGAAAGATTTGGCGCAGTGGAACCAGATTCGCGCCACACCTCGTCATCCGTTCGCAGCACCGGCAGCAATCCTTCTGCCTCGAGCGCTCGCTCGTAATACGGCGCGAGCTCAGACTTCGCAATCGGCCACCCACTTCCAGGAATCGCCGAACGCGTTTGAAAATCCCGCTCCTGCATCTCTTGAATCTGTCCGCCCCAGCGAATCGTCGTCCCACCCAGCGCGCGAAAACGCCCCGCATGCACAGACTTCAGCGGCTGGCCAATTCTGTCGCTGCGGTTCAATTGCTGGAACTCTTCATCCTCTTTGCGACCGCCGCTCTCCAGCAATAGAACGCGCTTGCCGACCCGCATGAGATGTGCTGCCAGCACAATTCCCGCCGCGCCCGCGCCCACGATGCACACGTCTGCGACAAAGGCCGGCAGCGTCCGCTCGCGTTCGAAGTCGACGATCATTTCGATGAACCGCGTCCCGCGCGAATCTTCGGCAACAGTTCCTCCACGACGTCGATCACCTTGGCCAACTGGCTGTCGTTGTCATACCCGCAGGTCACCGCTCGACGACGTCCAGCGGCGGCAATCCGCGCCCGCGCAGGCTCATCGATCAGGTAACGGCGAATCTTGTCCGCGCACTCCTCAAGATCCGAGAAAAAGACTGCTTCTTCATTCTCGCGAAATCGTTCGCTATGGCCGGCCGATCGCTCTGCCAGCAGAAATCCGCCGCATGCAGCAATTTCAAAGCTCTTGTGTGCATATTCGTCCTGGTTGCCATGGGTCAGGAAGCTCAGGTTGATCTTCGATCGCCAGATGCCTTCGCGATACGCCGCGTCATACAGTTCGTCAGACTCTGGATAGAGCGCAGCCAACGCGGCCGGATCAAGCTTGCGAGTCCAGATGCGTGGCCCGGAAATCACCACCGGCAAATCGTACTTGCGCCACAAATCCGTCAAAAACTGCGGCCGCTCGTCATAGGGCGTGCCAATAAACGACACCTCCCGCGTTCGATCTTTATCTGACCAGTCTGCCGGCGGAGGAAAATGTACACTCGGCTCAAACGCCGTCTGCACCTTCACCACATGCCGCGCGTCGCGCGCCAGATATTCCGCGACGCTCACATCCCGCTGCTGCACATGCAGGTCATACTCCGGAATCATCCGCACATACAGGCGAAATCCCGGATCGCGCCTCGGGCCAAAGGGATTGTCGATCATGTAATCCACGGTCGCAATGCCCATCGCACGCAGTTGTCCCAAGGTTTCCGCGCGAATAAACAATGGCTTATCGAACCACACCGCGTCCACGGCGTGTTGCTTTGCCAACCGCAGCACATCCGCATTCATCTGGTTCACCACGCGGCCAATTTGCAGGCGATATCGAACCCGCGCCATCCAGGGATTGCCGTGCTTTTCATACCGCATGATGTCGATGGGAAAAACCGTGTGTCCCAGCCGCTCCAGGCTGTGCTGCCGATAGAGCCCATACCAGCCATAATTCATCGGCGCGATGTACAGAATCCGCAGCCCCTTCGGCGATGGCTGAAATTTGGACATTGTGTTCATGATCCCCGGTTCGACCTAGATTCGCTTCGCGCAGTTTCGTAAAAGGGGGAGTCATTCTGAGCGAAGGTCGCCGCCGCGACCGAAGTGAAGAATCCAGAGAATATTCACTTCGCAAACACCGCCCTCAGCTTCTGGATTCTTGCAGCCACGGCGACCCGTCGCGACCTCAGCATGACAAGCATTCTTTTTGAACTGTGATTTTTTTTGAAAGCTACGCCTGCTGCCGCATGAACGCGATCACCTGATCCACGTTGACCACGCCCACCAGCTTGTTATGCTCCTCCACCACCGGCAACGCATACAAGTTGTAACGGTCAAACAGCTCCGCCACCTGCTTATCATGCATATCGGCCGGGCAACTCACGAAACGCGATTCGCTCAGCACCGCAACTTTCGTCTCCGGCAGCGCCAGCACCAACCGCGCTAGCGGCACCACGCCCAACAGCATCCCGTCGTCATTCACCAGGTAAATTTCCGTCACAATTTCAGGATCGTCATCGAAGTTACGCAACGCTTCAATCGCCTGGGCAACCGTGCCATCCGCCGGCACCGCAACATAATTCGTCGTCATCCGGCCCGCCGCGGAGTGCTCGCTGAACTCCAGCAGCTCTTTCACTTCTTCCCGCTCCTCCGGCTCCATTTCTTCCAGGATGGCTTCCGACCGTTCCTTGCGCAGTTCGCCCAACAAGTCCGCCGCAGCGCTTGGATCCATCTCCTCCATAATGTCGGCTGCGCGCTCGGAATCCATCGATTCCAGCAGTTGCTTCTGCAGCTTCGGCTCCACTTCTTCCAGCGCCTCGGCAGCCACCTCCTCGTCCAGCTGGTTGAAGATCGCCTCGCGCTGCACTGGCGCCAGGTCTTCCAAAATATCCGCCAGATCCGACGGATGGAACTGCGACAACCGCTCATGGGAAATCTTCAGCCGCACTCGACGCGCTGGATCCACTTCAATCAGGTCGACAAAATCCCATGGAATCGCTTTCGATGGAATTTTCTTTGTAATCCGCTCAATCGCTCGCCTGGTCGCAATGCCTTTCAGCAGGCGGCGCACCGCTCCCAGTGTGCCTACCTCCACTTCAATGGCGCGCAACTCGTCATCGCCGTCGTGGGGCAGCCATAGCAGGGATACGTCGTTGACACGCACCACCTTTCGCCCATGGACGTCGATAATCTGCTGATCCATCAGGTCGCGATCCAGCAGCAACAGCGGCTCGCTCATATTGAACGGCCTGGGATGGGCGTCGCCCCGCAATCGCAACTCACCCTTCGGCGTCTGCTCCAGGCCGGCTGGCGAGACCGCCTGCAAGTTGTCCTTCTTTCCCCAAATCAGCTCCGTCACCAGCGAGGCCCGCACGCCCGGAGTGACCGCAACCTCGCGCACGTGGCCCAGGGAATGTCCAGCCGCATCCAGAATTGGGCTGCCCAGCAACAAGGAAAGATGAATCAGGACGGAGGCTTTGGCGCTCGACCCCTCCTTATGATTTTTCTTTGTCTCGTCCGGCTGCATGGGCTGTACTCTCTTGTGTTCGATTGTGAGTCGATCGTTCTTGCGTATGCGATTCAGTGGCGATCCAGATTTGTTTGCAAGAAAGGCGGCGCGGATTGGAAGGCACGTTACCCCAGTAAAAAGGTCTGCCTTCGCCCGCATGGACAGTCTACTCAACTCAAGCGAAAGCGAGGGCAGTTTCTTTGCTCGCTCACTGTGCCGCGCCTCAAATCCCCCTTTCAAGCTCTTCCATGGGATGCAATGGCCGCCCTTCCAAGCGCCTCGCGAGCTCTGAAAAAGGCTGATCGATCGGAGTCCACACGTGCGGAAAGGGAAAAGACTTCCTTGACACTGGACCGACCGCACAAGCAAACTTCCCCTGTGGAGAGTTTCTGCGTGTCCTTGACAACAATGACCGCAATCGGAACCAGGAACCGATAATTTAGCGGGCCCGGGCGTGTGGTGGATTCCATGGTTAGTCGATTCAGTTACACTTTGGACTCATCGCTGGATAGCGTGAACAAAGTGGAAGAAGCGGCCGAACAGTTGGCCCAGAAGTCGGGACTGGACGAGGATCAAACCTTCCAGCTGGCGATGGCGGTGCGTGAGGCTGCGGTCAACGCCGTGCTGCATGGCAATGCCTACGATCCGGAGAAAAAGATTACGGCTTCGTTTGAGAATAATGGCTCTTCGTTGATCATTCGCATCAGCGACCAGGGAAATGGCCTCGATCCGGCCACCCTTCCCGACCCCTTGGCGCCGGAAAACCTGCTCAGCGGCTCCGGCCGCGGAATTTTCCTCATCCGATCATTTATGGACGAGGTACACTTCAAGCTACTGCACCCCGGCACCGAGCTAACACTTATCAAACATTTGGATTCAACCCAGAAAAGCGCCTAAGGAGGAATACCACCGTGAGCATGAAGATTAGTACCCGCCAAGTCGATGGAGTCACCATTCTCGATCTCAGCGGTCGCATCACACTCGGCGAAGGCAGTGTGCAACTGCGCAATGCGGTTCGTGAATTGCTGGGCAAGGGATCGAAAGATATCCTGCTGAACCTGGCCGACGTCAACTACATCGACAGTTCCGGCATCGGCGAACTGGTCAGCGCCTTTACGGCTACGCGCAACCAGGGTGGCGAGCTCAAATTGTTGAAGCTCACCAAGAAGGTTCACGATCTGCTGCAGATCACCAAGCTGTATACCGTGTTTGACATCAAAGACGATGAGGCGCAAGCCATCGCCTCCTTCAGTCACAAATAAGCCTTCTGCCTGAAAGTAAAAAAGCGGCGAGTCGCCCAAGCGACCCGCCGCTTTTTCTTGCTTCTTATAGAAATTCGCAGCTTAACTTTGTCATCCCGACCGAAGTGGGGGGAACTGCTGTTTCCACGGACTCGCGAAAATCTGGGTGCCCCACATCTCGCTTCTGAGATGTGGGATTGTTCGCCGAGTCGACCCAAACTAGAAAAGGCGTTGGGTGCCGCGCCTTGTATCAGGGCACGGCTTTAGCCTGCCCTGAGCGGAGTCGAAGGGTGCCGTTCGTAGCAAGAAGTAAGTTGGGCTTTATAGGCCGCTGGAAAACCCAGCTTTGTATCAGGGCCCGACTTCAGTCGGGCCATAGGTGCAGCAAAATCAGGGGGCTTCAGCCCCCGAAAAGCTTCCGCTGTACCGAATCAGAGCTGCCCTAATGCAATCGCGCTACTTTCCAGTAAAGTTCACCTTGGGAACCTGCTGCGACGCCGGTGTGCCCTCAAAGTACGCATTGTTGCGGTGATATCCGGCAATCCCCGCCCAGATGCTGTTCGGAAACAGCCCGATGAAGGTGTTGTAATCCTGCAGCGCCTCGTTATACCGCCGCCGCTCCACCGCGATGCGGTTTTCCGTCCCCGCCAGCTCATCCTGCAATTGCAGAAAATTCTGGTTCGAGCGCAGTTGCGGATAGGCTTCCGAAATCATCAGCAAATGACCCAGAGCATTATCCAACTGCCCATTGGCTGCGATCTTATCCTGAGGATTTTTCGCACCCAGCAACGCCGCCCGCGCATTGGCGATATCGCTGAAAACCGTGGTTTCGTGCGAGGCAAACCCCTGCACCGTCGACACCAGATTCGGGATCAAGTCAGCCCGTCGTTGCATCACAACGTCCACCTGCGACCAGGTCTGCTTCACCTGCTCATTCTTCGCCACCATTTGGTTGCGGGCGGAAATATAACTGCCAAACACCAACATCCCCACGACAACAATAATTCCCAGCACTACCAGAAGCACGACGCCCGTTCGTTTCATCTCGATTCTTCTCCCCTAACCTTTGATCTTTTCATTCAGCATTGAAATCTTCATCGCCCCAACCTGAACATACATTGTCATCCCGACCGGCGACCGCAGTGGAGGGACCTGCGTTTTGACAATCCGTTACCAGCTTCCAGAAGCACCGCCACCGCCAGAACCGCCCCCGCCGAATCCGCCAAATCCACCGCCGCCGCCACCATCTCCGCCACCAAAACCGCCCCCGCCGCCGCGGCCTCCGCCCATCATGTTCCCCAGGAACATGCCCAGCAGAAATCCTGCCCAGCCATTCGGCCCGGATCGCAATAGTGAGATGAAAACAAATATCACGAACAGCGCCAGCAGAATATCTTTCACAGCACTTCGCGGATGAGGCTGCGGTTGCGGTCCAAAATCCTCGGCAGGCGTTTTCAGGGTGACGCCGGCATCCTGCGCGATCACGTTGGCTACGTCCTGCGTCGCCATCGTCACCGCCGCGTCATAATTGCCTGCGCGCAGATACGGCACCATCTCGCGGCCGATGCTTCCCACCTTGCCGTCCGGCAGGATGCCTTCCAGCCCGTATCCAACTTCAAATCGATAATGATGGTCGTCGGTAGCGAGCAAAAACAGCAAGCCGCGATCCGTACCCTTCTGCCCGACCTTCCACTTCTCTTCCAGGTGAACCGCGAAATCGTCAATCGTGTCGTCGCCCGTGGTGTGGATGGTGACCACTGCAATCTGGGCATGCGCCTGCTGGTCGACCTCGGTGCACAACTGTTCCAGGTGGTTGCGTGTCTCCGGGGACAGCACCCCCGCAAAGTCGTTGACGTAGCCCGTAGGCTTCAGGTCATTGACGCTCTCTGCACATCCGATCGACGCCGTCGCCCAGGGAAAGAGCGCCAGCAACAGCAGCAAACACAAACTCCAGCGCGCCCGTAGACGCGTGGAGGTCAAGCGTGGGTTGCGTTCGATGCGGCTTCTGCGGCTGTCAGCGGACACACTCCGCCCTCGATCCAATCGGAGAGTCCGTGGTGACTCGTGCGGTAGCATGCTGCCCCTGATTGTACGACGCGCCCGGGAAAGTTTCTCTCCAGAACGGCGCAGCCTCCACTGCAATCTCAGCTATCCTTCGCTTTATTGGATCTTGAAGCCGGTTTCCTGGGTCAGCGCGCCAATCTGTTTTTGGCGCTCGTCAGATAGGCTCTGCACCCGGTTCGTCACTTCGCTGAGCTTTGCCACATTCGTGGCGGACTGCGCCTTGTGCACCACCTCCTGGTCATTCCTGACGTACGCGTCCATCTGCACCAGGTACATCTGGTCGAATGGCTTCCCGGTCATCTTTTTCATCTGTTTTTCGGCCTTTTTCGTCTCGCTGGGCACCATCTCCGGCCCCATCATCTCGCCATTGGGGTTTGGCAGGATCAGATCGTTCGAAAGGCCATGATTGTCGCTGATCACCTGCTGCGCGAATTTCTTCACGTCATCATTACTGCTGTTTTTCAGCGCCATCTTGCTCAGCCGGTTCTCGACATCGAAATTCCTGCGAAGATTCCCGAACGCATTGCGCTCCATCATCTGATCGCTGCTTTGCGAACCCATCGTCCCAGGCGGCTGCATCCCGTCCGGACCCATATTGCCGTTGGGGTTATTCATATTGTTGTTGGCAGGAGCTCCGCCCATCGGCGCGGAACCATGCATCTGCGCCATCGCCGCCGGCGTCATCGTCAACAACAACAATCCCGGAGCCAAAAGGCTCGCTTTCAGAAAATTGAAGTGGTTTCTCGCTTTCATCTCGCTATCCTCCATGGTTCGCGACGGATCATTCGAACGCTCCGCGTCGACCTTTAGAATCTATGAAACTTATTAGACGATTCCTCCACCGGAATGGTCTCCTCACGCCCTCGATTTCCAACCCACGCTCAACCTTCAATTTAGGCGTCTTCTACCATCCAGTCACAACGCGACATCTGATCCTACACACTTCCCGGCGCTACCGGTAGAGCGAAATTGCGAACACGAGTATCCAGATCAAGAGGAGGATCCAGAAGCACAGGGCGAAGGCAACAACCCTTGCAACATGGCGTGGAGTTGGCTGTGGGTCATTCCATGATGACGGGTAACCCGCCTGCCTCGCCAGGAAGCTCTACCGGAAGCCAAGACGTTTATTGAGCACAGGCTCCGCGATGCGTTTGGACACAGAGATTTCGATCTGAAGGTGCTGAATGACGAAACCGGATCGAGGAAGCCCCATAGGCATGCAATGCTCAGGCAAAATCCGGAGCCACAGCCCGCCTTCATGCTTGTTCGTCCAAGCGCGACGGCATGGGCCCCGCACGTAACCCTGTTCGCCTGATTAGGGTGAACAGGGCCTAGGGCAGCTTGTTCAAGTAACACGGGTTCTTGACGTTTTGTTGTGGAGGCACCGGCGGAGACATCCACGGCGGATTGTTGAAATCGAAGAACTCCGTCATATCCGGCTGGGCTGCATCCCGCTTGGTCAGGGCAGGTAAATTGAACCGCGTTTCGATCAGCTTCAGGATCGCCGTCGAATCCATCACCGTGTGGGAGACATAGTTCTTCTTGGCAAATGGGGAAATGACAGTCAAGGGTATGCGATAGCCGGTATACACGAAATCGCATGTTGGACCCGTCACCCCAGTACAGATGTAGCCCGCAGGGAGGTCGACCGGCGGGATGCCATCGGGACTGACGGTCGGTTGCGGCGCGACGTGATCGTACAGACCGCCGCTCTCGTCGAAGGTAAAGATAAACGCCGAATCTTCCCACGAAGAACTTTGCATGAGTGCGTTGATGAGTGAGGCGGTATACTTCGCTCCAGTCTGGACGTTGGTTGCATGGGCGTCAGAGTCGGAGCCGTGTTCGTCGAGCCCGGCGTCCGATGCGGCATAGATCTCCGCGACCTGGGGCAGAGTACCGTTTTCCAGATCGCTGAAATACTCGGAGATGGGGGCGATATTCTGTGGGTACTTCGACTTGATGAGTGTTGAATAGGTGAAAGCGTCCAGGTCAGTCGTATTGATCAGGCAAGTCACGTCGTAGGGCGGCCCGGCACAACCGGTGCCCGCCGGGTTAATGTAGTACTTCCAGCTGATACCCGCATTTTGAAGCTCCTCGAAAATCGGCTGTGCCTTCAGCTGGGCCATATCGTTGGCGTTCGAGCCGTTCGGCAACACATATCCTTGGGTTGTCGCTGCATCCAGATACTCACGGTTGAGTTCGGTGCGAGACATGACGGGGTGGAAGAAGCGGTCGGACGTAGCGAAATTGCTAGCCATAAAGTAGTCGTAGTTGAGGTCGGTGCCGTCCCAGTAGCCCATGGCGCGGATGCCGTTCGTGTCGTAGAACGGAGTTCCGGGGTTGTCGCGCGCGTCGCCCGCGGCAGTATGCGCAAAGCCATTGTTCTTCGCCGGACGCGTGCCCACCGGATCCGTATAGTCCCAGTCGTTATGGGCCTCCTGCCACGAAGGGCTGGTGTTTTCGTTGCACACTGAAATCATGTGGAATGAGGCCACCGTGTTACTTGGATCCCAGATGCATCTGCCGGGGTAAGGGCTGGTGGGGTCGCATCCCGGGATGGCTGGAGGGGGACCATACAGCGGAGCCTGGCCGCTGGTCGGGTTGAACTGAGGCAGGCCGTCAAACGACTGGTCGGGAATTCCGTTCTCCTTCCAGTATTCCCGCATCGCGCCGAAGTAGTTATCGAGCGAGCGATTCTCCTGGGCAAAGAAGATGATGTGTTTCAGCGACGTGAGACCTGCCGTTCCCTGCTCGAATGTCGGCGTCACCGTAGTATTGGCCGCCAGAGTCAGCCTGCACGTTCCCAAACCCGTGCACATGCCGGACCATCCTGCAAAGGTAGTGCCCGCCTCTGGAGTCGCCGTCAATACGACGACTGTTCCTTTGGGAAAGTTGGCGGTGCAGCTTTGCGGACAGTTGATCCCCGCCGGAGTGCTGGTAACTGTTCCTCCGCCGGTACCGGCGCTGTTCACCGTCAGTTGGATTCCCGAGGATGTCGTTCCCACCGTGATCGTCACAGATGCCGAGGTTGTGCCTCCAGATCCGGTTGCCTTCGCGGTGTACGTCGTCGTGGAGGTCGGGCTTGCCGAAACGACTCCGCCAGTGGGCGTCAACGCACGCTGGCTGCCATTGCTTCCGTTGAGTGTCACCTGTGTGGCATTTTTGGCAGTCACGGTCAAGACAGAGGAGCTTCCCTTGGCGATCGATGTGGGATTGGCGCTGATCGTGACGGTTGGCGCGCCAGAGGTACCGCCAGTTCCCACCGTGATCGTCACAGATGCCGAGGCTGTGCCTCCAGCTCCGGTTGCCTTCGCGGTGTACGTCGTCGTGGAGGTCGGGCTTGCCGAAAACGCTCCGCCAGTTGCCGCCATCGTACGCTTACTGCCATTGGTTCCGGTGATTGTGATTGCTGTGGCATTCTTGGCAGTCACGGTCAATGTAGAGGAGCTTCCCTTGGTGATCGTTGTCGGATTGGCGCTGATCGTGATGGTTGGCGTAGTTGCCGCTTCAACTGCCTGGCTGCTGACACCGACACCTGCGAACGCGAGAACCGCGCATGGAAGGAGCATCGAGAGAATGTTATGGACGAGTTTCATGACGATTCACCCGCAATCCCCTCTTTCGCGCGAGTAGACGCGGAAGTGGGAGGAGTCAAGATCAACTTCAGTCGCTGGGGGACTTCGCGGAGGAGGGTAAAAACGCCTTCATCATAACACCCGCAAGAAGGACATTGCTTTAGATTTCCGCAACAGCCCTCGATCTCATCAAATGAGTTGCGAGTCCGGTGGAATGAGTTGCTAGTCCAGTGGAATTAGTTGCTAGTCCGGCAGAGTTCCCGTTTATGGCGGGATCGAAGTTCCCGAAAAATCCGGCGGTCTCAACGGGTCGATGCAACACTATCTGATTTGGAGGTGGTGTTGATGAGGCAAGGAAGACGGTACGGTCTTTCTGCGGAGCATAAGGCCGAGATTTGGCAGCGTTGGAAGGTGGGCGAGTC
>JBAVOQ010000007.1:0-1690 GCA_049692235.1 Acidobacteriaceae bacterium | reverse complement strand
GATATACATGGCCGGACGCAGGCGCACTGCCTCCAGGCCTTCCAGGATCTTGATGTTTTCGCCGGTATAGCTGCCGTCTTGAGGGTCGTCGGGAATAGGGATGAGTTCAGTCGCCATAGTGATCCATTGGGCATTCGCTCCGAGCGCCCGGCGCAAGGGCTCCGCCAGGACTCGCCATTTCGCACTAACCAGTTGAAAAAACGGGGGCTTCGGCGCGAATTTGCCTGCACTTATTTTACCATGTGAGGGGGTCAAATCGCCCCTACTCAGACCTTGGCACCAGTAGTAATTGATTGGTGGTTACCAAGGAGGATGTGACCAAAGTAATTTAAGGCTGTCACTTCCGAGCAATCGTTTTGAAAAAAATACATTTAAGTCAAGATTTTAGGCTAACATTTTTGTGTGACTCGAGGCATGTCCTCAGTCAACAAAAAATCCCAAAGAGGTAACCTTCATGAAAGTCGCTATCCGCGTTTTCGCTTTCGGTCTCGTCCTCGCCGGTGCCGCTGCCGCTTCCGTTGGTTCTTCACCCAATCGCGCTTTCGGCAGCCACCAGTCGGCCACCGCGGGCCTCCCGATTCCTCAATGCGGTCCGAACGTGCCCATGTGCAGCGCTCGATAATGGGAGGGGTAATTACACTAAAGTGCTAGGAATTTAAGGCACTTTTCCCTTCCAGCGGCCGGGAATCGGCGCTATCCTGAGAGAACTCTTAGGATAGCGGACGGTCCCTTATGCCTCTAAACCTCGCCATGTCCGTGATGACCGCAGCGGAGTTCCTCCTCTGGGCCACTCTCGGGTACGTCTTCTGGACAAAAAAACTCCAGAAGCGCTTTCCGGCGATGAGCTCCTATCTCGCCCTGCGCGTGATCTCGATGCCGGTTCTGCTCGCGGTCCTCTGGGTTCAATCGCAACCCTGGGGCCACGGGTACTACGTGGTTTACTTCTTCGGCTACTGGGGCGTCTACATCGCCAGCGCCGTGATGCTGTTTTTCATCTGCATGGAGATCTTCCGCGCCGTCCTCTCCGGTTTCTCCGGCTTGATGCGCTTCAGCTCCGTCATCTTCCATTGGGCGGCTCTCGCTTCGCTCATCGTCAGCTTGTCGAATATTTCATGGCATCGCGGCATCCTCATTACCGCTGAAATCGCTGATGGCCTGATGCGCTCCGTCAGCGTACTCGAGCTTTGCCTGCTGGCCTTCCTCTGCTTTGCCATGAATGCGCTGGAACTGTCCCCCCGCGATCGGGCCTTTGGCTTTGCGCTCGGCTTCGGCGTGTTGTCCGCGAATGACTTCATTACCGTGTCTCTGATGTCGTCAAAAACTGCGCTTACCGCCCCCCTGCAGTTCGCCTATGAGGCGGTCGTGCTGGCCATCCTCGGCCTCTGGGTCGCTTACGCCGCCCAGCCCGAGCCCGCTCGCAAACCGGTAGTCATCTCTGCCAACTCCGCCATCTACCGCTGGAATGAGATCGCTTCCGCCCTCGGCCACAAAGGCACCAACGTTGCCGTCCCCGCTCCCGCCAACAGCTTCTTCCTCACCGATGTGGAGAAGGTGGTTGACAAGGTCCTCACCCGAAACCTCCGCGAAAGCGAAACCCGCACCTAGCCAACTCAACAGGTTCCAGCTCAAGGCAAGTTCACGCGTTGTTTCTCCGAAAGGCGTCCCCCCCAGGGACGCCTTTCCCGTACTG
>JBAVOQ010000006.1:0-53207 GCA_049692235.1 Acidobacteriaceae bacterium | reverse complement strand
CTGCTCAAGCTTCCGCCGTGTCTCTTCGTTCAAAACAATGGGCTGCGCAACACGCATATCGAGGTCCTCTCATCATAAGATGAACCTCAATATATAACTGATTCTAATAATGAGACACTACACTAGTTGCCTCGAAAATTCTAGGTTGCGGGAGGAAGCTCGGTCGCTGGGAGTACGGATAGTTTCGTCCCGGCTGCTGGACTCAGCAACGGCCAGCCCTTGTAGATGACGTAATCAAGCCATGAGCCGGCAACCAGCGACGTCAGCACAGCCGCGAGAACCAGCGTCGTGTAAAACTTCGGACTGATGATGCCGGCATCGAACGCAACGCTGGCGAGCACGATGCCCGGTCCGCCGCGCGCATTGGTCGTGATGGCAAGATTGATCAGGTCCCGGCCGCGAAATCCTGCGAGCCTCCCGGCAAGCGAAACGGACAAAATCTTTACGATGCAGCTGCCAAGGATAAACGCGGCAATCATCGGCAGCGATATTCCGCGCACCAGGTCCAGCTTGAGCCCCACAATTGCGAAGTACACCGGAATGAAGATCGCAAAAGATACTTTGCCGATCGCATCGAGGGCGTCCGCGAACAGTCTGCGTTTCTTGTGCACAACGGCGAATCCGGCGAGGAACGCTGCGAATACCAGGCTCACGTCCAACGCGCCTGCCACGACGCAGTAAGCGAGCAGAACTGCAATCGCATACGCAACCGGCGTGTGTTGTGCGAATACATTGAACTTCGATTTGTTGATTCTCTTGATGGCGCGGGGAAGGATGGTCAGCCCCAGAACGAAAAATCCAACTGTCACCGCCAAATGAAGGGACATCGCGCGTCTGTTGAGTACGGCGGTTCCGGCGAACGAGGTTGCCACTGCTAGCGCAAGCCAGAGAACGATGTCTTCGAGCACCGCTACTCCTAAAACCAGTCGCGCAAATCGAGTGTGAAGAATTTTCAGATCCGCGAAGATCTTGGAAACCACCGGCACGGATGTGACAGCAACTCCCACCGCCAGAATGATGATCAGCGAAACTCGATTTCCGTGCGGGCCGGCAAGAGAAGGTCGAATCAGCCAGGAGCCGAAGGTCAGGCCCAACACAAACGGCACGCCTGTGCCTACAATGGCAAGCCATCCGACTTCGCGTCGCTCCTCGCGACTGAAGAGTTCCCGTGTCTCCGCGCCGGACAAGAACATCAGCAATAACAGGCCCAGCCAGTAAACAAAACCCAACGTGTGACCCGCATCCGCAGATTTAAACAGCTGCGCGATGTACGGAAATCTGCCAAACAGGGCTGGCCCGAGAACGATGCCAGCAAGGATTTCGCCGATGACTCTCGGTTGGCGCAGTCTTGCAAACAGGTAGCCAAGTAACTGCGCGAGCCCGACCAGGAGCAATAGGCTGAAGAGAACCGAGAACAATTCAGAGTTCGACATCGCGTGACCTCAAATAACTCTCAATTTGAGTCATGCTGAAATGAAAAACTCATGGTCCCATACTCGCAGGCGTGCAAGTTCCAGTCTGATTGTCTGGCGTTGGCGGCGTCGGCGGCGTGGCCCAGGGAACATTATTGAAATCGAAAAAGTCCAGCAGGTTGGGCTGCGTCGCGTCCCGCGGGGTGAGATGTGCGTTCGGCCCGATAAATCGATCCTCGACAAACTTGATTACGGCCGTATGGTCCATGGGCACGTGCGATACATAGTGCCTCCTGGTGAACGGCGAGATGATCATGTTCGGCACTCGGAAGCCAAGCTGCGCGGCGAAGCCATACACAGCCGGGGCATCCTGCGGATCGGCTCCAGGATCGCTCGTCGTCAGGTCACAGTGGAGGGTGGGCGTTCCAGGCGTCGGAGGTAGGCATGGATTGTAGCTGTCGGCATTGACCGCGATGGTGGAGATGTCCTGCGGATAGTTGGCTACCTGCGAGGCATCGGTATAGTCGTTGGTGTGAGCAGGCACCGGCGGCACGTGATCGTATGGACCGCCACCTTCGTCGTAGCTGAAGAAGAAAACTGAGTCTTTCCACTCGGGACTCGTCATGAAAGCGTTGACCACTTTCGCGACCTCGGCTTGTCCCTGCAGGATGGACGTCGCGGATCCGGGATGCTCGTCATTCAGGCCATAGCCGGCTTCAATAAAGGCAAAGCTCGGAAGCGTTTTGTTAGCCAGGTCGGTAAAGTATCCGTACGTATTGTCCGTCAACGGTGCAATGTGAGTCGGGTCGATGCAGAATGAGTTCGTCGAATCCCCGACAACGCTCGATGGTTGAAGCGGAGCGGTGCATGTTCCTGTCGTATTTGGGTGCAGATACTTGTATGCGTAGGTCAAGTGGCTGAAGTAGGTCGCAGGATAGGCGGCAGTTCCCCCGCCGGGGCAATCGCCATCCGCCATACAAAAACCATCGGTGGCGGTGTAGTAGATCTTCCACGACACTTTGGCCGTATCCAGTTCCTGGAAAATCGTCCCGATGTTCAAGCCGGCGAGGTGGTCATTGCCCGGATCTTCCACCAATCCCTGTGTGGTTCCTCCCGTATATACCGCGATGCGATTGGAAACACTCTTGCTTGACACTGGCGAGAACCAGCGGTCAGAGACGGCGAACTGCGATGCCATGTAGTAGTAGTAGTTCAGGTAGGTCTGGTCGTAATATCCCATGGCGCGCTCGCCGGTCAGGTCGGTGAAGCTGCCGGAGCAGTTTCCGTTCTTGGCGCAGGCCTCTGCGTACCCTTCCGCGTTATGGACAAAGCCATTCATTAAGATGGGCCGAGTCGTGAGCCGGTCATAGGTAGAGACATCTCCGTAGCTCGCCAGCCAGTCGGAACTGGCATCGTCGATGCAGGTTGTCTTGAACTTGAAGAGCGGATAAACGTCGCCTTCGTCATCCTTGTTGCTGATTGTGGTCAGCTTGTCGTCGATGCCATCCACCGTATAGGTCTTGCCATCGTCGCCGATGTTCCATCCGTTCGAGGAACGGTACGGATTCAGCATGCCGAAATAGTTGTCGAACGTATGGTTCTCCTGCAGCATGAAAATCACGTGGTCGATCGAATTGATGCTGCCGGGCGGTACCACTGTCACAGTCGCGTCCGTCGTTGCGGTGCCGCCATCACCCGTCGCGGTGACCGTATAGGTGGTGGTCGAGGTCGGGCTCACAGTTTGGGTCCCGCCACTCGGTTGCAGGGTATACGAGCTACCATCCGTTCCGGTGATTATCACATGGTTGGCATTCGTCGCAACTGCCGTCAAGATGGACGAGTTTCCAGACTTGATCGATGTCGGATTCGCGACCAGCGTCACGGTCGGGGCAGGAATCGGTGTCACGATGATCGTGGTGCTGGCAGTTGTCTTGCCACCTGGCCCGGTTGCGGTCGCTGTGTAGGTTGCAGTGGAGGTCGGGCTTACGGTTTGGCTTCCACCGGTCGCCTGCAGGGTATAGGAGCTGCCATCGGTTCCGGTCAGCGTCACTCCCGTGGCATTCGTTGCGATCGCAGTGATCGTGGAAGAACTTCCGGAGGTGATCGATGCAGGACTCGCCGAAACGGTCACGGTGGGCGGAGGATTCGGTGTCACCGTAAGGGTCGCGGTTGCCGAAATGGTCTTACCTCCCGTGCCAGTCGCGGTTGCTGTATACGTAGTGGTCAACTTCGGGCTGACAGCTTGGGTTCCCCCGCTTGCCGCAAGCGTATAGGAACTGCCGTCGCTGCCGGTGACGGCGACTCCCGTAGCGTTTGTCGCAGTCACCGTTAAAATTGACGAACTCCCTGCGGTAACAGATGTCGGATTTGCCGTGATCGCCACGGTTGGCGCCGGGTTGGGCGTCACTGTCACTGTTGCGGTCGCTGTGGTGGTTCCGCCGGCTCCTGTTGCGGTTGCGGTATAGGTGGTCGTTGCCGTTGGGCTTACGGATTGTATTCCGCCGGTCGGCTGCAGTGTATAGGAGCTGCCATCACTCCCGGTCACGGTCACCGATGTAGCATTTGTCGCCGTCACGGTCAACGTGGACGAACTGCCCGGAGTAATGGACATTGGGCTCGCAAGAATATTCACAGTTGGTGCGGTTGCGGCTGCCACCGTGATGGTCGACGTTGCCGTGGTCGTTCCGCCCGGTCCCGTCGCAGTGGCGGTATACGTGGTCGTCGTCGTCGGGTTGACCGGTACGGTGCCACCGTCTGCAGGGAGCGCATAGGAACTGCCGTCACTTCCGGTCACGGTCACCGATGTGGCATTCGACGCCGCGACGTCCAGCATCGCCGTGCTTCCCTTGGCGACTGCCGCGGGACTGGCGGAGATGTTCACCGACGGCGCAGGTGGGGGTTGGCCGGGGATTGCATTCTGGCAACCGGTGACGACGATGAGCAGCGATAGACAGGACAACAGCGTGACTGGGAGAAAGTGAAACAGCAACCAAGGCGATCGAATTTTCATTTTCATGTCCTCATTCCCCTGTTCAGGAACGACGGTCTTTTAAACTACGTCAAATGTTGGATGCAAACTAAGCCGGCGCACGCGCCTCATTCTATCTTGTTGATTTAATTGATTAAAGAGTTCTCCAGGCACAGCCTAAAGCTCGGTTTCGAGCGTTGGGCTGACCGGATATCGATCCGTTTCCGGCAATTCGGCTAACGTTTCTGACTTGCGCCAGGTCAACGGGCTTGCGAAGTCCGGCGACAGGGCTCGATTTCCTGCCGACTCCGTTCGGTGACGAGTGTCCATTCCGTTGCGGGCGAAAGAATCCGAAGAGAAATTCTCGCCGGGTCGAGAGAAGAGAGACTGCACCCGTTGTCTCCACGGAAAAGATGCTCCGTACGCGATGTCGCTCTGGCATTTCTTCAATTCGAACCACCGGAGGTAGCTGCGCACAACGCTCCCCATCGTCATCTGGACGCCGGCCGCAAAGTTATGTTCCGCCATGCTGCGCTGCAAGTCGGGCGACTGCAAAATGGTCGTGAGTTGCTTGGCCAGATGGCCGGCATCCCCTTTGGTGAAGAAGCTGACGGCCATGTCTTCATCCGTCACCATCTCTCGCAGGTCGGGGATGTCCGCAGACACGATCGGCACTCCGTACTCGCACGCTTGATGCGCCGGACCGCTCGATCCAGTGGCAGAGTCATAGGGCAGCACCAGGATGGAAGTCGTTCTAAACAGCTCTGGAATGTCCTCTTCCGGCACATACCCCAGGAAGTCGATCGGCAGGTACTTGGGTTGCGCCTCACGTATCGATTCCCAATAACCCGGCTTGGTATGGTGATTGGCCCCAGCCACAACCAGCCTTGCATTGGGAACCTTCTCGAGCACCGCCGGAAAAGCCTCCATCAGCGTCTCCAGCCGTTTGTAGGTGCCCCAATGACCGATCGCCAGTATGCGAAGATCCGGGTTGCCCCGCTTGGAAAAATCTGGTGGAGTCGGATTGGGTGCAAATGTTCCGTGGGTGCCAAGAAGAACATTGCGCGCAGAATATTTCTCTACCAAAGTTCGACGGTAATGCGGCAGCAGGACGGAAACCGAATGCGCGCGCAGCAATGCTCTCGTGGCGAGATAACTGCCCATGCGCAACATCCGTTCCCGGCGTATTCCAGCGGCGGCGAAGTTCACATGCTCCAGGATGTGGTGCAACGTGACGTGGGTATAAAACCCGGCTGCGCGCGTAAGGGCAGGCGCAGACAGTCCGAAGAATGCAGCAAATGGATTGTCGGGGGTAGCAAAGCTGGAAAAGACGAGGTTAAACCACACCACGTCGGGCTTGATTTTGCGAACGGCGCTTAAGATGCGCGCAGGATTTCCCATGCTGCCGAATTTCCAGCAGCGGACCACGTTGAATTCCGGCAATTCCGCCTGCGTTGCAACACTGAGGGGTTTCCCGCTGGAGTCGGTCGCAAAATCATAGTCGGCCAATTCGTCGGCAAGAATGGTAAGCTCCACGTCGGGAAGGCGCTGTAGCTCGCGCGCGACATGGAATGCATATTCATTCAGCTGTCGGCCACTCGGGGGAAACGTTGCCACTAAGCAAATTTTCATCAATGCCTGCCTCAAAAAATTGTGATGCTTACATACGGCCGGAATTGCTGATTCTTTCCGGGCGTGAAATTAAAAAAGCTTTCCTGCTCAAACCCCGCTGAAAAATGGAGCGGGTATTGCGCTTCAACTTCCCCTGTTGCGTCATTGATCGTGTGGTGGAGGGCTTTTGTATAAGAGACAGAAATACCGTTTTGAGTTGCGTCGTAGGCATGATAAGTTCGGGTATTTTCGTAGGCGAGCGATGCCTGCACGTCCCAGGATGGCGTGGGATTGAAATCGATGGTGCCGGCGTAACGGACCGCCTGGGCAATTCCTGAGCGCGGAGTGACGACACGCCATGCCCGGACATCCTCTACCACCGCCTGGGCGTCCCAGCGGTTTGAGAACCGGCGAGCGAATCCGACATACGAGGACGTGAAGTAGTCCTCAATGCCCACCGGGGAGAATTGCTGGTCGTTCCCCCCCCAACCGGCAATTAGAGCGTTCTGTCCCCAGGGTCGACCGACGCGGAAGTTCAGCGACGCCGCCAATGCTTGGGAATGGATATCGCTCTCCGTGAAAGGTCCGCTCTCATAAATCAGATAGCCGGCAGCGGAAACAGCATTGAAGAACGCGGTTGTAGAACCGTACGTAAACGCCCGGAACAGGTTCTGATTCATTTGTTTCGGAGATTCGGAATCACGGCGAATCGTTCCCTGGATGCCGCTGTTCAGCGTAATTGAATTGCGGCCGAGGCGAATCGAAGGGTTGATTCCGAAATTGGCGGTGTAGTCCGTCGTATTGCGGTTGACGATCGAACTGGTGGCAGGCACAGATATTGTGCCGCGTGCGTTCCGTATTTGGAAGAACCCGCTAGAGGGGACGAAATTCCCCAGATGCAGGTGGTACGCAGCCATTCCTTGCGTGACCAGGGACGAGCGCAGCGGTGGAAGAAGCGCGATGTCGGTTGGCGGCACGGGTATTGGCTGATCCAGCTTCGAGTCCAAAACATAAACCGTCGTGTCTTCAAACGTCGGCTGCACGGAGAAATTGCCCAGCATGCTCAATTTGGGATTGAGACTGTAGCCTTCGCTCGCCCCTGCTTGAAGCAGGCTCTGTTGCGCCGATTGGTCTTCACCCGCGGCGCTAGCCGCCTGCGCGAACGCGGTCAATGCTTGCACCCCTTGGTGTTGCTGCCGGTATACGCCTGCCTGCGCCAATAAATACTGATAGTCGGATGCGCTGTCCTCGGAGTTGACAGCCGCAAGCTCAGCCGCAGCCCGATCCACATCTCCCACGGCGAGGTAGGTGTTCGCCATCCCAGTACGCACCGTGATATCCGGCGCACCTGCGGCCCGCGCGCGTCCCAGGTAGGTGATGGACAAGTCATACTCGTGCAGTTGGCGGAAGATATCCGCAGCCTGAATGAATTCGGTTCCCGTGGCCGGCGCGGTCGTGCCCGCCTTCGCTTCCATAAATGCGAGCGCAATTTGGCGTTCGGCATCCTCCGTGTGGTTCTGCTGCGCCATCACATGGGCAATCGCTAATCGCACAGCGACGCGATCACTGTGCGGTGTGGAAAGCGCTTTGCGGAACCGCTCCATCGCGCCTTTCGGGTCGCCGATGCTGCTGAGAGCTTGTCCAGTCGTGACGTAGATTTCGCTCAGTTCGGCCAGATTGGCAGTGTTCGGCGTTTGCTGTGCGTGTTGCTCCGCCAGTTGAACGTACTCCATCGTGTGTTGCCGATCCTGCTGTTCCGCGTAGGCGCGCGCCAGCAGGCCATAGACCACCGCGTTATCAGGAATCAGTTTCTGCGCATTCAACAGTTCGTTCACGGCGTCGTGGTAGTGCTTCTCCGCGAACAGTGCATTGCCTAATCCCAGATGCAGACTGCCGTCGTTCGGAGCAAATTTCAATGCGGCATGATATTCGTCCACGGCCTTGGTCAGCATGCCCTGGCGGCCATACGCGGTTGCGCGAATCACATGGACGAACTGGGAGTCGCCCATCGTCTTTTCCGCCAGCTCCGACTCATGGATGGCGGCCTTCGATTTACCCAGATCCAGGTCCGAATACGCGAGTCCCATATGCGCCTGGCCATCGTTCGGATCCAGCTTGATGGCGGCTTCAAAGTCGGCTGCCCCTGATTCCGCCTTGTGAAGATCGTTGTAAATATATCCGCGATTCACATAAGCGGTGGCGACCTTTGGGTTGCGATGGATGGCTTCGTTAAAGTCCTGCAGCGCTTTCTCGGTATCGCCGTCGTGCTTATTAACATACCCGGCCAGCAGCGGAATGTCGGAGTCTTGGGGGAATGTGTTGTAGTACTCGGAGGTCAGCTTGGCCAGTTGGCTGTACTGCTGGAGCTGGAGGTAGTCATAGCCGAGATACACAACGACATCTCTGTCCTTGGGCAGCGCCTTGATCGCTTGCTGCCCAACGTCTGCGGACTCCTGATAGTGGCTCTGCAAACGAAGATAGCGCTCGCGCTGCTTCAGCACCTGAGGCTGCTGCTGCATCTGGTTGGAGGCGCGTTCCAACCATTGTCCGGCTAATTCAAGCTTCTGGGCTTCGATGGCTGCGTTCATTCCTCCAGCCACGATTAATGCGTTCTTCGGAGCCAAAGCAAACGCCTTGCGATAGGATGCCTCTGCTTTCGCGAACTCGTGATGGGCCGTGTACATGTCACCCAGCGCGAGATAGGGAACATACAACGTGGGATAGTCTTTGGCGAGGCGTTCGAAGTACGCCTTGGCTTCCGCTTCACGGCCTACAACTCGGGAGGCATATCCCAGAGATGTCAGGGCAAAACGGTTGCGCGGATCGATGGCGAGGATCTGTTTGTAAGCGGCGATCGCATCTTCGGTGCGTCCGAGTTTCACCAACAGGTCGCCGTCCAGCTGCAGATTATTCGGGTCATGCGGGCTGATCGAGAGCGCTTCATTGATGTCGCTCAGAGCGCTGTCGAGGTTACCGGCGTTCATCTTGATCAAGGCGCGCAGGCGCAGAAACGGTGCTCGATCGGCTCCGCGCTCGTCGAGCGCATTGATTTGCGTCTCTGCGATTTTGAGCTGCTGCTGAACGCCATTTTCATCGTCCAGATTCCGATACAGCTGCATCAAGTCGACATGAAGCTGGATGCCGTAGAGAGGGCCTTCTACCGGATTTGCGGGCAGATGATCGATGGCTGCGGTGTATTCGCGGACCGCATCTCCCAGATGGTCCTGGAGCTGCGCGATTTCCCCGCGAACCGCATGCAGGCGATAAGAATTGGGATTGATTCCGGCAGCGCGCTGCAGAAATGGAGTCGCATTGTCGATGCCACCGGCAGCCACCGCAGCTTGTGCGGCAGACAGTTGATACTCCAGATTCTTCGGCAATGCATTGGCAACTTCTGCGTATTCTTTGGCGGCTTCGGGCAGCTTGCCATCCAGCTGATAGGTGAATGCCAGTTCCGCCTTGACGTCCGGTTTAGGATTACGAATGGATTTCAGGGCCGTGATCGCCGCCGGGTAATTTCCTACTTGCCGGTAGTACCCCGCCAGCGACCGCTGCACATCGGGATTGTTCGGGTCCCGGCGTTTCGCGATTTCAAGATAGTGGTTCGCCTGATCCATTTGTTTCAGGTGTTCGTAGGAGATCGCCAGCAGCACCTCGGAACGAGCGTCTGGCTTGATCCGCTCCGCTCGGTGCAGCCAATCGAGTGCGCCGGTATAGTCCCCAGATCTCATGTATAGGTTTCCCAGCAGCAGTACGTCGTTTCTGCGCTGTGGATTGGACGCGACCACCTGTTTCAGGAGATGCTCAGCATCATCGATTCGTCCCATCAGGCTGTAGGTTTGAGCGAGCCCCGAAAGTCCTTCGACAGAGGATGGGCTGACTTGAAGTCCATGATTGTACGAAGCGAGAGAGAGCTGATAATTATTATCGAGGCGCGCCGCGTAGCCCAGCAGGAACCACAACTGTGCATCGGCTGGCGCAGCTTGTGCAGCTCTTTGCGCATACTCCACGGCGAGGGCAAGATTTCCTTGCTTTAGGGCTTGCTGCGCTGCGTTCGCAAGGCGAGCATTCTGAATGTTGGAGCCCCATCCCAGCGGTTGCGTTGGAGTCTGCGCCGGAGTGCCCTTTTTTTTGCTGGATTTGTTCTGAGGTTGGGCAGACGTGCTCTGTCCTACCGTGTAGGTTTGCGCGTGGCTAGGGAGGATAAGTGCGATTCCAAGCAGCGACACATAGGTCATCTTCAAGAAGCAAGGTGGAGCAATCAATGGGTCACCAAAGTATCATCCAAATAATGCAAAAAGGCTTAGATTCTGAAATGCTTATTCGCGTTGGCTGCCCTAAGGGTGATCCAATTGCAGTCGATCCATCCGCTGTGGGATGATCCAAGCAACCAGTCCCGGCATCGTTGAATCTAAAGTGTTCTTGATAGAAAATCCATGCTTTTGTTGAAAGGGAACTGTGGACAGAATTGAGTCGGTCGCGCCGTCATCACGGCCCCTACCGATGAGCCTCATTCTTATGGCCGCGTTGGTGGTTCATTTACCTCTGATGCTCATAAGATTGCCGCTGAACTCATACGATGCGAATTTCCATATCTTTTTCGCCTCGCATTATCTGCATCACTGGTTCAACCCCTGGAACACTAAGTGGTACGCGGGCTTTTCCCAGACCACATATCCGCCGCTGCCGCAGCAGTGGGTGGCCATCATCTCCCACATTACAGGATTGGATATGGCATACATGGCGGTTCAGTTGGCTGCCATCTTGCTGCTCGTCGTAGGCATTTATCGCTTTTCGCTGCTGTGGGTCAGTCCGCGGGCTGCCTCTTTTGCAGCCCTGGCGACCGTTTTTCTGGGTTCAGAAAGCTTTCTGGTTTATTCCGCCGGGCAATTGGCCACCACATCCGCTGCGCCGATTTACCTGAATGCGCTGCCCTACTTATTCGATTGGGTCCGGCGCGGCAGTTGGCGATCTTTCCTGAAAGCCAGTGTGCTGTTTACCGCAGCCGCAGCGGCCCACCACGCAACCCTCTTGTTCGGGTCATTTTTCTTTGCAATACCGGTGCTGGCGTTGGTGCTGCTCGACCGTCAGGGTGGGCCAAAGACTACCACGCCGGCCTTTATGTTTCGCACGGTGACAATCGTATTGCTGGTGGGTGCCGCGATCGCCGTTGTTCTGCTTCCGTTTTGGATCGCATTGATCCATTACCCGGTCACGCAGACCCCCATTCCGCATCCCAGCCGAGCCAACTACATCCTCAGCCCGGTATTCGGCTTCAACTATTTCCTGGCGCCGTATGGAGCCATGATCCTGGCGCTCCCGTTTATTGTGCTTCGCGGTTCGGCGATCGTTCGTCTTCGTCCGTTGCTGCTGGGTTTTTGGGTGGCGTTTCTGATCGGGCTCGGCGGGACAACTCCCGTGGGCTACCTGCTTCTTGGACGCGCTTTTGAAGTTTTGACCATGGAGCGGTTCACTTATTGGGCGACGCTGCTTGCGCTTCCCATTGTCGGTTTGCTGGTTTCAGAGTTGATTGACCGGTTCCAGATGCGCGCCATCATTCCGCTATCCATCGCGGCGGCCATTACTTGTGGATTTGCGGTTGCATGGGTGACCATCCGACCGGCAGAAGGTGCAAGCATCAATGTAGACTCAGTAGCGGATTGGCTCAATCGCGACCGTCACGACCAGTACCGATACGTCACGTTGGGGTTTGGCGACAAGATTTCCCGGCTTGCGGTCCTGACCGACGCAGGCAGCGTCGACGGCGAGTGGAATTCCGGGCGCCGATTGCCGGAGTTGACTGAGAACGGTTCAGGGTCGCTTAGTAGCTCAAAATATTTTGGCCAGGCCGGTTTGGATGCGCTGCGCGCCATGCTGCGACATGCCGATACATATGGTCTGAAGTGGGTGATTGTTCGGGACCCGTACTATGATCCGCTGTTGAAGTTCGCCGGCTGGCGACCGGTCGATGATCTGGAAAACCACACCATCACGGTATGGGGCAAAGACGGTGTACCGCCCGCAGCCCCGTTGAACGCGCCCGAGATGCCGCCTCGTTGGCAGGGCATCCTCTGGGGCACGCTTCCGTTCGGAAGCAGTATCCTTGCGATTCTCGTTGTTTTGATTCCCGGACGTAAATATGAGGGCGCGGAAGGTGATGCTGTTTTTGCGGGTGAGAGAGAGCTCGAGCCGGGGAGACTCGTCTCGTGAAGACGTCACGTATACTTGCCGCCGCCATTACCGTCGCGACCGTGATATTTATCGCGATCGGAACTCTCCATCCTTCGAAGTCTGCGCTTTACTATGCAGGCGGAAAAAATCTGCTGCGGACATCTTCGACCCCGCAGGCTGCCGTTGAAAATCTCGGGGATGAAATACGCCTTCGAGCCTGGAAGGCTGCATACTCCAGCCTCGCCAACAAGGCCGAATTCACCCAGGCGGATTTTGTGCACGATTTGACGGGCTACTACCTTAGCCTGCGTACGTACGCAACCCTCGAGAGTTTTCAAGTGCGACCGCTGCATGCCTCCAGCGATCAGGCGGAGGTACGACTCATGATGCACTGGTCTTCCGTGGTCGGGCCCTTCACCACAACGCGCGATCTGCATGTCGTCAGGAATGGAGACCGATGGAACGTGGATTGGCCACTCGTGAAGAAAACGATTGTGCCGCCCCAGGTAATTCCCGAAACCTATCTTCGCTGGGATGTGATCTATCGCGGTGCGGGAGATGATTGGGGAGTGCAGGACGTGGAAGCACCCCACGTGCGCATCGTCGATATGCACCCTGTACAACGGGCAGAGGGCGTGGTCGTACTCGGCGAGCTGTTGAATGAAGACGTCGTGCCGGCGTATGTTTCGGTCCGGGCCACGCTGCTGTCGAAGAGCGGGTCGACCATCTCGACCGAAGGCAGTTTCGACAAGATTTCTCACATTCTTTTGCCGAAGCAAGTGACGCCATTCTTCATCAATTTTCCTAACGCGACATTGTCGGATGTCGGCAGTATCCGCATGGAACCTTTGTCGAGCTTGGTCAGCGCTTCCGCGGGTCCCGTCATCGCAATTGAAAATGAGCGATTGAATCCAGCGCCGGGAGCCACGGTTACCGGGCAGCTTGTCAACCAAGGTGGCCGGGTCGTGAATATCGCGCATATTCTGGAGACTCTCTACGACAAGACGGGCCAGGTTGTCTGGGTGGCCGATCAATATACCGATCACGCGCTCCTGCCGCAGACGCCAATTCCGTTTGCTATTCATATTCCCGAGGATCTCGCCAGGAAAATCAGCAGCGAACGCACCATCACTGAGACCTACAGCGTTGGGGGTGTCAATTGAAGTTCAGGCTCGCATGCCTGATCAGTGGCATTCTGCTCGCCGCGCTGCCGCTTGCCTACGCGCAGGACGGCCGGCTGAGTTTGCCCACGACCGTCGAAGCGGGCAGCGCCTTTTCGATTCAAAGCACGGGCAGCGGCAAGGCGGTTTTGTACATTGTCGGACCCGGCCAGGTCCTCAGGCGAGACATGCAGATGGGAGAGACCGCTTCCTTTCCGACTGGCTCTTTGTACAATGCCGGCCATTACCTAGCGTTTCTAGTGGCAGGCTCCTCGACGGACAACGGATGGTTCGATGTTGCGCCTGCAAGCAAGCCGGCGAACCTGAGTTTTCTGGCAAAGCCGTCGCGGCTATCGATCGGCTTGCATAACGGCATCAGTGGAACCTTGTACATCTTCGATGTCTATCACAACCTGATCACTAAGCCCACCCCGGTTTCCTTCAAACTGTCGATCCCATCGGGCGCTGTGCAGCAGCGCACCGTGACTTCGAATCAAGGTGAGGCCACGACTGAAATGGACTCGGGCACGAAAGAGGGTTTCGCCAAGTTTGAGGCCCAGGTGGATGGTGTTTCCAGCACGCGCGTCGTAGAACAGGTTCCCGGCAACCCATGCGGGTTGACGATGAGCGCCCAGCCTGCTGGGAATCGGATCCATTTACAAACCAGTCCGGTGCGAGACTGCAGTGGAAACGCTGTGCCCGACGGCACCATCGTCACTTTCACCGAGAACTACAACGGCACACAATCGACGGCAGACGTGCCTCTGAAACAAGGAATCGCGCAGGTGGAACTGCCGGCCCACCCCGGAGCGACCATTACGGTCGCCAGCGGAGTGGCGCTGGGAAATGAAATTCATTGGCAAAAATGATGACGATAAAAACCATGCTGGTTCTATTCTCGATCGCAGCCATGCCGGGCGCTCTGCTCGCAGCCCAACCGGTGGTCCACGTGGAGCCGCCGAACTTGCATGGGCCGCGGCAGCTGCAGGACCAGACCGCAACCGCGGTGGTTCGCGACTATCTGGAATCCTGGCAAAGCCTGGCAGCTGCACTGCGGCAGAATCGGGCTGACCTACTCGATCAGGACTTTGTTGGGACCGCCAAAGATAAATTGACGGACACCATCCACCAGCAGGCTGCCCTGGGGCTTCATACCCGCTACCAGGACCGCGCCCATAATATTCAAATTGTTTTCTACTCTCCCGATGGACTTTCCGTTCAATTGGTGGATAATGTCGAATATGATGAAAGAGTCGTCGACCATCAAAAGGTTCTGACGACCCAGCACACTCACACCCGCTATACCGTCGTAATGACCCCCGCCGAAACGCGGTGGAGAGTGCGGATTTTTCAGTCTGAACAGGAATAAGACATTGTTTTTGAAGTTGAGATGATGCCCTCCCCGGGGCTACAAAGTGTGTCACGTACCAATCGCACAGAAAAAATACATTGATAAAACGAATCGGCGATTGTTGGCATCCTATTTTGCAATGTGAATACCGAATGAATTCCCCATTCTGACGGTGAAGCCAGTTGGCTGGTTCTTTCAGGAAAATTGGCGAATGTAACAAACCCGTTCAAGAGTCCGGCCAATGCAAAGTGCGCTGTAAAAGCGCCGGGTGGACGAACAGGTATTTTCATTTCGAGAGAAGGGTTTTGGGGGGCAGCATGATTTCTGTCGTCATACCGATCTATAACGAAGAAGAATTAATTTGCCAGTTGCATGAAGCTGTGGCAGGCTCCATGTGCGACGTTGGAGAAGATTGGGAAGTTGTGTACGTCAACGATGGTTCCAAGGATTCGTCCCTGGAACTGCTCCGGGAGCTTCAAAGTGTCGATCGCCACGTAGTCGTGGTAGACCTGTCACGCAACTGGGGACACATGGGCGCCATTTCAGCCGGCCTACTGACCGCACGCGGGCAAGCCGTCATCCTGATGGATGGAGACATGCAGGACCCCCCCGAAGTTCTCCCGCAGCTTGTCGATGCGTGGCGTCGCGGTGCTCAGGTTGTGGTCGCCGTCAGAAGGAGCCGCCAGGAACGGCGCAAGATTCTCGCCGCGCTGTTTCCTCTTTTTTATCGCGTCCTGTCCGCTCTCTCCGACTATCCCATTCCGCTCAACGCCGGTATTTTCGGCCTGATGGATCGCCAGGCTGTCGACTCCGTCAATTCGTTGAGTGAAGGAAATCGTTATCTGCCTGGCTTGCGCGCCTGGGTCGGCTACAAGAATGCTGTCGTTTACTATGATCGCAACGACCGCCTGGCCGGCGACGGCAAGCTCTCATTTGTGAGCCGGATCAAGTACGCGATGGATGCCATCTCCAGTTTCAGCTACAAGCCGCTTCGGCTGTGTTTCGCACTATCCAGTCTTTCCGCGTTTATCGTTGCCATTCTTGCCCTTGGCGCTCTGCTTGCCAAGAGCCCGATCGACACTGTGGGGCTCTCTGTGACCGCCGCAATTTTCATGGTTGGGGGCATGTTGCTGCTCTGCCTCGGCGTGCTCGGTGAGTATCTGGGACGCGTGTATGACGAAGTGCGAGGCCGTCCTCTCTCCATCATTAATAAGGTCTACCAGTCCCCTGCAATGATGGATGCTCAAGGACGAGTTGAGTATGAGGATGGCGATTCCTCACTCGACTACGCGGAGACGGAGCCGGTCATCGCATTCAAAATGCGAGCGGGATGACACGGCCGCGAATTTGCGGCGTGCGGCGCTTCGATGAAGTTCAACCGGCGGGTGCTGTGGATTGACGATCCTGAAGAAAAAGAAAGCCAACGGAAAATGGTCGCCTGCAGTATGCGGGCGACCATTTCATTTGACAATGCGTCGACTGAAATCTCTTTCAGCCGGACAAGCAATGCGCTAATGCTTTTCAGCCGTACTCGGTGATTTAACGTTTTGGTCCGCGGCGGGCGGTGTCTGCGATCCGTTTCCGCATGTTGGAATGCCGGGTTCAATCGCCGAACCTTCTTCGTAATCGTTCCAGGTCTCCAGCATCAGGAAGGGAATCGGTTGATCGGCAGGAAAATACTTCCGCCACAGGTGGAAGGTGTCCTGGTACGTCTGGCCGCAGCGCGCAGACATGTGTCGATTCAGGCTCCATGAGGCTTTACTATCGTTGAACTGGGACCATGCGCCCCCGACAATAATCTTGTCCGCGTATTTCGAGCCCATGGTTTCATAGAAATTCGTGAGATATTGCTCGCCCCAATGACTGCCATCCGCCGCCCAACCCTGCGGCCCCGGATTGATCCAGGCATAGAATCCGTCAAATGCGTCGGCATCCTTGCCGGGCGGGTTAAGTCCGATCAGCAGCGGGGCAGGTTTCCATTTATTGATCACCGCTCGCACCTGATCCCAATTGGTGTGCCGTCCCTTGAGCCAGATAAAGATGACCGGACGGCCTTGGTATGTCAGGTAGGCCTCATGACCGGGGGATTTGGGCGAAAGATAGGTGTCGTGGAACATCGTGAAGTCCGCGATGGCTTCGTCGGTCGCGCCATCTTCTTGGTCGCTCTCGTCATACATCATCGCAACGTGGAAGTGTTCTTTCGCGGCCGTCGTCTGCATCAACGAATAACTTTGATCGATAAAGGGTTCCCGGTCTCCATACCAATCCACCACAAACGCCGAAATTCCCATTTGTTTCGCCTGTTGGATCTGACGGCGAATCGCCGCCGGATCGTGCGAGGAGTAGCCGGGGTTAATGTGCTTGGAGAATCCGAACCAGGCTTCGTAGAGGGCCAGAACTTCGGGCGACGCGCCGGTGGCCTTGTACTTTAGCTGCACCGGCTGAGGAGTCCCACGCCTGGAGCAGCCGCCGGCAAGAAAAAGAAACAAGAATAATGCAGTGCCTAGACGACCTAACATAAGGAATATCTATTAGAAGCATATGGGAATACCTGGGTTGTCGCGATTGGAGACAGATTGCGTTTGAAGCCGAGCAGCCACAACGTCCTTTTGCGCATCGAAGTCAGTTATTGCGGAATTGAAGCGTGTCTCGAGCCCTTCCGGCCACCCCGGCCCCCATTCCGGGAGAGTTCACAGAATTTTGCCTGGTTGGTAATTGGAGCCTCAATAAGTTGAACATTACGACGCAGAAACCGAATTCGTTGCGATCCCGCTTACTCTCTGGGAGCTTTGTGTTGCTCTCGGGTTCGGGCCTCGCGACGGCGAGCAACTTTATCTATAACATTGCGGTCGCCCGCTTCCTGGGTCCCAATGGGTTCGGCAATGCCACCGCCGTTTATACCTTGCTCACATTGGTATCGGCGGTCACCCTCTCGTTTCAGATCATCTCTGCCAAGATTGTTGCGCAGCAGCGAACTCCCGAGGGCAAGTCCGCCGGTTATCGCAGCTTCCATGTCGCATCCTGGACGTGCGGCATTGTCATTGCGTCGATCTTGCTGCTGTTTCAGGGATGGATCGCCAGCTACCTCAACCTGAATGACTCGGTCCTGATTGTTCTTCTGGCGATAGGCGTTGCGTTTTATATTCCGCTCGGCAGTCGCCGCGGCTACGTTCAGGGCGCATTCGGTTTTCGTCGCCTGGCGGGCAATCTCGTCTTTGAAGGCGCGATGCGGTTGGGCGGCTCCGTCCTTTTGATTCTCCTCGGCTTCGGTGTTCGAGGCGTCATTGCGGCGAATTCCGCAGCAGTAATTGCGGCCTACTTTGCGCTCACGCCCAGACTGGCAGCTCGGATCGCGTCCCCGATTCGCCGCTCCTATGCGCTTCGCGAAATGTCGCAGGCGGTAGTATTTTTTTCCGGCCAGGTGCTCATCAATAACTGTGACATCGTTCTGGTAAAGCATTTCTTTCTCCTCAGAGAAGCTGGCCTCTATGCCGCAGTGGCCATGGTGGGCCGAGTGGTCTTTTCTTTCTCCCAGGCTGTCGTCAACAGCATGTTTCCGCTGGTGGCGGGTACAAATAACGAGGAGAGGAAAGATCTTACCGTCATTGCCTCGGCGCTGCTCATGGTGTTATCGATCGGTTCCGTTCTGGCCCTGGGCCTTCGTCTGGCGCCCGAGTGGATCTGGAAATACTTTTTCGGATCTAAGTTTGAAATTGTCGGGCCGCACGGACTTTCCTACTTGCTTGCCCTCTACGCCATCGCATCCGTTGTGTATTCGCTCAGTGCCGTGATCATCACCTACGAGATGTCATACAAGATTGCCAACACCAGCCTGGTTCAGTTGCTGTTCAGCGGAATCGTGATCGCAGGAATCTGCCTTTTCCATTCGTCCCTACGGCAGGTGATCCTTGTTCAGCTGGTGCTGATGTTCGTTCTGCTTGGTTTGGTGGCGTTGCCGTTCCTTATGAATGCGTTGAGCGATCCGTACAGAAAACAAAAATACGGCATCTTCCAACCTGTCAGATTGATTCGGCGCGCTTCAGAAGACGAAGTGATCGCACATTTTTTAAAAAGCGATTTTCCCAATCCAGTGTTCAGTGACTACCACGAGACGCTGCGTGGCATTGTCATGAATCCTGATCTAGACAACGCGAGCGAAAACGCCAAACGACGCGCTCTGTTCTTCCTTCGGCATCGCGCGTTGTGGAGTGAGCTGCCTGCCGGAACAGAATGGTATGAGCTGGAACTGAAGGCCTCGGACCTCAGCCAGATTCGAGTTTTTCCGAGGGCGCAATGGCGAAAAATCGCGCAGGGTCATTTTTCAATCATCGAAGTTGCGGAGAGCATGAGCAAACGTGAAAGCGTGATCGACGACCAATTTCTGGTAAAGCTTTCCGAGATCGGCGAGCGGCTGGGCAAAGAAGATCACGGTATAGGCCCAGTAGTCCTGATCGGCATCAGCGAGACCGAACCACTGACAATTTTGGATGGAAACCATCGACTGGTTTCAGCCATGCTAGCCTCGCCGAACAGGGTGAACAAGCTTCGTTTTCTGTGTGGACTGTCGCCGCGCATGACGGAGTGCTGTTGGTACAACACGAATTTGGGCACACTATTTCGGTACGGGATAAACGTCCTGAAGAACGGCGTGCGCAGTCCGAAGGCGGAACTCGCACGACTGTTGCAAAGCTCAGGATGAGATGTATGGCCACGGTTGGGCCGGATGCGACTGCAGAATTTGTAGAGGGTGGCTGGTGCAAATCAAGGACGAATGAAGTCCACATTGAAGAGGTGAGAACCATGACAATGCGCAAACGTACGGTAGCAGTGATGCAGGTGCCGGAAATCAGAAGTGCGAAGCAGCGGCAGGCCTTCCTGCGCGATATGCAGAGCTGTATCGACGCTGAACGCCCGTTCGTCGTGCTCGATTGTTCGAGCGTCGGCGAACTAGGCCGTTCTGGAGTCCACCTGCTGCTATGCTGCCTGGAGGAAGCCATGAAGAGAAATGGCGACGTCAAACTAGCCGGTTTGCGCTCTTCGGCAGAGACGGCGCTGGAGAATTTTGGCGCGTATCGTCTGTTTGATATTCACGACACAACGGCAGGCGCGGTGAGCAGCTTCCACAAGCTTCCGACTAGCGCTTCTTCCCAGACGTCCGGATCTCTAGACAGTCGCACGCAGCCGGAAAGCGCGGCTTGACCCGCGGACCGTCGTTTCATTCCGCCTGGGGATTTGGCGGGATTGTGTAGGAGATTGCATGAGAATTTTAGCTAGTTGGCAACAGAGACAAATCGCAGGGTGCCTGGTGTTCGTTCTGGCGGTGCCGTTCGCGGAAGCAGTCACCATGGCGCCGCAACCAGTGCCATCCAGCCAGCAGACGGCAACTACACCCGCCACGCAACCTCAGAGTTCCGATAGTGCCACGGGTAACGCGGATACGGCTACATCGCAGCCAGTGGCAACTCCCAGCAGTTCCGCCGCAGCCAGTTCCAACGACGTCAATCAAGAACAATCATCGGCCGCGTTGCCCTCGGCTCCGCAGCAACAGCAAAATGGCACGTCGAATCCGGTAGGCACGGCCGCCGCACCCTATGAAAAAGCAACCGGGGTTGCAGCTTCAAGACCGGCGGGTGCCGTAGTTGCACCGGCAAAACAAAAAAGGTCAAGGTCCTTCCTCATCAGGGTAGGGTTAATCGTGGGCGCTTGCGTCGCGGTCGGAACCGTTGTCGCGCTGTCCGCCGGAAGCCCCAGCCGGCCATAACGAATCGCAGATCACAGCACCACTTCGAAGGATTTGTAGGAGCGTAACGATGCAAATTAAGCAAGACAGCAGGCGCTGTAAATTTGTAAGTTTTTCTGGCATCGACGGCGCCGGAAAGAGCACTCAGATCGCAAACCTTCGTGCCCGGCTGCAAGATGCAGGTATGCGGGTCGTGTTGGTTACGTTCTGGGATGACGTTGCCCGGCTGAAACGAATTCGCGAAGGCGCGGGACATACCCTATTTAAAGGGGAAAAGGGTGTTGGAAGCCCTGAAAAGCCCGTCAACCGCCGCGATAAGAATGTTCGTTCCTGGCCTATGAGCCTGGTTCGCCTGGGGCTATATTTCGTGGACGCCCTGTCGCTTCGCGTAACGGTCTCGAAATCGTTGCGCGCGGGGGCGGATTTCGTCATTTGCGATCGATATATCTACGACGAGCTCGCCAATCTGAACCTGGGGAATCCATTGGCTCGTGCTTATGTTCGCATGATCATGAAATTGGTGCCTCGGCCGGATGTCAGCTATTTTCTGGATGCCGATCCTGCTGCAGCTCGTGCACGAAAGCCCGAGTATCCGCTGGAGTTTCTGTATATCAGCCGCGCTTCCTATTTCACTCTGATTGGGTTGATCGGTGGCATCACGGTGATTCCGCCCATGTCGATCCAGGATGCGGAGCGGGAAGTGATCCGCCATGCGCTCACTCTCCTGTCGTCCGAAGAGCTGCAGAATCAGCCCGCGGAACATCTCGTCAGCGAACGATAAGCTGAACGTACCTGCGTTGAGTGCGAGTACTCCACAGTCGAAATTGTCAGCTCCAAATATTGGCGCAGCAAAACAGTCGAGTCCAACCACATTTGGTGGAACTTGACCGTTTTGTTTTGAAGGTGCTGTGACTGAAGGGTTTGCCGTGGCTTACCAGCGATAGAGAGTCAGGCTATCCAGGTACACGGCGGCCGTTCCGCTTGAGCTATCTCCATCGACCTGGAAGTTAATCGACAAACTCGAACCCCATCCCAGATCGCGGGCCGCGAATACTGTCGCGTTCAAAGTCGATCTTACCCCGTCCAGCCAGACATATTTATAGGTGATCCAATCGAGGCGGGAACGGAGGTGTCGAACGATGTTTTTCCTGACAACATTGTCGTATCGCCGCTATCCACGGAGTAGCCGATGGTCGTAACGGGTTGATAGGAACAGGTGGCCGATGAAGCGGTCAATACAAAGGGGGAACTGACATACGCGCCGTCCGATGGGCTTGTGATCGCGACGCCAAATGCGGGGGCTGTGGATGCAAGTAAGCGCAAGAGGGGATAAATAAATGGTTTCATCAACCTTCCTCGGCAATTGGTTTCGATGTAGGGTACGTTCGGGGTTAGGTGAAGCTCCTCCAGTTGCACACCTTCTGTGTGCAGGGACGTTGAATCAATTCGAATTATGCCTGACGACTTTTATGATGAGTTCTTCGTCGATCGACGAGAACTGAACTGAGGTGAGGCGGCAATGCCGTATCTCACCCATAGTTCAGACCACAGATTGCAAGTTGCGGGTTGAAGCGGGAGTTACTTCCTCACCACCGGTAAACGGTCAGATCATCCAAATACACCGTGTTCGATCCGCTGCCGAGTCCGTCCACCTGGAAGTTGGTCAACATGGTCGGACCCCAGCCATCCGCTCGGGCTCCCAACACCGTGACATTCAACACATGCTCAACTCCATCCAGATAGACGGATTTGTATGTCACTCTGCCGGAGCTGGTTCTGGAATAGCTCGCTTGTACGTGATGCCAGGTATCCCGGCTCCAACTGCGCGGATTGCACCCGGCGCTGGAGTGTGCCCAGTGGCCGCTGGGGTGCGTGGCCGATCCCAGGTTCTCCGTGTAATCCCATGTGCCAGTGTAACCATCGCACTGAACTCCCATGATCACCGTCTGGCCATTCGGAATCACCTGGTACAAGTCCATTTCCAGATTGGCGATATTCGAGGCTGAACTCGCGAAATATACCCAGCCGTCATAGAAAAAGTTCGTCGAGCTTGTGTTGTCTCCGAATGAGACCGAGTAACGCTCTCCTCCCGAGCCAGAAAAATGAGTTACAAATTCACGCGAGGAACCACTGCGCGTGGGCGACCCGACAAGGCTCATCTTTCCACTTGAACTTCCTCTCGTGCCGCTATCGTGAGCTTCAATCCAGCCACTCAACTTGTTAATACTGCCAACGCTGGCGGCGTTGGAGGGAACAACCGAACTGTTTGACGCGGGATTGCCTGTGGCATTTGTAACGTCAATGGATACATCTGTGACGCACACAGCTCCATTATCTCCCCACGATTTGACATGCACAGTGTGAGTTCCAACAGCAGCACTCACTTGCTCATCGAAAGAAGTTTTGTGGATCATGGTCGTATCTCCGCTGTCGATCGAGTAGCCCATGGTACCCACAGAATGAGAGGAACAACTGGAGGAAGAGGCGGAGAGAGTGAACGGTGACGTGACATGCTCGCCGCTTGAAGGGCTGCTGATGCTGACACTTGCGAAGGCCGGTACTACGGCGATTGAAACGAGAAGAAGAGGGAAGAAAAATAGTCTCATGAATCTGCCTCGGCACATCTCGAGAAACGTGCCCGTTGGGGGTCGGGTTGAGGCTCCTGGAACTGCACTACGTCAGCGGGGGAGTCAGGTATGGGTGCTTACTGTCAGTAGGCCAGACCGACGGTACGACCTCACACATCAAAGAGAACTCGACAGAAAAAGATTGCAAGCGTATTTCTCTATCTCATCGAATCGGCGAACCCAAGTTCGACGAGATAGGATCTTTGACGAGGTTGCTCTTTTTGAATCACCAGCGATAGATGGTCAGCTCGTCCAGATACGCGGTTATCGTAGAGGAATTGAGCGAATCGATCTGGAATTGCGTCATCAATGTGGAGCCCCAGCCGGCTGCACGAGCTCCAAACACAGTGACGTTCAGCGTGTGCTTGACTCCATCCAGGTAGATGGTCTTGTAAGTGATTCGTCCCGTAGAGGTGCGAGAAAAGCTCGCCTGAACATGATGCCAGGCATCCCGGCTCCAGCTCCGCGGGTTGCAACCGGCTCCGGAATGAGCCCAGTGCCCTTTGGGGTGTGCAGCCGATCCTAGATTCTCGGTGTAGTCCCAAGTGCCGGTGTATCCGTCACACTGTATCCCCATGAAAACGGTGTCGCCATTGGGTATGGTTTGATTCAGATCCAGTTCCAGGTTGGCGATGTGACTCGCGGAACTCGTGAGATATATCCAACCATCGTAGAAAAAGTTGGTGGATGTTCTATTGTCGCCAAAGGAGACAGCATAACGCTGCCCCGCTGCGCCATAAAACTTAGTGACAAATTCACGCGAAGACCCACTGTGCACGGGCGAACCAACCAGGTACATTTTGCCGCTTGAACTGCCGTTGGTTCCACTGTCATGGGCAGTTATCCAGCCACCCAGCTTTTGCAGGCTGCTGACACTCACCGCGGTCGAGGGCACCACGGAGGTGTCGGCTACTGGACTGTCGGTGACACTTGTAACGTCGATGGCCACATCTGTTACACACACCGCGCCGCTATTACCCCAAGACTTGACATGTACTGTATGCGTGCCCACCGCTGCGCTGACCTGCTCATCGAACGACGTGTTATGGATCATGGTGGTATCCCCGCTATCGATGGAATAGCCCATGGTCCCAACGGTCTGTGAGGAGCAACTTGTCGAAGTCGCAGAGAGAGTAAATGGGGATGTAACATGTTCGCCGCTGGACGGACTGCTGATGCTGACACCTGCGAACGCGGATGCTGTAGAGATGAAGACGATCAGGAGGGAGTAAGTAAAAGATTTCATTAATCTACCTCGGCACGATCACTATCACGTGTCTGTTATGGTCTGCGTGGAGCTCCTGCCGCTGGCACTAAGTCAGTGATGGGAGTCAGTTGCATTTGCTGATGTCACTGGGCTGGTCTGGAGCGACAAGACGGCATGCGTCTGACGGGTACCGACAACCTCTTCTATCGTGCCGTTGAGAAACAAAGGCACGCACGACAACTGGACCCGAACTACGTGTGACTCAAGCGCGACTGGGTTGTGGAGTCTGAGCTTCGAATTTTCCACAACAACATACGCGACCACCCAATGCCTCTGCTTGAGAGTCGAATTCGGGGGGATACTAGGCAGAAGAATGCAAGGAATTTCTAGATGAATAATACACAATTCTCTGTCGCAAAAAAGCGTTTTTTGCGAGATTTCTGAAAAAAATGTGGATCGTAGGCATCCTTTTCGCAGCCTGTGTAAATTGTGCTCGAATCGGAAACAAATACGCCTGCCGACTGGATGAAATTACACACCGTCGGATTCCTGGGACCGGTCGAAGAGCTTGTCTATCGGCCATTTCGCGCATGCAATTGAGTGTCGGACGCGCCACGCAGCATCGCGCTTGCGATGCTGCGTCGCGGAAGAGATACGCCACGGGCAAAAGCAGTGTGACGGCGTTCCTGCCGACCCATCTACCAGTATGTGAGACTGAAGTTATCCAGATAAGTGGTATTTGCATCTGGTCCGGAATCACCATCCATCTGATAATTCACAGTTACACCCCACCAGCTAGAGGAAGCCTTGCCCGGAGGATAGCTAACGTTCAGTGCGTAGTTCGTTCCGTCTAAGTCGATCGATTGGTAGACCAATGTATTATCTGATTTCCTTTGCACATGGATCGTGAGATGGTTCCATCCGTCCACCATCTTGCATGGAATTCCTGCGGACACCCACTTCCCATTTACATTGTCGTAGATATCCCATGACTTATCGCCACGGTGACTGCATTGGGTTCCAAATATCATCTTCGCGCCATTCATGTACATACTGATGTCGAATTCCAAGGTCTGCGTAATCGACACGTCTGTCACATAGAAATCAGTATCGTACGTGAAGTTATGAATCGTCGGTAGCAGCGTATGGTTAGAATCCTTCAACGTGGGCGAGGCAGTCCCGATCAGGTCAGCGGAAAACAGAGCATCTCCGTATGGCTTCGTGCCATCGATCTGGAACTGTGAAGCATTGTTGCTAAGCGAGGGCAAAGTAATCCCAAACTTCATCGCCCATGCATATCCATTGCATGGCGACGGGCTGCAGTCAACATAGTTTGGGCCGCCCTGTCCCCACGACTTCCAGTTCGGGGCCATAGCCTGAATATCCGAGATGACAGTTCCTTGGGTGTCGCCGCTGCCTGTAGTTCCTGTGCCTCCGCCGCCGGTACCGCTCGTACCCCCCGAGCCACCTGACCCAGTTGATCCAGTGCCGCCGGTGCCGGTACTTCCAGTCCCAGTAGTTCCGGTAGATCCCGTGCCACCCGTCCCTGTAGTTCCGGTTCCCGTAGTCCCGGTAGTTCCAGTTCCGCCCGAACCGCCTGTCCCTGTAGTGCCAGAGCCACTTGAGGTAGATGAGGGAGGAGTAAGTTGCGAACTTACGCTCGAACCTCCGCCACAACCCACGAGATAGACGGGAACGAGAAGAGCTATAAACAGGAGTGCTAGCCGCTGGATGCGTCTGTAAGTCTTATGAGGAGTTTGTATGTGGATACAACGGAAGACTGAGTTCTTGCTATATCTCGGATACGTACTGGCTTTTAAGTCTTCGCGGCTGGATACAGATCGAGCAGTGCAAGTTGAATTTGTCCAAACAAGTGTTGGTCGGAATTTGCGTCCGCCAAATAGACAAAAAAGCACCTTGAAGTTGTCCATGAGGACTCTCCTTGAGGGATGCACGAACAATCCTTCCGCGCATAGACACCGGTCGGCGAGGATGATCGAGACTTTCCTGAAAATTAGTGGTGACTGATAGTACCCCATATGGTGCACGCAGGTACCCATTCAAAGAGTTACGTTAGTGCACAATAGTAACTATCTAGATGCCCAGAACGAGGGGATCAATCATGGCAGCAGGTTTGCCTCGTCTCGCGAGGATGGCGGAAATGTAATATAAGTCCCGTAAAACAATAGACAATAGCGTTTTTTTTTCAAGGAAAAACGGGGCAGTTCGGAGCCCGTACGAAGGTCAGCGCTGTCTCAGGCGGCGCAACAAGTCGCCGATTGGCCTCCCGCATCTTCTTCGGCAAGAGGTTACTCTCGCGGCGTCCATTTCCGGGTTCGAATGCGGATTGTTTCGAGCCCCCAGTGAGCAGACAGGTTGGGCGAAATGTGATCGAGAGGGGAGTCTGCAGGAGTTACAGTTGAGGGAGCCATGCGCCACTGTTTCACGCCCTCCTTACTGCACTGGTGAACCTAGATTTCCCGACTAACTTGCAGCCGCCCGAGGTAAGTCGCACTATCTTCCGGGGAAGATCTGCGATGGTCAGGTTCTTCATTTGAGGTCGAGTTATTCGATAGCCGTTGTGTTTCGGGCGCATGCACTTCCCTTTTGAGAGCGCTCAGCTTAAAGCAGCAATGGCATCTACAATCCACACCGGTGTGGGTGCGATGCAAAACGGAAAGATCCAGAAGATTAAAATGTTGTAAGTTCCTGGAACAAATCCATCAGCGGAAGGAATAGTCCGAAGCTTGCACAATAGGCATGTAAATTACAACCACCCTTGTAAGGATGGATGGATAGGACTAGGTCATCCAGTACAGTCGCCATCAACGCCGCTAACATTGCTTCCTCCTGGCCAATCATTCGAAGTTGCAGCGCGGTCACATCCGGTCTCGTCGCAAGATCGTCAATGGTGCGCAAGATAGACTTTGCCGAATGTGGCGAATGTCGCAGCCCATCTCGTTCTCACGGTCCAATGCGATACTGTGCCTTGGTTCACCGGCGCACCATGGTAGTTGCGGATTCCGGCAGGCATCGGAGTTCGACGATGCTGAAGAATCAGAATGGCTCGATCATGCGCCGCAGCCGGTAGAAAGGTCATCGACTTGTTCTCAACTGACACACTAAGTCCAATTCCTCTGGATGCTAGCTGGATCTCTCGTGCTCTCTTGCTATCAGAAGGGGCCGGCTGGAACCAGACCGCGGACGATTGGAAGGTTTTCTTCGCGTATGGGACCGTGCTTGGCATCACGCACGGCGACCGTCTTGTGGCGACCTCTGCGATGCTCCCCTATGGCCGCGAATTCTGTTGGCTTTCGATGGTGCTGGTTACGGCTGAGTGGCGTCGACGCGGGCTCGCCACTCGTGTGGTCGCCGCTTGCGTGTCGTTGCTTCGGAATTACGGAAAGGTCGCTTTACTGGATGCTGCACCGGATGCGATGGAGATCTACGCGAAGCTAGGTTTCGTGGCGCTGTGCCAGATGGAGCGATGGGAAGGTCATGGCGGGGGCATTGCGACGGCTTCGGAGTCTGTCGAACTGGCGCGCGACCTTACTGCCTTCGGCGCTGACAGGCGATTTCTGCTCGACGATATCCTTTCGCGGTCCGACAGCCTCGCGTTCCAATCGCCCGATGGATTTGCCTTGCTGCGTCGAGGTGCTATCGCATCTCACGTCGGCCCTATCGTCGCCGAAACCGTAGAAGCTTCCACGCTGGCGACCGCCGCAATCCGCGCTGCATCTGGCCGCGTGTTTGTGGATGTGCTCGACGCGGGAAGCTGTCTCGTCCCGACGCTGACGTCGCTTGGCTTTCGGCCTCAGCGTCGATTCACCCGCATGGCGCTAGGCCTTTCCGCGTTACCCGGAAATCCCTCTCGCCTGCTCGCCGCCGCCGGACCAGAATTCGGCTAATCGAACCGGAGAAGTTGCATGTAGACGCAACCGCGCGGAAGCGTCCTCACATCCAGGCTTCCGGTTTCGCCGCCATCGCTTCTTCCAGCGTGATGCGACGCTTTTGCTTATAGGCAAGGTTCGCCATGTGACAAGCGACCGCCGATAAGTAGCCAATTTCGACGGTGCCATTGGGCTGTTTGCGATCACGGATGCAAGCCATCCAATTCGCCATGTGATTCACGCCAGGATTTTTTCCCTGCAGCGGCACGCCGCCAGGATTGTTGATCTTTTCGGGGAAATAGTTGATCGGTCCCGGAGCATTTTCTTCGTCCCAGTTCGGATTGCCCGTTTTGATATCGCCCGTTTCCATGGTGTTGGAACCGCTCACATGCGCCACTGTCCCTTTGCTGCCTAGAAAGTGCTCGCCCAAGCCGTACCGTTCATTGCTGAAGGTAGATTGCCATGCGACCAGCAAATCATTCGGGTACTCAAAGCTGACGCTGATTGTGTCCGGCACCTGTCGCCCATCCTTCTCGGAATACACGCCGCCCATCATCGTCGCGGCCTTCGGCAATTCCAGATTCATCGCGGTGATGATCCATCCAATCTGGTGCACCATATTCTCCGTGATGTTGCCGCCGGAAAATTCCCAGTAGAGACGCCAGTTGATAAATTTGTATCCGTCAAACGGAACCTTCGGCCGCCCGGAAAGAAACAGGTCCCAATTGACGTGCGCCGGATTGCAATCGCTTGGCACCGGTCGCACCCATTGTGCATGGCCGCGCCGCGTGTTGCGGCTCATCCAGGACTCAACCATGGTGATTTTTCCCGGCAAGCCTTCCTGAATCCATTGCTTCGCATCTGCCAGCTCCCCCGAACTCTCGTCCTGCATCCCGATCTGCACAATCTGCTTGGAAGCTTTCGCGGCAGCCCGACACGCGGTCGCCTCGGGAATATCCCACGCCATGGTCTTTTCGGAATACAGGTCCTTTCCTGAAGCCAGTGTCGCCAGGAAATATTTCGCGTGCAGATGCTGAGGCGTCGCTTGAATCACCGCGTCAATGTCATTCCGGTCCAGCAGCCGCATTGGGTCATCATAGGCAGCGACATTCGGAATAAAACTTTTCACCTGGTCGCGGCGTCGCGAGTACACATCGGCAACGGCAACGCATTCGACATTCGGCTGTCGTAATGCGCTCTTCAGGTCTTCTTGTCCGCGATCTCCCGCGCCGATGATTCCAATGCGGATGCGATCATTCGCGCCAATTACTCGGTTTGCAGCGAACAGTGGCTTGCCGGTAAAAGTCCCCAGGGCGGCAACGCCCATCCCGACCTGCCCCATAAAATCGCGACGATTGATTTTCTTCTGTTCTTCCATTGGGACTTTCTCCTTTGCAAAACATATTTGCCCACCGCGCTCGTCCAGGCACCTTAGCTCCGGATTATAATTTCTTTCGCAACAGCACTCGTCCACAACAACATTTCTGCCGACGCATTTCTGCACGAAGCAGGAAAGAAAACCTCAATCAAACTTCGTCTACGGAGGCGCAATGCACGACTCGATACCGCGTCGAAAATTTCTGAAAACTGTAGGAATTGGCGCACTTGCCGGTGCAGGCGCGCCATGGCTCGGGTCAACTGCGGATGCGCAACCCGTGACCGCGGCAGTCGCCGAGGTTTCGAAAATGACTCGGTTACTCTCCGGCTGCTGCGCCTACTCGTATGATCATGCCTTACGAAAAGGGACAATGACGATGGAAGACTTCATCCACAAAGCGGTCGAGCTGCGCGTGGATGCGATCGATATGACGGCCTACTACTTGAAATCAACAGACGCGGAATATCTGGAGGGTCTGCGCCACCTGGCGTACAAAAATGCGATGTCCTTTTCCGGATCCGCCTGCGGCGTCAGCATGGTTCAGGCCGACGCGTCGAAACGCGCCGAGAGCTTGACAGAGATTAAGAAATGGGTCGATGTCACGGATCGGCTTGGTGCCTCTCATCTGCGCGTCTTTGCTGGCGAGTTGCCGTCCGGCGCTACCCTGCAACAGGGAGTCGACTGGACTGTCGAAACGATGAAGGCGGCGACCGACTACTCCGGCAAAAAGGGCATCATGTTGGGATTGGAGGATCATAGCGGCGTAACCCAGCGCGCCGACGTGTGCCTTGAAATTATGCAGCGGGTGAATTCGCCCTACGCCGGCATCAACCTCGATGTGACCAACTTCATCCCCACACCTACGCAGGATGTCTACGCACAAATTGCGGCCTGCATTCCGTATGCGACCAACACGCACATTCGCGACCGCTTTGAGTATAACAAAAGCCCGGTGGATTTGGATCGTGTCTGGAGACTCTTTGCGGAAGCGGGCTTCAAGGGGTACATGTCGGCCGAATATGAAGGTCCCGACTCAGATACCGGCGTGCCGAAGTTGGTCGCGCAAATACGAAATTTTTGCGAGAAATACTCGACCGTTTAGGCAACATCGCTTCTGGCAGCACGTGACTTGCGAAAGAAATCGCCGCTGAAATTCTGGAAGATTCGACGGTTGCCATTCTTTCGCTCATGCTGGTGAAAGACACAAAACTTGTAGGTAAAGGAGACAGATGGTCACCCGACGGGAATTTCTTGACACGGTTGCGATCGGCGCTGCTGGCCTGGCTGTTGGATCGACGGCAAAAAGTTATGCGCGGATACTGGGCGCCAACGATCGATTAAACTTTGCCGTGATCGGCCTGCATAGCCGCGCTTATGCGCATCTCTCAGCGCTCAAGGCCAACAGTAATGCCATCCACATTACGCATGTGTGCGACGTCGACAGTGACACCCTGAAGAAATTTGCCGACAGCGTGCAACAGCAGATGGGATATCCTGCCGCGTCTGGAAAGGACTTCCGCGAAATTCTCGCGCAGAAAGATGTCGATGCCATAACCATCGCCGCGCCCGACCATTGGCACACTCCCATGGCCATTGCCGGCCTGCAGGCGGGTAAGAATGTCTACGTAGAAAAGCCATGCAGCCATAATCCCGCCGAGGGTGCGCTGCTGGTCGAAGCCCAGAGCAAGTACGGCAAGCTGGTGCAGATGGGGACGCAGCAGCGGTCGTCGGATTACACGATTGAAATTATCGACAAGATTCACAATGGCCTGATCGGTCGACCTTATTACGCCAAGGCCTGGTACAGCAACACCCGGAAATCCATTGGCATCGGAAAAGTGGTTCCTGTGCCACCGCAACTGGATTGGGATTTATGGCAAGGCCCTGCGCCACGCAGACCCTATAAAGACAACGTGCAGCCGTACAACTGGCATTGGTTCAAAATCTACGGCACCGGAGAGACGCTCAATAATGGTACGCATGAAGTCGACGTCTGCCGCTGGGCGCTCGGTGTCGATTATCCGCAACGCGTTACGTCCGCAGGCGGCAGATATCAGTTCAAAGACGACTGGCAATTTTATGACACGCTGCTCACCAGCTTTGAATATCCCGACAAGATGATTGACTGGGAAGGGAAGAGCTGCCAGGGGATGAAGTTCTATCACCGGGATCGTGGTTCGGCCATCATGGGCACCAAGGGAACAGTACTCATCGATCGAGGCGGTTACGAGATTTACGATCTCGACGGAAAGAAGACCAGCGAATTCAAGGTTGGCGAGGCCGTTTCGTCTTCCGATCTTGTCGGTCGCGATTCCATGACCGACGCTCATTTTGCCAACTTCATTGCAGGAATTCGCACCGGTGCGAAACTTCACGCTCCCGTTTCCATCGGAAACGTTGCCGTCACCATGCTGCAACTTTCCAACATCGCCTGGGAAGTGCAGCGGGAACTGTATCTCGACACGACGGACGGAAAAATCCAGAACGATCCGCAAGCCATGAAGATGTGGGGAAGAGAGTACGAGAAGGGCTGGGCGCCGCACATCTAGCGGCTGTTGTTTCAGCGCGAGCACAAACAAAATGAGGACAGATTGAATTCTGTCCTCATTTTGTTTTTGAATTTCGCGCCGATCCGCAGCGCATTTTCTGCGCACCTTCAAGCGTGAAGTTTGCGCATATACTCCGCGTCAATCTTCAGTTCCTGCATGACGGGCATGTTGTATTCTTCCTGCTCGACAAAGCAGTGTTTGATGTGTCCGGTCTGCGCGGCAGCTGCCAGAATCGGGCGATAGTCGATCGACCCCTGTCCCAGCGCGGTTGCAGTTGGAGGATTTTCGATGGTCTGCGGCACTTGGAAGGGCTTGAAATCCTTGACGTGCAGCATGGAAATGCGGTTTGCATAGCGATGCAGTAACTCGATCGGATCGCCCCCACCCACCTTGACCCAACCGAGATCCATTTCCATCGTCACGTACGCGGGATCCGTCAGCCGCATCAGTTCGTCGTATGGCACCACGCCGCTTTCTTTTTGAAATTCCATGGTGTGGTTGTGATATCCGAATTTCAATCCCGAAGCGCTGATCTTTTTTCCGAATTTGTTGAACTCGCCCGCATTCCAACGCCACTCATCCAGCGTGAATGTGGGGCCATGGCCGCCGTGGTGCCCCGGATAAGAACAGATAATGTATCGGCTGCCAATCACCTTCATGAATTCAGCGATCTCATCAATGTGCCCGTTCAGAGCGTCGTAAGAATAGTGCGCGCTGACGCAGTGAAGGCCCGCTTGCTGCATGGCTTGCTTCACCTGGCTCGCGCTGTGGTTGTAGAACCCAGCCGCTTCCACTTCGCGATAGCCTAGAGCGGCAATCTGCTTCAGTGTGCCTTCATAGTCTGTCGGGAGTTGATTGCGAACCGAGTACAGCTGAATCCCCAGAGGCAGATTCAGGTATTTCGCCTTGTCCTCCGCATTCAATGCAGAGTTACGCAGCAAGGTTGAACCGTAGAGCAGCGCGGCAGTGCTGGTTTTCAAAAAATCTCTTCTTGATTTCATGGTCATCCGCCTTTATTTTCTGTGGTCAAATCGCGAACCAATTCCGCACATAGCTATTTCTTTTGCAGCGTACGAATATAAGAGACCAGGCTTTCAATCTGGGGCGGGGTCAGCCGGGAGCCGAAGGCAGGCATGCTCTTCTTGCCTTGGCTGATCACGTTGGCCAGTTCGGCATCACTCATCTTGACTATTTCGGGACTGTGAAGATTGGCAACCTTCAGCGCCTGCCCGGTTGGCGTCGAGCCCTTTCCATCGGCACCGTGACACATCAGGCAGTTGGACTGGAACAGTGTCGCTCCGTTGTTTTGTGCATGGGCTGCGGCAGACAGCAGGCAAACTATTGCAGCCGAAGAAAGCAATCGAGTCATGGATCTCACGGTATCTCCTTATGGATTGGGTTCTAAATCGTTTGCGCCAGTCGTGGGGACAGGTTTCATTTCTTCCTGTATCCATTACTGCTCCAGCATATGACAAGTACTGCAGTCGATGCTCGCTTGCTTGGCGCGGTGGCAGTTGACGCAGGTTGCCATGGAGATGTCGGATGCCTTGTAGAGCCGGACTCGCTGGGCAACTTCGCCATGGCACTCTTCGCAAGTGGCGCCATGCTTCAAATGGACCTTATGGCTGAAGCTCACAAAAGAGGGCAATTCATAAATTCGCACCCAGGGAATGGTGCGATCCGTTTTGGCATACTCTGCTAGTTTCTGCACGCCAGGATTGTCGGTGGCAATGGTCTGATGGCATTGCATGCAGAATGAAGCCCGCGGGATCAACAAGGTTTCGCCGGAACGCGACAGCGTGTGGCAGTATTCGCACGGCATCTTCAGCATGCCTGCGTGCTCTTTGTGACTGAACGGAACTGGCTGCACCAGACCGCGCAATACTTCGTCTTGCGGTAGCGCGGTCATGCCGGTGGAACTGTTTTGCGTCGCCAGATTCGTTGTCGTCCCTGTCGAATTTTGCGCGAAGGCCGCCGCAGCGGGCGTGCTGAAGTGTGACGCAGCCCACAAGGCGAACAACACCAGCAACGAAAGTAGGCGCCCGGATTTCATCATCCAATGTTCCTTTGCCGCATTTGCTCGGCCATATACTCGGCTGAGCGCATGGAAAGTGCCAGGATGGTCATCGTCGGATTTTGCCATCCAGTGCTGACAAAGCTGCTGCCATCCACGACGAACAGGTTCTTGATGTCGTGGCTCTGGTTCCACTTGTTCAGCACGCTGGCCTTGGGATCGTCACCCATGCGGCAGGTACCCAACTCGTGAATGCTGTAGCCCGGAGGATTGGGCTCGTAATTCTTCGAGAGCACCTCAAAGCCCGCCGCTTCCGCCATGGCCACGCCCGTATCCACGGCATCACGTGACATATTGAACTCGTTATCGGTGTACTTTGTATCGATGTGCAGCACCGGAATATCCCATGCATCCACGACGTTCTTGTTGATGCTGACATGGTTCTCATAATGGGAGAGAACCTGGCCCATCATGCTCATGTAAAAGCCGCTGCCGTAATAGCTGTCCAGCTTCTTTTGCAGTTCGGCGCCATAATCCGCAAAGTTTCGTGCGCCCATCGCGCGGTCGCTGCTCCAAAGATTCAGCGCGTAGCCTCCAATGAAGTTCGGCGATTTGGTGGTGATATTGCGAAAGCGAGGAATCAGCGCGTCGCCCCCCATTAACTCTGGTGTCGCTTTGCCATCGCGTGCCTCAGGCACAGAGCACACCACCCCCGGACCGTAGACGTTATCGATCAAGTAATGTCCAAGGATGCCGCTGGAGTTTGCCAACTTCGAATTCAGCAACAGGCGCGTACTCTCCAGGCATCCGGCCGCCAAAACGACAACCCTGGCCTTCACCGACATTTCCCGTCGCGAATGGCGGTCGACGAAGTTGGCGCCGTTGGCGAGTCCAGTATTTTTGTCGACGGTGATTTCGCGCACGACCACATTGGGCACAGCAGTCAGCTTGCCGGTGGCAAAGGCATCCGGCAACAGCAGGTTGATCGAACTGGCCAACCCGGCGCGGCCCATCGCACTGCGCGCTTTGCAGACTGGAACATTCAGCTTTTTTCCGGCCGCGATAAAACGCTGCATGGAACCCGACCACGGTGAGTCGTCGACAACAAAATTGCCGTCAGGATATTGCGGCAGCCCATCCGGATGTCCGCTGACCCTGAAGATCTCTTCTACTCGAGAGTAGTACGGAGCCAGATCCGACAGGCTGATGGGCCAGTTGGTTCCGAATCCATCGTGATCTTTGGCTTTGAATTCGTAGTCGCTGAGACGAAAAGATTGACGCGCCCAGAACAGAGACCGTCCGCCGAAAAGTCGCACGCGCACCCAGTTGTAGGGCTCGTTCTGATTGAAGGTGTAAGGAACTTCTTTTTCGTCCACCCAGGTATTGGCATTGAACTCGTTCGCCTGAAAAACGTGCGGCAGTCGCCCTGGCATTTTGAAGCCACGATAGGGCAGTTCATACGCGGGTTTCAGTTCGCGGTCTTTTTGGAAATCGACAATCGGGCCCGCGTTCAGCATCACGCAGGAGATGCCCTTTTCCGTCAGTACCTTGGCGACCATGCCCCCGGAGTGACCGGAGCCAACAATCAGTACATCAACATTTTCCTCCGGCATGTGAAACCCAGCTCCTGATTATTTACACATACATTTGGATGTCGGGGTCGATCGGCGACCAGTACCAGCCGATGCCCGGCGCTCGCTCGCCAGCCGATGTCGCCGCGATACTCCATGCCTGCGAGTTCATAGTCGCGGTTCGAATATCTTCATGCGCCACATTGATGAAGCGCGCAAACGGCTCGGTCGGCGGATGATCGACCATCCAGGTTCGCAGCCATGGTCGCAGCAGCGCATCCGCTTGCTCCTCGTTGACCTGTGCAAACGGGATGCCGAATTGTTTGTGCGCCTCGGCGTTCAGTCGGTCCAGGCCGGCTCGATACATATTCTGCCGCTCGACCGGCGATACGCCGATCAGAAAATCAAGAAACTCCGGCGCGCATGCCTGCGTCGATCCAGGGTATCCATTCAGCGGAGGCAACAAGATGTCGCCCAGTTTGCGTAGCGTCGCCATATGCTCGGCGCGAAAATAATGCTGTTCGGTGGTTGCCACTTCATCCGGAATGGTGGATGGGATCGCTGGACTCTGGAAGCCGAAACTCTGCGGCTCTTCGACCCGTTGTTTTGGCGCGGGAGGAGCGGCTGCACTCGAAGTGGATTGCGGTTCGGAGGTTTTCTCTCCTGTGGTAGGGGTCGCGTTCTGCCCGAACATCGGGATGGCAGTGACCGGAACTGCCACAATTGCTTTGACAAAGTCTCGTCTACGCATCGCACTCAGACTACGTGTGCCCAATGGGCGAGTCAATGAAACGATTCGATCCCGGCGTTTTGCAATGTTCTCCTCGCGCACCAGAACCAGTAGGCATCCTTAGATGCGAAGGAAGATTTTGTTGCGATACATCCAGTACAGAATCAGCCAGTACACAGCCAAGGTCAGCGATCCCAGAAACAGCGGCTCCAGCGCAGGTCCGAAGATGTTCAGCGCCCGTTCTCCCAGGTTGATGCGGAAGCTGCTTTCTACAAAGTCTTTGAACAGGTATGCAATCAGATAGGCGGCAATCGAATTCATGCCGACTACCGCCAGCGGGAATGCGAGTCGGACTTGTTTCTTTCGATCGAGAACCCACGAGAACGCCGTCAGGAACAGAAAGCAAACTCCTCCACTGAAGAGTGTCCACGCCGGCGTCCAGATGCGCTTCACAATCGGGCAGATTCCCGTCACGTGTAGCAGCAGTGCGCCGCCGATCAAGCCGGCTGCGGCGATCAGGAATTTGCGGAACGGAATCTCCGGGGCGCTTTCAATCAGCCAGCGGCCTCCGGCCAGTCCCAGCAACATCGTGCCCAGGGTGGGAATAAAACTCAGCGTCAGGTAGCCGCCGTCATTGAAGACGAAGGGACTGGTGCGAGGAAACAAATTCAGGAACCACACGTCGAACGCCTGGCCCAGATTGCTGTTCTTGTTCCAATGTGCCAGAAAGCCATGGAACAGGTGCGGATACCAGTCAGTGGGAACACCCACGGACGCATACGAAAAATTTGGACCCGGAGCGGGATAGAGTGCCCACGCCAGCCAGTACCCGAAGAGGATCACTCCCAACGCTGTCCACTGCCAACGCGGACGCACGAACGTCAGCAGAAAGGCAAACGTATATCCCAGGCCGATTTGCGTCAACGTGTCTTCAAACGTGAAATAGGTGGAGGTGCTGTGAATCGATCGCAGGAAAATACCGAGAGCAATCAACAGGAAGCTGCGCCAGATGGTGTGGGCCAGCATGTGCTGAAAACTTTCGCCCTTGCGCCTGCGGCTTCGCAGCGAATACGGCAGCGCCACTCCGACAAGGAACGTGAACGAAGGCTGGATGGTGTCGTGTAGACTCATCCCAACCCATTCGACGTGCGTCTGGTTGAACGCCAGAACATGCCAGAACATGCTGTTTGGGAAGGCTCGCGCTATCTTCGAAAAGTGGAGAACCTCGGCCATCATCAGCAACATGACCAGACCACGGTAGGCGTCTACAGCGACATTGCGTTGCGGCAGCGGTTTCACCGCCAGACTGGAATCGCTCAAAGCCTTTGGCCTCCGCCGATCGAGTTTCGATACTTCAAGATATCAGCTTGCACATCTGCCTCCGACCTTGCGCCGGTTTCGACCCGTGTGCATCGATGAAGGAAGCGTCGCCGTGCGGATTGATATTAGGATAGGAGAACGGTGTATTGGATCTACTGCCACAGAATTTCAGGCGACGTTTCCATGCGCCGCAGAGCTTCAACGCATGGGGAAGATGTCCCGGCGCGGTTCGAGTTTCGGGGGGAGCAATGAATCAGGGCATTCCAACGATCAAGCCAAATTCCACGCGGACTCGGACTGCATTTCTCATCGCAGTCTGTCTATTGTTTGTCTGCGATTCGAGTCCATCGGCGCTCTCGCAGTGCGGCAGTCCACATCCTGGGAAGATTTCGATCCAACATGACTTTGCCTCCGGCAGCCTGAAGGCCTGGGACATGCCGTTCTCTGAAGATTGGGAGATTCTGCAGCAGAGCAATCTCCACTACCTGCACATGAAGCGCAACCGCGAGCCCCTTGTGCCGCGCCGCCCGATGCAGTTTGCCCGACTCAAGGGCGTCAAGGTGGGCAGCTTTATTCTCAACGTCGACGTGCGTCGTGCCGGCGGCTCCATGATTATCGTCTTCAACTACGTCGACACCCTTCACTTCTATTACGTCCACCTGTCCGAAAATCCCGGCACGCAGATTTCCGTCCACAACGGCATTTTTATCGTGAACGGTAAGCCGCGATATCGGATCGCTGGTTTGAAGGCGTCGCCCGCGCTGCCGGACAAAGAGTGGCATCACGTTCGTATTGTGCGCAATGTTCGAAGCGGTTCGATCCAGGTGTTCATGGATCACGAAAAACAACCAAGGTTTTCTGTCATCGACCACACATTCAACTGCGGGCAGGTAGGCCTGGGTTCGTTCGATGAAACCGGAGACTTCTCACAATTCCAGTTACAGTCAAAGGATGCTGAAGTCTCTTCGAACGTGAAGTAAGGACCGCCGAGATCGTCGCTCGTCTAGGCGAATCCATCCGGCTGATCGAGTGCGCCGATGTGGGCGTGCTCGTCAACAAATAGCCGTCCGGCGTTGAGTGCTTTACGGTCCAGTTCGAGCAGGTCCAGCTTCTTCACTTTGTCCTGCAGCACGCTCCACGCGGTTCCGGCTGCCAGGCATTCCGTCTCTTCCAGCAGTGCCCCCATCATCACAATGTTGGCGACCTTGGTCGATCCTAGCTTGTCCGCGATCTCAGAAGCTGGAATCGCAACCACATCCGCATCTGGAGCGGAAAAGTCTTCAGGCACGGAGTCGCCGTTGTAAAGAATCACGCCGCCGCGGACCACCTCGTGAGCAAACTTGCGCAGCGAAACTTCATTCATCGCCACCAGCACGTCCGGATGCGAAACCAGAGGGGATCCGATCGGTTCACTCGACAGGCATACGTGGCAATGGGCGCTGCCGGAACGCATTTCCGGCCCATACGACGGTAGCCAGCTGACTTCCAATCCTTCCCGCATACCCATTTCAATCAGGAGTTGACCCAGGAGGAGCACGCCTTGTCCTCCCAGGCCGGCGATCTTGATCTTGACGTCCTCAAAGCGATGGTCGAGTTCCGGTCGGACGGTAGCATGCGCGTTATTGCTAGACGCGATGCCAAGAACCTCGGCAACAGAGCGCTGCGGCGGCTCGGCTTCCTTCACCTCGAGCGCTTCGAGGGGATGGTCGCGAAACACATTCAGGGGGAAGGTGGGGATAATCTTGTCAGCAATCCATTGGCGGGCTGCGACCGGATCTTTACCCCAGATTGTCGGGCACGGCGACAGAATTTCGACGAACGAAAATCCCGCGCCGTCGCGCTGAACTTCGAGAGCCTTGCGAATCGCGCGACGCGCTTTCATGATGTTCTTCCCGTCGGAAAGCGCCACGCGCTCGATATAGATCGGTGCTTCCAGCGTGGCAAGAAGTTCCGCCATGTGCAGCGGATAGCCTTCATTCGATGGTCGCCGGCCCCACGGCGAGGTGGTGCTCTTTTCTCCAATCATGGTGGTAGGCGCCATCTGGCCGCCGGTCATGCCGTAAATTCCGTTGTTCACGAAAAAGACCGTAATCTTCTCGCCGCGATTCGCAGCATGAACAATTTCCGCAGTCCCAATCGCAGCTAGATCACCGTCTCCCTGGTAAGAAATGACGATTCTTCCCGGACAGGATCGCTTGATCGCCGAAGCTGATGCCGGCGCCCGCCCATGCGCCACCTGCACGTTGCCCACGTCAAAGTAGTAATAGGCAAACACGGAACAACCCACCGGACTGACGAAGATGGTGTCATCCTGCAGCCCCAGATCCTGCAGGGCCTCGGCGATCAGTTTGTGAACCAGTCCGTGTCCGCATCCTGGGCAGTAGTGAGTTTGCTTCTTTCCTTCCGCCTTGCGACTGTACTCGTCATAAAACAAGGTCGATTTTGAGTGGACGACTTCGTAGATCTCGCTCTCCACCGGGGGGGTGCTGCCGGTTTGAGCTTCGGGACTCTGTATTTGGATCACGGTCTCATGTTCCATTGGCTTGCCCTCTTCGTGCCCATTCTCAATCTTGTCCACGCCTCAGACCATCGTTCCAACGCGGCGCAATACCTGCTCTTGAAGTTCTTTGACGGAAGGCACGTTGCCGCCTCCGCGTCCGTAGAACTCCACCGGCACCGTGCCATCGAGCGCCAGGCGAACATCTTCCACCATCTGCCCATTGCTGAGTTCGACCACCAACACCTTCTCCACATTCGCCGCCGCTTTAACGAGTGCTGCGGAAGGGTAGGGCCATAGCGTGATGGGGCGAAACATGCCCGCTTTGATGCCCTGTTTGCGGAGCGCTTCGACGGTGGAATGAAGGACGCGAGCCACAATTCCATATCCCACCAGAAGGATTTCTGCGTCCTCGATGTGGCAGCCTTCGTATCGTGGTTCCGCTTCCTGCGCCCGCTGATACTTGGCTTCCATCTTACGTTGGTGATCTTCCAGGCTGTCGGTCTCCAGGAAAATGGAGCTGATCAGGTTGCCGCGCGTTTCATGCGTGCCTCTCACCGCCCAAGGTTTCTCCGGCTGCGAAATCTCACGATATTTCAGGTCGAGCGGCTCCATCATCTGTCCAACAAATCCGTCCGCGAGTATCACCGCGGGATTGCGATATTTGTCGGCCAATTCAAAGGCCAGGATGGTCAGGTCAGCCATCTCCTGCACCGATGCGGGAGCCAGCACCAGGTTGCGGTAGTTGCCGTGCCCTCCACCCTTCACCATGGCGAAGTAGTCGCTTTGCTCGGGCGCAATGTTACCCAGACCAGGACCGCCCCGCATCACATCCACAATCACGCACGGCAGTTCGGCACCCGCCAGGTAGGACATGCCTTCCTGCATCAGGCTCAATCCCGGCCCAGAGGAACCGGTCATCACGCGCTGTCCGGTCGCTGCGGCTCCATAGACCATATTGATCGCGGCGGTTTCACTCTCTGCCTGCAAAAATGTTCCGCCTACTTGCGGGAAATAGAGCGCAGCAGCCTCGGCAATTTCACTGGCCGGGGTGATCGGATATCCGTAATATCCGCGGCAGCCGGCAAGGATCGCACCTTTCACCAGCGCCACGTTTCCCTTACAAAGTTGGCGCATGTTCGCTCTCCTTCGCTTCCGTGGCCTTCGCCTTCGTGCGGTAGACAGTGATTGCGCCCGGCTCCGGGCAGCAATAGAAGCAGATGCCGCACCCGGTGCAAATGTGTCCGTTGCAGCGCGCCGGGTGGACTCCATGGACATTTAGTTCCGGCGCTAGTTCCAGGCAGTGCGGCGGACAGGAGGCAACGCACAGCCCGCATCCCTTGCATTCTTCGGCATCGATGGAAACTTTCCCGCGTGGCTGGACTGCCATGCTTCACCTCGTCGTAGCTGGGCGCTTTAATCCGTTGCCCAAGGCGTCGATCGCCACTATTCCGGGTACGTTTGCGACCGTACTCTCGCCGGTTCCATTAGAGGCTCCTGGGTTGCCAAGGGCCGTGTCCTGGCGCACCACCACGCGTGACCTTTATCACATTGGAACGTAATCTTTTATTGACTTGTCTCCGCCCGCGACGTTACGATTAGCTCGCCTTCACTGGCGCTCATTTCAAACCGGCTAGGTCCCCGCTTGGTCCCAGTGATAGTGCACAAGTCCCCCCAAGAAAATCGCAGTGCACCCACGGGATTCGTCCGTGCGGCGAGTCTCACCCCACGATGCACCGGATCGCATAAGGAGCAGCACCCATATGAAGAAATCTTCGTTTCTCTACCACGGCGTCATGGTTGCCTCCGTGGCCTTGATTGTTCCGGCGCTGTCCGCACAGACCTCCATCCAGCTTTTCGGTCCCGTCAACGTGCGCGCCTCCGTGAGCGGTACCAGCTACAGCGCACCGAATACCTTCAACAGCAATACCCTGAATCTGACGTGCCCCGCTTCTCCGTCTGCTGTGCTTTCTTCCGCTGACGGGGGAAACGTGCTGGTCGATAACAATATTCAGGTCAGCACCAGTGCGCCCTCGGTGACAGGCCCCACCAACGTCTGCATGGGCGGAACATCGGATTCCACCGACAACGGGCCTTCGCAGAACTGTTTCAGCCCGGTCTATGAGGATGCCGCGAGCAACGGAGAGCTGACTGGCCAGGATCCCGATTCGTTTGCCGCCACGACTGGCGTCACTCTGGCCAATGGCGGCGTTCCGCCCATCGACATTCACAGCAATCTGGTCGAGGGCTCGAACCAGATCACCATCAGCGAGGTCGACGGCGGCGGCTACCTCGCCAGTTCCTCGCTATACCTGACGACCAACTGCACCCAGGGAGGCGTGACCGGTGGCGGCAACATCACGGGTAATCCAATCCCGCAGACGAATCCAACGCCGCAGCAACTGACGCAGAATTTCGCCTTCAATACGGGGACGGGTCAACAGGTCCAGTTCACCTATGATCTGTCGGGATCCCAGGCTGCCCAGACTCTGGCCATTCAGGATGGCACGGTTCCAGGCGTTGAAGACGCGGCTCTCGATCCAAATAAGTTCCAGTCGATCTATGGGCAAGGCACGCCGTTCTCTACCTCGAGCTGCCTGATCCATACCGGCGAACTGTTGCCCAACGGCCAACCGGCCTGCAAACTGTTTACGCTGGAATGCACCATTGGGACCGACCCGGCCGAAAGCGGCGCGAACTGCCCCATCTCCTCGGCTCCGAATGAGCTGTTTCAAGATATTTTTGATGGTCCCAGCTTCAGCTTGCAGGACATCTCAACGCCGAATGGACCCACGTTCCACGAGGGCATCGGTTTCCTGATGGCCAGCGAGCCGTGGAATGGCGGCCCCTGCACCTTTGATCCCGCATCCGGATTAGGAAATCTTCCATGCCCGCAGAACCTGCTGGCCAACTTTAGCGGCCCAGGCATTTACAAGTCGTCCAGCTATACATCGCACCCCAACTCGACGTTTATTCCAGTGACTGGCGTTCCCGAGCCCTTGACCACGGTGACCGTCGCAAATCTGCAGTCGGGAAACTGGGTGAACACGCAGACGCCGAACGTCACGTTTTCCAGTCAACCGCCGATTCTCTCCGGCCTGACCGAGGCACAGCTGCCGGGCGTCTCCACCTTTGCCGCAGCCCCGATTCAAACCATTACCTACGGCACTGCGGCAGTGGGCAGTGTGCCCACTCCTGGCGCTCCTGGTTCTGTAGGGACCCCGATTACAAATCCTGTGACTTGCCCAGCCACCATTCCTCCAGGAGGTGCACCGCCGGCATTCACACCGCCAGTGCAGCCTGTCGCGTTGAATGCCGACGGCAGCTACCTGCTCTACTACTTTGCAGTGGACTGTGCGGGAACCCAGGAACTCAAGTTCGTCAAGGATGGCAGCGGCAGTTGGTCGACCTCCTACTACACGGTACCGATCAACGTGGACACAGTTCTTCCCGCTGTAAGTTCCGGGCCGACACTATCTCCATCCAGTGGCAGCTACATCGTAGGACAGCCCGTGACGGCGGCCTACAGTTGCACGGATGATCGTTCCGGCATCGTGACTTGCGGCGCTTCCACATTCTCAGCAGACTTGGCTCCGCTCAGCACTGGCCCACTTAGCAGCCCTGTCGACACGACTACACCCGGCAACAAGACCTTCACCGTCGCGGCGGTCGACGCAGCCGGCAATAAATCCTCGCAATCGATCAACTATGTCGTCACGGCGTACGACTCCTCGATCCACGTCACGCTGAGCCAGTCGACCGTCACTTATCCGCAGGGAACCAACGTCGTGATTCAGGTTTCTCCCACCGGCGGGCATACACCGACCGGAACGGTCAAGCTATATGATGGCGCAACGCTGCTGCAAACCTCCGGCTTGCAAGGAAACGGCGCTACCTATCTGTACATCCAGGGCTTGAACGTCGGCAGCCATTCGCTGACTGCGTCCTACTCCGGCGACGCCAACAATCCAGCCGGCGCATCCGCACCCGTGGTCCTTACGGTCAACCCCGTTCCCGTCCGTTTGAGCACGTCCTGCTGGAACGACAACTTCCCATACGGAGCGGATTATCACTGCGGAATCTACACTAGTTCCGCGGCAGGCGCTCCGCAAGGCGTGGTCACCTATCAATACGACGGCGGCGCAACCGTTACCTTGCCGCTTAACAATGGAGTAGCGAATTTTGTGATTCCCAAGCCGCAGACGGGAACGCACACAGTTGTCATGGGATATGCGGCGCAAACTAACTATGCGGCTGCGAATTCCAGCACCCAGCACTTCACAGTGGCCAAAGCTCCGGTCATTCTTCAGCTGACGCCCTCCACCTGGTACGTCACTGGGGGAAATGTAACTCTGAGTGTGGCAATTCAATCCTGGAGCGCCGGTCCGCCGAATGCACTCGGCACGGTGTCCTTCTATAACGGCAGCCAATTGCTCGCTACGGTGCCCGTCACCCCCAGCGGAACGGCGGCGACATCGGTGGCCGCATCCTCCCTGGGGAATGGCAGCCGACACCTCAGCGCCAGCTACAGCGGAAGCGCCAACTATGCCAGCGGGACCGCTTCTGTGACGATTACGGTCGCAGTGAAATAAGCCGCAAGCAGAAGAGGCCCTTCCGTATCGGGAGGGCCTTTTCTATTGGCTTTTGAGATTTTCTTTCCTCGAGGTTGTACCGAATTATGCCTCCGCGGGGGCGGGCTCCAGGAACGGTGCCGACAGCGAAGATGTGGACTCCTGCCCGGCTGCCAGGCGGGTCAGAGTCAGCACGGTGATATCGTCTTCCTGTCCGAAGGCAATCGCTGCCTGGGTGGCTTGCTGCGCCGTCGGCCGGGTCGCAAATAAGGTGTTCAGCCGCTCAAATCCGTAGATTTCTCCCGTCGAGCTGCGGGCCTCCACCAACCCGTCCGTATAGAGACTCAGGTGGTCTCCCGGATGCAGTTGAATCTGGATTTCGCTGTACTCGGCAAACGAGATCAGTCCCAGTGGCAAGGATCCTTCGATCTCAAGCTCTGCTGAATTGAGAAACGGTGGCAGGTGCCCGGCGTTGGCTAGGATGACCCTGCCGTTTGGAAACAGGCGCATCACAATCGCGGTGACAAATCCGCCCTGAAGCCTTCCGCACAAACAGCGGTTCAACCCCTGCAGCATTTGCACCGGGCTGGAGTTTTCGCCGGACAAAGCGCGCAGCACCCCCACGATCAGAGACACGCTCATCGCAGCCTTCAGGCCTTTTCCACTGACATCACCGAGCGCGACAATCGTCGATCCTTCATCTTCATGAATAATCTGAAAGAAGTCCCCGCCCACTTCCTGCGCCGGTTGGTAGGCGCTCGACATGGCGTATCCTTCCAGCGACGGCAGGTTCTCGGGAATCAGCACGCGTTGAATTTCGCGCGCACTCTGCATCTCCTGCTCCAGGGCGCTCTGGCGAGCCTGCTGCTCCATGCTGTAGCGGTAGACGGCATATAGAATCGAGAGGAACAACCCGATCCCGGCCAGGTCGGCGGCGGTGAAGTGGACGCCAAACACGGTAAACAAGGGCGTTGTCACCCTGTAGTACAGGGTCCAGTGGGTAAATCGCTGGCCCGCGGCGCTGGCATCAGCAATCGTATTGATCATTTGCGAGACGAAGGCGGTGACCGCAAGCCACCAGCGCGACGGCTCCAGTCGCTGTCGAATCCCAATGGCAATGATGATGAACGGAAACACTTCCACCACCAGGATCAAGGTTGTCAAAATCGCATCCAGGGCCAGCATTCCTGCTCCGGCGTTGCCCCAAAAGAACGCCAGCGCCCCATCCAGCACTCCGGCAACCACGGTAACGATGGCGAGCACCCGTGTCCATCGTGCCAGCGTTGGACGGTTATCCAGTCGCAACAAATAGAGCAGCAGGAACCAGAGAGACACGTGATTCAGCGCGTAGATCGGCTGGTTGAACCCGCGCCCAAACCCGTAGTAAATCGGGATCTGCAGCACGCCCTGGATCACAAACAGCATGACCGGAGTCGCCGTAAAGATGGCCAGCCACAGGAAGAGTTTGACTTTGCGATTGCGACTCCACAGCAGCACACTCAGCAGGGTGACGAATCCATACAAAATCACCAGGGTGAAGTCGTATAGGTTCTGTCTCATGTTCTGGGCATTGGAAGCGGCCAATTGTGCGTCAATTGGGTCGGCATCCCCCAGCAGGGGCGGCCCGTACATGCCACCCAGGGAGTCCGGGTCAACAAACAACAGCGGCGACTTCCACACTCGAATGGCAATTGTCCCCGACTCCGCCGAAGGCACCGGGAAACTGTGCGGGAAGGTGGAGTAGTACCAGCGCGGCCGCGGCGGGAACTTGCCGAATTGTCCGATTGGCTTGCCATTCCAAAAGATTTCGTAGGCGTCGTCGACCGGCGGCATCAATAGGGCATATTTCGACTGGCCTCCGTCAAGGGTGTGAATCTGCACATGGCGACGGTACCAGGCGTAGCCGGTGTAGCCGGGATGACTTTGGCTGCCCCAGGGGCCAGTGAGTTGTATCGGCTCCCAGGCCGAATCGTCGAACGAGGGCGATGCCCATTCTGGATTGTCGCCCGTGTGAAACTGCCATGGGCCATCGAGAGGGATCGCGCCTTGCCCTAACCCTTCCACCGTCAGAATAGGCGTCGTCGGGGCGGATTTCTGCTGCGGACGAGCAACGCCTTTTTGTTGCGCCAATAGCGATGCGGCGAGCAAAAGAGTACATGCCGCTATCTTCGTCCGGAGCAACATGCCACGAGAATATCACTCCGAACTCACACCCACGGCCGAAAGAATCGTCCCGTTCGCGCCTTCCGCCAGGCGTTTTTTTCGGGGCCGTGGAGTCGGCCGGTAGGAGGCTCTGCGTAATCCTGCGAGCCCTCGGCATGCTGGTGACCTGTGCCCTGTCGAATTCACTTAGCTGCAACCTCATCCTTCATGTATCTTGCTGTTCATAGAGTCATTTACAAACCTCGGAAAGCGGACTTGCCGGGGCACAATGCGTATGCGCGCTCAGCGAACGACGCGGCTGAAGGAGCTGTGATGGAACTCGAAAGCACCCTCCACCTGCAGCAGCAAATCGCCCGTCTGCAGGCACTGTTGGAGGCAAGCCACAAGATTCACAGCACCATTGAGCTCGACAGCGTGCTGCGCGCCGTGCTTGAGCTGAGTGTCCGCGAACTTGAAATGGCCGGTGCGTTTTTCACTGCGTTTCCTTTTTCCTACGGAGAAATTCAGCCGCGCTTTCTGCTGCATCCGCCGACCTCCGACCCGAAGCGGGGCTGCTTTCGCTTTCCTCTGCTGGATCGCAGCGGGGCCCTGCTGACAGAGATGATTGTGCTTACCCGGGACTGCGCGCCGCTCTCCTTATATGAGCAGGACTTCCTGGAAAATTTATCCATGCAGGCCGCCGTTGCAATTGAGAATGCCCGCTACCATGAACGCACCCTCGACCTGGAACGAGTGCAGCAGGATTTAGCCTCGGCGCGTGAAATTCAGCGCAGCCTGCTACCGCAATCCATGCCTGCGATTCCCGGATACAGCATTTCCGCGCGTTCCCAAACCTGTTATGAAGTTGGCGGAGATTACCTCGATATCCTTCCCTTGCCCGACGGCGGATGGATGATGGTCGTCGCCGATGTCGCCGGCAAAGGACTGGCTTCCGCCCTGGTGGGCACCTCGTTTCGATCGGCATTTCGTGCCATGGCTGCCTCTGGCCTTCCATTGGAACAAATCGCCGCCAAACTCAATCATGTTCAGGAAGCCGACGGTGCGGAAACCCGTCGCCGCTATGTCACCGCCATCTTCGCCCAGCTGAATCCCGCGGAACATACGCTGGACGTCGTCAACGCGGGACACAATCCAGGATTCTTAGTGCATGGCAAGAATGTTCAGGAAATTGGCGCCAGCGGAACACCGGTTGGCATGTTGCCCGGGATGACCTATACGTCAATGCGATATCATCTGGAGCAAAACAGCCGATTTCTCTTGTATACGGACGGATTGACGGAGGTGTTTCGCGGAGAAGAGGAGTTTGGGCCCGAACGCCTTGTCGAAGAAGTCCGTAGCTGGCGTGGTACACAGGCAGAACAATTGCTCAACAGCGTCTGGTCCGCAGTAGAATCCTTCGATGGGGAAGTTGAGCTCACGGATGATCGCACGGCCCTGGCATTGCTGCGAGTGCAGTAGCTACCGAGGAGTTAGTTAGGACGCATCGAATCGTGCAGGCAGGTTGGAAGGATTGCTTCCGGAGGTTGAGTATGGTGCAGGAAATAACATCCGCAGTTGAGTTGAGGCTTCCTTCCAAATTAGGATTTGAGAAGGTTGCGATGCAAACTGCTTCAGGCGTTGCCCGGTTGATGGGGTTTCCCGACGACCGGATTGAAGACCTGAAGACGGCGGTCGCAGAGGCTTGCATCAACGCCATTGAACACGGAAACCGCTTCGATGAACGGCTAAGCATCGGAATCGTTCTATCCATGGAAGATGGCAAACTGGAAGTGAAAATCCTGGATTCAGGATCGGGCCTCCACAAGAAAATTAACGCCCCGGATATCGACCGCAAGATGCACGGTGAAGAACAAGCGCGCGGCATGGGCATGTTTCTCATGCAGGCCCTGGTGGACGAAGCCGAATGGACACAGACACCGCACGGTGGAAATTGCGTACGCTTGATGATCCGTCTAGACAAAGAAGAGGAGTGAGATAGCGATATGGCCATGCAACCGCAACTCAACACCCGTGCCCATGTGGATGAGGTCAAAGCATCCGACGGCAGCCCCGTCTCCGTGCTGCGTTTTACCGGCGATATCACCAGCACCTCTCGTGATGTTGTTTTCGGCGCTTACCAGGAAGTCCCGGCGGCTACTCACAAGATTGTCTTCGACTTTTCGAAAATGGAGTACATGAACTCCAGCGGCATTGCGCTGATTATTGAACTGCTCATGGCCGCCAACAAAGCCGATCGCGCGGTGCAGAGCTATGGCTTGTCGCCGCATTTTCAAAAGGTTTTCACCATGGTCGGTCTGAATAGGTACACCAGCCTGCATCCGGACGAGGCGACGGCCTGCGCCGCATTTGCCGACTAAGCTCCTTCGGTTTCGCACAGCATCCTTCGCGGTTAATATCGTGGCCAGCCTCAGCCGCACGGCTGCGGATGCACGCCAGGATGCGGATCAAGTTTGCGAGGGAAAGCGTCCCCACGCGCGACTCGCGCATCTCAATGCCAAGAAGCAGATTGACAATCTGCTGGCACCGCAAACCCTCATTCGGGGTCATCCACGATGAACAATCACTCCTTGGATCACAAAATCGGCGCTCATTCTTCCGCCACCTCTTGCAAACTTGAAATTGACGGCGTCATCGGCACGGCCGCGGTCGGCGAGCCCTTGGTCGATGCCCTCAATCGAATCGGAAGAATCATTCCCCAGGTCTGTTATCACCCACAGCTTGGCCCGATTCAGACCTGCGACACCTGCATGGTCCAGGTCAACGGAAACCTGGTCCGCGCCTGCGGAACGCCCGTCGCCGACGGCATGATGGTGGTCACAAAATCCGACATCGTCGACGTAGCCCAGCGTGAAGCTTTCGATCGCATCCTGGGCAATCACATGCTCTATTGCACCGTCTGCGATAACAACAATGAAAACTGCACCGTGCACAACACCACCGCGTTGCTCGATGTGAAACATCAGAAGCGCCCCTACACTCCCAAGCCCTATCCGATCGACAACAGCAATCCCTTTTATCGCTACGATCCGGACCAGTGCATTTTGTGCGGGCGGTGCGTGGAAGCCTGCCAGAACGTGCAGGTGAATGAGACGCTGTCGATCGATTGGGAGTCGCAGCATCCCCGCGTCCTGTGGGATGGAGGCGAAACCATTGCGGGTTCCAGTTGCGTTTCCTGCGGACATTGTGTCACCGTGTGCCCGTGCAATGCGCTCATGGAAAAATCGATGATTGGCCACGCCGGATACTTTACCGGCTTGCCCCGCAAAGCACTCGACAACATGATCGATGTCGTCAAGGGCGTGGAGCCCGAGACCGGATACGGCCCGATTCTTGCGGTATCGCAGGTGGAAGCCGCGATGCGCGAGCAGCGTGTCAAACGGACAAAGACTGTCTGCACCTATTGCGGCGTTGGATGTTCCTTCGACATCTGGACCAAGAATCGCCACATCCTGAAAATTGAGCCGGCCGAGGGACCCGCCAACGGCATTTCCACCTGCGTCAAAGGAAAGTTCGGCTGGGATTATGTGAACGCGGAAGATCGACTGACGAAACCGCTCATCCGCGACGGTGAAACATTTCGCGAAGCTACCTGGAAGGAAGCGCTCGATCTGATCGCGAACAAATTGTCTGCCATCAAGAATGAGCATGGTCCAGACGCCATTGGATTAATCGCTTCCTCAAAATGCACGAATGAGGAAAGCTACCTGATGCAGAAGTTGGCCCGCGCCGTCATCGGCACCAACAATATTGATAACTGCTCCCGCTATTGCCAGACACCCGCCACCATGGGTCTTTCTCGCACTGTTGGGTATGGCGGCGACAGCGGTTCCATTCGCGACATTGAGGCCGCGAGCCTGGTTGTCATTATCGGAAGCAACACTGCGGAGAGCCATCCGGTCTTAGCGACGCGGGTCAAACAGTCCCACAAATTGCGCGGTCAACGCCTCATCGTCTCCGACCTGCGAGAGCACGAAATGGCGCGCCGGGCAGATGTTCTCCTTCGTCCGCGGCCCGGCACGGATCTGGTGTGGCTCTCCGCGGTGGCGAAATACATCATCGACAACGGCTTGGCGAAGATGGAATTTGTCGATCGTTGGGTCAACGGCTTCGCGGAATATCGCGACAGCCTGGCTCCCTTCACGTTGGAATACGCGGAGCGGCTAACCGGGATTCCCGTCGCCACACTGCAGCAGGTTGCGCAGGAAATTGCGCAGGCCAGCAGCGTTTGCATTTTGTGGGCCATGGGCGTCACGCAGCACTGCGGCGGCTCGGATACGTCGACCTCCATTTCGAATCTGCTGCTGCTCACCGGCAACTATATGCGGCCCGGTACCGGAGCCTACCCACTGCGCGGCCACAATAATGTTCAAGGGGCCAGCGACTTCGGTTCGATGCCGAATATCGTCTCCGGCTATCAAAAGGTGGACGATCCTGAGGTCATTGCCCACTTTGAGCAGGCATGGAACGTGAAGATGCCGACGACCAAGGGTCTCGACAATCACCAGATGATTGACGCCATCCATCAGGGAAAACTGAAAGCGATGTACCTCAAGGGCGAAGACACGATCACCTCCGATGCCAATGAAAATGATGTCCGAAAAGCATTGGAGAAGCTCGAATTTCTAGTTGTGCAGGAGGTCATCCTCAGCGAGACCGCACGCTACGCCGATGTGGTGCTGCCGGCCAGTCCAAGTCTCGAAAAAGATGGAACTTTCACCAACACGGAGCGCCGAATTCAGCGGCTGTATCAAGTTTTCGAGCCGTTAGGAGAAAGCAAACCCGACTGGCGCATCATTCAAGACATCGCAAATGCGTTGGGTGCAAACTGGAACTACAGCCACCCGTCTGAAGTCATGGACGAAGTGGCCTCGTTGACCCCCCTCTTTGCCGGCGTTAATTACCAGCGTCTCGAAGGCTACAAATCGCTGCAGTGGCCGGTAGCCGCGGATGGTTCGGATCAACCGCTGCTCTTTACTGAGAAATTTCCGTTCCCTGACGGCAAGGCAAAATTCTATCCTTTGGAATGGATTGAGCCGTGCGAGCAAGTCAACGACGAATTCGATCTGCATCTGAATAACGGACGCCTGCTGGAGCATTTTGAAGCTGGCAACATGACCTTCCGCTCCAAAGGAATCATGGAAGAGACGCCGAATACGTGGGTGGAAATTTCTCCTGAACTGGCCGCGGATCGAGGCATCGAGACAGGTCGATGGGTCCGCCTTCGCTCGCAATATGGCCAGGTCAAGGTACAAGTTTTAGTGACGGACCGCGTTCAAGGCAAACAAATCTACCTGCCGCTCAACTCAATCGAGCAACCTGTCAATCGGCTGACGGGCGCCGGCATCGATCGCGCCACCCACACTCCCGCATACAAAGAAGCCAGTGTGCAAATGATTCCTTTGGCCGAGCAGGGAGCCAACCCGCTGCCGCGCATCAATTTCCGCTTCGGCCATCCTACTCCGCAAGAGGGCGTCGAGGTCGAGCGCAAATGGCGGCGCGCGGATTATCGTTTGCCCGGCACCGCACCGGACGACAAACTGGTACAGATTGCCAATTTGCAGGTGTAACAGGAGGAACGCCATGGCCCAGCCGATTCGTAGCTACACTCCGCATCGCAATGAGCAAGAAGAGCTGCGCACAAAGGTAGAGAATGCTCCAGTGCAGCATGCCAAGGCCGTGCTGGCCGCCTATCAATTGCTGCAGGAGGCGCAGGACCACGGCGTGCTTGACACCCTGCGTGGAGCTGTTGGAGCGGGCGACGCCATCGTCGACAAAGCCTCCGAATTCGCCAGCACGCCCGAAGGTGTTCGCGCCATGCGAAACTTCCTCGCCTTGTCGCGCGTATTCGCGAATCTCAATCCCGAAAAAGTGGATGCCGTCGCCAACGCCATCACGGAAAATCAGTGCCGCGAAGGTGCAGCGGGCTGCGAACCGCCTTCGCTATTGAAATCGCTGCAGCGCATGAACAGTCGCAACAGCCGCCGAACGCTGGCGACCATCGCCGCAGCCACCGACGCATTTGGCAAAGAGCCTGATCTTCCCCAGCCGAATCCCTTGCTCGGTGGCGCTCGCGGCTGGCCGACGCCCCGCGTGCTTCTACCGCTGGTAGCTTTAACACTGGCCGGGGTTGCCGGGTATTGGGTTGGCCGCCGCTAGTGTAGTGTCCACGAATTAGCTGGACATTCGTTTCCTGTTTTTTGGGATGGTGCATCCAGGCTGGATCTGTTCCAGAGTCTGGCGGCATCGGGCGAGTTTGGCGACGATGGAATCAACCGTT
>JBAVOQ010000005.1:0-3469 GCA_049692235.1 Acidobacteriaceae bacterium | reverse complement strand
CGCAGGTGATGAGTGGCGACATGACGATCCGGCGGCTTGAAGATTTGGATTCAGCGGCTCTGACCTACGCCGAGGTGAAAGCCATCGCATCGGGCAACCCGCTGGTGATTGAAAAAGCCCAGGTGGACGCCGAATTGATCCGCCTCACCCGGTTGCGTTCCGCCCACGCCGAGGAACAATACCGCATCCGTTCCAATCTCCGCCGCTCGCACGAGGACGCCGAAATCTTCACCAGTCGCCTTGCCAATTTGCGGCAGGACTTGGGCGTCCGGCAAGACACATCGGGGGACAAATTTCGGATTGAACTCGACGGGCAGGAATCCAACAACCGGGGCATTGCGGGCGAATTGATTTTGCGTCGCGCCGAGAAATTGAAGGCCCGCTTCGGGGAGGATGTCCGTCTGGGAAAATTCGCCGGCTTTGACTTGTTCATGCGTCCGAGCTTCAACAACACCACTGAAATGGTCTTGCGCGGCCAAAACAGTTACGGCGCGCGGGTCACGGACACGGCGCTTGGCACGATCCGTTCGCTGGAGGCAACGGTGCAAGGATTTGAAGAACGCGCGGAGAGGTTGGAATTGGACATCACCGACGCCAACAAGCGCGTCAAGGAGCTTGGCGAAAAGGTCGGCGCGAAGTTTGAGCGCGAGGAACGCTTTCAGGAACTGACCCGGCGCCAGAGTGAGATTGAGGAAAAACTCGACCTCACCAAGAACCAGGCACCCAGCCAGGCGGAAGCCGCCGACGGCGGTAATGAGGAAAAAATTGCTGAAACCCAAAATTCCAAACGGGTCAAGCACCCCAGACACCATGTGTCCGTCACCGTATGAATCCACCCGTTCATAACCTGAGCCAGCGTCTTCGTGCGCTCCGCAAGCAATGGTTCAAATCCCAACAAGCCTACGCAAATCGCTGCCATGAGTTGGGCGTGCCCATCACCCCAACCGTGATTGCCGACTGGGAAAACTCCCGGAGTGAAATTCCGGCGCGATTGGTCCCTTTTCTGGCCCATACCCTCAACGCCCAAGTAAACGACTTGCTGCCCGGTTTCAACCCGGCGGAAATTTTCTCCCTCCCGGCGCTTTTGCCGCCGCCAAAGCCGGACAAACCCATAAAACCGGCAAGTGCGGTCCGAACGGACTTCGCCACGCGCCAGTTGGCGCTGGACAGCGTTCTTCGGAATTTCGACCGCAAGCCCTGCCGTTTCGCCCATGTGAGCAGTGAAAGGGACCGCAATAATCCGTTTGAGAACCTTGTGTGGCATGACAACCGCACTCTGTTGTTGGCCCTGCTTCGCGCCCTGAATCGGAATTATCGCCAAGTCATCCTATGGTATTATTTCGGCGGACTCACCCGGCTGCAAATCGCCGCCAAGCTCAATCGCTCGGTTGATCTTGTCTCGCTCCGCTTGCGTGAGGGCCGCGCAACATTGCGCCGGCTCCTGAATACCGATGCCGGAAGTCATTGGCTGCGGCGTGAATTCCGTGAACAGTTCGCACCTTTGGACAGGGAGGCAGGAAAAGACCGGCTAGGACAGGCCGAGGCAAATTGGCCCGGTGAAAACACGTTATGACACGGCGAAAAATAAACTCAAACCCAATTGTCCCGCCACGCTCACGGGACGGCTATTCAGGTATGAAATCAAAAATCCGGCAACTCATTGGAAGACGCATTTGCAGATTTCGGCATCAGCACAGCGTCAGTCAGGCGGAACTCGCAGCCATGCTGAATACCTTTCACCCACCGATAACGCGGGATGTGGTCGCAAATTGGGAAACCGGCCGCACTGAAGCACCGGCCTATTGCATCCAGCTTATCGCCTTTTCGCTGGAGGCAAAAGTTGCGGACATTTTGCCCGATCTGACCTTCAAGGAAATCATTGTCGGCCAAATAATGGACCCGTCCGGCAGCCGTCGGCGAAATCGGCAACCGACCTAACCATCAACCACCACAATCGTATGAATGTGACCGCGCAACAAACGGAATTCCTCAGTTGGAAGATCGTTCCCGCCCGGCTCGACGCAACCCAGGCGGCGTGGTTTCTCGGCTTTGAACCGCACGAGATTCCCAGGCTCGTAACGGCAGGCTTGTTGAAACCGCTCGGCCATCCCGCCCGCAACAGCACGAAATTCTTTGCCACGGAAACGCTGGAACAATTCCGGCGCGACGAGAAATGGCTCGCCCGCGCCAGCGATGCCATCGCCAGCTACTGGCGGGAACGCAACGCCCGCAAGCAAAAGGCTCGCGGGCGGGCTTGAAGCAAACGATTCAACGCATCGGGTGGACGCATCATAAAAGCGTCTTGCCCTTGCTGGGATGAATCCTGACTTCTTCACGGATGGCAGCGCGGACTTTCGCTTCGATGCGTTCAACGAAGCTCATGCCCACCCGGCTGAATTTATTGGCTGGCCAGATCGCGGAGGCAATTTCCAGCGCGGTTTGTTTCACCTTGCTCCGGCAAAGATGCGGAGTTGCGTTGATGCTTTTGAGTGTGTCCGTCATTTCAGTTGTTTCCATATTTTGCTTTCCTGGTTGCGTCGCTGATTCATTCAACGACACCACTATTTTATCAGGCGCGCTTTTGTTGAACTGCGAATTGAGTGACCGAACCCTTGCAAACATTGAACAAAACCGCTGTTGCCGCCGGCACTTGACACAAAAGCACGCTGATTTTACGCGGGGCGACTTGGCTGTTTTTTAGTTTCGACACCGTTTTCATTCAATGTTTGCAAGGTGAAAAATAGTTTGATTATTTTTATCACTGGCGCAGGCGGCTATGGCGATTCCTGGAAAGCCGGACACTTAACCAGCCGCCGAAAACGAGTGACCATTGCCTTCGGGCTTTGGCAGGGGCGGAAGCAATGGAACAATGCGGCCTTCCACGTTCTGGTTTTCGTAGCTTTCCAGCGACGGCAGTCTCACCTGGGCTTTGCGCGCGTAGGCGCGATGCACTGCCTTGCTGTTGTGGCCGAGCGCCTCCTGCGCGAATCGCTCTGGATAGCCGCAAATTTTCGCCCGCTCCGCCCAGGCATAACGGTAGCAATGCAGGGTGACGCCGAAGATTCCCAAACCGGCGCAGCGGCGTCTGAATTCCTGCCCCCGATACTTTTCCTTCAGCAAAGCGAGCCTCGGGAATAGCAGCCCTTGGGTCGGCAACGAACGGAGGATCGTTTCCAGTGCCGGACCAAAATGAATAAACGCCCGGCTGCCGGTTTTTCGGCGGGCATAGGAAATCACGCGGTCATTCCAATCAATGCTCGCCGCCTCCAGGTTGGCGACGTCCGTTTGGGAACCGCCCAGATGCCAGCACAGTTCATAAAAACTCCGGTTTTCGGGATTCGATTCCCGTTCGATGATCCTTTGGTGTTCGTCCGCTCTGATGGCCCGTTTGGGCTTGTATTCGATTTTGGGCCAAAGCCGTTTGGGAATGATCGGCCAGGCCAGCCAGTTCATGCCGATGCAGAAGTTG
>JBAVOQ010000004.1:0-8914 GCA_049692235.1 Acidobacteriaceae bacterium | reverse complement strand
GACTTCCATCCCCACGACTATGCGCCTCCAGCAGCTTCCGCCGCAGATCGTCCGAATATGCTCTCCCCATCCTCGTTGTTATGTCGCGGGAACTTCGCCTGAATCAATATACACCCAACAGTGAAATTCTCTAATAACCGCGTATCTCGCGGCGTTTGGTTCTCGGCGCTCAGAGGACTGTTCATACCATCCTTCGCGCAAAGCCGGAGTCCAAACCATGTCATCAAACCTCGGACCTTCTTGGTCGCGAAGCCTCTCTCCTGGAGTTCTTGCGAAAACTCTTTCTGAGATTTGCCGGAATTGCCCTCAGTCAGGTTCCAGACGCGGAAACTTTCGTAGAGCGACGAAGATTGACTCCGAAATTGCAAGCCCTGCTCAGTACACGTTTCAAGCTATCTTCCAAGATCGTCGCAGGAATCACGTAATGATTCTGTGAGGTCTGTCAGATGCTTCAACTGGGGCAATCCACTTTCGAGATAAAGATATGCCCCTTCCACGATCCAAGCGAGGATTCCGGGCAGCTCCGCGATTAGGTGCTACCGCAGCTTTTTGTCTTGGTGCTCCTCGGAAATTGTGATGGGCCATGGAATGGTGATGAGTCGACGCCAAATTGCATTTCCGGCATCTCGCGGCCTGAGGACGTGATTGGTGTCCAGTATCGGGGTGAAGCACGGCACGAACTGGAAAAATTCGCGATTGAGAAATCGAACGGATAGTTCATCCTGCCCGGTCATAGTCTTGATCATGGCTTCGTCCATGCGAAGATTGCGGGACGTCTCCGAGATCGAGACCAACCTAGCCCCGGCTAATGCGGCGAGATCGTTACGAGGTCGGTCAGGGCTTTGGTCAACCATTAAACTTGCAGGACCTTTCATCGCATATGTGCCGAGGGCCTTCGTTACGACCCAGACAAACGTGCCTTTCCCATTTGCCCCGTTGCCGTGAAACGTGAAGAGTTTCTGTTCGCTTGCTAGGCCGGTGGCGCAATAGCCGATCAGCCGCTGCAAATAGGCGCGGATTTCAGGATCAGGCTGCATCTGTTCCAGAAACTTCTGAAACAACTCCGCCTTCGCGCTCGGATCGTAGATGCCGCCCGCGCATCGTGTCATCCAGCGTTCTGGCCTAGGAGGAGATATTTCACCTGTCCGTAAATCGACGACTCCGTTTTGGACGGTGAATAGGTATGGGTCGCTGTCCCATAGGTCATCGGGGACAGACATGCGTGATTGGGCTAGGTCTAGGGTGGCGCGGATCCCATATATGTTGCGTATTTTCTTGGAGGCGATGGATAGTCTTTCGATCGTGGCATGGATGCTGGATAGTCGAAGCGCGATCTCAACGGGAACATCCTCTTTGCGAGCTTCAAGGAATGGCGTGGAGATTCTGCCGCGCAGCCTGCTCAGGTCGCTGATTATCAAACTGTAGAAATCCGCGATTTCTGGAACGAGCGCCTGTCGTTTCCGACTTGAATCAACGGTCCAGATCACACCGCTCCAGTGATGCCAGACGCCTTTCGAGTACGAGAGCTTGTCCTTGAAAAGTTCCGCAAATATCACGGCGTTATAGCTGTCGCTAATTCCGTCTCGTTCTACCTCGGCGCCATAAAACAGTGATGGGATGCAGCGCTTGGCAAATGCTCGATCTGTTATGACCCAGTCATCCAGCCCTTGTTTCTGGATTTTGGCAAGCTTACCGTCTCCAATGACTTCGGGCGGGCAGCAGGCGAACGCAGCGCGGACATTCCGCTGATACAGGGCCTTTGCGAGCAGCTCCATGCCACGACGTCCTTGGGGTTGTAATCCAGGTCGGAATCTCCAAGCACCAGCACCCGTTCATATTTATTTGCTAGCTCGATCAAAGCGGTTATCGGTGGAGTATCCACGCTTACACTGCTGCCTTCAGATTTCTCCTGGGCACGGTGTCCGGCGTCGCACCAACTCCAGACCCCTTGTATCGCGATACAGTGGATACCTTCCTGGACAGCCTTTGAAGCTTTTTTCTCACCTTCGGTTATCACCAGGAGATCCGACTTTGGTAAAGATGCTAAGTCGGGCGGAGTGTACAGCTGCGGATCGTCCCCGAGAGCCGCCACGTACCGCACCTTTTCGACCGGGTGCCGTAGCCTCCAGCGAACATAGGGCTGCCCAGTTTGATTGGTGATCCCGTCGTAAGGAATGCAATACCCGGGGCTATCAATCTTTTTGATGCCGGTTTGATCGCGGATAACGGTCGCATCGGCCGAATAACAGCCCATGGACGCAATAGTTCCGTCAGATAATCCACTGCGGCGAAGATCAGCGAGATCATCCGGGTGGAGCAGGCTCGTTACTTCGGCTGCCAGGCTCATTCGGTCTCCTTCCAACGTGTGTTGATTGCATAAGTGGCCGGAGAAACTCGGCGGAGCAGACCCATGCGTGTCAATTTGGAAATCTCGTTTGCGATCTGACGATATTTGGAGCCTGTGGAGCGAGCGATGTCTTCGATCCGTTGGCCAAGTGGGTATTCGCCCAAAAACAGGAGGATGACCCGGTCGGTAGCGGTCAACCCAACGCTCAGGTCGAGAAGAATACTTTCAAGAAATTGGTTCATGGTTGCCTCACGAAATCTGGAATCGTGAGTTGGAAAATTGATCGGGATGCCGGTGCCGTTTTTCCGCTCACAATAGAGAGGGCGGAAGTCGATTTCTTTAGTAGTGTGAGATTTCTAATCAACCTGCCATCGGATCCACTGTTGGTCACCACTTCGATGACCTTATATTTCGGGGCAGCGCCATTTGCGGGATTCGCCGCCTCCGGACGCTGTTGCGTGCCGGACATTCTCATATGGCGTGGCCGTGCTCCCGGGGGAGGGTGGGGAGGGAGGGAGGGTTCCAGCGCGATCTTGCTCTGTAATAACCCCCGGCGGGAACGGACTAGAAATTCACAATAACATCTCCTTGAAATCTTCCTCCCCTCCCTCCCCAGCCCTGATTGCAGGCTACTTAGCTGGGGAAACGGTCGCCTTGGATCCTCCCCACTACCCTCCCTCAACTCTTCGATCTGGCATGAAACGGAGACATTCTGCACCCAAGTGCTTGGAACTGTCGGTGGAAAGTTGCCCTCCTGATCCCGGGCAAAGAATATCCTGGCGCCCATCCTCCCCCACTCGTCCTGGAGGAAGCCAGAGATTCTCACGGCAGCAGGAGGTATAGAGAAAAGAATTGGGAACGCCCCGAGTTCGAGCGAGGCATGGTAGCAACCTCCCTCCCAAGCGGAGGTGAGTGCATGGAATCTGCGCTCGCCGGGAATCTCGGCCGGATTGGTGGGAATTTCTATCCCGACAGTGGGGACTTGAATTTCCGAGGCGTTGAGGGAACGAAGGATGATCATGCATATCAATACCTCCCCCGGCAATTTATAAAAGTTTTGATTGAAGATTATTTGCTACAGCCCCACAGGGACCCAGATAAACCTCTGGAGAGGATGACCATGGTGATACCAGTTAAAAAAACGGCCTTGACCTATTTGGACCACCGCAGCAGTGTGGCTTCTACAGCAGCCCGTTTCCCGGAATTACCGATCTCTGGGTCCACGCCCCGGGGGTTGCCCCATGCTGCCATTGGCATTTAGAACAAATTGGGCTAACGCAACTTCCGGATCCTCTGTTAGGGGATACTTCCCCTCAACGAGAATAGCCATGACCGAGACCGTATCGACCGAAGCAGTCCTGCAAACTATATCCGCCACCGATTCCAGCGAAGATCAACTTGTCACTGAGGTCGGCAACCTTTGGCAGATCCATAACCATGCCCAATCCTTGCTGACGAAGTCTCGTGCCGAGATGAAACTGATCCGCGCCGATCTTTCTCAACGCCTGCACCAGCTTAAAGCGGCACTATCCAAGCCTGGCCGCGCGGGCGCCTGGTCGAGTTTTCTCGCGGCGCAGAAGATACCCCGCTCTACTGCGGACAGACTCGCGCGGGCGCATGATAGGAAACTTTCCCTTTCAGGAAACAATTGCCCCAGTGAGCAGATTGACCATCCGTTCCATCCCCTTAAGCAAACCCATCGCTCTTTTAAAGCTCATGCGGGCGCTCTTCTTCAGAAGACAATTCTTGTCGATGGGTAAGCGAATAGAATCAGGTCTTCGTCGCGCATGCTCTCGGTGAGATAGCTGATCTGATGCAGCACTGATTTGGCAGTGGATGAGTGGCCCAAAAGCTGTACGTTCCTGACCACCAAGAAACCGCGATGATTTGTGGAAAAGTAAAGAAGTTAGCGTCCTCGGATCCCAACACCCTTGTTGACTGGGTGCTTTGGACAGTTCGATTTAAGCGTTGACTGGCTGACAGAGCCGTTCAGCTTCACAAGCGAGGATCGACCGGCTCACTTCCAAGGGCGAGAACTCCGAAGACGCACCCATGAACGCGACGTAACGGTTCACCGCGAAGGAATCTTTCGAGACCTTCAATTCCTAGGGCAAGCTTGCGACTGGCCAAAGAACGCTTGCGCCCACTGCCCTGGAACGCAAGCACTCAAGGTTGCCCTCTAGCGTTTATTCAGCCCATAGAAGTTGTGATTGAGGAGCATTAGAGGCTGCTTTACGTGGTACTTCGATCTTAAAGCTCAAGAATGAAGCTCGAAAAGCTCACAGGCTGTAGTCACCACGAAGAATGAGATTCGAAGCGCTTGGCGAGAAGTTAGATGACTAAGGTCTCGATGCGTGGAATAATTCGTGGCAAGCTGGCATATGGAATACTTTCTGTTTTTGGTTTTTGCGATCCTTTGGTGGATTCTCCGATTACGCGACCGGCGAGAGCGCGAACGGCAATCTTCCGACCTGGACGCTCGCCTCTCCGAACTCGAGGCAAAAGTGAGGAGCGTCGTCGCGAAGGCCACAACCCCGACTTCGCCTGAAACTACCCAGCAAGACACTTACGCAGCTCCACCCCCGCCAATGGAATCGCGACCCGAAGCGAAGTCGAGCGACGGGTGGCCTCAAGTTCCGCCAATCCGAGAGAAAATACCCAGCGAGCATCCGAATCCGGTCTACGAGGATGTGATCAATCCTGGGACTCCTGTAACTTCCGGCCTCGGGGCTAGCTCCGGCAGCTACGGTCAGACACCACCACAGAGGTTTTCTTCTCACAGGGTTTTCGATATAAGCGGCAATGATGCAGGCGAGCATTTGGCCCTGGGAGGTCGACTCAACAAGTTGGAAGAGCGGCTCGGGACGAATTGGCTCAACAAGCTTGGCATTGTGATCCTGGTTTTCGGGGTCTCTTTATTCCTCGCGTTTCAGCTGAGGACACTCGGACCTCTGGGTAAGGTGCTTGTCGGTTATGCTGTCTGCGCCACTTTGTTAATCGGCAGCCTGGTGCTCGAGCGCCGACATAAGTATCGGATTTTTTTCAGAGCGGGCATAGGAGGGGGCTGGGCGCTCACATTCTTTACGACCTATGCGATGTATCACATACCTGCAACTCATGTGCTTTCCTCTCAAGGCCTTGATCTAGCGCTGATGTTGCTGGTGGCTGTCGGCATGGTTTGGCATTCGTTGCGATATGAATCGCAAGTGGTCACCGGTTTAGCCTTTCTACTGGCTTTCTCTACCGTAACCATCAGCCATGTAACTGTATTCAGTCTTGTCGCGAGCGGCATTCTGGCAGTCGGTCTTGTCTCCGTCACTAGCCGTGAACATTGGGTTGAGCTTGAGTTGGCGGGTCTTGTCTGTGTGTATCTAAATCACTTTCTTTGGCTCGAACGACTACTCCCGACGAGAGGAGGGCCAGGCCACCCATTTCCAGAATTTTTTCCAAGTGCCGCGCTGATCCTTTTCTACTGGCTAGTATTTCGATTGGCTTATGTTCGGCGAGTACCGCGGAGCGATAAAGAAGAATTGATTTCAACCGTCGTGGCCGTGCTGAACTCGGCCGGGGTTCTCATTCTCTTTAGATACCAGTCATACCATCGAGAGTGGGCGTTCTGGGCGCTGATCGCATTTGGAGCGGCAGAAATGCTGCTCGCATTCTATTCGCGGCGCAGGCGACGAATCCCCTTTATTGTTCTATCGACGATCGCTTCAGCGCTACTGCTTGCCGCAATTCCATTTCGATTCAGCGGTTCGAACTGGTCTGTGCTCTGGCTGCTGGAAATGGAAACTCTTCTGTTCTGTGGCCTCCGCATGCGCGAGGCCGTCTTTCGCAGACTCGGCATTCTCGCCGGTTATGCTGCTGCGATACAATTGGCAATCGGCAGTGTGGCGCCAGTTTACATCTGGCGCCAGGTCCATCTCGATTCAGGCAGACACGCGGCCGTTGCCATCGCGTTCGCGTGCGGCGCCACCCTATATTGGTTGAACGCCCAGACGCTACCAAGATTCTGGAGAGAACTAATTTCGGGGGACCTCGACAGGCTGGCACTTCGCTTTACATCGTATCTAGGCCTTCTGGCCGCCGGAGCGTGTCTCTGGATATTTTTTCCGGCTAGCCAAACGGTAGTCGCCTGGATGATTCTGGCGGTCATTTTGGGATGGACTGCAGACAAGGTGGACTCGGTCGATCTCGCATTCCAGTGTGATTTGATCGCTGCGGCGGCGTTCCTCCGTATATTGGTTGTCAATCTATTGATAAGTGATCATTGGGGACCGCTCTCGCAACGAGCCGTCACAGTGTTGGCGGCAAGTGCGCTCTTCTACGTTTGTACGCGACGCAAAAAGGTCATGTCGAACATATCCCCGGTATGGATACCAACTGCTTATTCCTGGTCAGGCTCCCTGCTGTTGGCATTACTTGCCTGGTATGAACTACTCCCGATTAGCGTTGCTGTTGCGTGGGGAATACTCGGGCTCCTGCTTTGTGAGATCGGCTACATCAGGAATAAAAGCTATTTATGCTACCAGGGATATGCGCTGCTGCTAGCAAGTTTCATTCGCATCTTCTTCGCGAACATGAATGCTGGCGGTCCATCCCACTGGCTCACACCTCGCGTCTATACTGTGCTGCCACTTGTCGCCGCTTACTACTGGACCTATGAGCGTCTGGACGGAAGCGAAAATTCCACACGCCTTGATCGTATCTTCGGACTTGCGAGTGCCTATCTCGGTACTGTCGCGCTAGCGGCTCTGGCGTATTTTGAGATCAGGTCTCCGTGGGTCGTCGATGCATGGGCCGTTCTGGTATTCCTGACCATCCTGGTTGGATGGACCCTCAAACGACAAATCTTCGTGGCCCAGGCGCTGGTGCTTACGATTACAGTTTTCCTGCGTGCGGTCCTCTTCAATCTTCACGCGGCCCCCCTCGCAGGGAGTTCCCGTTGGGAAGGAAGAATTGCGTGCATCAGTGTTGCCTGCGCAATCATCTTCCTCACGCTTCCGATGGCGTTCCGAATCGGGCGCTTGGATCCGCAACAGCCAGCTTCTTCGAATCAACTGATCAGGTGGTTGCATCTCGCGATTTGCAGGCCGGAACAGCTTCTCTTTTTTACGCCTTTATTGCTGGTCACCGTCATGCTTACGCGTGAAATGCGTGCAGGGCTGATCACCGTATCATGGAGTGCGCTGGGAGTCGCCGTGTTTTTGATCGCACTGTTGATCCGCGAAAGAAGCTATCGGCTGGCGGGGCTTGCTTTATTGTTGCTGGGAGTGGCAAAGATTCTTTTCGTTGATGTTTGGAAGCTGGCTCCAGCCGATCGCTACATAACACTCATCGTCATGGGAGCTGCGCTGCTCCTCGTGTCATTTCTCTACACGCGCTATCGCGGGATATTGTTGAAGTTTCTATGAAGCGCTGGATTCCCTTCGCGATCATTCTTGCTACGGGCTTGCTGGCTATCCTCGCGACTGAGCGGGACAAGGTCAGCACTCGCCCCAGCGCGGACGCCATACTCTCGGCAACCGGAGACGCGGAGAAGGAAATCACCCGCATACCTGCTGACATCGACCCGTTGCCACGGGCGGAAGAGATTCGGATCGGCGATGAACTCGCACGGTCTTACGAAGCGAGCTTGAGGCCGCCTCCTGAGGACAAAGAATCTGCCGCGAAGGTCGAAGAGTATCTGCAGAAGGTGGGAGGCATTGTCTCTGCACATGCCAGGCGTAAGTTCCCGTATCAGTTTCACTACGTTCCCGAGCCGAAATTTGTCAATGCGTTCGCATTGCCGGGAGGTCATGTCTTTGTGGGAGAAGGCTTGCTGAGATTGATGCACAGTGAAGACGCGCTGGCAGCGGTCCTGGGACATGAAGTCGAACATATCGATCTCGGACATTGTGCCGAACGGGTTCAGACAGAGGCACAGCTACGCCACCTGGGGTCACTAGGAGAGGTAGCTAGTCTACCGGTTGGTGTATTCGCGGCAGGCTATAGCAAACAGCAGGAACTGGAAGCGGATCGATATGGGACGGCCCTCGCCACGGCTGCCGGATATTCTTCTTTGGGCATCCTCCAGCTTTTGTCCGAATTCGAAAGTCTCGAGCACCGAGCAGAGGGCGCATCGATTACGCCTGCATCGCCTGGAGATGAAGCGGCGCAGGTCTCGTTGCAAACACTGGAGGGATATTTCCAGAGCCATCCACCCGCGGTCGAGCGAAAAGCGCAAATTGAAAGCCTCATTCGGTCCGAGCATTGGCCGCTTCCACCACTTCGGCCGTTGTTGTGCAGTTCAGAGCTTCACAAGGCAGCGCCCACTGGAGGCCAAAGAACCAAATCAGGCACGGATGAGTGAACGCCAAAGGAACGAAAATAATGTCACTGTGCAAGTACGCAACATTTCCCGTCTCCAGCTGCGTGCATCCTCGATTCATTCACTAACTTGCATACTGTCGCCCGCGACACTTTATGTCTCTTACCAACGTCAGTCAGACTCAATCCAGTCAGGCGGTCGCGAACAATTGCCTCACGATCGACATCCAGGGGAGTCCTACCGATGCGGCGCCCATC
>JBAVOQ010000003.1:0-2390 GCA_049692235.1 Acidobacteriaceae bacterium | reverse complement strand
GTTGATGCCGGCAGCGCGTGTGGAATCGAAAGCAGTTCCGCCAGTAACGGAAGCGCCGACGCATCCGCTGCAGCCCGATGCGAGAACAGCGCACCGAGCTTTTCAATTCGCGCGTCGGGCGAATCGGCTGTAGCGAAGCCCGCCGCGCGCGATATGTGCTGGATGACCGGATACAGCGCGCTGTCGCTATGATGCGGCGAACACTGCAAATAGATGCAGCCATGCGGTTCGCCGGCGATGGCTTCCTGCAGCGCCTCGATGGAGCGCGATTTGCCGATCCCGGCCTCGCCAATCAACGTCACGACCTGGCCTTCGCCGCCACGTGCGAGCCGCCAGCGGTCGAGTATCAACCCCATTTCGTGAGCGCGGCCGACGAGCGGAATGCTGCTGCCGCTGCGGCCCGCTGCAAAGCGCGTCACAACCGCCGCTTCGCCGACCACTCGCCAGGCCTGCATCGGGCGAGCGAAACCTTTCAGGTCGTGCGCGCCAGTGGGCTCAAGCTTGAACAATCCGCCGAGCAAATTCTGCGTCATCTCGCTGATGAGTATCGTATCGGGCGCCGCCAGTGCCTGAAGCCGCGCCGCAAGATTCGGTGTTTCGCCGACAATGGTGCGCTCCTGCGCGCTGCCGGTGCCGACAATCTCGCCGACGACGACCAGTCCCGTCGCGATGCCGACGCGCGCCTGCAGCCGGGTGCCGTCCGGTCGCTCGATGTTGCCGACTTCGGTCAGAATGCCGATTGCGGCACGAACCGCGCGTTCAGCGGCGTCCTCGAAGGCGTGCGGGAATCCAAAATAAGCGAGAACGCCATCGCCCATGAACTTGGCGACGAAGCCGCCGAACCGGCCGATTGCGCCGGCGGCGGCATCCTGATAGCGCCGGATCAAACTTCCCAACAGTTCCGGGTCGACCGCGCCCGATAGCGCCGTGGATCCGACCATATCGCAGAACAGCACCGTAACCTGACGGCGCTCCGCATCCGCCGACGTTTCGGGCGCTCTAGCCTCAGCCGCCTTTGGTTGCGCGATGGTGCCGGCACCTTCGGCGATTGCTTTGAGCAGGCGCCGGCGATTGCCCAGCGACACGCCGAGCTCTTCGAGATCGCGCTCGCTCAGCTCCGGCAGGATATCGAGGCCGATATCGTTTGCCTCGAACGCGTCGGCATATTGCTCGAACTTGTTCCGCCGGAGCCATTCGCGGAGTTCGCTCATACCGTAAGTTCCGTTGCCTGTTCGATGCAGTCTATCAGGTTTCGGCGCCGGCCGGCTTATTCGCTTAGCATTCCCCGCAACAACCAGCGGCAAGCGAAGATCGCCGCACCGGCGAGCGCGGCGACGGCCGCGATCAAGAGAAAAAACTCAGGCTTCTCCATGCGGCTCCAGAAGCTGCCAAGCCAGCCGGCAAGGAACCCGCCGACGAAGCTCGTCGCCAGCCACACGCCCATCATCATCGACAGGATGCGGACCGGAGCAATCTTGGTGATCAGCGAAAGCCCGACCGGCGACAGATACAACTCGCCGACGGTGATGACCACAAAGTAAGCGAACAGCCAGGACCAGCTCGCCTTGCCGCCACCCGCGTGCCAGGCCGCCGCCGCCATAATGCAATAAGACAGCGCGACACCGAAACAGCCGATCGACATCTTGGAGATGGTCGAAGGCTCCGACCCGCTGGCCGCCTGCCGCGTCCACAGCGCGATGACGAACGGCGTGAACGCAAAGATCATGAACGGATTGAATGCCTGAAACCACGTGGTCGGGATTTCGGCACTCAAGCCAAACAACTCCACGGTGCGGTCCGTATGCGTATCGGCCCACAACACGATGGTGTTGCCTTGCTGCTCGTAGGTCGCCCAGAACAATGCGACCGGAATGAACAGCACGAGAATAGCGGCGAGGGCTCGCCAATCGCGGCGTCCGAGCGGCGCTCCCTCGCTATGCATCGCCTTTGCCTTCTGCAGCTCGTCTGCCGGCAGCAGCGGCATGGCGTAGAGATAAATGGCGAGGCCGATCAGCATGCCGACCCCAGCGGCGGCAAAGCCGTAATGCCATCCCGCCTTTTCTCCTAGCGTGCCGCAGATCAGCGGCGCCAGAAACGCGCCGACATTGATACCGACATAGAAGATCGAGAAGGCGCGGTCGCGGCGGTGGTCACCCGGCGCATAAAGGCCGCCGACCTGGGTCGAGATGTTGGGCTTGAACGCGCCACTGCCGAGAATGAGCGCCAATAGCGCCAGCAGGAAAAGCTGCTCGACCGCCATCATGAAATGACCAATCGCCATCAGGGTAGCGCCGATGACGACGGTGCGGCGCTGGCCGAGCACGCGGTCCGCCAGCAGGCCGCCAAAAATCGGAGTCAGATAGACCAGCGCCGTATAGAGGCCGTAGAGC
>JBAVOQ010000002.1:0-112570 GCA_049692235.1 Acidobacteriaceae bacterium | reverse complement strand
GCCTGGCCGACCGCTCCATCCACTCCCTGACCGAACTCACCCCGGCTGCCTACGCCGCCAAGATGGCAAAGTAGCCTATCCCCGGCTGCCCAGCCCCGTCAACCATGGCCTTCCCCGGACGCGTACGGTTGAGTTGGTGCGTCGGATCCTTGGCCAGCTCCCCCAGCATCCGCTCGTAATCGTGCATCGAACGATTCACGCTCTCGATATACCAGCGATCCGTTTTCGCGTTGGGTCCGCGAATGGCCAAATCCGACGCGGCCCCGATCTTGGGCACAATGCGAATCAGAAAAGCGACGAAGTGCACTTCAAATCCGGCCTTCTTCTTGTAGAGAGCCCAGTCGTTCTCCGCCCCCGCCTGCGCCTGCCGACTCGAAAACTCCTGATAGGCCGCGGTGTTGTCCACCGGTGGAAAATCCTTGCGGTGGATCAGGACTTCCGCATGGGCAAAGGTCGGCAGCATTTTCGCCACCGCCGAATCGTAGCTTGAAAACGCGGGCCGCGGCCGCCCCAGCACCGAGCGCAGCGATAATCCGTAGGTTTGAAAAAATGCCCGCTCCACCAGCTTGCGCGGAACTTTGAATCCCATCGCATGCATGTACCCGACCGGTGCAAATTCGTGCCGGCTCAACTGCTCCACATCGTATGCAAACTCTGTCCGCACATGCGCGTGCGGAGCGTCGTCATAGGTCACGATCGGCCCAAATTTTTTTCCCAGCGAGGGAAACTCGATCGGCGTCGATGGATTCGTCGCCTCGCGATGACCATCGTTATCTCCCACATAGTGCGAGAGCGCACCCAGCGCAAATGCATATTCATTCGCATTGCGAGATTCGCGAATCAGGTTGTTCACAAACTCGCCCGATCGCACGTAATGCGTCAGATTGCTGAAAAATTGATGTCCGAAAGGGTAATACCCCAGGTCCTGGATCGTGGTCCCGCCATACGCGTAGGAGCGGGCCTCGCGCAACTGCGCCGCCGTCATGTTTGGAAATCGAGCCAGCAATGCCGGACGAATCGATCCGTGCCACGCCACATCGACCAGATCTTCATGCGTCAGGAATGAGTAGGCATCCGTCGGCTGCGGAAACATCCCAATCAACAGCAGCACAACCAAAAAACAAACAAGGCTCAACTGTGCTCGCCTGCAAATTGTTTCCTGCCCTGTCACGATCTGGAAACTATCTTTCCTGTCCGCTTTCGTTCCCATCGATACGTTCATTCTACGTGCATCCGATGCGGCGGGAATGTTGGTACACTGGCTCCATGCTTGACGAAATCACCTTTCGGCGCCACGCGGACAGCGCTTTGGAGTCCCTGAAAAAAGCGCTCATCCTCGCCGAGACCGATGCCGACTTTGAGGTGGAAGAACAAAACGGCGTCCTCAACATCAGTTTTGAAGAGCCACCCTCCAAATTTGTTCTCACTCCCAACGCTCCCGTCCGGCAGATCTGGATTTCCGCGCTCTCCACCAGCTTCAAGCTGGACTGGGATGAGGCCGCTCAGACCTTCGTATTTCCGAAAACCGGCGAGTCCCTCAAGCCGCTCGTCGCCCGCTTGATTACCGAGCATCTCGGCAACAGCGAAGTGATCCTCAGCTAGATACGCGCTCGAACCGTTGATGTCCGGCATCACTCCGACCAAAAAAGTCTTGTCATCCCGACCGGACCCTGAACGCAGTCGAAGGGGTAGTGGAGGAACCTGCGGGTTTCTCACGTCGTTCCCCCACACCCTCCAACCTGTAAGATGCGAGTCCCTTCGTCAGTGGCAGCATCCAATCTATCGAAGCTTGCGTCAAGGAGCGAAGATGCCGACCCATTCAACCAGTCCAGATCATTCCATTCGAAAAGAACTGTCTGCGTTTCTGCGGGGCGATCAGGCCCACGCCAGTCTTGACGCCGCGGTCAAGAACATGCCCGCTTCCCTGCTCGACAAAAAGCCCGCAGGCTCGCCGCACAACGCATGGCAGATGCTGGAACATATTCGCATCGCCCTGCATGACCTGTTGGAGTTTTGCACCAATCCCAAATATGAAGCGCCAAAGTGGCCGGAGGGTTATTGGCCAAAAGAAGAGGCCCCGAAATCTTCCCCGGATTGGGATCATTGCGTCGCCACGATTCACCAGGATTTGAAATCTCTCGATAAACTCATCCACGATCCTAAGACCGACCTGACCGCAAGAATTCCCTGGGGAGAGAATCAAAATATTCTGCGCGAGATTCTTTTGGCGGGCGACCACACCAGCTACCACCTGGGACAGCTGATCCTACTGCGCAAACAACTCGGCGCCTGGAAAGACTAGATCCCGCGCCACCCCGACTGCGCGCAATCCCACTCAGCCCGCCTTCGCGCAGTGCATTCCCTCCGCCTTAGTGCAGCCCCGTCGCCATCGCGTCGTTCATTCCATTGAACACCGCATCGTAATGACCGCTCTCTGCGGCGAAGCGTAACCGCTTCACGTTTTCCACGCAAATCTCTGTCGCATCCGGCTGCGTCTTCAAAATCTCCATCACCTCCGCGATGAACTTATCCAGCGGCATGGCACGAGGATCGCCCGCACTCGAACCCATCAGGTCCGTGGCCACATACGGCGGAATCAGTTCCACCACCTCCGTCGTCGTGTCCTTCAGTTGATATCGAAGCGACTGCGTGTACGAATGAATCGCCGCCTTGGTCGCGCAATACGTCGGCGTCGGCGCCAACGGCACAAACGCCAGTCCCGAAGATACCGTCATAATCGTCGAATGTGGTTGCTGCCGCAGCAACGGCAACAGTGCCGTCGTCAGACGAATCGGCCCCAGCAGGTTGATCGCAATCGTCTGCTCCGCAATCTCCGTCCCAGCAGCCGTCCGCAAATCCTCCAGCTTCATGATTCCGGCATTGTTGATCAGCACATTCAACTTCGGGAACTTCTCCGCCGCCTGCTTGGCAAACTCCCGAATACTCGCCGCATCTTCAATGTCCAACGCCAGTGAACCCATGCCGGGGTTCGCCTTCGCCGTCTCCTCCAGCATCGGCTTGCGCCGCCCTGCAATCACCACCGTGTTTCCCAGCGCGTGGAAAGCCTCCGCCAACCCGCGCCCAATCCCGCTGCCGCCGCCCGTAATCAGAATCGTGTTCCCAGTCATCTTCATTCGCATCTCTCCCTACCCGCATCGTACGTCCAAATTTTTTCCGTGGAATCAAAACTCACTCCCGAGTGGATGATCCCTCCTCCACCTCTGATTCAGTTTCTTGACTCGTCAACCTGAGGAACTGTCGATGAGCACTGAAATTCTGCGACCGCCCGCGGCGGGTAGAATGTCTTTGCTGATCTCTACCAAAAGGTAGTCGTATTGAATCTGAGGTAATCGTCGATGGGCCACAAAGCTTTTAAGATTTCCGAACAAGAAAACCACTGGCGCGGATTTTTATACGACCTTGACTGTAAGAATTCCGCGTCAGTGCGAGAGCATTTTTTCCCAGGCCAGATCACGCCAAAGGCCACTGACCTCGAAACTGTAACTGAGGCACGGGACGGATTGCAGACCGTCGTCACATCGAATGGGAGTGATTTCGTGCGTCACACAGTTGAGCGCCAAACGCGGGACGACAACGAGTCATGTGAAGACTGCTGGGGATTGGTCATCATCCCTAAATATGGAACTTCACAGGGAGTTTGCTCTCAGAAAGGCCAACATTAAGGCGGGCGTAAGGATTGATGGCGAACTACTTCCGTGGAAAGCGGCGGCGTACGTTAACCTGTGCGTCGCAATTGAGCGGACGGGCGCAGTCAAAGTAACTAGGTTTGAGAGATGCCTGTTTTGTGAAAAGGCATCCCCGCTACTAGACCAACAGTGGTACAAGGACCTACCCATCGCTCAAGGTGCACGCAGGCCAGAATCAAAAAATCAGAAGTAGCTCCACAACTGCATCAGTCGCAATCCATATTGCCCATCGTGCATGCGATACCCTATGCTGAAGGGTTGTTCTCCGTTGTCCGACGCTCAGGGGTATCGTATGTCGCAAAGCACCACCGAAAATGTTCCGAAGCCTCCGCCGCTCGCCGCCGAGCCCTGCCGGTCGCCGCGGCGACTCTCCGCCGCGGAACAGCAATGGATCGATACCACGCTGACGCCTGCGCTTGCAAAATCGCCGGAGCGGCCCATCGGCGCAAACACAGGCACCAATCGTAATCCCGACGGCACGGCAAGATTCACGACGATTTCCGGCTCTCCGGTCGAACGACTCTACACCCCCGCCGATCTTCCCGCGGATTGGGAAGATCACGCCGACAAGTACCTCGGCCAACCCGGCCAGGCCCCGTATACCCGCAGCATTCATTCGACCGGCTATCGCGGCAAGCTGTGGACCATGCGCCAGTTTTCCGGCTTCGCCACGCCGGAGGAAACCAACCAGCGCTACAAATATCTGTTGCAGCAGGGCGGCAGCGGCCTCTCCGTCGCCTTCGATCTGCCCACGCTGATGGGCTATGATTCCGACCACGCCAACAGTGAAGGCGAAGTCGGCAAATGCGGCGTCGCCATCGACTCGCTGGAAGATATGGAGATTCTCTTCTCCGGCATCGATCTGGAAAAAACCACCGTCTCGATGACCATCAATTCCCCGGCCAGCGTGCTGTGGGCCATGTATCTGGTGGTCGCGGAGCAGCAGGGCGCGGACTGGAAAAAGATTTCCGGCACGTTGCAAAACGACATCCTCAAGGAATACATCGCGCAGAAGGAATACATTTATCCTCCCGCGCCGTCGATGCGTCTGGTCATCGATACATTCGAGTTTGGCTCGCTGTTTACGCCGCGATTCAATCCCATTTCCATCTCCGGCTATCACATTCGAGAGGCCGGCGCGACCGCGCTGCAGGAACTGGCATTCACCATCTACGATGGCGTCGAATATGTGGAGTGGGCTCTTCGCCGCGGCCTCGATGTCGACGACTTTGCGCCGCGACTCAGCTTCTTCTTCAACTCCCACAACGATTTTTTTGAAGAGATTGCCAAGTTCCGCGCCTCCCGCAAAATCTGGTATCGCCTGATGACGGACCGCTTCCACGCCAGGCAGGCACGCTCCCAGTTGATGCGTTTCCACACCCAGACCGCCGGCGTTTCGCTGACCGCGCAGCAGCCCATGAACAACATTGCCCGCGTGGCCATTCAGGCCCTCGCCGCAGTGTTAGGCGGCACGCAATCGCTGCATACCGACTCCTACGATGAAGCCCTCGCCCTGCCAACCGAAGAAGCGGCGCGCATCGCGCTGCGGACCCAACAGATTCTGGCGTACGAGTCCGGCGTCGCCCAGACTATCGACCCGCTTGGCGGTTCTTACTTCGTCGAAAACCTCACCCTGAAAATGGAACAGGACGCTTTCCAGTATTTTGACAAGCTGGACGCGATGGGCGGCATGGTCCGCGCCATTGAACAAGGATTCCCACAGAAAGAACTCGCCGAATCCAGCTATCAATACGCACGCGCCGTAGAGGCCAAAGAAAAAATCATCGTCGGCGTCAACGATTTTGTCGTCGAAGAAACTCCGCAACAGATTCTCTACATCGGCGAAAGCGTACGCGAGTCGCAGACGGAAAAATTGAAACGCCTTCGCGCTCGCCGTTCGCAGGCGGAAGTCACCCGCACGTTAGGTGCCCTTCGTCAGGCCGCTGTCCGTGAGCCGCAGGCGGAAAAAGGAAAAATCTCCGGCGCCAACACCATGCCGTATATTCTGGATTGTGTTCGTGCCTACGCCACAGTCGGCGAAATCTGCGAAGCGCTGCGCGACGTCTATGGAACCTATGAAGAATCCAGTTGGACTTGATCGAGACCTGCGAGGAAACCTTTGACAACCAACTCAAGCGTCAAGCACGAGCATGAATTCCCCATCCGCGTCCTGGTCGCCAAACCTGGCCTCGATGGTCACGATCGCGGCGCCAAGGTCATTGCCCGCGCGTTGCGCGATGCCGGCATGGAGGTCATCTACACCGGCCTGCGCCAGACGCCGGAAATGATTGTCAACGCATCCATCCAGGAAGATGTGCAGTGCATCGGCCTCAGCATTCTTTCCGGCGCGCACAACGCAATTGTGCCTCGACTGATGGCGCTGTTGAAGGAACGCGGCGCGGACGACATTCTGGTGGTGTTAGGCGGTACCATCCCGGCACAGGACATTGATTTTCTCAAGCAGCAAGGCGTCGCCGCCATCTTTGGTCCTGGCACTCCGCTCGAAACCACGGTGGAGTTTATCCGGGCCAACGTCAAGCCGCGCGGCGTCCCAGCCTAAACAAACAGACGCTTCACACTTCTCCGATTCCCTGCGCCACCCGGCCGCAGTTTTCTGTGGAAGACTCCCGAAATAATCACTTGTCATTTGCAAGTAAACCTTGCTATGTTGACGATGTTACTTGCAATGCGCAAGTAAATGGACGTAGTTTGCTTCATGCCTGGAAAATCAAAATCTCGAACTCGCTCTGGCTGCCCCGTCAGCATGTCGCTGGAGCAATTCGGGGATCGCTGGTCGCTGCTCATTATTCGCGACATGATGGTGCGGGGCTATCACACCTTCAAGGAGTTTCAGGAATCAGGTGAAGGCATTTCTAGCAACGTTCTTTCCGATCGGCTAAGAACGCTTGAGGCCGCCGGCATTTTGTCGACCGAACCCGATGAAACCGATGCGCGACGGCTGAATTATCGCCTGACGCGGAAAGGCATCGACCTGGCGCCCGTGATGCTGGAACTGCTGATCTGGGGAGCGAAGTATGAATCGACAGCGGCGCCATGCGCTTTTATTGTGCAGATGGAAAACTGCCGCCAACAGGTCATTGCCGAAGCATACAAACGTTGGAGCGAACGGGACCTGAGGTCCCTGATTCCCCGCTTTGACGAAATGCCGCAAGACACTTCAACCCTGAACAATGAAAGGAGCAAAGGATGAGTAGTGTACGCGTATTGGTGGGTACAAAAAAAGGTGCGTTCGTTTTGACGGCGGATGGTAAGCGAAAAAACTGGGATGTCAGCGGCCCGCACTTCGGCGGCTGGGAGATGTACCACCTGAAAGGATCTCCGGTGGATCCCAATCGCGTCTACGCGTCGCAGACCAGCGGCTGGTTCGGCCAGTTGATTCAGCGCTCCAACGATGGCGGCAAGACGTGGGAGCCGGTCAACAACAAGTTTGTCTACGACGGTATTCCCGGCACGCATCAGTGGTATGACGGCACGCCCCATCCATGGGAGTTCAAGCGAGTGTGGCACCTGGAACCATCGCTGACCGATCCGGACACCGTGTACGCCGGGGTAGAAGACGGTGCACTGTTCCGCTCCAACGACGGCGGCCAGTCGTGGCAAGAACTCTCCGGACTGCGCAAACACGGCACTGGACCGCGTTGGCAGCCGGGCGCAGGTGGCCTCTGCCTGCACACCATCCTGCTCGATCCAGCGAATCCCAGCCGAATCTACATTGCGATCTCCGCCGCCGGCGCATTTCGTACCGACGACGGAGGCGAGACCTGGAAGCCGATTAACCGCGGACTTCATTCACAATACATTCCCGACCCAAATGCCGAAGTGGGACACTGCGTGCATCACATCGCGATACATCCCTCTCGCCCGAATGTGCTGTTCATGCAAAAACACTGGGACGTGATGCGCAGCGACAATGGCGGCGATACCTGGCAGGAGGTCAGCGGAAATCTTCCGACCGATTTTGGCTTCGCAATTGACGTGCACGCGCACGAGCCGGAAACGCTCTACGTGGTGCCGATCAAGAGCGACTCGGAACATTATCCGATCGACGGCAAGCTGCAGGTGCATCGCAGCCGCACCGGCGGCAACGAATGGGAGGCGATGACCAAGGGCCTGCCGCAACAAAACTGTTATGTCAACGTGCTGCGCGATGCCATGTCTGTGGACTCGCTGGACGAATGCGGCGTGTATTTTGGCACCACCGGCGGCCAGGTATATTGCTCGGCCGATGCCGGCGACAGCTGGAATCCAATTGTGCGCGACCTGCCTGCTGTGCTTTCGGTGGAGGTCCAGACGCTGCGATGACGGCGACGGTTCGAATCGAGTTGCCGGCGCATTTGCGAACGCTGGCGGGTGTCGGCCGCGAAGTGACTGTAGAGGTGGAGGGAATAGCAACACTTCGCGCAGCCATCGACGCGCTGGAGGCCCGCTATCCCATGTTGCGCGGGACAATTCGCGATCAAGTCACGCACCAGCGACGGCCGTTCCTGCGGTTCTTCGCCTGCCAGGAAGACCTGTCGCATGATTCCCCAGACACTCCATTGCCGGAAGCCATTGTTCTGGGAAAAGAACCGTTGATTGTACTGGGAGCGATCGCAGGAGGATAGGCACGCTTCGCACGAGACGAATTGAAGGAGATCAACGAAGAAGATAACTTGCTGGAGAACAGATATGCAGAAAATCACGCCATTCCTATGGTTCAACGATAAAGCTGAGGAAGCGGCTCATTTCTACGCTTCGATTTTCAAGAATGCAAAGGTCGGAAAAATAACGCGCTATGGCAAGGGAGCGTCGAATGCTTCCGGTAGGCCTGCCGACTCCGTAATGACGGTAGCATTCCAGCTCGACGGACAGGAGTTTCTCGCCTTGAATGGCGGACCACACTTTCATTTCAATGAAGCCGTCTCGCTCGTCGTAAATTGCGAAACCCAGGCAGAAATTGACGAATATTGGGACAAGCTTTCCAGCGGCGGCCAGGAGAGTCAGTGCGGCTGGCTGAAGGATAAATATGGCTTGTCATGGCAAGTGGTTCCGACCGAATTAGGCAAGTGGATGGGCGACATTGAACCGGAGAAATCCGAACGTGTCATGGCCGCCATCCTGCGAATGCGCAAGCTCGACATTCACGCGTTGCAGGACGCATACGACCACGCGTGACGGGTTGACGGTTTCGACTGGCGAGCGTCGCATGAAAATTTATTCCATCCGAAGCCGGATTGGAAGCATCCTCTGACTCTGCCCCCACCTGGGACGAGCTGAATCGTGGGCGGCAAATTCAAAACAATTGCTACGGAGAGCTCGAATGAAAATTGTTGCGATCATCGCTCGCATCCTGCTGGGCCTGATGTTCTTTGTTTTCGGCCTGAATGGGTTTCTGAACTTTATGCATGCGCCGTTACCCCCCGGCCTGGCTGGAACTTTTCTCAGCACGCTCGTGGCCAGCCACTTCGTCTACTTCGTTGCTGGCGTGCAGGTAATCGCAGGCGCGCTGCTGCTGGTCAACCGATTCGTACCGCTTGCGCTGGCGTTGTTGGCGCCCGTGCTCTACAACATTCTTGTCTTCCATATCACCATGCAGCCCAGCGGCTTGCCGCCGGGCCTGTTCGCGTCCATTCTCTGGCTGATTTTAGTGTGGAGATTACGGGCGTATTTTGCGCCTCTATTGGCTCAGAAGGCAGTTGAGAAGTAAGTCGCACCCGCGTTCCAATCTTTGTCACACCAGGAGACAATCATGGACTTAAATCCGTATCTCAATTTCAATGGCAATTGCGAGGAAGCGTTCAAGTTTTATGAACATCACCTCGGCGGAAAAATCGAAGCAATCCACACCTTTGCCGGCTCTCCCATGGAGAACCAATTACCGCCGGAGTGGCGAAATAAAGTGATGCATATCCGCATGAACGTCGGGACAACAGTTTTGATGGGTTCCGATGCGCCGGGAGGCCGCTATCAAGCACCGCAGGGATTCTCGGTATCGCTGAATCTGAAGGACGCCGCCGAAGCAGACAGAGTTTACGGGGCGCTGTCGGCCAACGGCGCGGTGCATATGCCGATCCAGCAAACCTTTTGGGCGAAGCGGTTCGCCATGTTTACTGACTCGTTCGGCATCCCGTGGATGATTAATTGCGAGTGAGACCGCATCGCGTGTTGGCGCTCAAATGGGTGGCTTGAGAGGAACGTATGTTCACTCGCCCTTGAGCGCGTGTGCATATTTTTCCGGTAGCGCTCGTTTTGTCAGGGTGTGATCGGTGACAACGTGAGTGGTTTCGCCCTCGGCGAGTAACTGCTGATCGCTGACGCGCACCACGCGATAGCGAAACTTCAAAACCGCGCCGCGGACGCCGGTCACGTGGGTGGCAATGATGAGCTCATCGTCGTAACGAGCCGGCGCTTTGTAGCGGCAATTCGCCTCGACGACCGGGATAAAACAGTCGTCCTCAATTTCCATGGTTTTGTAATCAAAGCCCAATTGGCGCAGCAATTCCACGCGACCAATTTCAAACCAGACAAGAAAATTCGAATAATAGACGACGCCCATCTGGTCGGTTTCCGCATACCGCACGCGCAGACGGACCTCACCTGTCACACCATTCCCGCTGGAATTCAAATCGCTCACTCGTGGATCTCCTTAACTGTGGGTGACGGTCTTGCTGCGTTTACGGGAAGGCCACTGGGGCGTGCGTCGTTCCAGGAATGCGGACACTCCTTCGCGAAAATCTTCGGTGCTGCGCGCATTCGCGTTCATTTCGACAGCCGCCTTCAACTGACGATCGAGCCGCTCCTTGACGTGCGCGGACAGCAACTGTTTGGTGGCGCGCAACGATTCTGGACTGTTCTTCAGCAGTTGACGCGCCAGGCGCACGGCTCGTTCCATCAGGCCGGAGTCTCGCACGACTTCATTCACCAGGCCCATCTGCTGCGCCTCTTCTGCGGTGATCAGCCGAGCCGTCAATAGCAAATCCCTGGCATGTTTTTCGCCCACCTGAAGAGTGAGGAACGTGGAGACAATCGCGGGAATGAAACCGATGCGCGCCTCGGTATATCCGAATTTCGCTTCGGGAACGGCCAGTGTGAAGTCGCAGACGGTGGCCAGTCCCATGCCGCCCGCAATCGCATGTCCATTGACCGCGGCGATGGTCGGCAGCGGCAAATCGTACAGTCTGCGAAGCAACACAGCGATGCGTTCCGCGTCGACATTATGCTGCGGAATTGTATTTTTGAGCAGCGACTGCAGATGTTCCAAATCGAGACCAGCACAAAACGCCGGACCCCTGCCGGTCAGGATCAGGACCCCGGAATTTCGATCCGCCAGGCTTTCAAGAGTCGCGATCAACTCATCGATCATCTGCGGAGTGAGTGCATTGCGACGCTCGGAACGATTGAACGTGATCGTGACGATGTCTTCCGTCTCCGTCATGTACAGCGTTTGATAAGGCATTCTGGCTCCTGCAGCGATACACGCGCAAATCCATAGTAGAGGATGGGATGGCGCAAGTCACTTTCGCCGAGCCATGAAGTTACTAGCTGGTCTTTAGAGGTACTCGGTTCAATTCGTGATTGCGAACTTCATGCAGGCGCTGATCGCCGGAGGCTGACGCTTCGCCAGAGATTGCGTAGGCTACTGCCGCGCCGATGAGTGCGGGAACGATGAAGGCGTGGCCGCCCGTAGCTTCCGCGACAAAGACGACCGCAGCCAATGGCGTCTTATATCCAGCCGCGATGAACGACGCCATGCCGACCGCCGCATACAACTCAACAGAGCCGGAATGAACGATCGACTGCGCGAATGCGGTGCCGAAACTTCCGCCGGTAAGAAATAGCGGGACAAACATGGCGCTAACGCCGCCGCTGGCCAGGGTAAACAGAGTGGCCGCAAGCTTCAGCACACCAAAAACAACTAGCTCCAAAGAACTATGATGGTGGCCGAGAATCTCTCCAACAGCTTCGTAATTTGGACCCAAAGGAACCAACGACCCGCGGTAAAGCGCAAGGAATATGAGGCCGCAAAGTCCAGTGAGAAAACCGCCCAGCGTCAGCTTGACCCAATGCGGAACCGCCCAGTGAACCATAAAAACGCGAGCGCGACGGAAGGTAATGGTGAAGGCCATGGCGATCAGCCCGATCAGCACGCCAAGCAATGCGGACCAGAGAAGATCGCGGCCGGTGAAGGAATTGGCGCTGGCAAAGTTGAACAGCGGTGCGGCACCCAGGAAGAACGCCAGCGTCACATACGAAACCACGGATGCGATGAGCGAAGGCAGAAGCGCCTCATGCGCCAAGTCATCCTTGTAAGGCATTTCCAGCGCAAAAACCAGGCCGGTCATGGGTGCGCGAAATACGGCCGCCATGCCGGCCGCTGCGCCGCTGATGAGCATAATGCGGCGGTCGCGCGGTTCCAATCCAAAACGCCGCAGTTTCTTCCATAACCACGATCCGACGGCGCCACCACCGTAGATGCTGGGGCCCTCAAGAGCTGCGCTGCCGCCGAATCCGACCGTGGTGATGGCAGCCAATATTTTCGGCAGGAAGGACCGCACGTCGATGTCGCCCTCGTGTTCGTGATAGGAACGGATAATTTCCTCGGTCGAATGTTCATTTGGATCGGGGGTCAGAAACTGCATGATCAGTCCCGTAACCGCGAAGGCTGATGTCATCACCGGAAGAATTGTCCACGGCCGTACCAGGAAAAGATGCAGCACAGGGGGCCAAAGATCTTTCAATATAACGACAGCGATGCCTGTGACTGCGAGCCCGGTGGTGACACCGATGATAGGCGCGATGATCAGCCACTTATGCAGGTCGCGTGTGTAGGTAGCGGCCAAATCTTCCGCGACCTTGGGAAAGTACTTGCGCAGCAGAGGATGCTGGAAGAGTCGAAACCTCAATTTTCGATCGGAATAATTCTCGGAGTCTGCCATCACAGGTTCTTCGCGCGTGCTTGGTGCCGACGGATACGCGGCAGCCCTTGAGTCTCAGTTCGCAATACGTCTTGCAGTGACTCGATCAGAATGGGCCCTCGCAAACTGAGTTCCTGCAAGTGAACCCGGGAAAGCCGATCGAGCATTTTTTGTCCACGCACCGTGGTTCGCAAACAAACACGACGGCGATCTGCGGGATCCGGCGCCCGTTCGAGCAGACCCTCCTTGGCACACCGATCCACTAGTTCGACAACCGTGTTGTGTTTCAGTCCCAGGGCTTCGGCAGCATAGGCAATGGAGGGCGAAATATGGGCGGGAACACCCGCGACCGCTAGCAACAGCTGGTGGTGCTGCGGATGCAGGCCGGCATCGTTTGCAGCATTCTCACTGACCAGCAGGAATTTCCTCAACTGATGGCGAAATGATGCAAGAGCTTGATGTAGGGGAAGATTTGGATCTTGCCTGGCCGTTCGTTCACTCACTCTTTCATTCTATCGTATTACGATATATTTCCGCCAATTCCCAACAGGGAGGAATCTCTATTGCAATGGAGGTCCGAATTCCGCGGAAATCTGCCGAGTGCGCGCCAACAAATCCGTCAGCGGAGCCAGGTCGGGCAGCTTGGCGCCGGCGCTGCGCAGCGCTGCGAGTGCCTGTTCGGTTGCGATGTTGCCGACCAGTGCGTCCTGCGCGAACGGGCATCCGCCGAGACCGCCCATCGCCATGTCAAATCGGCGGCATCCGGCGTGATATGCGGCCAGAACCTTCTCTTCCACCTGATCGGGGCGCGCATGCAAATGCACCCCAAATTCCACGCGATCGTCGGTCGCGAGGACCGCGGATACGACGGATGCAATCTGTTCCGGATCAGCCACGCCGATCGTATCGGCGAGAGAAATCTTCTCAACACCCATGTCGATCAGCAGACTGCAGCCTTCGATCACTTCATCGAGGCTCCATGCATCGCCGTATGGATTGCCAAAGGCCATCGAGATGTAGACCGCCAGGTCCAGTCCGGCCTGGTACGCCAATTCCGCGATGGCGTCGAGAGCATCGAGAGATTCCTCCGGTGTTTGATGCTGGTTGCGTTCAAGAAAACCCGGAGAGATGGAATACGGAAAGCCGAGGGTGCGCACGGATTCGGTCGCGATGGCACGTTCGGCCCCTTTTTCATTGACCACGATGCCGATGATGTCCACCTCTTCAGGAGCCTGCAACAGGCGCAGCACCTGCTCGGAGTCCGCCATCTGCGGCATGGCCTTGGGGGACACAAAAGAGACGGCATCGATGTGATGGAATCCGGCGGCAATCAGTTCTCGCAGGTAGGAAGCCTTGACCTCGGCAGGAATGACTTTCGGCAACCCCTGCCAGGCATCGCGCGGACATTCGATGATTTTGATTTCGTCGCTGATCATGGTTCGTACATTCAGTTATGTTTGCAGGATTCCCGGGTTGAATCGTGGAACATCCGGGTTGAGCGCAGCCGCTTCCAAGGCCATACGCAGAACATCGCGCGTCTTTCTGGGATCGATAATCGCGTCCACCCAAAGCCGCGCGGCCGCGTAGCGCGGATCAGTCTGCTGATCGTAAGCGGCTTTCGTCGAGTCGAACAACTCCTTCTTTTCCGCTTCGCTGAGTGCGTGTCCCTTGCGCTCCAGTTGTTTGATTCGCACCTCCACCAAAGTGTTGGCGGCAGAGGCGCCGCTCATCACCGCATATTTGGCGGTTGGCCACGCAAAAATAAATCGCGGATCGTAGGCCTTGCCGCACATGGCGTAATTCCCTGCTCCGAACGAGCCTCCAATGATGACTGAGATCTTCGGCACCACACTATTCGAAACCGCAGAGACCATTTTTGCGCCGGAACGGATGATGCCGTTCCATTCCGCGTCGCGACCGACCATGAATCCGTTCACATCATGCAGAAAAATCAGCGGGATCAGGTTCTGATTGCAATCCATAATGAAGCGCGCCGCTTTGTCGGCGGAATCGGGATAAATCACACCGCCAAACTCCATGTGTTTTTCGCCGGTATGGCTGATCTGGGTGCGATGCAGTTTCTGGTTGGCAACGATGCCGACAGCGAAGCCCCCGATGCGCGCATAGCCGCAGAGCAGCGTCTGGCCGTAGTCCGGCTTGTACTCGTCGAAACATGAACCATCGACAACGCGAGCGATGACCGCATGCATATCGTAGCTTTGCGTGGCCGCAGAAGGGTCGGGATTGACGATGCCGAGCAAATCTTCCGCGGAATATTTTGGAGCATCCTTCGCGTCGTCATAGGCAACGCGATCGAAGGGCGCGGTCGCCGGGTGACCCAGTCGGGAGACAAGCGATCGCAGGCGCGCGATACAAAGATGGTCGTTCGGTTCTTTAAAGTCGACTGTCCCGGAAATTTCGGCATGCATGGTGGCGCCGCCCAATTCTTCCGCCGATACTTTCTGCCCAATCGCCGCCTGCACCAAGGCGGGCCCAGCGAGAAATAATCCGCTGCCCTCCGTCATCAACACATGATCGGTCATCACCGGCAGATACGCGCCGCCGGCCACGCACATGCCCATGATGGCGGTCATCTGAGGAATGCCGCGCGCAGACATGACGGCGTTATTGCGGAAGACGCGGCCGAAATCGTCTTGATCGGGAAACACATCTTCCTGCAACGGCAGAAACACGCCGGAGGAGTCGACCAGGTAGAGCGTGGGCATGTGATTCTCCAGCGCAATGTTCTGGGCACGCAGCACCTTCTTGGCGGTCATGGGAAAAAACGCGCCGGCCTTTACAGTGGCATCATTGGCGATGATCATGACGAGACGACCCGCGACCCGGCCCACTCCGGTGACTGTGCCCGCAGCGGGTGCACCGCCATAGTCGGCATACATGCCATGGGCCGCGTAGATGCTCAGCTCGTGGAACTCCGTGCCCGGATCGAGCAGCAGATCGAGGCGTTCGCGCACCGTGAGGCGCTGTTTTGTGTGTTGCGCTGCGATCGCTTTGTCGCCGCCGCCCTGACGAATGATTGCCTGCTCCGCTTCGAATTCGGCCAGCAGTCCGCGCATGACGGCTACGTTCGACTGGAAACGCGCGCTGCCAGTATCGATGGCGGAGGAAAGCACGTTGGGCAGCGGATCGTTCGGCGATTGGGATGAGTGGATCGTCATAGGCTATGTGACACACGCGGAGCCTGCTCAGCATAGAACACCATGCGGCCATGCGCAAATGCAGCCAAGCGTTCCGCGCGGAGGAGCGATAGACTCATCTGTCAAGGGGGCAAATCATGGCGGAACACCAGGCGAGGGGATTTTCCGACTTTGAGCGGGTCCAGATATTGCTACATGAGTACGATTCGCTGCGCGACGAAATCCAACAGCGCATCGCCCACGTATACCAGGTCGTGATTATCTGCGCGGTGCTGGCCACGTGGCTGCTGGGCCGCACCATGGATGGGCGCTTCTGGGTTGGGGCGACATTTATCCTTCTGTTGATCGCAGCCTTCGGCTGGTTCAATGGCGAGGACATCAAGCGCGCCGCCGCCCAGTTGCGCTCGATTGAACAGCATGTCAATGATCTGTCGGGCGAAGATCTATTGACCTGGGAAACGCACTATGGCGGCGCCATCGCCGGGTACTGGGGCCGTCCCAGGCCAGCGCACGTGGGAAGGCGAGCAAAAAAACTGCGCGCGAAAGCCACGCAATAAAACGACCCACCTGACACTACCTACGTCAGCAGCGTGACGACGCCGGAGCCGATGTCGTAATATCCGGCGACCACTTTCAGTTGACCTTCCTTGATTTTTTCAGCGACCACGGTGGAGGCCTGGCTCAACAGCTTCGCCTGGATTTTCGCATTCGCCTTGGTGACGGCCTTGTAGTCGTGGCCCGCTTCGTCCACTGCGGGCTGAATGTGGGGATAGAGAACGCTGATTTGTCCTGGCACGGATTTACCCGCGACCGCTGCCTTCACCGCGCCGCAATTGCTGTGGCCCAGGACCAGAATCACCTTCGTGCCAAGCACTGCGACCCCATATTCCAGGCTGCCGATAATCTCCGGTGTGATGATGTTGCCGGCCACGCGGGTCACAAACAGGTGGCCGATCGTCTGGTCGAAGACAATCTCCACCGGAACGCGAGAATCTGCGCAGGAAAGCACGGCAGCGAACGGTTCCTGTTTTTCTTCCAGGTTGTGCTTCAGAATCGTCAGGTCATGTTCGTGCGCGGTCGTTTTTCCGCTGACAAAACGGCCGTTGCCATCCATCAATTCCTTCAACGCCGCATCCGGAGTCAGCGTCGATTGCGCCAGTACCGGATGTGGATTCAGGAAACTTTGGGCGGTTTCGGCGGCGACTCCAGCGGTCACGATACCGGCAACAGCGACTGCAGAACCGCGCAGGAAATCTCGACGCGACTGCTGCGTGGATTCGGTGGACGACAGCGTTGGATCGGAAGACGTTGCGTCTGACATGGACTTGGCTCCTTGGTAGTTCGATGCGATATCTGTGATTCGCCTAGTCTGCGACTGGACGGCCCACTCGATGGTTCAACGAAGATGGCGCCCGCCCTCTGCATGGCAAAGAGCGGGCGGCGGTTGGTACGAAATCAATTTAGCTACGCCGAGTGGCGGCCGCGTTCCTGCTGTTGGCTTCCCAGGGAGCGCTCTGCCGTGCGGGTGCTGATGCGATGTTCATCCGGAGTGCGAATCACCGCATAAATGCCAGCGGCAATCGCCCCACCAATTAAAGGCGCGACGATGAAGAGCCAGAGTTGCTGGACCGCCCATCCACCAACAAACAAAGCGGGCCCGATGCTGCGCGCTGGGTTCACCGAGGTATTGTCGATGGGAATGCCAACCAGGTGGATCAGGGTGAGCACCAGGCCGATGGCCAACCCGGCGAATCCCACGGGAGCTTTGATGTCAGTGGCTCCCAGTACGGTCAACACCAGGAATGCGGTCAGGATGACTTCCGCAATGAAGGCCGCGTGCATGCCGTAGAGGTCAGGAGAATGAGCCCCGAAGCCATCGGCGCCGAGACCGCTAATCGAGGCATAGTAGCCGCCGGGTATTCCACGAGCGACGGCCAGAATGAGTGCTGCCGCAATGATCGCGCCCAGGATCTGCGCGATGACATACATGATGGCATCCTTGCCGCCGATTTTTCTCGACAGCAGAACACCAAACGTGACCGCAGGATTGATGTGGCAGCCGGAAATGGGCCCGATGGTGTAGACCATCGCCAGCAGCGACAGTCCGAAAGCAAAGGCAACACCTTCGAAGCCGATATGTTTGCCGGCAAATACAGCGCTTCCCACGCCGCCAAATACCAGTACGAACGTCCCGACTAACTCCGCAAAATACTTTTTCATGAAGAATCCTCCGGAAGGAAATCAAGCAAGAAATCTCCTGACTATACACCCGAAGGACGCGGAGAAACTATGAAAAAACACGCATACACGCCCATTACCCCGCCTTTACGAGCCCAGGAGGGGTCGCTGAGCGGCCTGAATTGTACTGGCGTTTCCGGCTCGTTTAGTGGCCGTCCCCGTCACCGTCGTGGCTAGCGGCGGCGTGGGCTTGCGAACTGAGGCTGACGGTGTCGGGCTGCAGGCTTGCGGGTTGACTGGAAACTGCGGGCGCTGCCGGCGGAGCCTGCGGTTTGGCCTGCACTGGCTGGGCCTGCTGAACGGGCATGGACTGCATTGAGATGGGACTCAGCATGTGGTAAATCCTCCTGTCAGATTCATCGGCTGTTGCTAGGAAAGCATTACGGCGATTCTTCGATGCCGATCGCTTTTTCAGCTTTCGAGCCTACGGTGTCGTGCCGGCCAGTCCCAGTTCCTCCGCGTGCTGCTGCATGGCGGCCAGGCAAAACGCTACATGGTCCGGCAGCGCGATGCCGAGTTCCGCAGCGCCAACAACAATGTCATCGCGATTCACGCCGCGGGCAAAGGCCTTGTCTTTCATCTTTTTCAGAACAGACGGCACATTCACGTCGCGGATGGATTTCGTGGGCTTGACCAACGCGTTCGCGGTCAGGAAACCGGCCAACTCATCGCAGGCGAACAGAACTTTGTCCAGATGGGACTCGCGGGGCGTGTGGGTATATTCCGCATGGCCCAGAATTGCGTGGCGCACCTCATCCGGCCACCCCTGCTCGGTCAGGATGCGATTGCCAATCCACGGATGTTCTTCCGGTGAGGGATATTTCTCGTAGTCGAAGTCATGCAGCAGGCCGGTGACGGCGTAGGTCTCGACCAGGGTGCGGGCTTCTGCCGGCGCCAGGCCGAGTTCAGCGGCGCGTTGTTCGCCGTAGGCTCGAACGCAGACTTCGACGCTCAGGGCGTGTTTCAGCAAACTGCCGGACTGGGTGTACTGATTCAGCAGGCGCCAGGCAGCTTCACGATCGTGGGTTTGGCCTTGGGCGTCTTCGATTGTCGGCGAATCCAGCGATCCCACGCTGAAAGAAGGACCTGGAGTTACTTCGGGCATCTGGCGCATCTCCTTGGCTTATGATCCATGAAATTCCAGGCATTTTTGCGGTTATTTTTGACTATTTAAGACTTTTCTTCATTTTTATCTTGACAAGTCGCTGATTTGCCAGCAACTTATCAAAAGAAGCATGCCGTACGCATGCGACGGATGTCAGCTCTGGCCTCCGTAAATGAATCTATGGCAACTATGATGGCTCCCGTTGCTTCAAGGGAGGTTCTACGTTGCGATCGCTGCAGCCTGGTGCAGTTCAGCACCAGCAACCTGTTGTGTCGACGCTGCCGCAAACCCCTGGAAGTGGCTGAACCCGAACCGATGGTGTCCTCTGAAGTTGAGGTCATGGGGACACGTGCGCCGGGCAACCGGCAATCCAAAGTCGCTGTGCGTCTGCGAGAAATTCGCAATGCCCGGCACTTAAGCCAACGGCAACTCGCAGCCCGGCTGGAGGTACCGCGCACCTACATCTCAAAAATCGAGAATGGTCGCGCCATGCCCACCCTGTCGTCGCTGCAGCGGCTGGCCAACGCCTTAGCAGTACCCATGTCGGAAATGGTGCATGACGCGCGGTATGAGCGGGAGCGCGAAATTGCGACCATGATGGAAGATCCTTTTCTATCGGAAATCGCACAATGGGCCGCTGGGCTCGATAACCTGCATCGCGCCATGGTGCTGGGTCATATTCGAGAGATGGCAAGCGGCGGCCGCCGAACGGCCTAGAACCTGCTCCCCCAGCAGGCTTAAGACCACGCCGCCAACCTAGTAGAGCCACGATAATTTTTATCGAAAGCGTGGCTGACGGCAGGCGTTCCAGCATCCAATTTGCGACCCCTCTTCGCACTATGCTACGGTCGAAGCAAGTTGAGGTATTTCCCCTTGTCCAGTGCAACCGGACCCAGCCGAATTCATGAATTGTCCGCGGAGGAGCTTGCCATCTATCGGCAGCTGGATCCCGAGCAATTGCCGAAGCACATCGCCATCATCATGGATGGCAATGGGCGATGGGCGGGTCAGCGACGGCTGCAGCGATTCTTCGGTCATCAGCAAGGCGCGGAATCCGTGCAGTACGTGGTCGAGACGGCCTCGCGCATCGACCTGCCGTGGCTGACTCTCTACGCATTTTCTTTGGAAAACAATTTGCGGCGGCCGGAGACTGAAGTCAGCTTCCTGATGCGCCTGCTGCGCACCTACCTGGTGAACAACGTCAAGCGGATGAACGATAACAATGTCCGCATCGCTTATATCGGGCGCGTTAAAGACCTGCCGCAGGAAGTGCAGGAGACGATGCAATGGGCGGCCGAGCAGACAGCGAGCAACACTGGCACCACCCTGACGCTGGCATTGAATTACGGCGCGCGGGTAGAAATTGTCGACGCAGTCCGGGATGCACTGAGGAAAATTGCCGCTGAGCAAATCGGCCCACTCTCTCTAGACGGTCTGCTGTCGAAATTCAGCGAGCAGCACATCTCTGAAGCGCTCTACACCGCGCATATGCCCGACCCGGACCTGGTGATCCGCACCAGCGGTGAAATGCGCATCAGCAATTTCCTGCTGTGGCAGATTGCGTACTCTGAAATTTATGTCACAGAGCGCTTCTGGCCCGACTTTCGCGGCAGGCATTTCCTGGAGGCCATCCGTGAATACCAGTGCCGCGAACGCCGCTTCGGCGGTCTTGGCAACGCGCCAAAGGTAAAGCCCGTCGAACCGGAACAAGTCCTCATGCGCTAGAGTGCTTCCTTCACTCTGCCAGATAAGCACCGGCACACGCGCATGTTAGATTCCTGAGATCGACACCCCTGAAAACCTCTGCGCCATGGCTCCATTCATACGATAATGATGCACAGACCCAATTGATCCCAATGCCAAGGTCAGTCGCAGGCCATGCGCGCGGCAGTTTGAGAGAGAACTCGATTCAATGAAACGAATTCTTACGGCGGTCATTTTAATTCCGCTGGTGCTGGCGTTGATCCTGTGGGGCCCGTTGTGGCTGCAGATGCTGGCCGCCTGGATCATTGCAGAGCTGGCGCTCTATGAGTATCTGGTGTTGGCGGACGCATCCGGCGCGCGGGTTCCGCGTTGGCTGGTGCTGGCCTGCTGCGCAGCCTTGTTTGCCGTGGCGTATTGGACACTGCCGTTGCTGCTGGCAGCCGTGGGGATTTCCGCATTGACGCTGCTGGGAGTTTGCTCCCTGCGCTCGCCGTTGGAGCGAATCTTGCCCGATGCGGCTGCAGGATTCTTTGGCTTGATCTATGTGGCGCTGCCGTTAGTGTTTGCTCCCTTGTTGACGATGCAGGAAAACGGCACTTCCCTGCTGCTGTTCCTGCTGGTGGTGGTGTGGGCCGGCGACATTGTGGCCCTCTATGTCGGGCGATCGATCGGCCGTCATCTGATGGCGCCCCAACTCAGCCCGAAGAAAACCTGGGAGGGCGCAGCCGGATCGGTGATCGGCAGCATCGCGGCGGGCCTGGGAATCGTCTACTTCGGAAGCCATCTCTATCGTCACGGCATCGAGCTGTTGTTCTATGCTCAACCATGGTGGTATTGGACCGGCATGGCAATTTTGTTGAACGTGGCGGCGCAGATCGGCGACCTGCTGGAATCGGCGATCAAGCGTGGTGCAGGCGTCAAGGATTCCGGCACGTTGCTGCCGGGGCATGGCGGCGTGCTCGACCGGATTGACGCCCTGCTGCTGGCACTGCCAGTCTTGTGGTACGCGCTGCTGCTGCGGCAGGCGTATTGATGCGGATTGCCAGCCCCGCTTGAAGAAACTACGTCAGGACCATACTTGAAAAATCTCGCAATTCTCGGCTCCACGGGCAGCATTGGCCAGAGCACGCTTCGCATCGTCGAAAGCTATCCGGATCGGTTCACCGTGGCTAGCCTGGCAGCAGGCCGCAATCTGGATACCGTCTTGGAGCAGTGCCAGCGCTTGCGTCCCCGGGTGGTATCGGTCGCGGATGAAACACTGGCGGAAAACTTGAGGCAGCGACTGCGCGCCGCAGATATCCCGGGCATAGAAGTTGTCTATGGATCGGCGGGCACAGTTCACGCGGCCACCTTGCCCGAGGTCGACTTTGTAGTCAGCGCCATCGTCGGTGTCGCCGGACTGGAAGCCACCTATGCCGCGATTCAGGCCGGCAAGACTGTCGGCGTCGCAAACAAGGAATGCCTGGTGGCTGCGGGCGAAATCCTGATCGAAGAGGCGCGTCGCAGACAGGTGATGCTGCTGCCCATCGACAGCGAACACAACGCCATCCATCAATGCATGCGCGGCGGCGTGCCGCAGGAAGTGCGCGCCATCTGGCTGACGGCCTCCGGTGGACCGTTTCGCACGACGCCGCTAGAGCAATTTGCCGGCATTACCGTGGAGCAGGCCTTGCGTCATCCCACCTGGGTGATGGGCCAGCGCATCACCATCGACTCCGCCACCATGCTCAACAAGGGCCTGGAAATCATCGAAGCCTGCCGCCTGTTCAATCTGCCGCCCAGCGCCGTGCGGGTGACGGTGCACCCACAATCGACCATTCACTCGCTGGTGGAGTTTGTCGACGGCAGCATTCTGGCGCAGCTTTCGGTGACGGATATGCGGCTGCCAATCCTGTACGCGTTGACGTATCCGGAGCGTATTCCGTCCGACCTGACCTTTGATATGCGCAGTCTGGCGGAGCTGGATTTTTCACCTCCCGACCTCGAGCGCTTCCCTTGCCTGCGGCTCGCCTACGAGGCGGCAGAAATCGGCGGCGAGCACTGTATCGCGCTGAATGCAGCGGATGAAGTCGCGGTGGAAGCGTTCCTGGCAAATCGCATCCCCTTCCCGGCCATACCGCGTACAATTGAACAGGTGCTGCAACAGACGCCGCACCGGCATCCCGCCACCATTGCGGAAGTGCTGGATGCAGATGAACGGGCACGGGTCACAGCCCGCGAGTTGCTCGCGAAGGACCAGAGAGCGTAAAACCAGAGAACGGATACCCCCAAAACAGCATGTCATTTGCCCTCGTAAGTCTCGTTTCCATGCTTGTTGTCCTCGGCGTGCTAGTGCTGGTGCATGAGTTCGGCCACTTTGCCGTGGCGAAGTTGTGCGGCGTGCGCGTCGAAACTTTCTCTATCGGATTTGGCAAGCGCCTGTTCGGCTTTCGCCGTGGCGATACCGACTATCGCATAAGCCTGCTGCCTTTGGGCGGCTACGTGAAAATGGCGGGTGAGCTGCCCACAGAAAATACCACCGGCGACCCGGGCGAGTTTTCCAGCCATCCGCGCTGGCAACGCATCCTGATTGCCTGCGCAGGTCCGGCCTCCAATTTCCTGCTGGCAATTCTGCTCATGACCGCCGTCTATATCGGCCATAACGAGGTTCAGAACTATCTCAGCGAACCGGCCGTCGTCGACTATATCGTGCCAAATTCTGTGGCCGCGAAAGCCGGGCTACAGCACGGCGATCGGATCCTTCGTTTCGATAGTGTTGAGAATCCCAGCTGGGACCAGGTGCTGGAACGGTCAGTGCTGAATTTGAATCACTCCGTGCCGATTGTGGTGCAGCAGCAGGATGGGACACAGAAGGAAACGTCGCTGTTTCTGAAATCGCCGGCGAATCCGGACGACTTCAGCCTGGGAGACATAGGACTGACCCCGGAAATCCAAAACACACCGTTGAAAGTCGCCATGGTGGAAGCGAATATGCCGGGTGCAAAAGCCGGCCTCAAGTCTGGGGACGAGATTGTCTCCGTAGACGGAATCCACCTGCATTCGCTGCCGTCGATGGTCCTGTATCTGCAGCAGAACGGGAACAAGCCGGTCACACTTTCCATTCTCCGGAATGGAACTCCAACCACAGTGACGGTGACGCCTGAGAAAACAGCCGGCCCGGACGGGCAGCCCCGCTACCAGATCGGGTTCAATACGGATCCGCCGCCGTCCCACGTCGAGCGCCTTTCCCTGCCGCAGGCGTTCTCCAAAGCGGTCAGTGAATGTGTAAAAGAATCGACAATGCTGATGGATGTATTGCGCCGCGTGGTGACCCATCGAATGTCGGCCCGCACGTTGAGTGGTCCGGTCGGCATCGCGCGTCAGACAGGTTATGTTGTGTCGATGCCGGGATGGTCCCCCATGATGGCATGGACAGCATTCATCAGCGTGCAGCTGGGCATTTTGAATCTGCTGCCGATTCCCATCCTGGATGGCGGAATGATCCTGTTCCTGCTGATCGAATCCGTGATGCGCCGCGACATGAACGAGACCCTGAAAGAACGCGTCTATCAAACCGCATTCGTCTTCTTCATTCTGTTGATGGTCTTCGTGCTGTTTAACGATCTATCGAAGATCCCCAGCATCGCGCGCATGAAACTCTAAGCGAAACCGCACCGACCCCGCTATGGCTGCGCCATGAAGTAGGAACCGATGACGGCCACGCCTGCGATTGCCTGGGCGGCCAATGTCTCGACCGTGGGAAAGACGGAGAACCATAGTCCCATCCAACCGGGAATGAGATTCGTCAGCCAGGGAATGGGAGTGGTCGGCAACCAGTGCGCTAATTGCATTTCCTGCGCCTGCTCCCCGACCATCACCAGCAGCACGCCTCCCAACATGATGCCGGTGAATACCAGCATCTTTTTGTAGGGTAGCTTGCGATGGGCCACAAAAGTGAGCCCGGCGACAATGCTGGTGAAAATCAGCCCGAGAATCACCCCGTACAGCACTGGCTGGCCACCGAGTCGCAAGCGATAGCTCTGCAGGAACAGCACCACTTCTACTCCCTCGCGATAGAACGAGGTGAATCCCAGCAGCGCCATGCCGAAGAACACCCGCCGCAGCGAGGTATTCTGCTCCGTTGCTCCCTTGAGCAGGTCATGCTTGCGCTTGTTGTGCAGCGAGATCCAGCCGGTCCAGTAGAGCTTGTGAAAGAACCAGTTCATCACGATCAGAAGCACGACAATCGCCAGCAGACCGGTGGCTGCCTGGAGATAGAGCGCGTTCACGTTCTGCGCCAGGTCGTCAATAATGCCAACCGCGACAAACCAAGTGACCAGCGTCGCCACCAGGCCAACGCTGACGCCGGTCGCGACAGGGCGCCAGTAGGCATCCTCTGACTTCATCAGGCTGGCGGTAATGGCGGAGAGCACTAGAATGCACTCCAGCCCCTCCCGAAACACCAGGATGGCGATATCCACGACTTGTGCGATGGAGCCGCGACCGAGCGCGGACGGGTCAGGAACGCCTGCGGATGCAATGGCCTGCCAGACCACCACTCCAACCAGCAGGCAGGCTCCAACCGCCAAAGCTACCGGGAGAAAGCGGCTTCTTATGGAGTGTGATCGTACGGTCGTGTCTGAAACCATGAAAGTTACACGTCAATCCCTATCTAGGACCAATATAGTCTTAGTTAGGCGCTCGCAGTGTCCGAACACCGGGAAATCCTAATTTTTACTTGGTTTGCCGAGGGGCGGCTCCCAACTGTTTTATGGCAGCGAGTGCACCTGTTGCGGGTCGTTTGGATCCTGGCTGGAAGTTTCCAGTTCTTCTTCCATCTCGGATTCTCGCGCCACGTTCCGCAGCGAAACCTGCTCGACGCGGGCAAAGGCCAGGCCTGCCGGAATCACACTGAGGAATGTAACGACGTAGAGCGTCAAGGCGCACGCCGTCGCTTCCTCCGGCCCCACATGCAGCACGCTGGTCAGCACGTAAATGATGGCGACCTGGGAGCCGCCACCGATCGCCGGCAGTTGCGCAAAGGAGCCGAACAAGCTGCCCGCCATCAGCAGGATGGTTTGTGCCGGGGGGATTGCGGCCAGTTCAGGGACGGTAAAGGAATGCACGACAACGACGTAGGTAAGCGCAATCAAACCCCACGTCAGGAACGAATAAAAAAGCGCTTCCAGGAATGCTCCCCACCCGGCAATGGCATCCAGTCCATGACTAAAGGCGAGGATTTTTTCGTGGACTCCATGGGCGAACTTCTTTGAAATCAAGGCGAGCGAACGGCTTGCCAGATCGGCAATTTTTTGCCCGGAAATGCGAATCGCCAACGCGATTAACGCCAAAACCAGCGCGGCCGCGATGCCGAAGTATCCGGCGCGGCGAAACTGTTCGTGATAGGGAAGGTTTCGTACCGAGGGACTGATCGAAAGCGTGACCGCGATGATTCCGGCAGCGGCCAACAGATCGAACACGCGTTCGACAGCGTACACCGCCAGCTGCGAGGTGAAGCTCACTTGCTGCCGCCGTGCGACAAGGTACGGTCGAACGAACTCCCCCAGCCGACCGAGAATTGCAACAGAGGTGAAGCCGATGAACTGGGCGGGAACCATCTGGGCCGGAGAGGCCGGCTTGGTGGGACGTAGAAACACGCTCCAGCGAAAGGCGCGGGTGATGTACGCCCCATAAGTCAGCAAGATCGCCAGCACCAGCCGCGACCAACGAATGGAATCGAAGGTTTGGGTCAGCGTGGACCATTCAAAGCTCTTCAACGTCCGAAACTGGATGTAGACGAGAATTACCAGGAGGGCAAAGATGCCGCCCATAACAAGCCATCGATGTCGTTTCATGCAGGCCTTTTCAGGTTCCCCTGTCGGAATTTACTTTGCTGGCGCGTTGGCGATTGCAGCCATCGAAAGCAACGGCGCGTGGTTGGATCGCTGTCGCGCTTCCCGCAGCTTCCGCTGATTGAAGTCATGGATGACACGTTCCACATAGCGACGCGTTTCCGCATACGGTGGGATGCCGTGGTAACGGTTTACGGCTGCAGGGCCGGCATTATAGGCAGCTAGCGCAAGAGCCATATCCTCGTGATAATACATCAACAGCGCGTCCAGATAGGCCGTTCCGCCGGCGATATTCTGCTCTGCCGCGAAACTGTCGCGGACACCTAGATCTTTCGCAGTGGCCGGCATCAGCTGCATCAAACCGCGCGCGCCAACACGAGAAACCGCGTGAATTCGGCCGTCGCTTTCCGCGTGCACGACGCTGGCCAGCAAGTCTGGATCAAGATGATGTTGCGCTCCCGCCTTCTGCAACAGCGCCGGGATGTCGGCCGACGGAGTGGTTTGCGCTTGCGACAAATCGGTTGCCTGGGGTGCCATGCTCGGCAAAACCGCTTCCGCCCGGACGGTTTCAACGGCAACAATGTCGGCGGCGGCCACATCCAGATAATTCTCGTCCGAGGCCATCAAATACAGTCGGACTTGCCCATCCAGATTTTTCTGATGATCGCAGATCAAGGCCGAACCGTTGCGCAGTGTCACGCGCTCCGCGGCATGTGCAGCCGCGACAGAGCCCACAAGGCCCGCCAAGGCTCCAAGCAGCGCGAGTTTGCGATACGTTTTCATCCAGATTCGGTCAAGCTTCAACGAGCTTAGTCGGCCAGCGCTGGGGCTGGGTTTTCTCTGTCAGCCTGAAGGTCCTCTTCCAGCATACGCAGAATTGACTGGGCCGCGCCATCATGCTCGTTGCTGCCGGTCACACTCCAGCCATTTGCAGCCGCCATATCCAGCAATTCCGCCGGCGAGTTTTCCATCACCACCGCACGTCCGGCATAAACCAGCATTTCGGCATCATTCATATTGTCGCCGATGGCGACAATTTCCGCAGCGTCGACCCCGCGGTCCGCCGCCGCTCTGGCCAATGCGCTGCCCTTCGAGCAGCCGTTCGGCATCAGGTCCACAATGGAAAGATCGCGGGCAGGATATTCCGTGCGATGAATCGAAATCTTCTGTCGCAAATTCTCTGCGTCCGCAGTCGCCGCTTCCAAAACGGCGAGCCCGTCTTGCATCACGCCGAGGGTGCCGCAAATCATGGCCTGCACCGGCTCTTCTCCGGCATCGAAGGCGCGCTCCAATGGCAACACAGCCTCCAACTCGTGCAGGTTCGACTCCACCCAGCGCGAGAGGCGTGCATGCAGCGCCGCGATGTTTTCTACTACCAGCGCGCCTGGACCGGTGCGATCAAAGGTGAAGACCAGCGAATTGCGGTAGTCGTTCAACTGACGGCACACTTGCAATGCTGTTTCCACCGGCATCCCAATGCGATCGATGGGACGTCCACCGAAAGTACGAGTGATCGCGCCGTTGGAACTGATGAGAATTGTCTCCGGATCGAGACCGAGCGGGGCCAGCATGGCCCACGCAAAACTGTGACGCCGACCGGTGGCGAAAACAACTTCAACGCCGCTGGCGACGGCTTTGCGCAAGGCCGCGGCGGTCGCTTCGGTCAGAACTCCTTTGCCGTTGAGCAGCGTTCCATCAAGATCGCAGGCGAGGATCCGCGGACAGCCGGGCTGACGAGGTGGCATACTCCTAGTCTAATCGGCGACAATGAAGTTTCGATGTACGAGGGGAGATGCGGGATGACACAGCCGGATTCGCGGTGCCCCACCTGCGGCGCGCCGATGGGAAAGCAGCAGCACGACCCGACGGAGCCCTCTGCCGCAAAGAAACAGGAAGAAGATCGCGAAACCGATCATCGCGGCGTTGTGATGCCCAGGCGCACGCGCATCGGCGGCATCATCATGCCGCAATAATCGCGACCGAACACCCAGGAGATCATGACAGAACGCCTCTTCTCCACTGACTCATTTCTGACGACTTTCGATGCCGTGGTCACCGACATCCAGGAAGTTTCGCGCGCCAGCGGACAGTCGCTCTGGCGGGTGACGCTCGATCGTTCCGCCTTTTATCCCACGGGCGGCGGCCAACCCTATGACATCGGCACGTTGATCGCGACTTCTCGCAGCGGAGCGGAATTGACCGCCGAAATTGTCGACGTGGAGGAAGACGAGCACGGCGAAGTGTGGCACCACACCGCGAAGCCACTGATCGCCGGCACTGCGGTGCGCGGCAGTATCGATGCGGCGCGGCGGCTCGATCATATGCAGCAACATTCGGGCCAGCATTTGCTATCGGCTGCGTTCATTGAGATTTGCGGGGCGCGGACGGTTTCCTTCCATTTGGGCGAAGCTAGTTCGACCATCGATCTCGACGTCGACAACTTGACGGCGAGCACGCTGGAGCGGGTGGAAGAGCGAGCCAACCAGATCATCGCGGAAGATCGACCGGTCACGATGAGCGTCGTCCCGCGCGAACATGCGGAAAGCTTGCTGGCGGCAGGCGAGTTGCGCAAGTTGCCGCTGCGCCAGGGCAATCTGCGCATCATCACCATTGCGGACTTTGACCGCAATGCCTGCGGGGGCACGCATGTCCGTTCGACTGGGCAAATCGGCGGCCTGCACCTGCGCGGCTTAGAGAAAGTGAAACAGGGGCTACGAGTGGAGTTTGTCTGCGGCCTGCGTGCGGCGCGGGCGGCGCGCAACGATTTCAGCCGATTGACTGAAGCGGCGCGACAGCTTTCCGTCGGACTTGAAGAAGTGCCACAGGCTATCCAGCGCCAGCAGGCAGATGCGAAGCAGGCAGCCAAGCACACGCTGAAACTCACGAATGAGTTGGCGCAGCATCATGCGGCGGAGTTAGTGGCGCAGACTCCCGTCGAAACTGGCCTGCGGATGATTCAGCTACATCTGGCGGCGGCGAACCAGGTGGATGCGTCCTACGCAAAAATGCTGGCCAGCAAGATTGCATCGCAGGCAAAGCAGACGGTTGCGGTGATCGGCTGGAAGCCGGAAGACTCGGCGTCACCCGCTACAGTGGTTTTGTCGCGCAGCAGCGATCTTGAGGTCGACTGCGGAACATTGTTGAGGACAACGTTCGCGACCCACGGGGGACGCGGCGGTGGATCGAAAGACATGGCGCAAGGATCCGTGCCGTTGGAAAAGTTGCAGACCGTCCTCGACGAGTTGGCCGCACACTGTCAGGCGTCAATCGCTGCGAAGTAGTGTCATCGAGGACGCGCCGTGGCCGATCCACGCACCTCGGTGCGTTTCAATGCCCGCGCGGACGAGTTGGCGGCGGAACTTCGCTGGAGGGATTCACCGGCGGAGCGCTGGCCATGCGACGGCGATCGCGACACGCCAGCAACAGCATCGCTACGCCGAACAACGACAGCACCACGCCCCAGACAAGATTGATGTCGATGCCCAGCGACTTTTCATAGATCGCGCTGCCGTGGGTGAAAAGTCCGTAGACCGTCATCATCCCCCCGGTCACCACGAACAGCAGCCCCAGCGGTAGTCGAATGTCGAGCCCCATCGCAATTCCCTTCCCGTACTGCTTACAAGAACACCAGGTTCAAGACCACCACCATCGCCAGTACCAGAATCGCGAGCGAAGCGGGCCGCTGATACCACAGCAGATGCCCCTCAGCGGGCTTCGGCGTCAGCGAATAGACAAGGCCGACAAGATCTTTTTCCTCGCGTGGCTTTGTCATCAGGCTTAATCCGATGGTCATGACGAAGCAGACGGCAAAGGCCCAGATCGCTGTCCAGAAGGTCTGCGCCATGGTGCTGGGATAGACGTGCAGCACCGCGATCCATCCGCCGTGGATGCCGACTCCAGAGACATCGGCGGGCAATGTCAGCCCGGTATGCAGCGCTGCCGCGCAGGTGCCCGACAGCAATCCCCAGAACGCGCCGTGGCCGGTGGTGCGCTTCCAGAACATGCCCAGCAGAAAGGTCGCCAGCAGGGGCGCATTCACAAACGAGAAGACCAACTGCAGCGCGTCCATGATGTTGTTGAACGACGTGACAAAATACGCCGCGCCGATCGATAGAGCGACCCCGCCGATCGTGGCCATGCGTCCCATCCAAAGGTAATGCTGATCGGTCCCGTTCTTGTGGATATAGGACTGATAAATGTCGTAGGTCCATACGGTGTTGAAGGCGGTCACGTTGCCCGCCATGCCGGACATGAAGCTAGCCAGCAGCGCCGTCAGTCCCAGTCCCAGCATTCCGGTGGGGAAAAAATGCAGCAGCATGTTCGGCGTTGCCAGGTCGTAATCGAGTAGCGGCTTGCCCTTGTTGTCCGTCAGCACGCGCCCATTGACCGGATCGATCTTCACCGGGATCAATCCCCTGCCGACAGCAACCGACGATGCATCGGAGGTCATGGATGCGGCGGCCGGCGTGACCCCGGGAACCGGCGCGGTTTGCACTTGCGCCATCATGTGCTGCGATACCGTCGGCACAGAGATGGCAATCAGACCGGGCAGGATCACCAGAAAAGGGAAAAACATTTTCGGGATGGCGGCGATTAGCGGCACACGCCGCGCAGCCAGGTGCGACTCAGCGGCCATCGCGCTCTGAATCACCAGAAAATCCGTACACCAATATCCGAAGGAAAGTACGAAGCCCAGCCCGAAGACCAGCGCGTACCATTCCGTGCCCAGCGGGTTGGTGTTGGCGTGGGCCATGCCACGCCAGGAGTGCGTATACGCCGGTCCCAGCGCGCGTTGAATGCCGCGCCAGCCGCCCACGTTCTTCAGTCCAATCCAGACCAGCGGCATAAATCCGGCGACGATCAAAAAGAATTGCAGCACTTCGTTGTAAATGGCGCTGGTCAGGCCGCCCAGCGAAATGTAGCCCAGCACAATGACGGCGGACAGAAAAATGGAGAAGTGAAAGATCCAGCTAAGCGGCAGTCCAAAGTGAAGAAACACTCCATCGAAAATATGCAGCACCTGGATCAGCTTGGCCATGGCGTACATGGAAATACCGGAGGAAAACACCGTCATGATGGCAAAAGAACCGGCGTTCCACGCGCGCGTCTTTTCGTCGTAGCGAAGCTTCAGATATTCCGGCACAGACCGCGCTTTGGAGCCGTAATAGAACGGCATCATGAACAGTCCGACAAACACCATCGCCGGAATGGCGCCGATCCAGTAAAACTGGCTGGTCGCGATGCCGTACTTCGCGCCCGAGGCACCCATGCCGATGACTTCCTGCGCGCCCAGATTGGCGGAAATGAAGGCCAGCCCGCACACCCAGGCCGGCAGCGCCCGGCCGGCCAGAAAAAAGTCTGTGCTGGTGCGCATGTGGCGTTTCAGCAGAAAGCCGATGCCCAACACAAAGGCGAAATAGACCAGCATAATCAGCCAGTCGATCCCGGTCAGATTCGTTTTCAAGCCGATGGCCAACGCGGAAGCAGTCAACACCTATCGATCCTCAAGTTGCGCCGCAGAGAGTTCCTCGCTGGTTCCAGGTACGGCGACGGCGCAGCAAACTTGAATCTTACACTGGGCTTCCACGAGCTGCCCACTTCCTTCGCGGCCACTTCCCTTCTACTCTGGTAGTGTGCATATGTTTCTTCAAAGACTTTTCCGTCCGGTCGCCTTCCTGGTCATGGCGACGTGCGCTTCTTCCATGGTTGCTCAGACTTCGCCCGCCGGCGCGTCCGCGCCCGGACCCGCTGTTTCGCTGGCCACGCAACGGATGTATCCGTTGTCGCAGGTGCATGCCGGTCAGCGCGGCACGGCGTATACAGTTCTGGTCGGAAGCAAACCGGAAGCCATCGACCTGGAGATTCTCGGCGTACTGCGGGACGCCATCGGTCCCGGCAAGGATATGATTTTGGCGCGACTGCTCGGCACCAAGGCAGAATACGACGGCGTGGTCGCCGGGATGAGCGGCAGCCCAGTCTATATCGACGGCAAATTAGTGGGAGCGATTGGATTCCGCATCGGCCAGTTCACGAAAGAGCCCATCGCGGGCATCACGCCCATTGCTCAAATGCTGGAAGTTGCGAAAGAGGACGATAGGCCCTCGGCGATGACTTCAGTAGCCGCATCGACGCCCGACACGTCTCCGGATTCGGCGAACGCCGCACCCGCACTGGCTGCGAACCAGCCCGCAAGCGCGTCCGCCGCAATGCCATGGTCTTCCGCCAGCGACTCTGAAGTGCACCCCATTGAAACTCCGCTGGTGTTCGATGGATTCTCGCCGCAGGCCATCCAGATGTTTCAGCAGCGCTTTCAATCCTACGGGCTGACTCCAGTTTCCGGATTAGGCAGCGCCACGCCCAACGCGGTCGATCCTGCCCCGGTCGTGCCGGGTTCTGCGATCAGCGCCATCATCGTGTCGGGTGACTTTGATATGGCAGCCACCTGCACCGTCACCTACGTCGATCCCAAACGGCTGCTGGCCTGTGGACATCCAATCACTCGCTTCGGCGATGTCTCCTTGCCCATGACCAAGGCCCAGGTCATCGCCACGGTCGCTTCCTCGCTAGCGCCGATGAAAATTATCAACACCACAGAGACCGTGGGATCGTTCACCCAGGATCGCGAATCCGGCATTCTGGGCGTGTTTGGCAAAAAAGCCAGCATGATTCCAGTGACGCTGGCGTTGGGCGGAATTGCGCAACCGCATACGTATCACTTCGCCGTTGTCGAGCATCCACGTCTCACTTCCGCGGCGCTGCTCGCCACGGTCTATCAGGCGATGCAGGATACCAATGGCTACAACGATCCTTCCACCGATGAGCTGCGCGGCACCATCTCTGTTGCGGGCTTTCCGGATGTGCACATTGACGATTGGTTCGCGGCCACCAATCAGCAACCGGCCAGTCTAGCCGTCGCGATTGCCGTGGCGCAGCGCTTCGAAAGCCTCTACAGCAATCCGCGAGAAATGCCTTCCATTCGGCAAGTCTCGTTGACGCTCGACACATCCCCGGGCAGACAGTCTGCGCGACTCGACGGAGCTCGCGTGCTGGAAAGCCGGGTTCATGCCGGCGACCATGTGACCGTGGAAGCGACGCTACATCCCTATCGCGAGCCGCAGCGCATCCTTCGCTGGGCGGTCGCGTTGCCGGCTACGCTGCCGCCGGGACAGGTTCGCCTGCTGATCAGCGATGGCACCACGCTCGACCATACGCTGCACCTGATCCCCAATCCTTCCGCGCCTCCGCTGGGACTGGGCGCGACCATTGCGCGGCTCAACCAAATGCATCCGAACAATTTGCTGTACGCAACGCTGCTGGCGCCTGTGCCGCAAGCCATGGTGCAGGGCCAGGATCTGCCGGCGGTTCCGCTGTCGATGGCGAATGTTCTACAGCCAGTGGAAAACAACGGAAGCTTTTCCATCGACGGGGAAACCGCCATTGCGCTCGCCTCTGAACGCCTGGATATGGCGGTCACCGGATCGCAGGTTGTCACGATGGATGTTCAACCCTGACGCCCGGTTCACGGTTGTGATGTACTTTAGGAAGTAAATCTTTTTCGCCTTAACCGAACCCCCTCTGGAAAGATGAGAACTGACTCCGATGAGCACGATTCATGGCTACGCCACCCATGCTGCAGGCGCTGAACTTCTTCCCTTCAAGTATGAAGCACCGGAATTAAAGCCGAACGAAGTAGAGATTGCGATCACGCATTGTGGCATCTGCCATAGCGATCTGCACCTGATCAACAACGATTGGGGAATCACGCAGTATCCCTTCATCCCTGGGCATGAAATTGTGGGCACCATTGCGGCCATCGGCAGCCAGGTGAAAGACCGCAGCCTGGGCCAGCGCGTCGCCGTGGGTTGGCAGGCGGACTCCTGCGGCAGCTGCGAGTGGTGTCTGCGCGGCGATGAAAATCTGTGCGCCCAGAGTGTGCCGACCTGCGTGCATCGCCACGGCGGATTCGCCGAGAAAACCCGCGTCAATGCCCGCTTCGCCATTCCCGTGCCCGATGCGCTGCCGAGCGAAGGCACGGCCCCGCTGATGTGCGGCGGAATTACGGTGTACAACCCGATTCGCAGTGCCGGCGTTTTCCCTGGATCGCGCGTGGGTGTCGTTGGCATTGGCGGACTCGGCCACCTGGCGCTGCAATTTGCCCGCGTTTTTGGCGCGGAGGTGACGGCCATCTCAACCTCACCGAATAAGGAAGCGGAAGCCAAATCGATGGGAGCGCACCATTTCGTCAACTCGCGCGAGAATGAAGCGATGAAGAAACTTGCCGGCTCCTTCGATTTGATTTTGTCGACCATCAATCAAGATCCTGACTGGAACACGCTGATCGCAGCGCTGCGTCCGCGCGGAACGCTGGCCATCGTCGGCGTGCCCCCGAGCCCGATTTCTGTTCAAGCATTTCCGCTGATCGCCGGCCAGCGCAGCCTTGCCGGAAGCCCTAGCGGCAGCCCCAGCATGTTGCAGGAAATGCTGACGGTAGCGGCTCGTCATGGCGTAAAAGCGATCACCGAAGCATTTCCGATGGCGAAAGTGAACGACGCCGTCGCAAAGCTGAAGAAGAACCAAGTCCGCTATCGCGCCGTTCTGGGTAATTAGGCTTCGTGGCGACGTAGCTGTCGTGGAATCTTCCAGACCTTGACCGCAATGTTACAGTTCTTGCGGCTGTTCGACAGACGGATGAGTTTCGGCAGGCTTGAACCTGCGAAGAAACAGCCCCAGCGATCCGCCCTGCAGCACCATAGAAAACACCACCACAATGTACGTTGTTGCCATGATCCAGGTGCGGCCATCGGCCAGCGGCAGCGCCAGCGCCAGCGCTAACGAGAGCCCACCATGCAGGCCACCCCAGGTGAGCACCAGCACGGAGCTTTCCCGGGCCTGCCCCGTCCACCGAATGCCGTACAGTATCATGGCCACGACCGCCAGCCGCACCGCGAGCACGGCGACAATCGCTGTCGCGCCAGATCGCAGCAAAGACCAGTGAAACGGAATGGCCAGTACCTCCAGACCGAGGAGAACGAAGAGCACGCCGTTCTGCACCTCATCGACCATGGTCCAGAAATCGTCGACCCGTTCATGCGCGATCAGCTTGGCCGGGTAACTTATATTGAATCGCCGCAACGCGATCGCCGCCGCAACCGCCTCCAGCGGACCTGACAGATGCCATGTCTCGGCCAGCGCATACCCGCCCAGTGCCAGCGATAGCGTCAGAAGTACGTCGACCTGGTACGCATCGACCTGCCGCATCAATTGGAAGGTGATCCATGCGAGAAATATTCCCAGGGCAAAGCCACCCCCAACACTGAACAGCAGAGAAATCAGAATGTGCGGCACCGATGGGCTCATGCCGTGAGATGCGTCGAGCAGCGTCAGGAAGATGACCACGCCCACGCCGTCATTGAACAACGATTCACCCGCCAGCTGCGCCTCAATGTGATGCGGAACGCCGACGCGGCGCAGCATTTCCAACACCGCGATCGGGTCGGTGGGAGAAATCAATGCGCCAAACAACATGCATTCGATCCACGGCGCCTGGATGCCGATGACAGGCAGCGTCCAGCGCATCAAGGCTGCAATTGCGAATGTCGAGGCCACTGTTCCCACGACAGCCAGGATTGCGACTGTCAGACGCTCTCGTATCAGCGACTCAATATCCATCAGAAATGCGCCGGCAAATAACAGCAGCGGCAGCATTCCGTGCAGGATCAAGCGTTCAAAATCGATCTGCCGGGCCAGGTTGGTCGCCCATGGGCGCAGCCCCAGCGCGTATTCGCCGATGCTCACCAGAAACAAGGAGCAGACAACCGTCAGGAACATGGTTCCGATGGTGGTGGGAAGCTTCAACCAGCGCGCGCTGATCCAGCCGAACAGCGCTGCAATCGCTACCAGAACGCTAATGAGTTGGAGTATCGGCATCGAGCAAAGGCGCTACCATTCCGAGTGTACCGGACGTCCCTGGCGGCCGAATTCCGTCGCGGCAGACCTGCCAGCAAATTCTCAGCACCGGCACGCGATGCGCTGAAACGCGGTTGCATTCGGTACACTCAAACACAGCATGTGGACCCGTCTTCTTGTTGGTAGTGCGATTCTCTCCATCTCAGTTCTTGCGCAGGCGCAGGGCACGCAGCTCTGGCAACAGTCGAGCTTTGAAAGTTTTGAGACAGGAACGCCTCACGGCGTCGCGATTCGCAGCGACGGCCAGTTGGAGAGCGCACCCGTCGCCACGGAAGTGTTGACCACCGCCGCCTCGGCGGTGTGGTCAGTCGCGGTGGATCGGCGCGGCAATGCATATCTGGGCACGGGCTCGCCGGCAATGGTGCTGAAGGTGACGCCCGATGGCAAATCGACTCCACTGCTGGAAACGAAAGATATTTCTGTTCAGGTAGTGAAAATCGGCCCCGATGGAATGCTGTACGCGGCTACGCTGCCGAACGGCAAAGTCTATCGCATCGATCCCAACGGACCTGAAGTGAAGATCGATAACGCGCCGCGTCCGGTGTACAAGCAGGGCGAGTCGGCCCCCGCAAAAACTGGAGCAGCCGCGGATGTGGTGTTCGATTCCAGCGCGGTAAATCCAAAGGTGACGTACATCTGGGACCTGGCCTTCGATGCTTTGGGAAGAATGTATGTGGCCACCGGCGCTCCGGCGAATATTTATCGCGCGGACCTGAAGAAGCCCGGGGCAGCGCCTGAAAAGTTTTTCTCCAGCAGTGAACAGCACATTCGCTGCCTGCTGTTCGCAAAGGACGGCACGCTCTATGCGGGCACGGATGGCCGCGGCCTGGTGTATCGCGTCGATCCCAGCGGCAAAGGCTTTGTACTTTTCGAGGCGCCGAACCAGGAGATTCCGGCGATGGCGCTCGACCCTGCAGGCAACCTGTATGTGGCCGCGCTGGGTGAGAAAGGCAAGTCCACGCTGCCACCGCTGAATGTTCACAGCGCCGCCACAATGACGGCCAGCATTACCATTTTGCTGCCGGGCTCCATCGCCTCTTCGCATGACAGCACGCTGGTTCCGAAGGGCACTGTCATTTATCAGATTTCGCCCGACGGCGCGCCGCGCCAGCTCTGGGCCTCGCAGCATGATGTGGTGTATGCGCTCTCATGGCAGCAGAATTCCGATCCCGAGCAGAACGGTCTGTTGGCCGGCAGCGGCAATCAAGGGCATCTCTACCGAATTTCTCTCGATGGGACGTATGCGGACCTGGCGCATCTGGAGGCCACCGACGCAACCGCGTTTGCGCAGTCGGACAACAGCTTGTACGTCGCCACCAGCAATACCGGCAAACTGTATCGACTGACGGCGAATAGCGCCGGAGCCGGCGACAACTCCACGTATGAGAGCCCCGTGGCCGACGCGAAATTCAGTTCCGAATGGGGACGGCCAGCATTGAGGGGCAGCGGGCATTACGACCTGTTCGCGCGCGTCGGCAATATCGAGCAGCCGACAGAAGGCTGGAGCGACTGGCAGCCCATCAACCTCGGTGGCGATACGCCGAAATTTCCCAGAGCCCGATACCTGCAGTGGAAAGCCGTGCTGCATGGGGATGCAACCTTGCGCCAGGTTGGTTTTTACTACCTGCCGCAAAACGTCGCGCCGGTTGTGGATGACATCGTCGTGGAGCTGCATGCTCGCGTAGTGCCGGGCCTGAACCAGGAAGCACAGATCGCGCCGGTGCAGATCAACTTCCCTGCGGAATCAACCGATGGCGTGATCTACGAAGCCCAACAGGCTTCGCAGCCGCTGATGGCGATGCGGACCCACGGTTGGGCCACGGTCCGCTGGAAGGCGCACGATGAGAATGGCGATCAACTGCACTACTCCGTCTACTACCGCGGTGCGAATGAGACCAATTGGCTGCCGCTCGAGCAGAATGTGTCGCAAACCTTTCTGTCGTTCGAGGTGAATCGTATTCCAGACGGCTACTACACGTTGCGCATTGTCGCCACGGATGCTCCCTCACATTTGGCAGGAAATGCGCTGACTGGCTACAAGGACAGCGATCCGTTCCTGCTCGACACCATGCCGCCGATACTTTCACCTCTACAGGCGACGTTGACCTCGCAACCGGCTGCCGCAATCCACATAGTGTTCGACGCGCAGGACAAACTTTCCACCATCTCGCGCGCGTATTATTCGGTGGATGCAGGTGCGTGGCAGTACATCGACCCGGTAGGCAATCTCAGCGATTCCCTGCAGGAGCATTACGACTTCACCATCCCAGTACCAAAACGCGCGGAGGGTAGCGATATTCCGCCATCCGTGCAGCCTGGTTCCTCGCAGCAGCATGTGGTGGCGGTGCGAGTGCTGAACCGCGCGGGCAATACGGCTACCGGGAAAGCGGTTGTCCAGTAATTGTGCGTCCAGCCATGAGCGAGCCGGCCTATGCGCTTTGAACTGTTTGTTGCCAGTCGCTATCTGCGGGCCAAGCGCCGTCAGGCAGTCGTCGGCGTCATCACGGCGATTTCGATTATCGGGGTAGCCGCCGGAGTAGCCTCGCTGATTTTGGCGCTGGCGATTACGAATGGAATGCAGCGCGATCTGCAAAAGGGCCTGTTGAGCTCGACCGCGCAAGTTCAATTGATGCGGGTGGCCAGCGATGGCATCGAGGATTGGCGCAGCCTGACCGATCGGCTGAGAGTTCTCCCGCACGTGACCGCGGCTGCGCCTGGTCTTTACGGTCAGGTATTAATTTCGCGCGGAGCCCGATCCGGGGGCGCGTTGGTCAAAGGCATTCTGCCCGCTGAAGAGCGCACGGTCAGCAGCCTGCTCGACGACATGAAGCAAGGAACGGCAGCACCGCTGGCTCCCCAGGACGGTCAGGATTCGACAGGCACGCTTCCGCCGCTGGTTCTCGGTTCCGATCTTGCCGATCAGATCGGCGCAGGCGTGGGCGACAGTGTGTTGGTGACCAGCCCGCAGGGCGAGCTGACCCCTTTTGGCCTGGTGCCGAAGTATGAACGGTTTCAAGTCGTCGGAATTTTCCACTCCGGGTTCTATCAGTACGATTCCTCGTTCGCGCTCGCTCGACTGACGGATATCCAGCATTTATTCGGCGAGCCAAACATCGTCTCCATCATCAGCTTCAAGGTCGACGATTTGTATCATGCCGACCGCATTGGAAAAGAGATTGAGAAGGCCGCCGGCAGCGGCTTTATGACCACCAACTGGATGGAGCAGAACCAGGAACTATTCCACGCGCTGGGTGAGGAACAGGCGGTCACGTTTATCGTGATTGGACTCATTGTCTGCGTGGCGGCATTGAACATCCTGATCGCGTTGACCATGATGGTGATGGAGAAGACGCGCGATATCGCCGTGCTGATGTCCTATGGCGTGCGGCCATCCCAGGTGCGGCGAATCTTTGTGTGGCAGGGAATGCTGATCGGCATTCTTGGCACTTCGATCGGGCTGGTGCTGGGCTACGCGCTGGCCTGGGCTGGAGGTCACTATCGCATCATCCATTTGTCGGCGGAGGTGTACTCGTTGGATTATCTGCCCTTCGCCCCTCGCTGGCAGGATGGCGTCATTGTCGCCGCAGTGGCGCTGGGGGTTTCGCTGCTGGCAACCCTCTATCCCTCGTCATCGGCCGCGAAGATTCTTCCGGCGGAAGCGCTGCGGTACGAGTAGCGGCAAGAAATATTAGCGGACTTCGCGGCTGCCGCATCTTACACTTGTTTGCGGAGAAGACCATGAGCTCGAAAATCATTGTCGCTGGCCCTGAAGACTGGCCGGAGCTTCCGTTAGCCACCTGGCAGGATACCTACAGCACGCTGCACATGTGGTCGCAGGTTGTCGGCAAGATCCGCCTGGCGCTGAGCCCCAAGCTGAATCATTGGTGGGAAGTTCCGCTGTACGTCAACGCAGTTGGGCTCACCACTTCGCCGATTCCCTACACGCGCGGAATCTTTGAAATACAGTTCGACTTCGTCGATCACAAACTGACCGTGCAGACAAACCATTCAACCGGCGCAACCCTGAAGCTGGCCCCTCGATCCGTGGCGGATTTCTATGCCATGTTGATGGCGACTCTCGCCGAGCTCGGCATTGAGGTAAAAATATGGCCGATGCCGGTTGAAATTCCCAACCCGATTGCCTTCGATCAGGACACCCGCCACAAATCCTACGACCCGGAATATGCGAACCGGTTCTGGCGAATCCTGGTTAGCTGCGATTCCGTTTTCAAGGAATTTCGTGCGCGATTCATCGGCAAATCAAGTCCGTCCCATTTTTTCTGGGGCAGCTTCGACCTGGCTGTGACGCGGTTTTCCGGCCGGCGCGCGCCGGAGCGTGTGGGCGCCGATCCAATCACACGGGAAGCGTATTCGCACGAAGTGATCAGCGCGGGATGGTGGCCGGGCGGTGGAAACATTGCGGGGCCGGCGTTTTACGCCTATGCTGCGCCGGAGCCGGAAGGATTCTCAAATCAGGCGGTGCGGCCAGAAAAAACTTTCTATCATCCCGAGTTAAAAGAGTTCTTGCTGATGTATGACGACCTGCGGCAGGCGAGTTCGCCGCGAGCGACGCTGCTTGAATTTCTGCAGAGCACCTATGAATCGGGCGCAAACGCTGGAAACTGGAATCGCAAGGAGCTGGAGAAGGGGTCGATTTGAAGGCTTATTTTCGCGCCGGAACTTTTTAGTTGCCTTAGCAACTAAAAAGCGCATTTTTGGCGATTATGGTTGCTAAGGCAACTAAGTTCCCAGGGGCATTTTCGCTTCACCGAAAAAAAGGAGCGCCAACATGTTCAAGAAAATTGCGGTGGCATTCGATGAGTCACCGGAAGCGGCGCGGGCTTTCCATTCTGCGCTGGAGTTGGCCAAGCTTGCCGGGACGGACTTGACAATGATCACGGTGATTGAACGCCTGCCCGCCTACGTTAGTTATGCGTCCGCCGTGGCTCCCGACGTGCCGCAAATCCTGCAACGCGAGAAGCAAACTTTCTACGCGGAACTGCATCACAGGGCCAGACAAACTGCCCAGCAAGCTGGCGTGGGAGTCACCATTAAAACGATAGAAGGCAATGAGATCGATGGACTTCTTCAATTGCTAGATGACGTCCAGCCCGACCTGTTAGTGATTGGCCTGCGGCGCGAACCGGGAGGATTCAGCGGGTTTATCGGTGGCACCGCGCACCACCTGGCGCTGCATGCGAAATGCAACATTCTTGGAATTCGTTAGAGGCGATGCAACAAAAAGCGAGCATTACGAGTCGCAGGATGTATGAGTACAATCGTGGTCGAACGTTTCGCTGTGCGAATTGCCCATGCTCGATTCTTTAGACAATAGGACTTCCCCAAGCGAGCAAGAGGAGCAGTCGCTCCAGCGCGCACAACGCGCAGAGAGACGACTGGCGGAATTGCTGGCAAATATCCCAGCGGGATACGCCACGCTCGATCGAAACTGGACTTTCACATTCGCCAACCAGCAGGCTGTGCAGGGCAGCCGTCAGCGGGCCGAAGATTTTATAGGCAGGAATATCTGGACGATCTGGCCGCAACTTGTCGGCACGGAACTTGAACGTCAATTAAGACAAGTGATGGAGACGGGCGTCCCAGCCCATTTCGAACACTACGGCGAGACCTATGACGCCTGGTTCGAGATGCATGTGTATCCGACCGAAAACGGGATCAGTGTTTACTTTCAGGAGATCACTCAACGCAAGCGTGCACAAGAGGCGCTGAAGGCCAGCGAGCAACGCTATCGTGCCTTCACAGAACTGAACCCGCAGTTGATATTGATGGCCGACACTCAAGGCATGGTCACCTTTGCCAACCAACGGCTGCTGGATTACACCGGCCTCTCACTGGAAGCAAGTCTGGGCGACGGGTGGCGCGCCGCTGTGCATCCTGAAGACGAGCTGCGAGTTTTGGGCACGTGGATGGAAGCGTTGCAGCGCGAAGTCGATTTTCAAGTCGAGACGCGGATTCGTCAAGGAGCGGACGGGGTCTATCGCTGGTTCTGGGTGCGAGGACTGCCGGTTCGCGACGAGCACAACAAGACGCTGTACTGGCTGGGCGTCTGCATCGACATCCACGAAAACAAGTTGGCCATGGAGGAGCTGCGGAAGAGCCAGCAGGAGGCCGAGCACCAGCGGCTGGAACTGGAAACGATGTATCGGACCGCGCCGATTGGACTGGCTCTGTTCGATCCGGTGGAGTTTCGCTATCTGCGGCTGAACGACCGTCAGGCGGAAATTGTCGGACTGCCGATGGAAGACATTCTTGGCAAGACGGTGACGGAAATCGCTCCGATTGAGGGGCTGAACGAAATGTTTCAACAGGTCGCGCAGGGCAAGCCCATCACCAACAATTTGCTGGAGGGTGAGCTGCCAATGCAGCCCGGCATTCATCGTTATTGGACGGTGAATTACTACCCGGTCTACCGGCCGGATGGAACGATTCGCGCGATCACAGCCGCCTCGCTGGAAATCACGGCGCAAAAGCGCACCGAGAAAGCGCTGATCCAAAGCGAAAAGCTGGCCGCCGTGGGACGACTTGCCAGTTCCATTTCGCATGAGATCAACAACCCGCTGGAAGCGGTGACAAACCTGCTCTACCTGGCACTGAACCATGAGCCGCTGCCGCAGGCGACAAGACGCTATCTTGAAACCGCGCAGGGTGAGTTGACGCGGGTGTCGCACATTGCCACGCAGAGTTTGCGGTTTCATCGGCAGACGATGAAACCCACTCACGTCGATCCACGGGAACTGATTGACTCCGTTGCCGATCTTTACCAGGGACGGCTGGTCAATTCCAACATTCAAGTGGTTTCTAAATACACATCCACAAAGCGAGTTTTGTGCTTTGAAAGTGACATCCGGCAGGTTTTGAATAATCTAATTGCCAATGCGATGGACGCCATGCGGCACGGCGGGCGGTTGCTGCTATGCAGCCGTGACGCAACCGACTGGAAGACCGGGCGCTCCGGGGTGCGCATTACCGTTGCGGATACGGGCCACGGCATGTCGGCGGAAGTGCGGAAGCGCATCTTTGAACCCTTCTACACCACCAAGGAAGTGAACGGAACCGGCCTGGGATTGTGGATCTCTCACGGCATCGTGTCGCGGCATCACGGTTCGCTGGCGCTGCGGAGCAGCCAGAGACCCGGCTGGAATGGATCGGTGTTCAGCCTGTTTCTGCCGGACGAACAGAATCCATCCCAGCCGACGCAATAAGGGGAATACAGGCCGCGATGTCCCCAAAAAAAGCAGCCATTGGAGATCTTGTCTGGAAAGTTTGCTGTGGACCGGCAGCCTGATGGACACAGCAACGTGCCGGTTAGACATCCCCGGCCAAAAGCCCTGCTCGAACGCACACTGCCGACATTTTTCACCGATCGAGAGAGTCTGGACCGATCAACTCTTCGGCAGCACAAGATTCGCGTTTCCGTCCTTGGACTTTTGTTCTCCGATGATCTCAAAACGCACAACGCAGCCGCAGAAATCGCACTCCGCCTCATGAACGCCTTTTGCGACGTTCGATACGGGAAAGGTACGCAAGCAATCCGAGCAGGTGACAGCGATGGTCCCCTTATCGTTCTTCACCCAGACCGCAGCCTGGTTGGGTTTCCCCGTTTTAGGACGGGTAGGAAGTTCATGCAGCAAATCGATGATCTTCTCGAAAAGTTGCTTGGCGCTGTAGCCGCCTTTGGGGAAGAAGGCGTCCGCAAGCACGCTTTCGGGCACGGACAGACCAGAGAATTCTCCTGAAATCACAATGACCGGGATCATCGGGAATCGTCGACGCACGACTGAAAGGAACTCAAACCCGCTCATGTTCGGCATAACCAGGTCGGAGATGATAATGTCCGGTAGCGACTGTTTGAGCGCCGCTAAACCCTCAAACCCATCTTCCGCCCCGCGCACCTCATAGCCTTGCGCACTGAGCAACATTTTCCCAAGCTCGCGCAAGCTCGGTTCGTCGTCAACGATCAATATTCTGTACGGAAATGAATTCGCGGTCAAAGACCACCTACCTTGGGGATACTGCCAAGTATATCGTCTCCTCAGGGCACCCGGCTGGGACCGTGGAAATCAGCGAGGACAATTCTGTTCGACCCCACTCAAGCCAAAAACGGCTTGAATTGATGGGCCACCCACCTACGGCCTGACGAGGTCAGTCCAGCTGAGACGCGAGTCCCACCAGTTTGGCGCGGAGCGCATCGCAAAGGGTGGCGTCCGTTGACAACCGGGTGAGGACTGCCCTTTCATAATCCGCGCGACCAGAGAACCTCAAACCTTTGGCGAGAGCCTCTAGAATTCCAGATTCGCGCACTGGGTAGCGGGATATCACGGTTGCAATGCCGCTATCGTTGAGCAAAAGTCTCAGGCGTGCGACTTCCTTCGGAAAGGGCGAGGCAAGCGACACAGTTATATCCGCCATATTTTCATTCATAAGCTCGGTACGGGTCGGAAGGTGCTGAAGCAAGCTATCACGGAGTTGGCGCTCAACAACCCTGCTCGCGAGATGTTCGATGCAGTCCTTGTTGTTCAGTGCATCTACTGCTTTGGTTCTTGCCTCGTGAAGTAGAGCGTGCTGGTCTAGGCCTAGTGTGTTAGCCTGTCGTTCTGCAATCGCTTTAAGTACTTCCTCGGAATAATAGAGACTTTCCACCGCATGTACCGGGAGTGGATAAATCCCCTTGGAAACGAAGGTGGCCTTCTGTTCCTCCCCCATTGAGTCACCGTCGATCAGGCCGAAGGCCTCGGCGTGGTGCATGTTCTGGATCGCTCGCAGACCTGAAACGGCACGCTCTACTTCGCGGCAGCTTTCTCGTGAGCGAATAGACGTAGTCGGAAACAAAAGCGCGTACAAGGGGCCGTCAAGGCTAGTCGTAACGCCTTCTACGAAGAGGACCTTGCGTCGTGATCCCAGGACATCCAGACGCACGTCTTCAGGGAGTTCATTCGCCTGAGGTATAGTGTCTAGTTCCCATTCACTGATATTCGGCCCATTCCAAGAGCAACTGCGAATGATCGCTATCGAGGATTGCGGGCAGCTTGCAAGAAGCTCAAGTTCATGTGTGCTGATGATAAAGGTACTTTCTGGATTCTCCCGCATCAACGAACTTATGAGCGGAACTACGATTGCTCTGTGCATATGCAATTCGGGTTCGTCTATCAGAAATACCGAGCCGATCGGTGCGGTGACTACCTCCGCAATCAGCACAAGTGCGATTCTTTCTCCGTCGGACATCCTGGCGATACTGTAAGTGCCGTTGCCTCTAGTAGCTTTCAGCTCTGCAGTTTCGATTAAAACTGAAACGGGCAATTGGGACTGTTTGAGCAGGCCGTTCACACGATCAAGCGGAGATGTGCCGGCTTGTAATCGAGTGATTGCACTCGAATTCCTGCCATCTCGGGCGATCTCGTTCGCTGCTTCGACCTTGAATTGGGTCTCCGCAGCCGTTAGATCGTGGATTGCCTTCTGATTCCGTGAAGTGCCGACAGTTGACTTCCACCGAGTGTCCGGCTGGACGTCCCAATGCTGCAGATGGGTTGTCAAGTCTTTGCGGCCCGACGGCGCAAGGGAGAGACTCTCATGGTCGAAATAACTCGGTCGCGAACCAGGTAAATATACGGCCTGCCCTCTCAATTGAGCAACAAAGGTATGTACCAGAGCCGATTTCCCTGTACCGTTCCGGCCAAGGACGAAAAGTGGCTTCCCCGGTGAGGCTTCGAGTATAAGTGGGCCTGATGCGGTCTGAACTTTCAGTGAAATGGGAGGCAAAGCAGCCGCCTTTCTATAGTTTGCCCGCTGGATATCTTTCGGGCTGGGCGGTTAAGCTGCTCTCCCGCGCGCGCGAGCCTCTTAAGGATCAATGTGAAAAGTGTAACCGGTGTATCCAAAAGATTGCGAGGTTCTTCGCCTACGTTGCGGATCAATCGCTGACGCTGAAAAGCAGCCAGAAACCGGGCTGGAATGGGACGGTATTCAGCCTGTTTCTGCCCGACGAACAAAACCCTTCCAAGCCAACGCAATAGCGGGAATACCGGCCATGATTCCCGCTTCCGCGCATCCGATTCCATCCGTTCAACCCCACTCAAGCCAGGAAACGGCTTGAATGTGCCACCCGCCGCCCCTGAGGCACCCGGATTGAGAGTCATTCTGAAGGTAGACCGCTCGCCCGAGCGAGCGGGCGGAGTGAAGAATCCAGACAATATCGGCATGGGTTGCGCCGCCATCACCCTCTGGATTCTTCGCTGCGCTCAGAATGACTCCTGCTATTTTGTTGACTATAGAATCGGTCAATCATGTATCAATCCGATTTGATCGCGTCCGCAAGGGTTTCTCGTTGCGTCTCGCTGATTTGGGAATTTGAGCGTAAAGGTGAATCACATCCCACCCTTGCCGCGATGAAGCTGCGGCAAGGATGGGGCACCCCGGCATATTGGCGTGGGATTGACGGCCGGGGCTCTATGATAGAGGCAGGATATGGGCGGACATTCCAGCAGCGAGGTGGGGTCAACCCAGGGGGTTGAGGGCGCGGAGACTGCGCGGTTTTCGGCTGCGGGCGGAGTCGATCCAATCCTGCTACGGGTGGAAAATCTGCGCAAAGAGTACCGCAGCGGGACGCAACCTCTTGTATTGTTTGACGGACTGAACCTGACGGTGCGGCGGGGCGAGATGATCGCGATTGTTGGCGAGTCGGGTGCGGGCAAAAGTACTTTGCTGCATCTGCTGGCGGCGCTTGATCGTCCCTCTGCCGGTGACGTATACTTCGCCTCAACTTGGCTAGGAAAATTAACTGCGGGGCAGGCAGCCACATTCCGCAATCGTGAGATTGGTTATGTGTGGCAACTGCACTATCTTTTGCCGGAATTTACGGCTCTGGAGAATGTGGCGATGCCGTTGCTCGCACGGGAAGAACCGAAACCGTCCGCCTTTGCGAAAGCGCGGGAACTGTTGCGCGAAGTGGGACTGGAAGCCAGAGTGGACCACCTTGCCGGGGAGCTTTCCGGTGGGGAACAACAGCGCGTTTCGCTGGCACGGGCGTTGGTCACCCAACCCCGCCTGTTGCTGGCCGACGAGCCAACGGGCAACCTCGATAACCGTACGGCCGAAGCCGTGTTTGGCCTGCTGGAACGGCTGCACACCACGCATCGGTTAACCTCCATCCTCGTCACCCACAACATGGAAATCGCAAAACGTTGTGGACGCACGCTCCGGTTGCACGAAGGCCGGTTGCACGAAGTTTGGCTGCACGCCAGCGGGTCGGGAGGGGCATCAACAGAGGGGCCCAATGCATCTTCTGAAACGCCGGGGCATCCAATTGTTCGTACCGCAGTTCCAGGCGCCAACCGCACCGGAACGGCATGAACCAGCATAGGAACGGCATGAGCAGGGGGGAATATGTTCGAACGGTACACGGAGAAAGCGCGGCGCGTGATCTTTTTTGCGCGCTACGAGGCTAGCCAGTTTGGCTCGCCCTACATTGAAACGGAACACCTGCTGCTTGGACTTTTGCGCGAGGATAAGGCGTTAAGCAATCGCTTCCTGCGCTCCCATGCGTCGGTGGAATCGATCCGCAAACAGATTGAGGCGCACACGACGATTCGCGAAAAGGTTTCGACTTCGGTCGATCTGCCGTTGTCGAATGAATGCAAACGGGTTCTAGCCTACGCCGCGGAAGAAGCGGAGCGGCTGTCGAATAAACATATTGGGACGGAACATCTGCTGCTGGGATTGCTGCGGGAAGAAAAATGCTTTGCTTCGGAGATTTTGCTGGAGCGGGGCCTGAGACTTTCGACGGTTCGCGACGAGCTGGCCAAGAGCACGCAAGAGCGTGCTCCGCAAGCGGCGCGGAATCGCGAGTCGAGCATTCTGGCGGAGTTTTCCCGCGACCTGACGCAGGCGGCGCTGGACAACCAACTGGATCCGCTGGTGGGACGCGACGCGGAAGTGGATCGCGTCATTCAGATTCTATGCCGGCGCACGAAAAACAACCCGGTGCTGATTGGCGAGCCGGGCGTGGGCAAGACGGCCATCGTCGAGGGCCTGGCGCAGCGCATTTCTGACGGCGATGTTCCTAGTTTTCTGGCGGATAAGCGAGTGCTGGGGCTGGATCTTTCGCTGATTGTGGCGGGTACCAAATATCGCGGCCAGTTTGAAGAGCGGCTGAAGACAATTATGAAAGAGCTGATGGAGAATCAAAACTCCATCATCTTTATCGATGAACTGCATACGCTGGTGGGGGCGGGTTCGGCGGAAGGTTCGCTGGATGCTGCCAACATTTTGAAGCCGGCACTGTCGCGTGGAGAAATCCAGTGCATTGGCGCCACGACGCCGGCGGAATATCGCAAGTCGATTGAGAAGGATCGCTCGCTGGAACGGCGTTTCCAGGCGGTGAAAGTGCCGCCGCCGAATGAAGAAGACGCGGTGAAGATCATCATGGGGATCAAGGATCGCTATGAGAAGTTTCATGCGGTCAGCTATACGGACGACTCGATCCAATTCGCGGTGTACCACTCCAGCCGGTATATTCCGGATCGCTTTCTTCCGGATAAGGCCATCGATTTGATCGACGAAGCGGGGGCGCGGGTGAAGCTGCGGCAGACTTCCCTGCCGGAAGAAATAACGGAGATTCAGAAGCGCATCAAATTTATTGTTCATCGCATGGAAAACGCAATCGCGAATCATGAATTTGAAAAGGCGCGGTTCTATTCCGATGAAGAACGGAAGGAGCGCGAGAACCTGCGGGCGCTGCGCGACAAATATCATCTGGATGATTCGACCGCAGGGGTGGTAACGCGGGAAGACATTGAAGATGTTGTCAGCCGCTGGACGGGCGTGCCCGTTACTTCCATCAAAGAGGAAGAGACACAAAAACTGTTGCGAGTGGAAGAAGAACTGCACAAACGGATCATTTCGCAGGAGAAATCGATCTCGGCGCTGGCGCGGGCCATTCGTCGCTCTCGCGCGGGCCTGAAGTCGCCGAACCGTCCGATTGGCTCGTTCCTGTTTCTGGGACCGACGGGCGTGGGCAAAACGGAAGTGGCGCGTTCGCTGGCGAATTTCCTCTTCGGCAGCGACAAGGCTCTGATCCGTTTCGACATGTCGGAGTACATGGAGAAGCATTCGGTCTCGAAGCTGATCGGGTCGCCTCCGGGCTATGTGGGCTACGAGGAAGGCGGACAGCTGACGGAACGCGTGAAGCGCTCGCCTTACTCGGTGGTATTGCTGGATGAAATTGAGAAGGCGCATCCGGACATCTTCAACATCCTGTTGCAGGTGTTTGAGGATGGCCAGTTGACCGATGGTTTGGGCAATACGGTTGACTTCAAGAACACGATTCTGATCATGACTTCAAACATTGGCGCGCGGCACCTGCAGAAGCGGCAGGGGCTGGGCTTCCAGTCGAACCTGGAAGACACGATCGCCGAAAAGGTCGAGGACCTGGTGAAGAACGAGGTGAAGCGCACGTTCAATCCTGAGTTCCTGAACCGGCTGGACGAGATCATCATCTTCCAGGCGCTGACGGATTCGGACCTGATCCAGATCATGGAATTGCTGGTCCAGCAGTTGAATGCGAACCTGGCGCAGAAGGCCATTACGATTTCCGTGATGGAAGATGCGAAGAAATGGATCCTGGAGAAGACCCTGATGGATCGCACGTATGGGGCGCGGCCGCTGCGGAGAGCATTGCAGAAGTACGTCGAAGACCCGTTGTCGGAGGCGCTGATTGCCGGCCATATTCAGGAACGGCCCGCATTCCTTGAGGTCTACCTGGATAACAATCAACTGTTCTACAGACCGATTGGCAGTGAAGGCGTAGAACGCTCGTCGGAAGGCATTTCACTTTCAAGCAGCTAGGATGGACTGGCAGCCTACGTAGTCGAAGTGAGTCATTCTGAACGAAGCGTAGCGAAGTGAAGAATCCAGAGGATGTTGGTGTGGCAGATGCCGCCCTTATTCTCTGGATTCTTCGCTTCGCTCAGAATGACGCCTATGATTTGGACTGTGAAATCCGTAAAAGCCGCTTTATAAAGAAAGCACACACAACAACAGAAGCTCCGCCGTGGCGGAGCTTCTGTTGTTTGTTCAGCCAAATTTCAGGCCTCAATGATGCGGTGAGCCTGACGGCTGTCTGTGGGCTTGCGGCCCGCACTTATGCGGCGACACGGCTTTGATGCATACCACCTGCGGTCGGCGCTCTAAATGAATCCCGATACCTTGCTGGCAACCGACCCGGCCTTCGACAGAGTGTCATCGACAACTTCGCGTCCGCGACGAATGACGCGCTCCGCCTGCTTGCCGTACTGCTCCGCCTTCTCGCTGAAATCTTCGGCAGTGTTCTTGATTTGATCCGAGGCATCTTCCAACCCGCGTTTGATCTGCTTGCGGGTCCGGTCGCCAGGTTGCGGAGCATAGAGGAGCGCGACTGCGGCTCCGGCTGCTACACCCACGCCAAATGCCATCCAAAATTTCCATGTATCCATGATGAGCTCCAGACTCGCATACCGTCGTGCGGCGTGCGTACTTGTTTTGTTGCTTACTGATCTTATTAGAGCACCAATCGGGTGGAACGGTTGCCAAGGATTGCCTGGCCCCCCGGCGGGAATCTGGACAGCAAACGTATCTTGCTGGAATGCGGTGCATTGCGAACGCCGGCGCATGTGCGCGGAAGGCTGCACACTGCGGTGGCTTCGAGGATGGGGGATTTTGCTGCTATTCGCGAGAGGGATTGCCGATTTCCAGTCAGTTGTCGCAATCTCCAATAAAATCGATTCAATCCACCATGCGGCAAAGATTCGAGTTCGGATTGGTGTGGCTCCTGGTAAAGACGCTGGGGCTGTTACCTCGCGGTCTGGCGCGGAAAGTCGGCGCTGGCATCGGCTGGCTGGGGTATGCTGCCACACCTCGGCTACGTCATGTGGGATTGAGAAACCTTGCGCTGGCATTTTCGGAGAAGCCCGAAGCCGAACGCGAAACGATTCTTCGCGGGATGTATCGGCAACTGGGATGGCAGCTGGCGGAATTTTGTCAGATGCCGGGATATACATTACAACGCGCCAGCCAGTTTATCCGTTATGAGGGGCTGGAGCATTACCTAACGGCGAAGCAACGCGGCCAGGGCGTTCTGGTGCTGACCGGGCACCTGGGCGCGTGGGAGATGTCAAGTTTCTATCATTCGCTGGCGGGCTATCCGATGGGCATGGTGATTCGGCGGCTGGATAATTCGTGGGTCAACCGGCTGGTGAACGATATTCGCACGCAACATGGAAATCGCGTGTTGCCGAAGGATGACTTTGCTCGAGGATTGATTGCCGCCATGCGGGCGGGGGAAACTGTCGGCGTGTTGATGGACACCAACATGACGCCGCCGCAGGGCGTGTTTGTGGATTTCTTCGGACACGCGGCGTGTACGGCATCGGGCGTGGCTCGGGTGGCACTGCGCACGGGAGCGGCGGTTCTGCCGGGCTTTCTGATGTGGGAGCCGGCAGAAAAAAAGTACGTGCTGCATTTCCTGCCAGAGCTACAAATGGTAGACACCGGCGATGCGGAGCGCGACGCGACTACCAACACGCAGATGTTTACGACCGCGCTGGAGAATGTGATTCGGCAATATCCCGAGCAATGGCTGTGGGTGCATCGGCGATGGAAGACACGCCCGCCGGGAGAGCCGCCGATTTACTGAGCGTTTTCGTGGGCCCAAAGGCTTTCAATCCCGGGTTGCCGAGTGGAAATGCGGCCTCCTAGTCCCGGACTCAACTCTGGGGTCTACCCACGTGGGAACACGGCCGGATGGAAAGCCTGCTGGATTGGCTTCCGGTCGACTACCATAACGCTATGCTACCGTTGCGGCAACTCGCGGAAACGCTGCAGGCGGAATACGTACCGTGCGCGAAGCCGACCAGCCCGGAAGATCGTCCGCAGGCAGACTCCGTGGAGCGCGTAGCCAGCGTGCGTAATGCCACTCCGACTTCCCTGACGTTTGCGGAGAGCGAAGCCACATTGCAGGAGGCGTTGGCATCGGCGGCCGCTGCCGTGCTGGTGACGCCGCAGATCGCCAAGGCATTTCTCTCTGAAACGAAGCCGCTGAGAAAGCCGTTGTTGCTGGTGGCGCAGCCTCGACTGGCGTTTGCCAAAGCATCTCAATATTTGCGGGCGGCGAAGGCAAGCACGGGCGTTCATCGCAGCGCCGTTCTTGCCTCCAGCGTCAAGCTGGCGGAGGACGTTTCCATCGGAGCGTATGCTGTGCTGGGCGAACATGTCGACATTGGGCCGCGGACGCGCATCGGCGCGGGATGCGTGCTGGCGGATGGCGTAAAAATTGGCGCGGACTGCACGCTGTATCCGCGAGTGGTGATGTATTCCGGTGTGGAGTTGCGGGAGCGCGTGCAGGTGCACGCCGGATGCGTGCTGGGGTCGGATGGGTTCGGCTACGTGCGCGATGCGGAGACGGGCGCGTACACACAGTTTCCGCAGCAGGGCACGTTGGTGATTGAAGAGGACGTCGAGATTGGCGCCAACACGACGGTTGACCGAGGCGCGCTGGAGGAGACGCGGATCGCGCGCGGCACGAAGCTGGATAATCTGGTGCACATTGGCCACAATGTGCGCGTGGGACGCAACGTGGTGATGGCAGCGCAGACCGGCATTTCCGGCAGCAGCACGGTGGGAGATGGCGCGATTCTGGGCGGCCAGGTTGGCATTGGCGAGCATGCCGATGTGGGAGAGGGCGTGATTCTGGGCGGCGGCGCGGGCGTGCTGAGCAAAAAGAAATTGCGCGGCGCGGGCATGGTTTTCTGGGGACGACCGGCACAGCCTTTGCGGGAATATCTGAAGGGTTTGGCGCTGGTGGCGAGGCTGACGCGGTCGCCTCGTCGAGAGAAGGAATAAAGAGTGTAGCCGTGATGCAGGCTTTGTTCTATCCCACCCTTGCCGCCAAGAGCCCGGCAAGGATGGGGCACCCTCATTCCCTGGGGCAACCCGCATCGCACAGCCGTGCAGACCGGTTGTGGGAGAAGGATGGTACTCCGTGGCGATTGTTGTGGTTGGCGGACATACGCGCAACATCGGCAAAACGTCGGTGGTCGCCGGACTGATCGCTTCTCTTCCGCAGATGGAATGGACCGCGTTCAAGGTGACGCAGTTCGGCCACGGGATTTGCTCGGCGAATGGCGAGCCGTGCGACTGCGAGACGGACGCGCACACGGTCGCGGTGACGGAAGAACACTCCTTCGATAGCGGGACCGATAGCGCGCGATTTCTGGCGGCGGGTGCGGTGCGTTCCTACTGGGTGCGAACCCGACAGGGTCAACTGGCAGAAGCGATGCCGCGCGTGCGAAAGGAGCTGGCGCGCGCGAAGAACGCCATCCTGGAGTCGAACAGCATTGTGCGGTTTTTGAAGCCGGACCTATACCTGACGGTGCTCGATCCGTCGATTCGCGACTTCAAGCCTTCGGCACAATATTTTCTGGATCGCGCGGATGCGGTGCTGTGGAGCGGCCGGGGCCTCCAGGGTACGTCTGGGCGTACAGAGATTCCATCCCACCCTTCGCAGGAGCTCGAAGGATGGGGCACCCAGGTGGCCTTGCTGTCGTTATTGCGAGGTAAGCCGCGGTTTTTTGTGGGCGCGCCCAATTATAGGAATGACGCGCTGACAGAATTTGTGAAGCAGAGAATAGCTCCTGTTCTGCGACTGCGTGATTTCGCATAGGAACCAGAGAATCCCAGGTCTCAAAATCGAGACCTGGGGCACCCAGGGTCGTTCTTTGTGCGCAGAAACCGCAGATCCCTCGACTGGGGTCGTCACGGCGACCTTCGCTCGGGATGACAATTTGTTTGTACTAGGTGCGAGGGGCCGACGGCTAGTAAATGTGGAAGTCGATGGAAATATCCATGCGCACGGCCACTGGCTTGCCGGCCAAGGTGGCGGGCTTGAAGCGATATTGCTTGACGGATTCAAGGGCCTTCTCATCCAGGCCCATGCCCAGGTGTTGAATCACCTTCGGATCGCGCGGCAATCCGGTGGCGTCGATAATCACTTCCACAATACATAGGCCCTGATATTTCGCCATGCGAGCCTGCTCGGAAAACTCCGGTTCCGGCGCAAAGATCACCACGGGCGGACGAACACCGCCGCCGACTTGATAGACGCCGCCGCCATAGCCGCCTCCCGATCCCGGTCCGACGCCCGCGCCTGAACCCGAACCGACGCCGCCGCTGTTTCCGGAGCCGATGCCGCCCGCGCTGCCAGTGCCATTGGAGGCCGGTCCACGCACAGAGGTCAACGGATCGCCGAGATTCGGCATGGCGCTGTTGGGCAGCTTGATGTTTGCCGGCATCACCACGGTGGGCTCGACGGCAAGTTTGGGCTTGGGGTTGCGAATCACCTCGTCGGGAGGAACGAACTGCGTCTTGGCGATGGTGGGCAGTTTCCCAACCGCCGCGGGCAACAGACTGCGATCTCCGCCGCCACCGCCGCCGCCCATCACTTTCGGGTTCGCGTCGATGGGCATGAAGGGCGTGATGTTGAAGTTCGGCGGAGGAACGACCGCTGCGACCGCGGGCCGCTTGGGATGCCAGAAGATGACCGCCAGGATCAACGCAAGCACCAGGAGGTGAACCCCGACGGATATGAGGCTCGACTTGCGATCTCGCGGCCGCTCCAGCGGGTTTGACACCGCAACGGCGTGCGATTCCAGCTGCAATGGAGGGAGCTTGCGAGGAAAGAATAATTCACGAAAATCTTCGTAGATGCCGAGCCAGATGGGTTCCTGATAGAAGGGGTCGGCGACGGGAACGGGTTTCGATTTCAGCTGAAGCGCGGGCTGCGGCCGGGGGAAGAACCGGGCGCGGAGGTTCTCTGTCAGCGAGGACCAAAACGAGGGATCACCCTCGACCGTGCTCCAAAGAGACGGTTGCGGGAGCTCTCGTGATTTGTTTCTCTCGATTTCAGGCGGTATCAGAAGCTGATTCGACATCCATAACCCATTTTCGACGGCTCGCGTGTGGGGGAGCCCGGTCGCCACTGCGACCTGCCTGCTTCAATTATGCTGGATGCAGGCTTTACTTGTCGTCTTCGCCGAAATCCTTCCATGAATTCCAGGGCATTCCAGTGTTTCAGTCAACTGGCAAGAGACAATCGGCTGAAAAAATCCTAAGGTTATCGAGTACGACACGGATATCGATAACGTTAATGCTTTAGACGCTTCACCAGCCAATCCGTTTTGCTCCCCAGACCGATGATGCGAAGTATGCATTTATCATAGTGGAGTACGAGAATATTTGCTTCGGAGAAGATATGCCCGCTGGGCCTGATTTAAAGGCGACCCTGAACCTGCCGCACACCGATTTCCAGATGAAGGCCAATCTTCCCCAGAATGAGCCGAAACGGCTGGCTGCGTGGGAGGAATCCGAGTTATACGCGCAGATTCGTGCGGCGCGTAAGGGCGCCCCTGTGTATCTGTTACATGACGGGCCGCCGTACGCGAATGGACCCATCCACCTGGGCCACGCGATGAATAAGTGCCTGAAAGATTTTGTGGTCAAGTCGAAGACCATGGCAGGCTACGATGCCCCGTATGTTCCGGGCTGGGACTGCCACGGGTTGCCGATCGAAATTAAGGTGGATGAGCAACTGGGCCGCAAGAAGCTGGAAATCCCCGCGGTCGATGTGTTGCGGGCCTGCCGGGAGTACGCCGGGAAATATGTCGATCTGCAGCGCGAACAATTTTTGCGCCTGGGAGTGCTGGGCCAGTTCGACCGCCCGTATTCGACCATGTCGAAATCGTATGAAGCGCGAGTGCTGGAGACGTTCTTTGAATTTTTCGAAGCGGGATTTGTCTACAAGGGATTGAAGCCGGTGTACTGGTGCATCCACGACCGCACGGCGCTGGCCGAAGCGGAAGTGGAATATGAAATGCACACCAGCCCCAGCGTGTATGTGCGTTACCGCATGACCAGCGATCCTGCGGCGCTGGATGCAGCGCTCGCCGGGAAGCAAGTGAACACCATCATCTGGACGACGACTCCGTGGACCCTTCCGGCGTCTTTGGCGGTGGCCTTTCATCCGGATTTTGAGTATGTCGCACTGGAATCCTGTGGACAGGTGTATATCGTCGCAGAGTCGCTGGCGAAGGCGGTAGCCGAGGCAGTTGGTTTCAAGGACGCGAAGGAAATCGCGCGGTTCGCTGGACGTAAACTGGAGCGCACGACATTTCAGCATCCATTTTTGGAGCGCAGCATTCTGGGTGTGCTCGCAGACTACGTGACGGCGGATACCGGCACGGGCGCGGTCCATACGGCTCCGGCACACGGTGCGGACGACTTTTATACCGGCGTGCGGTACGGGCTGGATCCAACCTGCAACGTGGACGGCGCGGGGCGGCTGCACCATGGATTGCCGGAGTACGAAGGCAAGAAAGTTTTTGCGGCGAATGAGCCGATCATCGAATTGCTGAAGGAACGTGGCGCGTTGCTGGCGCGGGTCGACATCAATCACTCTTATCCGCACTGTTGGCGCTGTCATCATCCGGTGATTTTTCGTGCGACGGAACAGTGGTTCATTGGCATGGAAACACCGATGGAAAATCCGGATGGCTCGGCGGCCACCTTCCGAGCACGAGCATTAGATGAGATCAAGAAAGTGCGCTGGGACCCGAGCTGGGGCGAAGAGCGCATCGCCAACATGATTGCGACGCGGCCGGACTGGTGTATTTCTCGCCAGCGCATCTGGGGGGTGCCGATTGCGGTGTTCCTGTGCGAGCAATGCCATGCGCCGCTGAAGGATTCCGCCATCTTCCGCCGAGTGGTGGAGTTGTTTGAAGAGGAAGGCGTGGAGGCCTGGCATACGCATACGCCGGAAGAGATTCTTCCGCCGGGAACAACCTGTCAGACTGCGGGTTGCGGCAGCCAGAAGTTTACGAAAGAGATGGACATTCTGGATGTGTGGTTCGAGTCCGGATCAAGCCAGGCAGCCGTGCTGGGAGAAAAAGCCGGCTTTGGATTGACCTGGCCTGCGGACTTGTACCTGGAAGGCGGCGACCAGCATCGCGGGTGGTTCCACACTTCCCTGCTGTGCAGCGTGGGCACGAAGAATGCGGCGCCGTATCGCCGCGTCGCTACCTGCGGGTGGACGCTGGATGATCAGGGTCGCGCGTTATCGAAGTCGCGCGGCAATGATATTGGCCCCACGGAAGTGGCCGCTGAACTGGGCGCGGACATTATCCGCCTGTGGGTGGCGTCGGTCGATTTTCGCGAGGATGTGGTGGCAACGATTCCGCTGCTGAAGCGGCTGGCGGAAGACATCTACCGCAAGCTGCGCAACACGTTTCGCTTTCTACTGGGGAACCTGGGTGATTTTCATCCGGACACCGATGCCTTGCCGTTCGAGCAGTTGCTGCCGATTGACCAGTACATGCTGGCGCGGACTGCGGAGCTGACGACGAAAGCGCTTCGCTGGTATGACGAGATGGAGTTTCATCGCGTGTACCAGGCCATCAACGAGTTTTGTACCGCCGACCTGAGCGCAATGTATCTTGATTTGCTGAAGGATCGGATGTACACCTTTGCGCCCAACGATCCTGCGCGTCGTTCCGCGCAGACCGCGATTGGACGCATTGCAGAGGCGCTGGTTCTTTTAACCGCGCCCTACCTAAGTTTCACTGCTGAGGAGGTATGGCAATATCTGCCCACCACAGTGAAAAGCCGTGAACCGAGTGTGCGACATGCACTCAATTCGCGGCAGCATTACCCGGGTCCCCCAACAAAAAGCGGCCGCGAACCGAGTGTTCATTTAGCGCTCTTTCCGCGGCCGCAAGATATCGCACCTGCCTCTGCGGCAGAATTGCTGGGCGACTGGAAACAACTTTTAGCGGTACGCGATCACGTTCTAAAAAGCCTGGAAGAAGCGCGCAAAGAAAAGCGCATCGGCAAGGCATTGGAAGCCAAGGTGCGGCTGCAAGTGCCCGCCGTGCTGAATCCGTTGCTGCGCAAATATGAGTCGAGCCTGAAAGAATTGTTCAACGTGTCGCAGGTAGAACTGGTTGCAGCATCCGAACCGAATGGATCGGGAACGCTGCAGGTAACGACGCTGCCAGCCGACGGCGCCAAATGCGAGCGCTGCTGGAATTATTCCGTGCATGTGGGCGAGAACCGGAAATGGCCGACCGTGTGCGAACGCTGCGTGGCAGCCCTGGAAGCAATTGGTGCGCCGGCCACAGGTGATGAGGTGGCGGCTGCAGGAGTGGGAAATTCGAAAAAGGATGGGCAGTGAGCGCAGCTTCAACTCTTAGCGGTACCCGATATCCTCACCTGAAACTTCTCCTGATTTCTGCCGCAGTCATCGTAGCCGACCGGTTGAGTAAGCTGTGGATTCTTCATCACATTATTTCCGGGCAGGAAATCACCATCATTCCGCGCTTTTTTCATCTGTCGCACGTGTACAACAACGGCGCGGCGTTCAGTTTGTTTTCCGATACGCCCTCCCCGGAGAAAGTGCGGTGGATGTTGATCGGCTTTTCTCTGATTGCGATTGCGATCGTACTGGTTGTGTTTCTGAAAGCCGGACGGCGCGTGAACCCGACCAGCGTTGCGCTGGCGCTGGTGTTGGGAGGCGCGATTGGAAATCTGTACGACCGGCTGGCGTATCGCTACGTCATCGACTTTCTGGCGTTCAATCTTTTCGGCTATCATTATCCCGATTTCAACGTCGCCGATTCCTGCATCGTGATTGGCGCAGCGTTGCTGTTGATTGAGGTCTTCCGCGCGCCCAAGTCAGCCTTTTCCGACTGAACGCGAATCGAAAATGGGGTGAGATTATGAAAATCTTCTGGTGTATGCTTCTGCTGGTTCCGTTCGCTTCTGCGCAAAACAATCCGCCGGTTGCACCTCCGGCCCAAACTTCTACTGCAGCCCAGACTCCTGCCACGCCCCCGACCGTGACCGCGCCGCCAACGCCCCAGCAAATCTCTCACATGGAACAGATGCTACAGGACTGGCCGGATCTAGAGCGCTATCGAGCCGCCAACGCAGCCCTTCCAGCACCCACCCCTAGTGAGAAACGAGTGGTGTTCATGGGCGACTCCATCACCGATGCGTGGGGAAATCCAACCGGTGTATTTTTCCCGGGCGAGCCTTACATTAACCGTGGCATCAGCGGCCAAACTACTCCGCAAATGCTGATTCGGTTTTGGCATGATGTCATCGCGTTGCAGCCCAAGGTCGTCGTCATTCTGGCGGGTACGAACGACATCGCCGGCAATACCGGCCCATCGACGCCGACCATGATCGAAGATAATTTGATGGCGATGGCGGACCTGGCGAGGGCGAATGGAATCCGCGTGGTGCTGGCTTCGATTTTGCCGGCCGCTGCATATCCATGGCAGCCGGGAACCGATCCGCGGGCGGAGATTGCCGCGATCAACAGCTGGATACGCGAGTATTGCGCGCAGCAACACTTCGTCTATCTCGACTACTATTCGGCCATGGTCAACCCGGACCAGGGCATGAAAAAAGAATTGACCATCGACGGCGTGCATCCCAACGCGGACGGCTACAAGGTGATGACTCCGCTGGCAGAGCAGGCCATCGACAAGGCGCTGAAGACGCAATGATCCGGATCAGGTATCCATTCATTCGGAACTAGATGAACGGCGACCATGATACCTATCTGTTGATGTCTCCGAAAGCGAAAGTTCCCAAAAACATCGGATGGGAGACCGGCGGTTTGGTGCTGGAAATATCCACAGGATATGGTTGGCCGGTCAATGTTGGAAATCCCCAGATGCTTCCAGTGTTGAGGTCGACAACCATCTTTCCAAAAACCTGGGTGTTGCCATCCGTTGACCGAAGCATCACGGTTCCAGGCTCGATATAGAGCGGATCGGATGCGGTGGTGGGGATCGGCGCGGTCTGCGCCCGGGCGGATTGCGGTTGGCGTAAGGGTTTCAGGGCGATGGCAATCAAAGCGATCGCAATGAACAGTAGCAGAATATTGGTAGTCGCGGGATGTTTCATGATTCTCCTCATAACAGATCGATCGGCGTTCGGGACGCAAGGTTCCGGCTCACCAAAACATCGAATCTTTTGAACTATCTCATCCTAGACGGTATCGAGGCCGCGCCCGGCAAGGCTGTAGACTAGAAAGATGCGGCAGTGTGCGATTTGTGCGCTGCCAACCCCTCTGCAGGGACTTGTGACCCAATGGATTCGATCACGGTTCGCGGCGCACGCGTTCACAACCTGAAGAATATCGACTTTGAGATTCCCCACGGCCAGCTGACGGTCGTCACCGGCGTTTCAGGCTCGGGGAAATCTTCGCTCGCCTTCGACACAATTTATGCTGAGGGTCAACGCCGGTATGTGGAGTCGCTTTCGGCTTATGCGCGGCAGTTTCTAGAACGGATGGAGAAGCCAGACGTCGATCAGATTGATGGGCTGGCTCCGGCGATCGCGATCAAGCAGAAAAACTCGACACGAAATCCTCGCTCCACGGTGGCGACAGCGACGGAAATTTACGATTATCTGCGGCTGTTGTTTGCGCGCTGCGGGACGATGTTCTGCCTGACCTGCGGCAACATCGTGAAGCGCGACAGCGTGGATGAAATTGCGGAATCGGTGCTGAACCTGCCGGAGTCGACACGGATTCTGGCGCTGTTTCCGGTGGTACTGCCGGACGTGACCGACGACGGCAAAAGGTCCACTGCGAAGAAGAAGGCTGCCAAGAAGGCGGCGAAGGTTGCCAGAAAAGCGGCGGCGGCACCGACGAAAAAAGATGGCAAGCCGGTCACGAAAGCCGAAGCGGCGCGGGTGGCATTGGCGGCAGCGACACGGACGGCGGCGAAGATCAATCGCTATGCGACGGAGTATGTCCCGGATGCGCCGGAGGCTGCGGCGGAGCCAATGGATCCGCGACGGCAGCGGTTGGGCGAGTTGCGCCAGCGCGGCTTTAACCGGCTCTATCAACACGGAAAGATCGTGGAATTCTCCACGCCGGAATCTCTGCTGGAGCTGGATTTTTCGCAGCCGCTTTTCGTGCTGACGGACCGCATCGTCGTTTCGGCAGAGGCACGGGCGAGGATTGTGGATGCGGCGGAGACCGGCTACAGGGAAAGCGGAGAAGTCGTGTTCGAAGTGGTTCCGCGGACCAGCGAGAATGATGCGGAGGCGAGCCCAAAGGATCGTCAGCGGTTGCGATTCTCTGGCGCCTATGCGTGCAGCCATTGCAATCGCGTCTATCGTGAGCCGGAGCCGCCGCTGTTTTCATTCAACAATCCCTATGGGGCTTGCGCGCGTTGTGAAGGATTCGGCAACACCATCGACTTTGACCTGGACCGAATCATTCCGGACAAAACGCGCACGCTGAATGAGGGCGCCATCGATCCCTGGGTGCGGCCAAAGTATCGGCCCATGTTTGGCGAGTTGCGCCGCGCCGGGAAAGAGAAAAATCTTCCGCTGGATGTTCCGTGGAAAGATCTTTCGCAGGAGCATCAAGACTTCATTCTGAACGGCGACAAAACGTTCCCCGGCATCCGAGGGTTTTTTGCGCATTTGGAGCACAAGAAATACAAGCTGTATGTGCGCGTGTTTCTGAGCAAGTATCGCGGGTACGCACTGTGCCCGGAGTGCCATGGTAAGCGGCTGCGCGCCGAAGCGCGTGCGGTGAAAATTGATGGGCGCGACATTTGTGATGTGACCGCATTGACCGTGGGCGAGGCGCAGGCATTCTTTGCGCAACTGCGGTTGAGCACCGCGCAGATGGAGTTGGCAGGAAGAATCCTGGAGGAAGTTCGCCAGCGGCTGGGTTTTCTGAATGATGTGGGACTGGATTATTTGTCGCTCGATCGGTTGTCCTCTACGCTGTCGGGTGGCGAGGCGCAGCGGGTGCAGTTGGCAACTTCACTGGGCTCGCAGCTTGTGGGCGCGATGTATGTGCTGGATGAACCGTCGATCGGATTGCATCCGCGGGATACGGGTCGGCTGATTCGAATTCTGGAAGGCCTGCGCGACCTGGGAAACACAATCCTGGTGGTTGAACACGATGCGGATATTATTCGCGCGGCAGATTATCTATTGGATCTCGGCCCGGGAGCGGGAGAGCTGGGCGGCAAATTGCTGGCGTCCGGAACGCTGCCGGAGCTGATGCTGTCGCCGAATTCATTGACGGGAAAATATCTGCGCGGCCAGCTTGCGATTCCGGTTCCTTCGCGGCGGCGAACTCCCGGGAATGAGCAGCTGCGACTGACGGGAGCGCGGGCGCATAATTTGCGTTCCGTCAGCTGCGAATTTCCGCTGGGCATGTTGACGTGTATCACCGGCGTTTCTGGATCCGGAAAATCCACGCTGGTGCATGACGTGCTGTATCGCGCCTTGGCACATCGTCTGGGTGAAGGCGATGTCGCCGATCCCACGCATCTGTACGACACGCTGGACGGCTCGCAATATCTGGATGGAGTGGTGCTGGTAGATCAGTCTCCGATTGGGCGCACTCCGCGATCGAACCCGGTGACGTACATGAAGGCGTTTGACGGAATTCGAGACCTATTTGCGTCGTTGCCGGATGCGAAGCGACGTGGTTATGCCGCTGGATTTTTTTCGTTCAACGTGTCCGGCGGCCGATGCGAAGTTTGCCAGGGCGATGGCACGGTGACGGTCGAGATGCAATTCCTGGCGGATGTCGAACTGCCGTGCGAGGAATGCAATGGCACACGGTTCAAGGCGGGCGTGCTCGAGATCCGCTACAAGGGAAAGAACATTCATGATGTGCTGAATATGACGGTGAAAGAGGCGCTGCAATTTTTTGCCGGGCACATCAAGATTCAAGATCGGTTGCGTGTGCTGGACGACGTCGGCCTGGGGTACGTGCGGCTGGGGCAGTCGGCGACGACTCTTTCCGGAGGTGAAGCGCAGCGCGTCAAACTGGCGTCGCACCTGGCCAACGCACGGCCTGCCGGCGGCAAGCGCGCGAAGAATCGATTGCTCTATATTCTGGATGAACCGACCACGGGATTGCATTTTGACGATGTCAGCAAGCTGCTTTCCGCGCTGCGACAGTTGATTGACGGCGGCGGATCGCTGCTGGTGATTGAGCATAATCTGGATGTACTGAAGGCGGCGGACTGGATTGTCGATCTGGGGCCGGAGGGCGGGCGTCGTGGCGGCGAGATTTTGGCCGTAGGCACTCCAGAACAGATCGCGGCGGTTCCCGCGTCACACACAGGTCAATGGCTGGCACGAGCGTTGAAGCCCGCAAACCAGGCCGCGAATTTGGCAGCGGCAGGAAAAAGATGATGCAATCGGTAGTTCTTCGATGTGTGCTGGCGGCGGCTTTCTTGCCCGCCGGAGTGTGGATGCAAGCGCAGACGACGCCGCTTCCTCCGGGAACGTCTGAACCCGGTGTGAATGCGCCGACGTCGGCCGCAACTTATTTGAGCGAGGCAGAAACCGCGATCGCGCATCAGGAATACGATCATGCCGTCGCGCGATTGAATCAGGCGGAGGCGGTCGAGCCGGCAGACTCGCTGGAGAATGCGCGCATTGCTTACGATCGTGGCTACATTGAACAGGCGCAACACCAGAATGCGACTGCGGAAGCCAACTATCGCAAGGCGGAGGAGATCGATCCCAAGCAATTTGAGTCTCACGCAGCGCTGGGGCATCTGCTGGCTTCGCAACAACGATGGGCAGAAGCGCGGCATGAACTGGAAACCGCGGTGACGCTGCAACCTGCCAGCGGCGATGCACACGAGGTAGTGGCCAGCGCTGCCCGCACACTGGCACGTGTCGATGCCGAGATGCATGATGCTGCCGCCGCCAGCGATGCCCTGCTGGTGGCATTGCAACTGACGCCGGAGCAACCCGAGGACACATTGTTCGCTGCGCAACTGGCGGAAGATGTCGGCAATTACGACGGCGCGGGCAAGGAATATAAAAAGATTCTTGCGAGAGATCCAACTTCGATTGCTGCGACGGAAGGATTGGCGCGATCGTTGATTCACGAAGGCAAGTTTGTAGATGCGGAGGCCGCCTTGCAGCCGGCGTTGAAGCAAGAGCCGAACGATCCAACGTTGCTGGCGCTCTCTGTGACCGCGCTCGCGGGGCAAGGAAATACTTCGGCCGCGGAGTCGCAGCTGGAATCGCTGCATCAACAGAATCCCGATCAGCCTGCGGTGACGCGCATGCTGGCGGACCTCTACAGCAGCGCGGGGCATCCGGATAAGGCGGCACCGCTCTACCAGCAACTGCTGGCGAACGATGGAAACAATCCTGACTTGCTAACGGCAACCGCAGAGAACCTGGTACGCCAGCAACAATGGTCGCAGGCGGTGGAGACATTTCAGAAGTCGCTGCAGATTCAGCCGACGCAGGAGGATGCGTGGAGCGGGCTTGCCTTTGCAGCTTGGAGAGATGGGCAATATCCGCTGGTGCTGACGGCACTGGATCATCGCTCGCAAACGCTGAGCGACAGCCCGGCTACATTATTTCTTCGCGCCACGGCATTGGATCATCTGCATCAGACGAAACAAGCCATCCAGTATTATCAAAAATTTCTTACCGCCGCTCATGACCAATATCCCGACGAAGTGCAACAAACACGACAGCGTCTAAAGGCGCTGGAGAAATAGGCAGCGTTGTCCCGCGCGATGACATGGTTCGAGACCGCCTGGCGCCGGATGCGAGGCGCTGACAGCCTGCGTGGAAATTCTTTACAATCGAGACTGGAACCAAGTGCAGAAGGGAACCTCGCTTTGACCGCATCGCCCCCAGCGCTTCTCCCCATGCTGGAACCTGACTCCATCACTCCAACGTCTGGACTGCGCCTGCAAGACATTTTTTCCACGGAGTATCGACGCCTGCGTCCGCGCGCGCCCATGCCGTTGTTTCACATCAGCTTCTATCCTTTTACCGGCGTGAATACGACGATTCGGCTGCGAGAGGGCACGGCATTTGTGCGACTCTCCGACATGCTGGAAGGCGCGCCCGACAGCGTAACGCGCGCGATTGCACACATCCTGCTAGCGAAACTGTATCGCAAGCCGATTGAACCCGTTCATGCCAATCGCTATCGTCGACATTTGGGAAGTGAGGCGGTGATTCGCCGAGCGGAGATGGTGCGGCGCAGCCGAGGAAGAAAAAATGTTTCCACAGCGCAGGGCAACTATTACGATCTGGACGAAGTCTTCGATCATCTGAATCGACAATTTTTCAACGGGCTCTTAGGCCGGCCGGTGTTGACCTGGAGCGCCCACTCCGCGCGTCGACAATTGGGCCATTATGATGCGGCGCACAATACGATTGTGGTCAGCCGTGTGTTTGACCGGCGAGAGACGCCTCGCTATGCGGTCGAGTATCTGGTGTTTCACGAGATGCTGCACCTAAAACATCCGGTGAAGATGCGGGGCGGACGGCGGTGTGTGCATTCGCGGGAATTCCAGCAAGAAGAGAAGATGTTTCCTCAGCTGGACCAGGTGAAGGAATTTCTGAAGAGACTCTGAGTGCTCAACTGGTGACTGTGTGGGCTGCGGGTTTTGGTTTGCATTTTTGTGCCTGGATGATCGTGTGCGGATGCCGTCGCGCCCAGACGATCAAGACCACGCCGGCAATCATGGAGCCGATGCTGGCGACCTGGGCATTGCTCATCCCGAAATAAATCCTGGGATTGATGCGAACAAACTCCACCAGAAAACGCGCCAATCCGGACCAGACCAGATACTCGCCGGTAATCATGCCGACCGGGCGGTCCACTTTTCCGCGCTGCCACAGATACCAGGCGATCAGCAGAGCGGCAATAAACTCATACACCGGGGTGGGCTGCACCGGTTGCACGGTGGGAACCAGGCCATGCGGAAAACTGACGCCCCAGGGCAACGATGTGGGAATGCCGTAGTCGCCATCTCCCGAGGTGAGACACCCGATGCGGCCCACGCCATAGCCCACGGCGGCGGCAGGCGCTGCCAGGTCCAGCATGCCCAATGCGCCCACCTTGGCGACTCTTCCCTGCCACATCAGGACGAGGATGGCGGCCACAAGGCCGCCGAACCAGGCAAAGCCGGCGCGATCCAGCAGGAGCTGCAGCGGAATCTGCATCAGCAGATGAGGCGATTCAAAGACATGCCACAATTTGGCGCCAACAATGCCGGCCACGGTGGCCAGCGCAGTGACGTTGATGGCATCGGCCTCGACGCCCTTGCGCTGAAAGTTCTTATAGAGCACCCAGCAGCCGGAAACGGCGGCCAGCCAAAGCAAGATGCCGAAAGTACCAATTTGAAAACGCCCAATGTGAATAAATGGATACATGCCAGACAGAATTCCCTAGATTTTCAGTATATGGGAAGTGAGCTCATCGCATCTCTCACCGAAGATTGCCATGCGGCAGCCGCGGCTCACACAATCTTCAACAATCCGTCCTACAATCAGCGATAGGTAGAATCTTTCATGACAAACGCCACCAACCAGGCCCTCGAGTGTCTCCTGACCCGGCAGCAGATTCAGCAGCGGGTCAACGAGTTAGGAGCAGAAATCAGCCGCGATTTCGCCGGAGAGAAGATTATGCTGGTCGGGGTGCTGAAAGGCGCGGCGATATTTGTGGCCGACTTGGCGCGGGCCATCACGGTGGACTGCACCTTCGATTTTCTGGCGGTTTCGAGCTATGGCATGGCAACGAGTTCGAGCGCCGTCCGGCTGATTAAAGACCTCGATCAGCCAATTGAAGGCAGAAACGTCATCCTGGTTGAGGACATTCTGGATACCGGGCGAACACTTTGTTACTTAAAAAATATGTTGCTGGCGCAGGGCCCCGCTACACTGAAAATCGCGGCGTTTCTGGACAAGCCTGAAAGGCGCCTGTGCCACATTCAAGCGGACTATGTCGGCTTCTCGATTCCCAACCGTTTTGTGGTCGGCTACGGCATGGACTTCGCCGAGCGGTACCGAAATCTTCCGGACATTTGCGTTATGGCAACAGATGCTCCCACCGACGTGTGGGAGTAGTAGAGTAGTGCTGCATCTAAAAGCAGTAGATAGGAACATTGAAATATGAGTGCTTCTTCTTCCCCCGAACTTGCAGACGAATTTGAAATTTCCAGCTTCGACGTCGCAGGCTTTGCTGCCAATACGCTCCGCGACTGGCAAAGCCTGGCGGCAACCCTGGACCACACACTTTTAAAACCGGATGCAACCTCGGCCGATGTGTTGCGGCTGTGCGAGGAAGCGATGCATTATCGCTTCGCCTGCGTCAGCGTCAACCCCTGCTGGATTGCGCTGGCGCATAGTGCGCTGTCCGGTTCCGGCGTGGCCGTGGGAACGGTCATTGGATTTCCCCTGGGAGCTTCCCTGACCCACAACAAACGCGAAGAAGGCGAGTCCGCGTTGCGCCTGGGAGCTCGAGAGCTCGACATGGTGATCCACATTGGCGCGCTGAAGAGCGGCGACAATGCCACCGTGCAAAGTGACGTTCGCACCATGGTGGAACTGGCGCACGATGCGGGCGGAACGCTGAAGGCGATTCTGGAAACCTGCCTGCTGACGCTGGAAGAAAAACTGCGCGTCTCGGAAATCTGCGTGGCCGCGGGCGTCGATTTTCTGAAGACCAGTACGGGATTCTCGACCGGCGGAGCCACGGTGGAAGACGTGAGCCTGCTGCGAGGCGTGGCTGGAGGTCGATGCGGCGTGAAAGCGTCCGGAGGTATTCGTACGCTGGATGCGGTTCGCGACATGCTGGAAGCGGGAGCCAGCCGCATTGGAACCTCTTCCGGAGTGGCGATTCTGGAGAGCTACATGGAGCAACAGCGCGCAGTACAGAACTATCTGGTGGGACAGGGCGCGGCATCCGCAAAATAGGGTGACTGACGACGGCAGCTCCCAGGGAAAACTTGTGGAACTCGTTGCGCGTTCCTAGGCTATTCTGAAGAGCGAGCCATGAGTCCCAATAAACGCAAACCCGCATCCGAGAATGCCGTGCCAGAGGTGCGAGACACTCCGTCCGAGTCGACGCGGCGACCGGCGACCCATCCTGATGCGTCCGCGCGGCCCAACGAAACCGAATCCAAGGGTGCTGGCGAGTCCAAGCCCGCAGCTGAACACCACGCATATGAAGGCGATTATCGGCCCAGTTCTACCGTGACCCTTCGCAATGAGCCCAGAATCGATGCGGTGCAAGGGGACTTTCTGACCCGGCTGGCCGATGCGCTGAACACCACGCTTGATTTGCAAACGTTGCTGCATCGCGTGGCGGACCTGGTGCGCGCCGTCATTGATTACCGCATTTTTGCCATTCTGCTGTTGAACGACCGCACCAACGAGTTGCGCATGCGCTTCCAGATTGGCCACTCCGCAGATGTGGAGCGCATGCGCATCCGCATGGGGGAGGGCGTGGTGGGGCAGGTGGCGGAGCGGCGGGAAGCCATGCTGATCAACGATGTCAGCGTGCTTTCGAACTACATCGATGCGAATTCCCAGGTGCGTTCCGAACTTGCCGTGCCATTGGTGACCAAGAACCGCGTGATCGGCGTGATTGATATCCAATCGGAGCAGCCGAACTATTTTCGTCCGGAACATCTGCACCTGTTGCAACTGACGGCATCGCGGGTAGCCATTGCGGTGGAAAATGCGCGACTCTACACGCGCATCTCGCGACAGGCGCAGTCGCTGGAGTTGCTGCATGAAATCAGCCGCGAGCTGACGTCGATTCTGGACCCGGAGCAGTTGCTGGATCGGGTTGGAAAATTGTTGCAGCGGGTGATTCCCTACCAGATGTTCGCGATCTGGATGCTGGATGAAAAAAGCAACATGCTGATCCACCGATTCTCGATTCGGTTCGGGAAGACCGACAATTCTTTCTCTGAGCCGGTGCCGCTGCAGCGCGGACTGATTGGCGCCGCGGTCAGCACGCGGCAGGCGATTATCGTGGGCGATGTACGCACAGATCCGCGATACATTATGGTGCATCCGGAGACGCGGTCGGAGATGGCCGTGCCGCTGATCTACAAGGGCAAGGTGCTGGGCGTTCTGGACCTGGAACATACCAAAGCGCATTTTTTCAGTGAAGACAACGTACACGCGGTAAGCACCCTGGCGGCGCAGTTGGCGATTGCGATGGAGAACGCCGGTCTGTATCAGCGGCTGGCGCAGGAGGAGCAGCGCCTCGAAGAAGATCTGACGATGGCGCGCAAGGTGCAGTTCCGCCTGATGCCGCAGACCGTGCCTGAGCCCGTGCATGCAGAAGTGGCGGCGCGTTTTGTTCCGGCCCGCACCATTGGCGGCGATTTGTACGATTTTCTGGATTACGGCGACGGTCGCACTGCTATTGTGCTGGGAGATGTGAGCGGCAAGGGCGCCGCGGGCGCGCTGTATGCGGCGCTGGTCAGTGGGGTGATGCGGTCGCTGGCAGCACAGAAGCCGAATGCGGCGAAAATGCTGGCCGCGCTGAATGACCAGTTGCAGGAAAGAAAACTGGAGGCGCAATACGTCACCATGCTGTTCGCAATTTGGAACGACAACGACAGAACGCTGCAGGTGGCCAATGCCGGCGGGTGCCAGCCGCTTTACCTCCGCGCCAAGGGCGTGGAGCCGATCCAGGCCACAGGCATTCCGCTGGGCATGTTTCCCGATGTCGAATATGACGAGTTCACGCTGTCCACGCAGCCCGGCGACATGCTGGTGTTTTATTCCGACGGCATGATCGACGCGGAAAACGATCGCGACGAAATGTTCGATATGGACCGGCTGACGGCGGTGCTGGAAAAGCATCGGCAGTGCTCTGCTTCCACCATGGTCGCGAACATCCTGAAGGAGGTTTCTGAATTTCAGGGGAACGTGGAACATTTCGACGACGAAACCGTGATCGCGCTGCGTGTCATTGACCCCAAGAAGCCGGTGAAATGTTGAGCGTGTAGCGCTAGTTCCTGCGGTTTCAGGCGCGCAGGACAAAGCGCGAACGCATATCCTCGCCGTACCACATGATGTAGTTGGTCCCCCATGCGTTGTTGAAGAGATTGACGTGCATGCCGCTCGACAGGTCGGGCTGATCCTTCGAGAAATTCAGCGGTGACTTTTTCCCCATGGCGACCAGCGGCGAGTCGATCGGCTCAACAACGAAAGACCCGCGGTCATCCTTGTAACTGAAGTGCGTGGAGACGGCATGCATTTGCCGGCTTCCGCCGCGCACAACATCGAAGGGCGAAACCTGTTCGCCCGACTTTTCCAGCATCCATCCCTTGGGGTCGGAGATTACCGGATTGAAGGTGAGCCACAGCGATTCGGGCAGGCGTGTGGCCGGTTTCTTAAACGCGTAGAAATTCAGATGGATCACCGGTTCGGCATCGGGCAGGAACCACTCCATGTACAACTTTCGCGGGAATGCGGTGCGGCCGGACTGCTGGGCCTCAGGATCGCGAATTTCCAACTGCGCGAGGAGACGCTGGCCCTGTGCATCCTTGTGTGAACGCAGCTCGACCAGCGATGGCTGCCACTCTTGATTTCTAGCGCCGAAACGTTCGATGTTGGGCTTGCCGAGATCGAAACTCAGCCACTCTGCCTTGATGACCGTGTAGTCCTTGAGATATTGCACGTAATCTTCCTGGGAAAGGGTCTGGTAGGAAAACAGAGCCAGGGGATGATCGGGGGATGCCCATTCCCTTCCCGTTTTCTTGTTGCGGAGGCGATGAATCGCTCCTGTTTTTGGATCAAGCTGAAGAACGAAGAGCGGATTTTCGATTTCTTGCGACGCGGCCATGACAGTGCCGCCGGTCAGTTGCGGCTCCTTTGGCTGCAGATTGCGAATCGCCTCTTCCGCCTGGGAGCGCAGCGGCGCGGGCAGGCGCGTGATTCCATCGAAAAGATCCTTGCGCTTTTCTTCCCAACTAAATGCGACGACCTTGTAGTTCTTTGTGTCAAGCATCTTCGCCAGGTCCTGCGGGGTTTGATGATCGTAGTCGAGCCACGTTTTTGTATCCGTGCCCCAGGTATGTTCCGCCTCCAGACCAACGGAACGCAATAGAGCAACGTCTGTGGCATCGCCGACGCGAAATTTTCTCTGTGTAATCCAGGACTGGCGAAGACGGGCCACTTCGCGATATCGGGCCAGCTTGAGCGGATCGCTGGAGACGCCGTAGGTCCAGGTGTCGCCAATTTCCTGCGTTATAACGGGCAATTGATTCCGATACGGCTCCACAGCATTCGCAATTTCCGTCAGGCTGGCGGCGTGTATCTCTGCGTTGGGAAAGCGATGGCCAAGTTCCGAATAGATGCGGACAATTTCGTCGGGTGAGTGGGGGCCGGCGTTGTCGTTGGCCACGTCGATGATGACCGCAAGATCGGACCCGGGAACCTGCACGGTGCTGCCATAGCCGAGGTGATACATCACAACCAGGCTGCTGCCGCCGGAATCTTTCCAGAGAAACAGCGGTGGAAGTTCCGCCGGCGTGCAGCCGCCATTGACGCCGATATCCAGAAATTTGACCCCGTGCGAGGCCAGCGGAGAGACCAGCCCGCGCGTGTGCCCGGGAACGTCGGTCATTTTCGCGCCAGTCGTGGTACGGCCAAATCGCTTGTCCAACGTTTGCGATAGACCGATGCTGCCGGCAATCATCGATGGATCCATCAGCTCCGTCTGCCAACTGAACGGCAGCGCGTGCCAGGCGATATCCCCGCGCGTAATGGCCTGCTCCATGCAGCGACGATCCTGCGCGGAGGCCTGCTCCAGATATTCGTAGACTAGCCACGATCCGGTGGTCCACACATACGAAGGTCCACCGGTGCGACGCTGGTCGCTGGCGAGACGGATCGCCTCAGGAAAATAGTCGGAGAAATACCAATCGACCACCGTAGCCTGGGTAGCGACAAAGCCGGCATCGAAGTGACATTTGAACATGACCAGCACGCGCTTCACATCGGGTTGCGGGATCGGGGTATAGGAAGGATCCTGGAATGCGAACGATGACTTCTGACCCAATACCGAAGCACCACCCAAGACAACCACAGACTTGATAAAATCGCGACGCTGCATGTCCGCATCTCCAGATTCGATGGTAGAAAAGCAGGATCATTCTACACACATAATCCCGGGCAGGTACGGGAATGGAAGCAGATGTGCTGGTGAACAAGACGCGCGCTACGGTGCGGTTGAAGACGCGGAGCTAGTTGCCGGTAACGGCTGATGCGGCAGTGCTCGACGGTGGCAGTTGACGCAGGCGATGCAGCTCCTGAGTCAAAAGATCCCGCTGCGCTGAATTGACGCTGGGGAATTGCAGATACACTTCCAGTTCATCGGCGGCGCGCGCGTTGTCTCCCATCGCGAGCAGAGCGCTGGCACGCAGCAGGTGCAACGGAGCGAAGTTGACGGGCGCGGAAAGCGCAGCGCGATTCAGCCATTCCAAACATTCCGGCAAATGCTGCAGACCGGCTTCGGCACGGGCCCACTGGTACGCGACTTGCCAGGTTTGTTGTTCCTGCGGCCGCACGTGGCGCAACGCATCGGCTGCGGCGGAATAGTCGCCTAGATAATTTCGCGCGGTGGCCAGGATGACATCGGCCTTTTCGTCGGTGGCGTTGATGTGGATGGCCTGAGTGGCTTCCGCGGATGCGCGTGCGAATTGTTCCTGCATCAGGGCGGCGGTCGCGGCAAGTGCGGCAGCGTCGGCAAATTTTGGATCTCGTCGCAGCGCGCGATTCGCGTCTGCCTCGGCGATGACTGCGTGGCCCTGGTGCAATTCATGCACCGCGCGATCGTAGATATGCAGCGCATCGGGTTGGATTCCCGACTCCGTCAGGTTGTCGGCGTTGCTCGGGGTGGATGCGCTGAATTGAGGCGCCGTGTCGGCGTTCGCATTCTGGTTCTGTGCGAGCGCTACAGGAATCGACAGACACGCGAGAGCGACTGCAACCGCGATACTCAGTTTGAATGGATCGATCTTCAGCATGGCAACCTCACTGCGGGACAGCCGTCGATGGCGAGGCTGCCGAGTTTCACCTGATGTTTATGGTGAAGCGAGCAGGCGAAGTTTCCACGAAGGAATCGGTTCACGGTACGATGAGATTTCCGGTTTGGATTGGGCTGTTCCAAAATGGAACGTCCGCGCGGGGACCGCATTTTCTCTGTTGCGGCGATCGGAAACATTGGAGGAGAAATTTCTTTGTCACCCATGAAGTCGTCTGCTGCTCCATCGTCCGGTTCGACGCGCGTGGTACCGCCCGCGCGGAACGTGCTGGGAAGTCTGCGCCTGCCCGGAGATAAGAGCATCTCGCACCGGTACGCCATGCTGGCGGGCTTTGCCGAGGGCACGTCGCACCTGACGAATTTTTCCAGCGGCGCGGATCCGCACAGCACGCTGGCCTGCGTGGAGCAGTTAGGCGCGCACATCGAACGGGGCGAGAACGGCGTCGTGACAATTGAGGGATGTGCGGGTACGTTTCGCGAGCCGCGGGCGGCGCTTGACTGCGGCAACTCCGGCTCCACGATGCGCATGCTGGCGGGCCTGTTGGCGGCCCAGCCGTTTCGTAGCACGCTGGTGGGTGATGCGTCTCTGAGCAAGCGACCGATGGAGCGCATTCGCACTCCTCTGACAGCCATGGGAGCGCGAGTCGACTTGAAGGAGGGCCACGCGCCGGTGACCATCCACGGCGGCCCGCTGCGTGGGATGGACTACGCGACGCCGATTGCCAGCGCCCAGGTGAAGACGTGCCTGTTGTTCGCTGGATTGCAGGCGAGCGGCACCACGCAGGTGCATGAGTCGGTACACACGCGCGACCATGGCGAGCTGGCGTTGCGTGCTTTTGGTGCCGAAATAGAGCGGAGCAAACTGGCGGTCAGCATCGCCGGTGGGCAGAAGCTGCACGGCATCGATGCCAGTGTGCCGGGCGATCTTTCCTCGGCGGCATTTTTTCTGTGCGCGGCGGCGCTGTTTCCAGAGTCGAACCTGGTGCTGGATGGGGTGGGGATGAATCCTACGCGCGCCTCGCTGCTGGATGTGTTGCGTGGCCTGGGCGTCGACCTGAATGTGCTGGAGTTGAGCGAGCAGCACGCGGAGCTGGTGGGCACGCTGCAGGTAGTGGGCAATCCAAACGGGTTGATGGGCGCGGAAATTAGCGGTGCGATGTCCGCACAATTGATTGATGAACTGCCCGTGCTGGCGGCGATTGCGCCGTACACACGGGATGGAATTCGCATTCGCGACGCGCGGGAACTGAGAGTGAAGGAATCGGACCGCATCGCCCTGGTGGCGAAGAATCTGCGCGCCATGGGAGCGCAGGTGGAAGAGTTCGAAGATGGCCTGGATGTGGTCGGAGGACAGACGTTGCATGGCGCTGAAATCGATGCCGGCGACGATCATCGGATTGCCATGGCGTTTGCCGTGGCGGCGTTGCGCGCGACCGGGCAGACAGAAATTCACGGAGCCGAGTCGGCCGCAATTTCATTTCCTGAGTTTTTCGATTTTCTGGATCGCATCACGGAGCGATAGCGAAGCCGCTTCTACACAAACAAAAAGGCCGGATCGAAATGATCTGGCCTTTCTTGTATTTTTCAGCAGCGTGGAAAACTTATAAGCCCTGCGGACCGGGGGTGACAGTTGCGGGAGCAACCGTATCGTTCCCATTCTGTCCTTGATCGGGATGGAGTGGCTCGGGCTTCGCTTCGGGCTGGGGAGCTTCCAGGCCAGGTACGTTGGGTGCCTGAGAGACGTTTCCGGTGGCTGCATCGGTGATGTTGATGCCATATTTCTGCAACGTATCGGCGACCAATTGAGAGAGCGCCGCGCGATCGACAGCGTAGGTTGTTTGCGCCGAAATTAAATTATCCTCGGCGGTCTCAAGGTTGCGCGTCTGCGACAGCACGTTGGCGCTGGTCGAGGCACCAAGGCGGTATTTTTTCTGCTCGGCATCGAGGCTCTGGATCGCGTATTGTTGGCTGGCTTCGGCGGACTGTACCTGGGCGCGATCGTTCTGCAGCGCATAGAGCTGGTTGGTGACCTGCATTTTGAGCTGCACATACAACTGCTGCAGCCGCATCTGCGATTGGCGATACTCCAGCTGGGCGCGATCTGCCTGGGCCTGCGCATGGCGATTGCGAATCGGCACGTTGAAATTGAATCCGACGCCCTTATTTGGGCCTGAGCTATTGCCCAGGTTCGATATCACTGTGCTGTACGGAATGTTGAGTCCTGGCGTTCCGACGCAGGGATCGAAGCCGAGCCCTGGAATGACTCCGCAGGTGATCAGAGGGTTTTTGGAACCACCGATGGCCGCTGCGCCATAAAACGCATAGACATCCAACACCGGCAGCATGGCATTCTTGACGGACTTGAGGGTGATCTCCTGATTCTTCAGAGCCAGGATCGCCTGCTCCACGTTAGGGCTGTTGGTGTAGGCGTCCTGCACCAGTTCCTGCAGCGGCTTTTCCTCCTCCGGCGTTTCCATCAGTGAAACACGATCCGTTGGAATGACGGGAGCCGCGGCAAAAATGGGATCGTCGAGATTGCGAGCAATCGCCTGCTTGATGATGAGTTGCTGGTATTCAAGCTTGGTTTTCGCCGTGATCAATGCCTGCTTATCGCTGGCCACCTGCGCGTTTGCATTCACTACATCCAACGGTGCCAGGGTGCCAATCTGCAGCTGCTTCTGGTCATCGGAAAGCAGTTGCGTGGATTGTTTCAGAGCGCCCTCTTTCGCGTGCTCATCCTCGTACGCTCCCACCAGGCCCCAATAGATATTCTCGATCTGGTCGATGGTGTACAGCAGTTGCGCCCGGAAAGACGAATCGGTGATCTGGCGATTGTTCTTTGTGATGGCGATATAACGTCCATTCACCGCCCATCCAAAACCCTGTAGCAGGTGTTGGGTGATTTGCGCATTGAACGAGGAATTGAGCGAAGGGCTATAGAAACTTCCGAATGCCGAATTCGCGTTCGTGGTGGTCCGGCTATTGTTGAATGTGACTGCTAAAAGTTCGCCCGGCAGAAACCCCTGGGTATACCCAAAATTGTATTCATCCAGGTTCTCGTTCAGCTGGAAGGTACCGGTGAGGAATTTAGAGGTTTGGGGTAGATACTCCCGTCCAAGTTGCACGGTGCCTGTTAACACTGGATCGAGCGGTTCCAGAGGGACATCCAATGGCCCTGCACCCAAGGTGGAAGAAGTAATTCCATTAGGTCCGGAAGCCGCGCCGCCCGCACCCACTGAGGTTCCGCCGGGGCCACCGCCGGAGGCTCCTGCCGTCTGAATCGTCGTTGCTGACGTGGAGCTGGTCGAACTGGTGCTGCCTGTCGTGGCGGCCGGGGCTGCACTTGCCACAGGGCTTGTACTGTTGCCGAGGGTTCCCGTCACCAAACCCGAATTCACGCCGAGGTACGCAAGCCCTGAGCGGGCGCGCAGAAGATCGGTGTCGGCAATGTCCAGGTTGTAGCGTGCGATTGCGATATCAAAATTATTCTGGAGCGCCAGCATGATTGCGTCGTCCAGGCTGAGATAGATCTTGCCGTCCCGGTATAGGGAGTCGACACGGGAAGAGTTCGTCAGGCGAGCGGGAGGAACCGCCGTTTCAGTGAACGCGGCGAAGGGGTTCGGAAGCTGCGATTTGCCCACCGAAAAATTCTGATTGGTGGGACGCAGGGAGTAGGGTTCCGTCAAAGCGGGCGGAGGAGGCGCCGGCGTGGCAACAGTTGCCGTCGCCAAAGCTGGAGCATTTGGCAGAGCGCTACTGGAACTCTGCGATTGAGCACTGGCCACCGGCATCATCAAATTCAGCAACATCAGTCCAATTACCCAACCACTCTGCAAATCCTTCGTTGTCACGTTTGCCCTACCCTTCTTTGCCTCACAAAAATACTTTCTGTCCAGCCGATGTTATGGCACGGCGAATGTCGCTTGCTAAACCAGACTGAACGCGACCCGCACATGCATGCCAGGAAATCTTGCGGTTACTGCAGAATGGAAAGCCTTCCATTCGATGGCGTTCGACGGCTTTCGGCTTCGAAAATCCTGCTCTTTTTTGACCCTCAGTCCGTGGAACCCTGTCTCCAGGAAAATGGCAAAACAGTGATCTCCCGAATCCACCGTAGCTCTTCGTTCGCGTTCTATGAATTGGGTACGAGTTTTCCGGCTGGATGGTTCCCATCAATTCCCAAGCGAAATGTTCCCTCAAGCAGGGGTGACTGAAGATTTCTCCCATGTCCGCCCAACGCACAATCTTCCAGGTATCCAACAAAGCCATCGCACAAGCGCCGCGTGTCGACCGCACTAAACCACGTGTAATCTGCTAACGAGGATGAGTATATCGCAGCACCACGGGCCTATGAGTCGTTCACGGGGGCGATGTTCCAGACAAGAACCGGACGTGAGAGGCTTTCTGAGAGGCAAGAAAAATTGCGCGACGGTATGATTTCAGCCGGTGCGCCACCGTGGAAGGTCTCGATGTCCCGTCATGGGGTCAACTGGACGCTCTTACAGGGCGAAAGATATCCGATGGGTCAACACGAAAAGGGTCTACGCAGCGGAGAAGAAAGCAGCGATGCAAGGCGGCGATGATGGCAACGCAGAAACCGTATGGAAACTGATTCTGTCGTACGATGGAACGGATTTCCACGGCTGGCAGGTTCAGCCGGGGAGCCTGACGATCCAGGGCGCGCTTGCGGACGCAATTTCTTCGGTGACCGGCGAGCAAGTGTTGCCGCAGGGATCGGGACGGACGGATGCCGGCGTTCACGCGTGGGGACAGGTAGCGAGTTTTTCGTTGCGTGCCGCCATCCCGGCAGACAATCTTCAGCGCGCACTGAATCGCATTCTTCCGACTTCCATTCGAATCCTTTCCGCGGAGCATGCTCCGGAAGATTTTCATGCGAGGCATAACGCCGTCGGCAAGGTGTATCAATACCGCATTTTTCATGGCGAGGTGTGTTCCCCGTTTATGGCGCGCTACGTGACGGCTTGCAGATGGCCGCTGGATTTGCAAGCCATGCAGGTGGCAGCAAAAATGATCGTGGGAGAGCATGACTTTACTTCTTTTGCCGCGTCTGACCCCGACCGCAGCGCGCGCATCGCAGATGAGGACGCCGGCCAGGATAAAAGCCATACGGTCGAGGAGAAATGTGCGGCGCCGGCCTGCAGCAATATACGACGCATCGAGACGTCGCAGTGGACGCGGGAATCTGTACTTCCCTCGCCCGGGACGCTGGGAACGATGGTGATTGGGCCGCGGGCAGATTCCTCCAGCGACGCGACCGGCGGTGATGCCGGGGAGCTGTTCACTTATACAGTCTGTGGCAACGGATTTCTGCATCACATGGTGCGCAACCTGGTGGGAACCTTTGTCGAAGTAGGCCGCGGGCGTATGTCGCCTGCCGAGATACCTCGGATCCTCGAGGGTCGTAATCGCGCCATGGCCGGTCCGACCGCAGCCGCGAGAGGCTTGTGCCTGATGAAGGTCCTCTACTGAATTGGTTCGCTGCGCCAACTCCTGCGGATTCGCGAGCTGAACTTCGATAGACTGACCATGAATCCTCAAGCGTATCGACGCGGATCACGCTTCAAGAACGTCATGCCGAAAACGGTCGCCATCTCGGCCTTTCAGACCATCAGCCAGCTGGCTGGGCGGCCGGCGGTGCATCGTGCCTTTCAATGGTTTCATCTGCAGGAAACGCAGTTGCGCGAGTGGCATCGCCAGGTAGCGGCCATCGCGGCTCCTCCGTTCGGCGAGACGGCACGGGCTACCTGGGTGGCGGAGCAGTTTGTCGCGCTGGGGCTGGAAGACGTCACCCTCGATGCCTGTGGCAACGCGCTGGGATGGATGCGTGCAGGCGATGGTTCCACGGAAAAAGATGCCGAAGAGTTCCGACCATGCACATTGTTTTCCGCACATCTCGATACGGTCTTTCCCGCCGAGGCGATTGGCGAACCGGTGCAGGATGGAAACCGTTTAACGATTCCGGGCGCGAGCGATAACTGCGCCGGCATCACGGCGCTGCTTGGCATCGCGGCGGGCATGCGCGCCGCCGGATTGAAGCCGGCCAGCGACATACTGTTTGCGTGCAATGTCGGCGAAGAGGGCGAAGGCAATCTGCGTGGCATGCGACATCTTTTTTCTGAGCGGCAACTGGCCGCTCGTGTGCGGTTCGCCGTGGTGCTGGATGGCGCCGGGACGGACACCATCGTCACCCAGGGACTGGGCAGCAAGCGCTTTCGCATCACGGTGACGGGGCCCGGAGGCCACTCATGGACGGATGCAAGCACGGCGAATCCAATCCTGGTGCTGGCCAATGCACTGGCAGAAATTGGCCGGCTCGAACTGCCGACCTCGCCGAGGACGACGTGGAATATCGGGCATATCGAGGGTGGAACTTCGATCAACGCGATTCCGCAGCGAGCGGAAGCCCGCATCGATACGCGCTCGACGGACGCAAAGGTTCTACAACAGTTGGAAGATGCAATCTATGAAGCTGTCGAAATCGCGGTTGCGATGGCCAATCGTGCCACGAAAGGAGCTGAAGGAAACGCGCTGGTGAATCCAATCCAATTTGCCATTGAACCGATCGGCGAACGGCCTGCGGCGACACTCCCAGACGATGCGCGCATCCTGACGACGCTGCGAGCGGTCGATCGCCACCTACAGATTCAAAGCCACACTGGCATTGCTTCTACAGACGCCAACATCCCGCTCTCTCTGGGCGTGGAGGCAATCAGCCTGGGCAGTGGCGGCAGTGGCGGCGGCATCCACAGTCTGCAGGAGTGGTTCGACGCTACGGGACGTGACCTGGCGCTGCGGCGGATTCTGCTTTTGTTGTTAGCGCTGGCGCAGACTGAACTGTAACTCAGTCGGCAAACCGCTTGACTTTCCGAATCTATGAATGACTCTTCGATGACGACCGGTGCAGGTTCGCAGAAAATTTCGCAGAATGCGATGGCGCATTTTCTAATGTTGGCCGTGGTCATGCTTTGGGGCACGATGTTCGTGCTGATCAAAGTAGCCCTGGACGTCATCCCGCCGCAGTGGTTCAACGCCCTACGCATGATGATTGCTTTTGTCTGCCTGACGTTGATGTATCGCAAACAATTCCGCCAGCTGACTCGGGAAGCGTGGATCTTTGGGGGAGCCGCAGGGGCCAGCCTGGCGCTGGGATATGTATTTCAGACGCAGGGACTGGTCTACACGACGGCGACGAATTCTGCGTTTGTTACGGCGCTGGTAGTGGTGATCGTACCCATCCTGGCCACCATTCCGGGGATGCGACCTCCGGGCCACGATACGCCGGAATGGACGGCGTGGGCAGGCGCAGTGGTGGCATTGCTGGGAGTTGCTTTGCTGACCCTGCCGGCAAATGCGCCCTGGACGACGCTGTTCACCGCGGGAGGAAAAGAAGGCTTGGGGAATTTGCTGACGTTGTTTTGCGCGGTCGGATTTTCGCTGTACGTGATTGCGCTGGCGCATGCTTCGGGAAGGGCCCGGTTTGAACAGCTGATTCTGCTGCAGATCGGCTTCGCCATGGTCTTTTTGACGATTGGCGCGCTGATCATGGAACCGGTGAGAATGGATTCTCTGCTCCATCTTGTGGCGCCGGGGGGAGCCCTGCGACAGCCCTTTGTTCCGATTTCACTGGTGGTGGCGGGGGTTCTGGCGACGGCGTTAGCCTTCGGCGTCCAGACCTGGGCGCAGCAAGTGATTCCAGCCGCCAACATTGCAGTGATTTTGACGCTGGAGCCGGTATTTGCGTGGCTGACGGCGTTTGTAATTTTGAAGGAAAAATTGAAGCTTCGGCCGGGGATGGGAGCGATACTGGTGCTACTGGGTATCGTGACGGCCGAGATTCTACCCCGCTGGCGACGGCGGCAGAACAGGAAGAATTCCGCCGCTCTGGGTGTCTGACCGCTGGTTGTTGTTCCTGACCGTCGCGCTGGGTAAAAATCCTTGGAAGGAAAGATGCTCCGGTTTGCCACATTTGTGCGTCTAACAACCTGAAACAGATTATTAGGGCGCAATGCCAAAATGGCAGGCGCTTTGGACGAAACCGTATACTGATTCATTAGTATCCGTTACACCGAGATTCCTACCGCATACAGAACGAGGTTCGACACCGCATGAACATTTGGAAAGTTTGGATCGATAAATTTCGCACGCGCCGCTTAGGCTTCACTTTCGCGATTCTCGCGACTCTGTCTGCCGGGATTCTGATCGGGTCGGTGGTCTCCCACGGAGTCGATGGAAAAGAAACGAAAGTTGACAGCTCCGACGCCCAACCGCTGCAGGTACCCAACCCAGTGAATCTGTCCACCACCTTCACCAAGATTGCGAAGGATGTTGGACCGGCTGTCGTGAACATCAATACCGTTTCCTACCCGAAGAACTCCAGCGGACGCAACTTCCAGGGCAACGCCCAGGGACCGGACGAGAATGGACAGGGAGAAGGACAAGGGGGACCGGGACAACAGGGTCCAGGTCAGGGTCAGGGTCAGGGCGACAATGGCATGCAGGACTTCTTCAACCACTTCTTTGGCTTCGGAGGCCCGCAGGGTCCGGAAGGCGAAGGCCCGGATGGCGGCGAGCGCATGGCACTCGGGTCCGGCTTTATTGTCGATCCCCGCGGCTACATCATCACCAATAACCACGTGGTGGAGAAGGCAGACAAGATCTGGGTAAAGTTGACCACAGACCCGATTGGAGACCAGGGGCACATTGCGACCGTGGTCGGCACCGACAAGGCCACCGACATCGCAGTCCTCAAGATTACTGTTGGCTCCCCGTTGCCGACGGTGAAACTGGGCAACTCCGATGGAACGCAGATTGGCGACTGGGTGATGGCAATCGGCAGCCCATTCGGACTGAACCAGACGGTGACGGCCGGCATCATCTCTTCTGAAAATCGCTCGCTCGCCGGCCAGGGCGGACCCGGCTCGGGCGAGTTCCAACACTTCATCCAGACCGATGCGGCCATCAATCCGGGTAACTCCGGTGGCCCGCTGGTCAACATGGACGGCCAGGTAATTGGTATGAATACGGCCATCTATACCCAATCCGCGGGCAATGAAGGCATCGGCTTCGCCATGCCGTCGGACATGATCGCGAATGTGTACAACCAGTTGATCGGACCCAATCACAAGGTGGTGCGTGGATCCATCGGCATTACCTTCCAAGCCATCATGTCGAGCGCTGTGGGCCATGTCTACGGCTTCAAGAATGGCGTCATCATCAGTTCCGTGACCCCTGGATTCCCGGCGGACAAAGCCGGCTTGAAGCCGGGTGACATCATTGTCAGCATCGATGGCCGTCCCATCAAGGGTGGCGACGATCTGATCAATGACATTGCGGGACGGAAACCAGGTTCAACCGCGACCCTTGGCTATATTCACGATGGCAAACATGAAACCACCACCGTGACCATTGCCGACCGCGCCGCGATGTTGGCGGCTCTGAACAGCGGTAACGCCCCCTCCGGGAACTCCAACGGACCGCAGGAGAATGGCACCACCAAGCTGGGCTTGGGAGTCAGCAATGTTCCGCCGGAGATGGCCTCGAAGGCCAGCATCAGCGGTGGTGTTCTGATCCGCAGCATCCGTCCTGGTTCGTTCGCGGATGGCTTGCAGGGCCTGGCCCCGGGTGAGGTGATCCTGCAGATGAATCGCCAGCCCATTACGAATGTGCAGCAGTTCCAGGAACTGGCGTCAAAGCTGAAATCGGGCGATGACGTGGTTTTCCTGGTGGTCGATCCGCAACACGCCAGTATGGGCAACGAATACGTGGGCGGAACGCTGCCGTAATTCCCCTGCAAAACGCTGCCCAAGTAACTGCATGCCATGAAGTTAGCTGTAAAGAGAGGAGGTGGCGAAGGCCATCTCCTCTTTTTGTCGATATATGTAAGTAGGTACACTCCGGGCTTGTGAGGTGCATCCTAGTTTGCGTTGGAGTTTCGAGGAGTCTACAATTGCGTTACTTTCACACTATGTTCATGTCCCGCCTCATGTACGTACGGAGCTGTGCCGGAACGCTGATGCTGGCGTTGAGCCTGACTGGAATGGCCTACGCGTCGTCCACCAGCAAGTCGGCAAAAAAGCCGCATACGACCGCCCAAATGTACCATACGGGCACAAAGCGGACAAAGACCTCCAGCAGCCGTAAGGGTTCGCTCCACCACACGAGTTATAGCTCCCGCCATCACAAATCGAGGCATCATCGCTCGACGATTACCGGTCAACGAGTGATGGATTCCTCGCGGGCAACGGAGATCCAGCAGGCGCTGATTAAGGCGCACTACCTGAGCGGCAGCCCGACCGGACAATGGGACGCGGACACACAGGCAGCTATGCTGAAATACCAGACTGATAATGGCTGGCAAGCCAAGATCACGCCCGACTCGCGCGCGCTGATCAAGCTGGGCCTGGGACCGAAGCAGGATGCCGGAGAATACGCCGCTCGTCCAGCGGGAATTTCGGAAACGTCCAGCGGAGCGACTCCCTCCACGGGAGCGCCGTCGGACACCATCCGTACAATGGCGACATCAGAAATTCCAATGGCCACGTCCAACAACTAAGCACGAACGAAAACTCCACGAATGTGCTGGAGGATTACTCGAGCAGGCTGCGCTCCGCCACGAGCAAGTCGCGCATGGTTTCGCGGCGCCGGATCAGGCGATGGCGATTGCCTTCGACCAGTACCTCCGCGGCGCGCGGGCGAGAATTGTAGTTGGAGCTGAGTGACATTCCATACGCTCCAGTATCGAGCAGCGCGATGGATTCGCCGCTCTCGAGCGCCGGCAATTCGCGATCCCGGGCAAAGAAATCTCCGGTCTCACACACTGGACCGACGACATCCACCACGATGGAGGAGCGCTTTCCCTGGCGGCGAAGCGGCACGATGGAATGGTAGGCCTGGTAGAGCGCGGGGCGAATCAGGTCATTCATGGCGGCGTCGGTGACGACAAAGGTTTTCGCTCCATTGCGCTTGGTGTAGAGCACCGTGGCCAGCAGCGCACCTGCCTGAGCGATGATGAAACGTCCCGGCTCCAGCAGCAGTTCGCCATCGAAGCCGGTGAGAGCGGTGCGTATGTGTTGCGCGTATCCGAGTACTGCGGCCATCGGGTCGAAGGGCTGAGCGTCTTTGCGGTCTTTGCCGGTTGGCGCAGGGTCATCGTAGGAAATGCCGAGGCCGCCGCCCGCGTCGATGTGCTGAATTCGAATGCCGTGGAGCGATTGCAGTTCGCGCACCAACTCCATCACCCGATGCAGCGCTTGCCCGAAGGGCTCCGTCACGCGAATCTGCGATCCGATATGAACACTGACGCCCGTGGGAAACAGGTAGGGACTTTTTGCCGCGCGCTGATAGAGCGCGGTTGCATCCCCGATGGCGACACCAAATTTGTGCGCGGTCATCCCGGTAGAAATGTAGGGATGGGTTGCGGCGAAGACATCCGGATTGACGCGCATGGCCACCGGCGCGCGCTTGCGAAGGTGTCGGGCTCGCTGCTCCAGCAGGTCAAGCTCGGCTGGACTCTCCACGTTGAAGACGAGGATTTGTGCGGCCAGGGCAGCATCCATCTCGGCTGCAGTTTTGCCGACACCGGAGAAGACCACTTTGCGCAGCGAGGCCTTGGCCGCCTGCCGCACGCGCTCCAGTTCTCCGCCGGAAACGATGTCAAACCCGGTGCCAGCTTCCGCCAGCATTCGCAAAATCGAAAGATTTGGGTTGGCCTTGACGGAGTAGCAAAGAGTGGCGCGCATGCCGGCAAATGCCTCGGCGAACATGCGAACGCGATCGAGAATATTGTTTGCCGAATACACGTAGAGGGGTGTGCCGTATTCGCGCACCAGGCGCGCCAACGAAACGCGATCGCAGAACAGCTCGCGGTCTTTTGTACCTCCGTACTGAAACGGGCGCACAAGATTTGCAGGGGATTTTTTCAAAAGGCTTTCCTTGTCAGGCTGGAGGTCGCGTGCGACCGATATTTTCGATCGAGAAATGCGCCGATCAGGGAGGCGAACGTTTGCGGCTGCTCCAATGGAGCGTAATGACCGGCACCTTCGACTAGATGAAACTCTGCATCCGGTACTTCGTCGGCGATGACTTGCATCTCCGGCGGCGTGCTGCTTTGATCTTCTCCACCCGCAATGACGCAAACGGGGACGTTGATGGTGGCAAGCGTCGGCACGGAATCCGGCCTCTCCATCAGTCCCTGTTGCACCGCCAGCATCGCCTGCAGGGAAACGGCGTTCATCATGTTGCGTGCCTCGGTTCGGACCTCTGGATGTTGCTGCCGGGCTGTCGGGCCAATCAGCGTATCCGCCATGCGGTCGAAGAATTTTGCCAGTCCGCCGGCTTGCTGTGCGGCTTGCATCGATTCGCGCCGAGTGTCGCGATTGGCTGCGGAATCCGGCTGCGGTTTGCCGCAGATGCACACCAGCGCAGCCATTTGATCGGGAAAGCGCCGCCAGTATTCATAGAGGGTGTACGTGCCGATGGAACAACCGACAAAGGCTGCGCGCTGAATGTCCGAGGCAGCGAGAACGGCGTGAACGTCTCCGGCCAGCCTGGCCATTGTGATGGTTTCCGTGCCAGCGGACGATTGACCGTGTCCGCGAAGATCAATGAGAGTCAGGCGATAATGATCGGCGAGTTGTTGAGCAACGGGGAGCCAGAAGGCGTGGTGGACAGGGGTGGGATGGAGCAGAACCACATCTGGGCCGGAGCCGAGCGTAATGGCAAATAAACTTGCTCCGTCGTGTTCAATCTGCAGCGGTGACTTGATACGCATTTATGTCCACTATAAATGGCGAGAGATCGAGCGCCACCGCAGGATGAAGGCGAGCGTGTTCGAGACGGGTGAAGAATCCGAATTTTCCAGCGCAAGCATCCGCGAAAAAACCGCCAGACCTAATACGTCTGCGGGTTCGAAGGCGGTGCTGGAGGAGCCGGAGGTGGAGGCGGCACAAACGGCGACTGCATGCCCAATGGCACTTCTTCCGGAATCAACATCCACCCCACGACATAGGCGATTTCCATGACGGGAAAAATCAGCACGCCCAGCAGCACGGTGATAATGCGCGTGGCTGTCAAATCCCAGCGGTAGCGCAGCGCAAATGCAGCGCAGACGCCGGCCATCATTCGTTGGGCTTGCGGCCGGTACATGGTGCGCAAGGGCGACGCCGCAAACCCGGAACTGTTGGCGGGCGCGCCGCAACTGGGACAGAAACTCGCCGACGTCGGCAACGGCTTTCCACACTGGTGACAGAACATAACACTACCCCCCTTTGGGCGATATGAGAGCCCTTCCATGGTACCTGTACCCGGCCAAAATCGCGACGTGCAGCTCGCCGCGGCGAGCTACGTGAAAGTCCAGCCACGTCGAGACCACGGTTCAAGACAACGTCGACTCCCTGCGCTCATCCAATCGCCCGCGCCATTTTGAAGTTTGCGGGCTGAAAGGCGAACTGCTGGAGAAGATACGCATAGGGCAGGCCAACGGTTCCATCGGAAAAAATTTCGCTAACTATTTGCCGTGGTAGGGGGAGTCCTCGTACCTGGTGGCGCGCTCGGCCTGGTCGGAATCCGTTCCCAGCGCAAGAACAGCGTCATATTGCTGTTTCGCCTGGGCGCGCTGCCCTAACAGATCGAACATCTCGCCTGCCCCCAGATGCGCTCGGCGCTTCATCAGCGGAGTCGCGGTCGGTTGGGTGGTCGCGCTCCGGTAGGCATTGGCCGCCTCTTGAAGATGCCGCTGACCACGGGCCGCTTCGCCCAGGCCGTAGAATGCCATTTCCAGATGCGGGTCAGGATAGTAGGTGCCGGCTGCGGTGGCGCGCTGCAGCAGTGCCTGGTAGGCCGCGATGGCGCGCATTCCCTGGCCGGAGTCTTTCAGCAGATTGGCCTGTTCCAGGGCGAAGAGAAAATTGTGCGGATATTGGTGCGCCAAGCCGTCGATCACATCGAGCGCTTTGCCGTATTGCGCCTCGCGACGGAGAAAAATGGCGAGCGAGGTTCGGGCGGAGACGGAATTGATGATTCCATCTCGACCCACCCACTGCAGTTCATGAATGCCCTTCGACTTCGACCCATGGATACCGACCAACCCCGCCAGAACTTTCAAAGGTAACGCGAGGCTGCCCATCACGTAGTCGTGTACGCCGACAATCAAGTAACAATCCACATACCTGGGGTCGAGTTTCAGAACGGCATCGTCATCTTTGCGCGAGGCCGACGCCATGTGCAGGGCGGCGACGTATTTCTTCTCCACCATGCCGATGTAAAGAGTCTCGAGACTGGTCGCAAAGCCGCGAGCAAACAGCGCGTCGGCGTCGTTGGGATTGGTCGCAAGACGGCGATTGCTTAAAGCAAGCGCGCGCTGATACAAAGTCAGAATCCGACGCGTTGCCTGCATGTTTTCTGTGACTGGGTGCTTGCCCGACAAAAATCCATCCTCCACGTAGAGCGTGGTGTCGAGCAGATCCAGCCGGTAGAGTTCGCGAAACACGGCATTGTTCAGGACATAGTCGACCGCCATGGGATCGGTGGGATGTTGGGCGGCAATTTTCTCGAACAGAGTTTGCGCGGTTGCGTAATCGAGGTCGTAGAAATGTTGATACGCGGCCTGAACTTCCGGCGCAAGATTCAGAGGATTTGTATCGGTGCCGTTGGGAGCTTGGACCGCTGCAAATGCCGGCAACGCGACTCTCGACAGCAGTAGAACGAGCGCACAAACGCCAAGCCACCGCAGTAGGCGACATTGCTGCGAACGCCGCAGCGTATGGATGGACGCTGACGAATGGAAATTGTGGATGGTGATTTGCCGGGGCTGAGCTAGAGGAACCAGGGGCATAAGGATTGGACGAACATAACCAGTTTCGGCCTTGAACTGGGGGTGACGCAAGTCACGTTGCCGGTTTTATTTTCATCTTCCCGCGCTCTCGCTTATGTTCTACTCTGTAGCCGATGACCCGCGCCGAACTGTTACGTGCCTTGATTCGTCAAGCCAAGTCGAACGGTTTTGAATTCCGCCGGTGGTACACGGTTCGCCTGGGACTGCCGTGGGCAAGTTTTTTGGACTCTGTAAAAACGCTGTCAGAGCATCGCCGCTACTATGCCCTGCTGTTCGCGCATGAGTTTGCCGAATCGTTCTGGCGACCGGGCAGCAAGATGACTTTTGTCGTTCCGACCAGTACTTTTACACGGGTGTCGAAAGACGGCACGATCCGAGTGGTGGAGCGGAAAGGCCACATTCGACGATCCGTGATCGCAGATGCGTGGCGATACCACCTGAAAGAAATGGCCATCGCTGAAGAACCCCTGCGCTACATTCGTAAATTTCTTTTAATTGAAGAAGACCTGGCGGGACTGCCCTACGTGAGCGACGAGGATGAGTTGGAGACTGTTGATTTGCGCGAAGCGGAGCGGGAATCTACCTCGGATGTCTAGAACAAAACCGGGGAACTATGTGCTTGTGAATCTTTTCAAAAGTCGCTGTCCATTGAAAGGTTGCGCTGCGATCCTGCACTTCGCGGGACCGCGAAATGAGGCGCTCTACTTGCGATCGAAACGGCTGAACTGAAAATGCTGCACCTTGCCAGCGGGTGTTGCATGATCGATGCAGCGGACGGCTGTGCAAGCAAAGGCCGGACCTAGTTCCGCAGCCAAACTTTCCGGAGAGTACCGCCGGACAGGCAGGCCGCTGCACCGTTCCGGCCCGTCGAGCGCGAATGTGCCAATGACCACGGTGCCGCCGGGAGCCACGGCGTGTTCCAGTGCGGAGCGGTAGGCCAACCGCTGCTCCTCGGTTGTCAGAAAATGGAACACGGCGCGATCATGCCAGGCGCGGTATTGCTGGTCCGGTTCCCACGTCGTGATATCGGTGACAATCCATCGCACCTGCGACGCGCGATGCGCTAAACGCCTTTTTGATTTTTCAAGTGCGGCTGCTGAAATGTCGAGCACGGCGGGCTGAGTAAAGCCGCGATCTAACAAAGCATCGACCAGCCGAGAGGCGCCCCCGCCAACATCCAGGACCGGCGCATGGATGTCCACTCGCGGCGTCAACAGAAGTTCGAGGGAAATAGATGGAGCCTTCTCGAACCAGCTGAGTTCTTGTTCTTGCCGAGTGGAGTACATCTGGTTCCAGTGTTCTGGCGCCTGAAAATGATCCATGCGACTACTCCCACTCGATGGTGCCGGGCGGCTTGGATGTAATGTCGTAGACCACGCGATTGATGCCCTTCACCTCATTCACGATGCGGCTCGACATGCGTTTCAAAACTTCATACGGCAGCGGAACCCAGTCGGCGGTCATGCCATCTTCTGAGGTGACAGCGCGGATGGCGCAGGTATTGGCGTAGGTGCGCTGGTCGCCCATGACACCCACACTGCGAACCGGCAGCAAGACAGCGAACGATTGCCAAATTTCCCGGTAGAGTCCCGCAGCCTTGATTTCATCGACGACAATCTCGTCGGCTTCCTGCAGAATGGCGACGCGTTCCGGAGTGACCTCGCCAACAATGCGGACCGCGAGCCCAGGCCCGGGAAAGGGCTGTCGCTGCAGAATATCTTCCGGCATGCCCAGGTCGCGGCCAATGCGGCGTACCTCATCTTTGAACAGGTCGCGCAAGGGCTCAATCAATTTCAGCTTCATCGTCTCCGGCAGACCGCCGACGTTGTGATGGCTCTTGATGGTCTGCGACGGTCCCTTCACGGAAGAAGACTCGATGACGTCCGGATATAACGTGCCCTGAACCAGCCAATCGACAGAACCGGTTTTTTGCGCAATGCGGTGGGCCTCTCGATCGAAAACCATGATGAATTCATTGCCGATGATTTTGCGTTTCGTTTCCGGATCGGTTACCCCGGCGAGCAATGACAGAAATTGCTGGCTGGCATCGACGGCGACCAGGTTGAGTCCGAGATTGTCGCGCAGATTCTCCTGCACCTTGCGAAACTCATCTTTGCGCAACACTCCGTTATTGACGAAGACGCATGTCAGGCGATCGCCGATGGCGCGATCGACCAGCACGGCCGCTACGGAGGAATCCACGCCGCCCGATAGGCCGCAGATGGCGTGACCTTCGCCAACCTGGGCGCGAATGCGTTCCACCGTGGTCTGGATGAAATGCTCCGGAGTCCAGTCGGGCGCCACCTTGCAAATGCGGAAGAGAAAATTCCGCAGCAGTTCTTTGCCCTGGCGGGTGTGGTGGACCTCCGGATGAAACTGCACTGCCCAAATGCGCCGCGATTCGTTGGCAATGCCAGCGACGGCGTTCGATGTTTTCGCGGTCAGCAAAAAGCCTTCTGGCAGTTGCAGCGCCTCATCGCCATGCGACATCCAGACGGGAAGATGGGTGGGCAAGCCTTCAAACAGCGCGGTCGGCAGAACTACTTCGACGTCGGCATATCCGTACTCGCGACGATCGGCCGATCGGACTTTCCCGCCCAGTTCATGCAGGATGAAGTGCAGGCCATAGCAAATACCCAGCACCGGCACGCCCATCGCAAGCACACGCGCATCGGCGGGCGGAGCGTCCGCGTCATACACCGAACTGGGACCGCCGGAAAGAATGACGCCGGCAGGATTCAGTTGCTGGATGGATTCAAACGGCGCAGTACAAGGGAGCACGACCGAAAACACGTTCTGCTCGCGAATCCGCCGCGCAATCAATTGCGTGTATTGAGAGCCAAAATCGAGGATGACGATGGTGGAGGGTTCGGCTGTTTGCTTGGTTTCCATGGGTTATTGCCCAGTGTATCGCAGGGCGGTTTGTTAATTCGCGGCAGTGGTGATGGGGGATGGAATTTCGCGATGCTGCGGTTAGTTGGCGGCGCGCCAGAGTTCCATGAATCCGATGATGCGAGCGACCTGAAAGAAATCCGACGCGACGCAATAGCACACGCTGACCAACGCCCACCAGGCGTAGAGGGATGGGCCGTTGATTTCTTCTTTGAATGGGACCGGGGTGGCGCAGAAGACCATGGCCAGCACAATCAGTGCCGCCTTCACAATGCCGAGGACCAGATTGATCTCTACCAGCTTGGAGCGGAGACCGCGCAATGAGCCCTGGCCAAAACGCAGAGAGTTGCGCAGGCTGGCAATCATCCCCGTGCCTTCCAACAGCGCCAGCAGCGGCGCGATGCTGAAGACCCAACTGACGAGCGCCCAGAAAAAGAAGATGGCGAAGGAGAGCGCGATCGCCTGAACGAAATACAGAACCAGGCTCGGCGCAGAGCCGCTGAGCGAATTCCACGCCGCCCAATGAAGCCCGACGAACCACAGCGCGAAACTCACCCCCAGCACCAAAATGCGGAGCAGTTGCAGACCCACCATCATCCACGGAGCAAAGCGCAAGAACGGATCATAGCGGCGCAGCACCAGGGAGCGGCCAAAGCCGGAAGCGATCGCCCAGGCCACAGCCAACACGGGAAGCAGCCAGCGCGCGACGTCACGAACTGGCGGCAGCAGTACATCGGCCGTGGCGGAGAGAATTTGCGCGGCCGTAACTGTGTCGATCAGCGAAAAATGGGTGATGCCTGTGCCGGCCAAAGAGACGGAAGAAAGGATTTTGTACGCTTCCCATGCCAATACCGCAGCCGCGGGAATGCCGAACGCCCAGCGCCACAGCAACTCCAGGCCCAGCAATGACGGGCGCTTCCAACACTCCGCAATCGTCGCCAGAAACGACTGTGTGCCGCGGATCGGCTCCGACTTCCCGGCAATTAGATATGGAGATTGCAATTCGATATGTCCTGCCTCGACGTGCAAGATAATTTGTCCGAATTCGCGAGCCTAGCGGACGACGAAGTTGACTAACTTGCCCGGCAGCAACACTACCTTGACGATTTCTTTTCCTACCAGCCCCGCCTGGACTTTCGGATCCTGTTCGGCGGCTGCGCGCAACAGTTCTCCGTCACTTCCAGCCGGCACGGAAACTACGGTGCGCAACTTTCCGTTGATTTGGACCGGGACCTGAAGGACATTTTCCGCGGCCAACGCTTCGTCGTAGCCCGGCCATGAGGCGCGCAGCAGTGGCGTGTCTTCGCCCATCTGCGACCACAATTCCGCAGCCAGATACGGGGCAAAGGCTTGCATCATCAAGACCAGGTTGCGCGTGATCGAATATAAGACAGAGTCCGCGACGACACCGGAGGCAATGGCCTTTTCATCCGCTGTCAATTCGTTTACCAGTTCCATGATGGCGGCGATGCAGGTATTGAAATGCCAGCGGCCGTCAAACTCCTGTGTCAGGCGGCGAAGCGTCTGATGTAATTTGCGCATCAATTGCCGCTCCAATGGGTTGAGCGTGGATGGCAGCGACTGCGAGCGGCCGGCAATCGCGCGCGGCATGGCTTGCATGGCGAAGCGATACACGCGCGACAGAAAGCGGCTGATGCCGGCAACGCCATCTTCCTGCCAATCCAGGTCGCGATCCGGTGGCGCGGCGAACAACGCATACATGCGCGTCGCATCAGCGCCATAACTTGCGATCATGTCGTCGGGAGACACCACATTTCCCTTGGACTTCGACATTTTCGCGCCGTTCTTAATGACCATGCCCTGCGTGAACAATCGTTCGACAGGCTCATCATTTTTTACCATTCCAAGATCGCGCATCATCTTGGTCCAAAAGCGTGAATAGATCAAATGCAGAATGGCGTGTTCGACGCCGCCGATGTATTGATCGATCGGAAACCAATAGGCAACTGTATCTGTGTCAAATGGCGCGCGGTTATTTTTTGGATCGGTATAGCGGTAGAAATACCAGGACGAATCAACGAAAGTATCCATGGTGTCGGTCTCGCGTCGAGCCACCCCGCCGCATTTCGGACAAACTACCTGGGCAAACTCCGGCACACGCGACAGCGGCGATCCGCCTTCCTGCGTAATAGCGATGCTGTCCGGCAATAACACCGGGAGTTGATCCTCCGGCACCGGCACCAGCCCGTCCTTGTCGCAATAGATCATCGGGATCGGTGTGCCCCAGTAGCGCTGGCGACTTACGCCCCAATCCTTCAAGCGAAACGTCGTGGAAGGCTTGCCAAATCCATGCTCCTCCGCGAAGGCCGCCATTTTATGCTGTGCTTCTTGGCATCCCAAACCGGTAAAGGGGCCGGAGTTAAGCAGCAGGCTGTCTTCATGCGTATACGGCAGCAGCGGCTCCGCGTTGCCCTTTTCGCCTTCGTTGGCATGGCGGGGCAATACGACGATTTTCAATTCCAGATCGAACTTTTTCGCGAACTCAAAGTCGCGTTCATCGTGCGCCGGCACGGACATGACTGCGCCTGTGCCGTAGTCCATCAACACATAGTTGGCTACCCAGATCGGAATCGATTCCTGGGTAAAAGGATTCATCGCGAAGCGACCTGTGGCGACGCCTTCTTTCGCGAGGACCGCCAAGTCACCCTTTTCCTTGGCGGCTTTCTGTTCTTCCAACAACTCGCGAACTTTCTTCTTCAGTTCGGGATTGTCCGTGGAAAATTGCGCGACCAGGGGATGCTCGGGCGCCAGCATCAGCGACGTCACTCCGTAGATGGTGTCGATTCGCGTGGTAAAGATGCTGATTTTCTGTTGCTCAGGCGAAGGTTCCAACAAGGTTTCCGTCAGGTTCAGCGTGACTGGCGCATTGCGTGGTCCGCGGCGATCTTCATCTTTTGGGATCACTGTAAAATCGACCATGGCGCCCTCGCTGCGATCGATCCAGTTGCGCTGCATGGTGCGAACTTTTTCCGGCCAGCCGTCCAGCTTGTCCAAATCGCGCAGCAGTTCGTCGGCATAGTTCGTGATGCGCAAAAACCATTGCTCCAGCTCGCGCTGCTCGACGATAGTTTCCTCATGCCGCCAGCAGCAGTCGTTCACCACCTGCTCATTCGCCAGGACAGTGGCACATTGCGGACACCAGTTCACCTTGCTGTTCTTGCGATACGCCAGGCCGCGCTCGTACATCTTCAGAAAGAACCACTGGTTCCAGCGGTAATAATCCGGCAGACACGTAGTGATTTCGCGCTGCCAGTCGTAGCTCAAGCCAAGGCGCTTCATTTGTCCGCGCATGGCGGTGATGTTCGCCAGGGTCCAGTCGCGTGGAGGCGTGTTGTTTTTTAGCGCCGCGTTTTCCGCCGGCAGACCGAAGGCATCCCAGCCCATGGGGTGCAGCACGTTGTAGCCGCGCATCCACATATGGCGCGCCAGCGCATCGCCAATGGCATAGTTGCGCACGTGTCCCATGTGGAGTTGACCGGAAGGATACGGCAACATTTCGAGCACATAGTACTTCTGCTTGCCGCTGGTGGGCGGCTCGGCGGCGTACAAATCCGGCTGCGCGTCCCACAGTGCCTGCCAACACGGTTCTATTTCGGCGGGGCTATAGCGAGGTGTTCGATCGGTCGCTGCAGGGGCAGATGGCTGGCTGGATTCGGTTTTCGACATACTAGTTTGATTCTAACTGGGAGGGCGGGGCGATAAGAATTTGCGCTGTCCGCGCGCTCAGAGTTGCAGCGCATTCTGACGCATCAACGCGATACGAGCGAGCCGGCCAGTCCGCGCAGGGTGAGGACATTGCGCTCTTCATCGCCGGGGGCATCGACGGGAGTTTCGGCGATGAATGCGGCGTGGGAAAATTTTGGCTCGCGCAACAGGCGGCGGAATGGATCCAACCCGATCTTCCCTTCTCCGATGTGCTCATGCCGGTCGAGCTTTGAACCGCGCTCCGCTTTGGCATCGTTGCAGTGCCAGACGCGCACAGTTTCAAAACCAACAGTCTTCCCAATCTGCGCCATGGTCTCGGCCCACCCGGTCTCGCTGACAATGTCATAGCCGGAGACGTGGGTGTGGCAAGTGTCCAGGCATGCTGCCACCGGAGCGTGGGGGCGAAGATGCTCGATCAGTTCCGCCACCTGATCGAAGGAGCCACCGAGGGAATGTTCTGAGCCTGCGGTATTTTCGATCAGGATATGAAACGGTGTCTGCTGCCAGGGCAGGCCGGCGATAGCTTTCTGAATGGATTTGGCCGCCAGTTCCAGGCCTTGCGTGCGCGTCATACCGCGATACGAGCCGGGATGGACTACGAGATATTCCGCGCCCAGGGCCAGCGCGCGTTCAATCTCACCACGAAACGCCAGCACGGATTTCTCGCACACTTCCTGCGATTGGCTGCATAGGTTGACCAGGTAGCTGGTGTGGATGACCAGCGGGCCGACGCCCAATTCCTCTCGCGCGGCGCGGGTCGCGCTGGCCTGATCCGCCGTGATTTTGGACGCTCGCCACATGCGCGGACTGGAAGAAAAAATCTGCAGTGTGTTGGCGCCGATTTCCGGGGCGCGGCGCACTGCGCTGGCGACACCGCCGGTGGTCGAGAGATGAACACCGATCAACCGGCGAGGTTGGCTTGTCGGCGTGGGCGCGGAACTATTCGGACTCGAGGCCGTCGTTTTCCCTTTGGACATAGCCATCAGGATAGTCGAATCCGTGCCTTATTTGTTCGGCTTCACGGGAACCGGATTTGCGGTCAGGAAATCTTCGATGCGTGCAATTTCGTCAGGCTGCAGCCGAAAGGTTGCGGCACCGATAATTCCGTCCACTTGTTTCGCATTGCGCGCACCGACGATGGCGGCCGTGACTGCAGGATTATTGAGGGTCCACGCGATTGCGACTTCTCCGGGAGAGCGGCCGTGCGCGCTGCCAATTTCCCGCAGCAGTTCGACCAGCTTCAGGTTGCGGCTCAGTTGCGGCTCCTGAAACCTGGCGTTGTTACGTCGCCAATCTTCCTGCGGAAGCTGGGCCACGCGTTCCTTCGTCATTGCGCCCGTCAGCAGGCCCGAGACCATGGGCGAGTAATTGATGACGCCAATGTTGTGCTGCCGGCAGTACGGGAGAATCTCTTTTTCAACGCCGCGGTTCAACATGGAATAAGGCGGCTGCAATGAAGCGATGGGTGCGATCTTCGAGATGCGCTCCATTTGCGCGACGGAAAAATTCGATACGCCGATGTATCGAACCTTCCCTTCCTGCTTCAACTTCGCCAGCGTTTCCCAGCCCTCTTCGATTTCATCTTCGGGATCAGGCCAGTGGATCTGGTAGAGATCGATGACGTCCATCTTCAAGCGGCGCAGGCTCGACTCCAGCTCCTTACGAACCGATTCGCGTTTCAGACTGCGATGGATTTGATCCTTGGTCTGCCAGAATTTCTTGCTCCAGATCATCGAGCATTTGGTGAAGACGTACGGCCTCTGCTGTCGACCTTCGAGCGCGCGAGCCACGACTTCTTCAGAATGCCCGAGGCCGTAGACCGCGGCTGTATCGATCCAGTTGATGCCAAGATCGAGAGCGCGCTGGATCGCGGCGACAGAATCGTTGTCGTCCTGGGAACCCCAGCCAAACTGCCAGTCGCCCCCGCCGATCGCCCAGGCGCCAAAGCCGATGGCAGTGATCTGCATGTCAGAATTGCCAAGCTGCCGAGTGGTCGTATGTACAGATTCCGCGATTTGCATGCCTTTTTCGATGCTGCTCCGCCCGTAACGATGCGGCGGTGATTTGAGAATACACCTGTGAAATTCCATGAAAATCAGGTAGGTTCCTGGGTGACGTTTTGCGGGGTCGGAAGTCGAATTTCCGTGCTACTGTGATGTTCTGGAGGTTGACGAACATGTCCCCCAACTGGCTAAACCGCAAACGTGCCGCGCAAGCGGTATGGGTAGTTCCCTTGCTCCTTGGGCTCGCCGGCTGCAGCAGCAGCGTGTATGGCCCGGTGGGGCCCGCGCCTGCTGACTCGGTGACCTTTCCCGCAGCATCCACGCAGGGATGGCTACAACAATACGGTACGGGCTACGTGGGCTCTCACTCTCGTAATGGAGATACCGCGTACGGCGTTGCCACTGACGTGCAAGGCAACGTGATTGTGCTGGATCAAACCTATGGCGCGTTTCCCGGGTTCGCCAATAACGGGTCTGCTCAAATTGCGGTGGTGAAGTTCGATGGTTCCGGCAATCGCGTGTGGGCGCAGCAGTTTGGCACTGGAAACGGCGATTTTCCGAACGCAATTACGACAGATCCCCAGGGGAACATTTACATTGCCGGCTTCACCAATGGGGCATTTTCTGGCTTCACCAACAGCGGACAGCCGCAGAGCGTCGTGATCAAGCTGAATCCATCCGGTCAAACCATGTGGATTCAGCAATTTGCATCGTACGGACCCAGCCAGGCGACCAGTCTGGCGGTGGATCCCCAAGGCAACTTGATCGTGGGCGGCGTGAACGTGGCGCAGGGCTCGAATGGAGGCCGCGTCCAACTGGGCTACGTGAGCAAACTGGCAGGTGCAACTGGCACTGTGATGTGGACCCAGGGAAATAGCTCCGCCGGGGTGTATTACTTTGTCACAGGCGTGTCCGCGGACCCTTCCGGCAATGTGGTCGTAGTCGGCGATTTCCAAGGCACCGGCAGCACCAGCGGCACCACCTACATGATCGCCAAACTCAGCGGCACGGATGGCACCCTCCAATGGCAGCAGGCGCCGGTGACGTTTTCCCGCTATGGCTACCAGAACCTGACTTACACCCAGGTATCTCTGGATTCGCAGGGGGACATCTTCCTGGGAGGGCTGGATGCCAGCTCCGGATATAGCCAGTGCACCGTCGCAGAATTGGCGAATGGCACGGGCGCACAGCAATGGCGGCAGGAATTTGGGGCGTCGCAGTCGTGTATTCCAGGCAACGTCGCTGTCGATTCGGCCGGCAATGTAGCGATGGCCGGCAGCATGTATCATCCCTTCTTTCCGAGCACCAACCCTGCGGCATCGAACGATGTATTTGTGGCGAAGGTGAACTCTACTGGAGCGGCGGTATGGTTGCAGCAATTCGGCACCGGGTACGACATCCCGTGGGGAACGTCGTTTGCCTCCGCGCTGGTCTATGTTGCGACCGATGCTCAGAACCATGCTTACGTGGCCGGCACAACTACGGGTGCGTTCCCAAATTTCACGAACCCAAGCAACGTCAATTTGTTGTTTGTGACTCAGTTCGGGCCGTAAGCGGAAGCGCCGCGAAATAAAATCAGGTCTGCATCGTTGCTGCAGGCCTGATTTTATTTGCGAAACGGTTGCGTGGAAAGCGCTATCCAGCCTTCTCCAGCAGGGTGACGGAAAGATCGCGCTTCTGAACCATGTCGGCGGTGATCTCGATCTCTCTCACCTTCTTGTTGCTGGGCAGGTGATACATCAGGTCGAGCATCAATTCCTCCAGGATCATGCGCAGTCCGCGAGCGCCCACTTTGCGATGCAAGGCCTCGCGCGCAATCGCTCCAACAGCATCCGGGCTGAAGGTGAGACGCACATTTTCGTATTCGAACATACGCTGATACTGCTTCATGATGGCGTTCCGCGGCTTGACCAGAATCTCCACCAGCGCCGCCTCATCCAGTTCATCCAGAATTCCAATGACAGGCAGACGTCCGACAAACTCCGGAATCAGGCCAAACTTGATCAGATCCTGTGGCTCGGTCTGGCGTAGCAGTTCTGTATCGCGCAAGGAAGGAACCAGGTTGGCTGGCTGACCGTCGCGGTCAGAAATCGCCTTGAAGCCGAGCGCCTTCTTGCCGGCGCGGCGGCCAATTACGCGCTCCAGGCCCACAAAGGCTCCGCCACAGATGAACAGAATATTCGTGGTATCGACAGGGGTGAATTCCTGGTGAGGATGCTTGCGTCCGCCTTGCGGTGGAACGTTGGCGACGGTACCTTCAAGAATCTTGAGCAGCGCCTGCTGCACACCTTCACCGGAGACGTCGCGAGTGATGGAAGGATTCTCATCCTTGCGCCCGATCTTGTCGATTTCGTCGATGTAGATGATGCCGGTCTGGGCACGAGCGACGTCCCCGTCGGCGGCCTGCAACAGCTTGAGGATGATATTTTCGACATCTTCGCCGACATACCCAGCTTCGGTCAGGGTGGTCGCGTCGACAATGGCAAAGGGGACATCCAGGGTACGCGCCAGGGTCTGCGCCATCAGGGTTTTGCCGCTGCCGGTCGGGCCGATCAAGAGGATGTTCGACTTGGTGAGTTCTACGTCGTTGGTGCGGGCGCGGTTCATCTGGATGCGCTTGTAGTGGTTGTAGACGGCGACAGCCAGCTTCTTTTTGGTCGTCTCCTGCCCAATCACATACTCATCCATGAAGGCTTTCACTTCCTGGGGTTTGGGCAAATGCGCCGGAGCGGCGGCTGGACGTGCCTCGTTCTTATCGTCTTCCAGAATGGAGTTGCAGACAGCAACGCATTCGTCGCAGATATAAGCCCGCGGATAATCACTGGGCGAAGAAATCAGCTTGGCTACCGCGTCCTGCGATTTATGGCAGAACGAGCAACGCAGAACATCGTCGGAACCCGCGCGTGTCTTCATCTTTGCGTCTCCTTACTGCACCTGGTCCCGGCCCGCTTTCGAGCTCGATCCCAGTTTACGTCCTGGGCCTGTCAATAATCTCGTCGATGATGCCATATTCTTTGGATTGCGGCGCGTTCATAATAAAGTCGCGCTCTACATCCCGTTCAATCCGCTCAATGGGTTGACCGGTGTGCTTGGACATCAAGCGATTGGTAATTTCACGAATGCGAAGAATCTCGCGGGCGTGAATGTCAATATCCGTGGCCTGACCCGACAGTCCGCCCATAGACGGCTGGTGGATCAGGATACGGGAGTTGGGCAAAGCAAATCTCTTTCCCTTGGTACCCGACATCAGCAAGAATGCTCCCATGCTGGCCGCTTGTCCAATGCAATAGGTCACCACATCGTTCTTGATGAACTGCATCGTATCGTATATTGCAAGCCCGGCGGAAATGGAACCTCCCGGAGAATTGATGTAGAGCTGCAAATCCTTATCCGGGTCTTCGCCGGAGAGAAACAACATCTGAGCGATGATGAGATTTGCGATCTGATCGTCGATCGGGGTACCTAGGAAAATGATGTTATCGCGTAGCAGGCGAGAATAAATGTCGTAGGCGCGCTCGCCCCGACTCGTCTGCTCTACCACCATTGGAACTAAACCCATACCGTTACCTTATTGCCTCTCTCGCGGTTGTAGGTCTCTGGTTTTACCATCGACCGATACCTCAAAAACATTAGGCGGCCAACCTCTCGAAGAGTTGGTTCACTGTCTTCTCTCTACGTAGTTGTTCTCGGATTCTAGTCAGCCCACCGTCCTCAGTCAAACGCTTCCGCAGTGCTTCCATCGGTTCCCGTGCCTGATACGCCAACAGTTGCAATTGCGATTCCATCTCTTCCTCAGCAACTTCAATGTTCTCAATCGCCGCAATGCGATCCAGAATCAACGAGCCGCGCAATTCATTCAACGCGGACTCTCTTTGCGCTGTGCGCAACCGCGTGAAGTCGAGATTGCGCATCTGTTCGGTCGTCATGCCCTGGGCTGCGAGCGCGCGTAATCCGCGATCCAGTCGCGCATCGATCTGCTGTTGCAGCAAAGATTCCGGCACGGGAAATTGGAAGCGTTCGACAAACGAGCCGATCAATCGATCCTTCGCTTCGGACTCCACATGGCGACGCTTGTCGTTCGCCATATGCTCGCGCAATTTCTCTTTGAATTGATCGAGGGTCTCGTACTCCCCCATTTGTTTGGCGAAAGCATCGTCCAACTCCGGAAGAATCTTCTTGCGAATTCCCTTCACTTCCACGTCATACGCAACCGAGTTTCCAGCGAGACGTTTTTCGGTGAAGTCCTGCGGATAGGAAACTTCGAATTGCATCTGCTGCCCGACTTTGGCTCCGCGTAACGCTTCCGTGAATGCTTCCACCGTGTTGGCTCCGCCGATTTCGACGGTGGCGTCGTCGCCTTCAATCGGCTTGGCGGCGTCACCCTCGGCGCTTTCCTCTCCGGCGTGGACTAATCCAGTGAATCGAATCTGCGCAAAATCTCCATCTACCAATGGACGGTCTTCTTCGACCGGCTCCATCACGGCGTGCGAATCGCGCACATGCGCCAGCTCCGATTCGAATTCAGCATCGTCGAGCGTCGTGCTCGGGCGATCCACCTTAACCTGGTCATAGCCGGTGACATCGATCGTTGGAAGCACTTCAAACGCGGCCTGGAAGTGCATGGGTTCGCCATCGGCAAGATGCATGCTGGTCACCTGGGGCTGGGAGACCGGCTGAACGCCCTGCTTTTCGATGGCCGCGCGAAACTGCGGCGGCAGAATCTGTTCCAGTACATCCTGCTGAATCTGGTCGGCAAACTTTCTGCGAATCACGGATTCCGGAACCTTGCCGGCGCGAAAGCCGGGGATGCGGGCCATGCGGCGATATTGCTTCACCACGGTGGCGAAAGCGCGGCTCACTTCATCGGCGGGAACTTCAACGTCCACCTGGCGGGTGCACTCCGGATTGAGAGTGGGGCCGTGATCGTGGGTGTGATTGTGCTGATGGTCATGCGCCGAGTCAGCGGAAGTTTCGGCCAGGGAATTTGTATCCTGATCGGTTGCCTGGGTCGATTCGTGCGCGCCAGTTTCCGTCGGCTGCTGTGTCTCTTCGCCGGTCTGTGGGGGGGTGGTCGATTCAGTGGGACTCAAGGGGTGTATGCCTTCCAGAAAAAGAGCTTGTCATTTCTCGACTCACCAAATGGAACCATGGCAGATAGCAGCCACGGACCGCTTGGCGCGAAGCGAAAGGATGACCTTCCTATGATCCATGGTAGGTGGTTACGTACAGTGGGTCAAACCGGGGTGAGCGATTCGGTAACCTTACTTTGGAGTCCGATTTCGATCCCGCAAGCACGCTTATTGAAAGTTGGGGTGAGGCGCTTGTCCCACCATGTCGTTGGCGGGCTGAAACAACTGCAACTGCACCTTCCAGGTGACCGATTCGCCGGGCGCAAGCGTCACCATGCCTGTATCCGCGCCTTTCCACTCTTTGCCAAAGGGATCGCCATCGTTGAACTGCGGTTCGAGAGCCACAAAGGATTTGTCGATGGGCGAATACACCTGGATCGCACGAATGTGCGGCGACATCGCCGTGACCCGCATCCCGTAGTTGGCGCCGAGATCGCGCAACTCTGAAACCACGTTGCCCTGGGCGTTGAGAGTCAGGTCCACATACGAATCGTCCACCAGCGTGTCGGGAAGCGGTCCGCCTTCCATCGCGTTGAAGTCGTGCTGCGTTCCCGCCACAGGCAGTAGTTTGCCCGTGGGGAACACATCGTCGTAATTGTTGACCTCGACGCGCATGGAGGATGGAATGCGGACGCGCGCGTTGGCTCGACTTCCGCTGGGTAACTGAAAATAGGGATGCCATCCAATGCCGACCGGTTCCGCTTTGTCTCCGCGGTTGGTCGCCGTCACGATTGCGGTGACGGTGTCACGATCGAGCGCCACGGAGACCTTCACATCATTGTCAGAAAACCAGTGGCCGTTTGCCGGCAAACGATAGTCCGCGATGGCCGCGGCGGTGTCGGAATCCGACTTGACGGAAACATTGTCAGCTTTCGCTGCCAACATTTGCCCGTGCATGGCGCACCAGGGAGCTCCCGACTGTTTGCCATGCCAATTGGCAATCACTGGAACGCTGCGTCCATGCCAGGTTGCGGTGAGGATATGGTCGCCGGTTTTTTTGTCGACAGTAATGGGACCGACGAGACGATTGGCGAACGGAAACAACAACGCCCCTCCCATGGAGAAGCTCTTGTTTCCCTGGAGATCTTCGGGCTCGCCGTTCATAATTTTTGCGACCGCATCGATCGGCTTCGATGCAAGCAATGGCATTTCGCCTCTGCCTGGAAGGTAGGCGGTGATCTGAAATACATTCATGCCGCGCCCGGGGAGAAGAGTGACACTCAGGAATTCCGGCGTCGCACCGACCCCGCTTTGCAGGCGGCGCAATTCGATGGCTTTTTGACCTCCGACATCCGGCAAATTGGCCGAAGCAGTTGCGGTGGGGGTGGGAGGTGGTGCCGCGGGGCGTGACTTACAACCGAAACTCCAACCCGCGACGAGGATCGACAGCAAACCTGTCGATACAACCCGTTTGAATCCAGTCTTGCAACCATCGATCGAATGCAACCTTCAAACCTCTTTCGTTCTATTGCGACTGTGCCCGCAGAATGGAGCGCAATATGCTTAGTTTACCCCGTGGCGCAGAGAAGGTTCGGGGCTGAAGCCACGCAAGTTCGCGTCGACAACAGAGATTTGACGACGAAGGCCGGATGACAGCGCTACGACCGACGTCGAGGCAGACCGTACAATTTTCCCTGTGACTCGCAACCGTTCTTTGAAGACGCAAGAAATCGAACGTGATGTAGCTTCGGCGTCAGGTTCAACTGAGCGGCCGGCAGCGGGCGTGCAGTTTGAAGCGCTGGCGTCGCGCATCGTCGACTGCGGATTATGCCCGCGCCTGCGAACCTATTGTGCGGAAATCGCGCGAGTGCGGCGGCGTGCGTATGCGGACCAAACTTATTGGGGCAAACCGGTTCCCTCCTTTGGCGATCCGAATGCAAGCGTGCTGGCGCTAGGACTCGCTCCGGGCGCGCATGGCTCCAATCGCACTGGCCGTCCATTTACTGGCGATGGATCTGGAAATTTCCTGTACCCGGTGTTGTTCGAAACGGGATTTGCGTCGCAGCCAATCGCACACTCCCGTGAAGACGGAATGCGGCTGAAAGATCTCCACATCACTTCTGTCGTTCGATGCGCACCGCCGGGCAACAAGCCGTTGCCCACGGAGATACGAAACTGCGCGGCCTTTGTCGATGAAGAAATCTCGATCCTGAAAAATCTTCGGGTTGTCGTGTGCCTGGGAAAGATTGCTTTCGACGGATACGTGACCCACCTGCTTCGCACCGGAAAAATCTCCGATCGAAAGGGATTGGTCTTCCATCATGGCGCAGAATATTCGCTGCCCGACGGTCAACATATTCTTGCGACGTACCACCCGTCGCTGCAGAACACGAACACCGGTCTGCTAACCCGCGCGATGTTTCGGAAAGTATTTTGGCGCGCGCGGGTCCTCGCGGAACTTCCGCCTCTCGCCACATCCCGGGGAAAATAAAACTGCGAAGCCGCTGCGGCGGATCGAAGCGAGCCCACTGAAAAGCTGCACAAAAACATGGCGAGAGCCTTCACCCTCGCCATGACAACAAACTACTATCTAATTTAGAATCATCTGTCTGACTCGTTGAACTTAAACAACTCCATCATGTCTCCAATGGCGGGGCCGTTGCTGGGGATATAGGGATTGACGCCATTCTGTTTTGGGTTGGGAAGGTTGTCGCGGCTGCGCTTGGTCAACGGATCCAGACCCCAGTTCTCTTCAATGAACTTGAGAATGGAGACGTGATCGTTGTACTGATGCGAGATGTAACCGGGCCTGGTATACGGCGACACGACAATCATAGGTACACGCGTTCCATCGCCGAAGAAATCGACCGGCTGCACGTACCCGGAATCATAGTAGCCGCCACCTTCGTCGGTCGTGATGAAGATTGCAGTGCTCTTCCAGAGCTCCGGATTGGACTGAACCTGGTCGACGACCTTTTTCACGAAGCCTTCAAACAGATCGAGTTTGGACGAAGCTGGATGCCCATCGACGTAGCCGCTGGGCTTGACATAAGACACGGCCGGCAGTGTGCCGTTCTTTATGTCGGCGTAAAGGTCGATCGTGTCTTTCAAATGCGCATTCCTGACGGCCGCGTTGGTCATGATGGACGTGGAATATTGGAAGAAGTTGCAGATGTTGCAGTACAGGTCCGCCGCAGTCGCATAGTTGGAATCGGGATTGTTTTTGTAGGTGTTCCACTGATCGCCGAAGTAGGCCCAGGAGATATTCGCCGCCAGCAGCGCATCGCCAATATTCCGCACCGTCGAAGGAGGAACGGTGAAGACAGTGTTGCCCGCGCTGGTGTCGGTGGAAGCGACCACGCCATTGCCGTAGTAGCCGGGGTTGTAGTTATTCAGAATGTAGTAGTGGCCAGGATCGCACTTCGGATTGACTTCATACGGTAGCGAAGCCAAATAATTCAAGACAGCGCCGACGCCGGGCGAATCCGAGTCAGAGCAATTGACGTAGCTGCCTCCGCCGTAGGAAGGCGAGCCGTAGGAACCGCCGCCATAGCCGTCCTCGGTATACCAGTTGTTGGTGCCTTTCGCGGCGTTGGGATTTTCGATTTCGTCCACCACGCCCGCATTGACCGTTCCCGCAGCGACCAATTGATTGTGCGGCGGACGTTGGGCGCTGCCGTTTCCATCGCTATACCAGATGGCATCGCCGGTACCCATCATGATGTGATTGGCTCCGGTTCCTCCCATGGCTGCCTGATGATAGTTGTCGCTCATGGAATAGTTGTTCGCCAGGTACGTCAAATAGGGAGCATCTCCTTGCTGCACGTTGTAGAAGCCCATGGCAGCCGAACCCTCGCGGGTCGACTCCGCTGTGAAGGGCTGTGGCTGCGGTTTGCCATTTGCGCCTGCGCCGACGCTGGTTTCCACCCATGGAAACAGATCGGCCTTGCAGCCGCTGGGATTCCAGCGAGTGGCATAGGCAATGTTGCAATCCATTTCCTGCCACATCTGAAAGAAGCGATGCACGGGACTGGCGGCATAGTCGTCGTAGGCGACCCCAGGCGTGAGCTGGAAAGGTCCTGGAGGAAGGTCGTTGAAGTTGAGCACGCGAGTATCGGGTGTTCCACCCTTCAGGCCGGTCCCGCCGGTTGTTAAGTATTTGTAATATCCGGGAGCCAAGCCATTTTCTACCGCCTTGGCTTCAGCGATTGTCGAAACATACGGAGTTGTGGGCCCACCGGCCAGCGGAACAGGCAGCAATGGGTAGATGGATTTGCTCATTGGGCTGGCGTCATATCCGTTGGGATGCGAATCGACGGCGGTAAATTGGGTGGCGAGCACGTAATTGGGCCCGGGCGTTCCGTCGGCGTTCACGATGCCTTTTGACAGCAGGTTCTCGACCTTTTGTCCGGGCTTCGGTTTATAGGTGGCGAAGATCTGATCAAAGCTGCGATTCTCACCGATGATCACGATGACGTGTTTGATGGGGGTTTTGGTTTTGATTTGATCCGCGGTGTCTTGCGCGTTCGCGACCAACGTGCAGCTCGCGAACATTTGCAGTCCAGCCAGAAATACCGCACTGCATTTCAGGGACCAACTGTGGGAGGTGATTCTCTTTCGTTGCATGAGGAGGGTCCTTTTGAGGAGAGAATGACGTCGCGTTCGCAACGGTAAATTGCATGCGTTCGCAACGTCTCAAACTTACCCACCTGAGATATTTATTCGTTGAAGAAGAGAAAAATTGATGTTGAATTTTCTGCTATGAAGCGCGGGAAAATCTCTTCTCTCGCGCCCCTTTTCCGTCTTAGCGGAGCGCCTTCTCTACGGCGCTGGTTAGATACTTGAGACCCGCTTCAACATCTTTGCCGAGGTGGGCGCGCAAGACGCGACGTCCGCGTTGCTGCAACACGCTCAGATCGCCGGCAGCCTGGGCATCAATGACCACGCCGAATGTGTACTTCTGATCCGGAATGGCAAGGTCTTGCGCGTGCTCGCCCGTAATCTGGAGAAACACGCCGGTGTTGGGACCGCCTTTGTAGTCCTGCCCGGTGGAATGCAGAAAGCGCGGACCAAAGCCGAGACAGGTTGCGACTTTCTTGGTGTCGCGGACCTTGTGACGCAGCTGCTGCATGGTTTTTTCGTGCTCGCGATCGCGTTGGATAAATCCAAGCACCGCGAAATAATCTCCCGGTTTCAATTGGGCAAAATGGGCGCGCAAATATCCGGGTAAATCCGACTGCCCAATATCCTGGCCCCCGTGGAGAACAGCAGCGTATTTGGGGTCGGCGAAGAGCTTCACTTTTCCATCGTCGAAGATCGGCGTCTGCTCCGGCAGCTTGCCGGTCTTCTCGTATTCATCGGTCAGGCGGCGTGCTTCAATTTTCGCAGCTTCCACGTCCGGCTGGTTGAAGGCATTGATACCGATGACAGACCCGGCAACGGCGGTTGCAATTTCCCAGGTAAAGAATTGCTCCGCTGCATCGTAGACATCGCGCATCGCCAGACGCACAACCGGCTGGCCGACCTTCTCTAGTTCCTCGACAGCGACATCCAGGTGGGTATTGTCGGCGCCTTCCAGACGCACATAGGCGAAGACGCGATCGTCTCCGTAGGCATCGGGGTTGGCAATTTCTTCCAGGTCGACTGGAGTAATTCCCTTGCCCTGCTTGCCGGTCGACTCCGCAATCAATTGCTCAAACCACGCTCCCATGTCGTAGATGGCAGGCGAAGTGAAGAAGGTGATCTTGTCGTGGCCTGCGTTGGCTGCGACTCCGAGAATCAAGCCCAACTTCACGCCAGGATTTTTCTTGATATCGGTCGAATGGCAGGCGTCGACGGCGACCTTTGCTTTCGCCAGGAACCTCTCCACATCCAGACCCATGACGGCGGCAGGAACGATGCCGAAGTTCGAAAGTGCGGAGTAGCGTCCGCCAATCTGTGGATCGCCATAAAAAATGTGGCGGAAGCCATCCGCCTTCGCGACCTGTTCCATGGCTGAGCCAGGATCGGTGACCGCGATGAAGTGCTTCCCTGCCTCCTTCGGGCCAACCGCGTCTTTCATGCGCGACATGAAGTATTGCTTCAGGATATTTGGTTCCAGCGTCGAGCCGGACTTGCTGGATACGATGATGATCGTCTTTTTCAGGTCGACACTTTGCTCGGCGGCACGCACCTGTGCCGGATCGGTGGAGTCGACAATGGAGAGACGCGGAAATCCTTCCTGCTGGCCAAACGTTTCCGCCAGCACCTCCGGACACAAACTGGAGCCACCCATGCCGAGCAGCAGTGCGTACTCGAAGCCGGCTGTCTTGATGTCCTGGGCGAGCGCGCGAAATTTCTCCAGGTCCTTCTGTTGACGCTCCACAATGTCAAGCCAGCCCAGCCACTTCGACTCATCTTGATTGGTCCACAAGGAAGCGTCGCGCGCCCACAGACGATCGATATTTCCTTGTTTCCAATCCGTGACGGCGGTCGAAAAATCCTGTTCAAGTTTTGCCGGAAGCGAATAGCGAAGGTCCATGGGGATTGTGCTCTCTCGGGGTTCAGATTTATCCTGACACTTCTTTAAGATGCAGCCGCGTGCCGCCCGTTGGCAAATCGCTGAAGAGCGTTACCGTCCCATTTGGCACGAGAGCGCATCAAAACGCCACGGCCAACCTCGAAAGGCGGGCCGTGGCGTTTTCCGGATTTTCTTGTCAGCACAATCAGAATTGATACGTGATCGTGCCGTAGATCATCCGAGGAGCACTGGGATAGGCGTTCACGTAGCCCTGGGGATAGTTCGATGTTGGAAAGAGCGGCGCAAAATAGCCGCCGCTGCTGATGTACTCAAATTCGTTGTCTTGCGCATTGCCGAGGTTCAAAATATCAAGACGCGTATTGAACGACTGTTTTTTGAAGACAATTGGAGCATTGAAGGAAAGATTCGCCGTGGTGTACGCCGGCATCGTCTGGGTGGTGGGCTGGCCATTCGTTTGGCAAACTCCGTTTATCAACGTCCCGCAGTTCGACCAGAGATGTTGCGAGCCGGTCGAATCCAACCAGAAGCGCGGCTCGATAATGGTGCGGTTATTGTGCTGGATACCGTAATAAACGCCCGCACTCAGCGTGTAATTTGGGACATAGGACACCGGCAGACCGTTGTAAAAAGTACACCCAGGAGCGGGATTTGCGGGAGTGCCGCAGGCAGCCAGCGGCCCACCCGTGACGAAGGTTGTGAAGTTGGAAGCCTCTCCCGCGAAATTGAAGAAGAAGTGGAGATTGCTGCTCGGGTCGGCGTCAAAGAAGGCGTCGACGCCGTGATAGGTGGAGCTGCCTCCGCTGGTTTCCTCGACGCCGAGAGCGGTTTCTACGTCGATTTCCTGGTTCGTGTAACTGTTGTGGAAGTAGTTGACTCCAGCGATGAAGTTCCGGAGCACCGGCGCGTTCGTGAAGTGAATCTTACCGCCGACTTGCGCGTAGGCACCTTTCGCCAGTTGGTAGTAGCGCGGATTCACGGCCTGGAACTGCCCGCCGCCGCCGCCCAATTCCGGCGAGCGGTAGATGGTGTCGTAGCCGCCGTAGAGCATGAGCCAATCCTTGGGCATGTAAGAGGCGTCAATGCCGGGCTCGACAGCCGAGCGGCTCTCGTGCGCCCCGCAGAGAGAGCCCTGGTCTTTAGCTTGGCCGCCGTCAGTAGCCGAGACGGGGGTCCCAAAGATATTGGCATAAGGGTCTTGGTTCGGAGTCTGGCCCTGGGGGTACAACGAGCAGTGGGTCTGATAAACAGGACCGGGCGTCGCTGAGACCGTGCCATCCGAGTTCTGTGCGAAGTAGGTGCCAGGGGCGAAGGTGAAATCGCGCGCTGCCTGGTCGCTGTAGCTGGTGGAGAAACCATCGACCCGCACACTGGGAATAATGTGGACGCGCGGAATAGGGTGAACATCGTCCTGCGCAAAGAAGGTTACGTTGTCCTGCTGGAAGTATCCGGAGCGGAACTTCGATCCGAGGCCCACAATCTGCTGGGCACCGTTGCCTCCATCCGCGGGATTATAGAAAAGGTTGTGCGAGTTATAGACCTCGTGAATGATGTAACCGCCGAAACTGACCGTGTTGTAAGGGAGGACCTGAGTAAAGCGGATCTGGTCGCCGAACATGTTGCTGTGAGGGTTGTTCCACTCGTCCACCTGGGCGCCGCCAGAGAGAGCATCGTCGTTGCGCCGATGAAATCGGCGAATGTACGTATACCATGCCGAATTCTCCAGCGTGGACGTAGGACTGAAATACAACCTCTGGCGCGCATACGTCATGAACATCTCATTGGTGTCGTACTTGTTATAGGAGGCATACGGCAAGGCGCAATAAAATCCGCATCCCGGCTGGCTGAAGTGGATACCGCTGGTTGGGTCCACGAGACCTATATCCGTCGTGGGGATCACCGTGGGACGATAGCCGCCGCCCTTGGCGTAAAGGACGCCGAAGGCCAGACTCCCCGCTGCGGACGCTTTGACAGTCTTGCCGAACACCGAGCCGTTCTTGGTGTGGTTGCCGAACCCGTCCGGAGCAATGCGGAAACTGTTGCCCCGCCCAAGCCCGCCGCCCAGTACCGTGGACCATCCCTTGAAGTGCCCGGTATTGCCCACGAACGCGAAGTTCTGCTGACCGTCCGGGCCTTGCGTGGCGGCTACGCTTAAGTGGCGCTCTTCCGTCGGCTGAATCGGCGTGAACTCCACTCGTCCGCCTATATCTGCGTACCCGCGGCCATCTGCCGAGCCCGGCCCGTAGTTCACCTGCACATCCTGAATCACCAGGTTCTGCGGCATGGTCGCCGACTGCCACAAACCAGTGGCCGGGTCTACTACCGGAATGCCGTCGTACGTAACGCCCAGCGAACCGGCCCCAATGAAGCTCGTCGCCTCCCCTGCCCAGCCCTGCTGAAGTCCGTTCAGGATAACCGTATATTTGGTTGCGCCAGTCTGGCCATACCCCATCACATTCGCGCCCGGGGTGTATTGCAGCATCTGCGCTCCGCCGGCCACCGGGCCAGCCGCGTCCAATTGCTTGCGGTCGAGCACGCGCACCGTCTGCGGCATCAGTAAGACGTCTTCGCGGGAGGGGACGGGCGTGGCCTCGGGGTTCACGGTTCCACGGACGACCACGCTATCGCTCAATTTTGCCACTTGCAGCGTGGCCGTGATGTGGTTCTGTGTCGCAGGCGCGATCTGCTCCGAGTATGACTCGAATCCCGACTTCTCAACGGAGACAATATGTGGCGCGGGGGATACACCGCTGAAGACGAAGGTGCCGTCTGGCCCGGTCGTCGTATGACTCGCTGTGTTCGTTGATAAATCGGTTAACGTAACCGCCGCAGAAGAAACGGCGGCGCCTGCGGCGTCGACCACTTTCCCTTCAACCTGGGTTGATTTACGGGGCGGTACGATTCCGCGGGCACTGGCACAAAACAGGCTACACAGCACGATTGCATACACAACAAGTAACTTACGCACTCTTTGAATCCTCCTGGAAATTTGAGACTTGGCTGGAATGATGACTGAATGGAAGTTTTCTTCGGCCACCGTTGGCGTGGAAAGCCGAAGGCGGCAGAGGTGACGACCATCACCGTCATCGTCGCTGCATTAAGTTGCGTTTGAGTTACAGCCGAATGAACATCCGGTTACGATTTTTCGTAAGTGATTGTGAGGCATGTAGAACGAGGAGTGGCGAAAACGGGGTTGGGTTTTCGCGTCTTACAATGGGAAACGTGACACCCTTTTGGCGTTGTGGAGAGCGCGCACCGAGTTGCAACAGTTCATCGACAATTTGAAGAAAGCAGGAACAGAAGAATGGATATTCAAACCATTGACCAGCAGTACAGCCAGCTGCAGAATGCTTCGCAGCAAGTGGAACAGGAACTGAAGGAGCTGGCGACGAAGTTGCAGGCGGAATCGACCAGTGGGAATCAGCAGGCTCGCGAATGGGTGTTGGATTTGCGGGAAATCGCGCTGGCCATCCAATCGCAGCAGCAGCAAACGATGAATCTGCTGCAGGCGATCCACGGCTTCGTGGCGAACCAAAACCAGGCGTACGGCCAGGGGTATCCGCAGCCCATGCAGGCCGGCTATCCGCAGACTGGATTTGTCGCAGGGAGCGGACCCATGCCAGTGCAAACGACCGGAGGCCTGGGAGGATTTTTGCAATCTGGATTTGGCCGCGCCATGGAGATGGGCCTTGGATTCGGCCTGGGCGACGACCTGATGCGGAAGATATTTTAGGTCGGGTGCTATAGGACCGAAGACGGTGACAGAAGCGGCGGGGCGCGATGTGTTGGAACGCGCCTCCGCCAGCCGGTTGCGAGGGTCGCTCCGGCAGGAAGCCTAGGTGTGTGTCGGGCATAGATTCTTGACGAAGCCGAGAGTGTGTGCGCAGCAGGTTCTGTTTTAGATTGGATTCATGGGCCAGAACTTCATTGCTGACACGGTCAACCAGACGCTGCTGTTTC
>JBAVOQ010000001.1:0-29056 GCA_049692235.1 Acidobacteriaceae bacterium | reverse complement strand
AAACAGCAGCGTCTGGTTGACCGTGTCAGCAATGAAGTTCTGGCCCATGAATCCAATCTAAAACAGAACCTGCTGCGCACACACTCTCGGCTTCGTCAAGAATCTATGCCCGACACACACCTAGTTGGCGGCGTTCCAGCCCTTGGAATGAAAGCGAATGCCAATACTCGCCATACGAGGCGTGCCCAGCGTCAGGATGGGGGTGCGGCCTACTTCAATCTCGCGATTGAAGATGTTGCTGACAGCGCCGTAGATTTCAGTCCGCGCACCGAAGCTGTGGGCTGCGTAGGCGTCCAATTGGAAATAACCATGCAACAGAAACCTGTTCTGATCGTCATCGTATTGCCGGCCACTGAGGGTTCCCAGCAGCTCGATCAGGCCGATCTTCGGCTTTGTGGCGCTCACTTGCGCGGTCGCCATGTTGTGGGCGACTTGAGGAATCCATTTCCCGACCAGGCTGGGATCCTGCACAAACTGCGTCACGGTTGCATTCGCATATTGATATCCCCCTGTGATCGAAAGCCAGGAGAGGGGCTGCGATTCGTAGTCGAGCGATAGGCCACGGCTGCGAATTTGCCCCAGGTTTTCGCGCTGCTCCACAATCTGCGTGGGTGTCACGCTGAGGGTCAGCGCCGTCACTGGACGATTCACTTCTGTCCAGAAATAGCTGGCGCGAACGACAGTATTTCGGGCAGGTAGCGAGAACTGTAGACCCGTCTCCCAACCCGTCGCGCGCTCGGAGAGCAGGTCCGGATTCGGCAATGTGACTGCCTGCCCGACCTGGCCCCGCCGGTACAACTCATTCATGGTTGGGGAGCGAAAGGCACGGTACACCGAACCGGTGAGCGAAACATATTCATCCATTCGCCGGACGATACCCAGTCTGGGATTCGCCAGCGCCTCACTACGGTTGGGAATATTTGTTGTGGTGATCGGTCCGTTCCCCGTCTGTGTAAACTGCATCGCATCCAGATTGAGAAAGTCATCGCCTCGCACCGAGGCGGCCACAGTCCAATTGTTCGTTTGGAGCAGTCCTTCCAGGTATTCACCAATATCGCGCTGACGCGCCGACGTATCCGCCAATCCATTGTGCAGCCCGTTTTTGATGGGCGTTTCGTTATCGGATGCGCGAACATCATTTCCATCGGCGCCCGCAATCAGCATCAGCCAGGGACGGAGCGACTTTGTCCATTGAACAGACCCGCCAAATTGTTGCACCGCCACCTGCTGCAGGCGCGTAAGAAATTCACTCTGCTGACCTGCGCTGGTCGACGAAAAACTCTGCTGGTAATGCTCCTGGGCTCCGAACAATTGCCCGGCAAACGCGCCCGCATTTTCTGTGGTCCAATCGGTGCCGCCGGTATATCTCCAGAGACGGGTTCGGTTCTTCTGCAGCGGAGTGCCATTGCCACGCGCCTCATTTAGAAAATTGCCGCGCAGATAGGCGTCGCCCCGTTCAGCGAATGAGCGGCGCCCATCCAATTCTCCATTCTGATAATGCACATTGGCGGCGGTATCGACCGGGCCGCGCGCATCAGGAGCCACTTCAATGTAGCCATCGGTGCGCAGCCAGTCGGCCGCCGCCAAACCCGACCACGGCCCCCGCGCTGTTGTCCCCAACACGGCAGCATGCGGCGTATTCTCCTGCCCGTACCCGGTGTCGATGGCATAGGCAGTCGGCCCCGGCTGATGCTCGATCATATTGATGACGCCGCCGATGGCGCTATTGCCATAGAGATCCGAGGCACCGCCGCGCACCACTTCGACGTTCTGAATCGCGAGTGATGGCAGCTGGTCCCAATACACCCAGCCACCGAAGGGATCGTTCAACGGAACATGGTCTGCGAGCACCAGGGTGCGACTCGCCGCCGTGGAACCCAAGCCGCGCAGCGATACGCCCTGGGAGGTGGGGTTTGCCACCAATGTGCTGGAGCGTCGAAAAAATTGCAGTCCTGTCACCTGCCGCAATTGATCGCCGACCGTAAGATTTCCGGTTTGCTGCAACGCCTGCTGCGAAACAACTCGGACTGTATCGGCGGACTCGTTCAGCGCCAGCGCCGTGCGGTCAGCCGTGACGACGACCCGCTCGGAGTTTGTCGCCAGCGCCAACGTAATCGTGCGCGGTTGATTGGGAAGCAGGCGCTCCGTCCGCGGAGCATACCCGGGAATTTTGAGCACCAGCGTGGCGGATCCTGATAATTTCGTTGAAACCTGAAACTCTCCGCGCTCACCGGTGACCAGCAGCAACGTGTGGCTCGAAATTTCCAGTGGAATCGTTGCACCCGCGATGGGCTCGGCTGTGGGTCCGACGATTTTTCCTGAATATAGTGACGCGGCCTGCAGGGCAGACGCGGCCAGGCACCCCACTCCGAAAAACAGCCAAGCCAGCAATAATTTCGCCTTGAACACGACATCCTTTTCGGTTTGAAATCTTCTCTAGTCTCGTTTGTCCCGCCGCCGAGTGAACGCGATCATTAGACCGGATTTACAGATACAGTATTCAGAAAACGAGATGAGTCATTCTGAGCGCAGCGAAGAATCCAGAGGCCAATCGCAGTCCTTACAACCGCACATCGTCTGGATTCTTCACTCCGCTGTGCTCCGTTCAGAATGACTCCCTCGCACAAACAGCCACACCCACTGTGAATCCGCTCTAGCGTCCTGAGTCTGAAGTTCGTTCAACAATTCAATTCATGGAAGCGATTCGAACAGCGACACTCAAGGGCTAAAGCCCATATGTTTTTCGCCATTTACGGCACGACTGAAGTCGTGCCCTGATACAAGACCAAAAATCATTTCTTTAACGATTTTAAGACTCAGGACACTAGCGATGCTTGTTCCGACGGGCCAGAACTTACAGGTTATGCTAAAAATGCGCTTACACATTGTCGGATGCGAGGTCGGGAGATTTTTTCAAAATTGCCCGCATACATGCAAGGCCGCGCGACTGCCCTTCTCTCATTCTAGAATTGAATCACGGCAACACCATGGCGTTCGACCTCGGCAGAATTCAAAAAGACATTCGCAGGTTGAGAAGCTTTCTGAGGCGCTGGCCGAAACATGCGCCGCCGGAACAGGTCCATTCTCTGCGCACCACCATTCGCAGATTTGAGGCAGCCGTGCAAGCCCTGGCACTTGACTCCAATGCGAATGAGAAACGCCTGTTGCGCAAGTTGGCGAAGTTGCGCCGCCGCGCCGGAAAAGTGCGCGACCTGGATGTGCTGACCGGATATATTGCCGGACTAAAGACCGGCGAAGAAGAGGACTGCGTAGTCCAGCTACTGGAGTACCTGGGCGCGGAACATGCCGACCGAAGTCAGCGACTCGCTTCGTTTGCAGTCAAGCATGGCGAATCGCTGCGCCGCCGACTGAAGCAAACTGCAACCGACCTGAATGCATTTTCGGAGGAGAGCGTGGTGACTTCCACCGCGCCCGGACACGCGATGCTGTCCGAGCTTCGTCTACAGCGCGAATTGACGAAGCCGGTTCGTCTGACACGGAACAATCTGCACCCCTACCGCTTGCAGGTGAAGGAACTACGCTACATGCTGGAGATGGAAAATAATCCAGCGGACCAAGCGCTGATTGAAACCCTGGGCCAGGTCAAGGATGCCATTGGCGAGTGGCATGATTGGCAACAGCTAGGGATCATTGCGCGCGATCACTTGCCGCACGGTTCCAAATGCAAGCTGATTTCCTTGTTGCAGAAGACGACCCAGAAAAAGCTCAAGGCCGCGATCGCCAGAGCGAACGCGGGCAGGCAGCAGATTCGACATTCGCCCGCGCGAACAAAGGACAATGCTTGAAAATGCGCCGATCTTTCGGCGACTGGAGACAGCAGCCATCATTTCCGCGGGATCACGACACATACCTGATATTTTCATTGCAGGATGCCTGCGCCCGCTGATCGGACCTACAAACATCTGGATACGCTGACGCTGATCTTTGTCGTCGTTCTGCTGATTTCCAACCTGGTGGCACAAAAGATTTGCAAAATCGGCCCACTGACCCTGAGCGGCGCCGAACTTTTATTTCCTATCACCTATATTTTTGGCGACATTTTTACTGAAGTCTACGGATATGCAGCGTCGCGTCGAGCCATCTGGATTGGATTCTTTGCCTCGGCACTGCTGTCGATTATGGGAGCTATCGTGGTCGCTCTGCCTCCCGCACCGGGGTGGCACAATCAAGCGGCCTTCGCCACTGTCTTCGGATTTATCCCACGACTGGTGGTCGCCAGCCTGATTGCGTACTGGGCCGGTGAATTCACCAACTCCTTCACGCTGGCGAAAATGAAATTGCTGACGGGTGGCCGCTGGTTGTGGACGCGAACCGTCGGCTCCACAATTACTGGGCAGGCGGTCGATACAGCCACCGTCGTGCTGATCGCATTCTGGGGGAAAGCTGCCGGCAGGACATTGGTGGCATTGATTTTCTCCGCGTATATAACCAAGGTAATCTATGAGGTTGTTGCCACGCCGCTGACTTACGCTGTGGTCGGTTGGCTGAAGAAGTCGGAAGGTTCAGACGCCTTCGATGCGCATTCCAGCTTCAATCCGTTTCGCTGGGCCTCGCGTCCATGATTGTCCCATGAGAAGATTGAACTCAAATGATTGCATCCGCAGTGCCTTCCCCTGCATCTTTCATTTCGACCCATAGCTTCGACGATTTCGTGGGTAGAAGTGTTTCCGAGAACTGATTGAATTCCTGAAACGTATGTATGAAGGAAGGTCCCTGTAAAGATTTGGCCTTGTGGTCACGAAACCGGATGACCGGAAGAATCTGACGATTTGAGATACGAAAACAACTTTGTGGAGTGGGTGACGCCAGGTGGACGCCAAATTGAAGCCGAATAGAGTCAGCGTGTGTGTGACAGCCGCAGTTGCAACGGCCAGTATTTTGTTCTGCGTTATGGGTTGCAGTTCGAGTGCGGAGAAAAAAGCTCCGCAGGGCCCGATGGCCATGCAGGTCAAAGTGGAGTCTGTGTCGGTGCAGCCCGTGCCGGTCAGCGATAATTATGTCGCGACCATCAAATCCCGCCGGTCGGCGACCATTCAACCCCAGGTGAGCGGCAATCTCACGCAGATTTTTGTGCACTCCGGCGACCGTGTACAGAGCGGGCAGCGCTTAATGGAGATCGATCCCCGCCAGCAGCAAGCCATTGTTGCGCAGCAGGAAGCGACCGAGCAGCAGGCGCTGGCTATCTACGAATACAACCAGAAGGATATCGTTCGCCAGCGGTCTCTGTTTTCTTCCGGCATTACCAGCAAACAGGCGTTTCAGCAGGCGGAGCAGACCTTCAACACCTCCAAAGCCACGTATGAGTCCGACGTGGCCGCCCGCAAGTCGGCGCAGCAGCAACTCGCTTATTACCACATCGTGGCGCCGTTCACCGGCGTCGTGGGCGATGTTCCGGTTCACATCGGCGACTATGTTACGACAACCACGATGTTGACCACGGTGGACGACAATACCCAGCTGGAGGCCTATGTTTACGTCCCGGCCGATCGCGCCTCCCAGGTACGTATAGGATTGCCGGTTGAGATTACGACCGCCGATGGCACCCCAATTACATCAGCCAAGGTCTACTTTGTCTCGCCGCAGGTTGACAACACGCTACAGGCCATTCTTGTAAAAGCCAAGATTGACACCAAGCCGGGTGTACTGCGCAACGATCAATTGGTGCGCGCAGTTCTTACCTGGAGCACGGCTCCGGCGGCCACCGTTCCCGTGCTTGCCGTGTCGCAGATTGGCGGCCAGCAGTTTGTTTATGTCGCGGAAAATCAGGATGGCCACTACATCGCGGTGCAGAAGACGGTGCGGTTAGGCAGCACGGTCGGCAATGCCTATGAAGTGAAAAGCGGCCTGCAGGCGGGCGATAAAGTCATCGTTTCTGGAACGCAGCTTCTGGTCAGCGGCGCTCCAGTGCTGCCGATGTCGTAAAAATTCCCGGCGCATTTTCCGGCCACAACGGTTTCAAACAAAGTAGCCATAACGTATGCGTTCTATTTTGTGAGGCAGAGGTAGCTCAACGTGTTTGTTGATTTCTTTATCCATCGGCCGGTCTTCGCCACCGTTTGCGCACTCCTCATCATCCTGGCCGGCGCGGTCGTCATCCCCAGCCTGCCCATCTCGCTCTATCCGCAATTGGCGCCGCCGGAGGTGACTGTGACCGCCACCTACGTGGGAGCCAGCGCGCAGGAAGTCGAGTCTGCCGTCACGATCCCGTTGGAAGAAGCCATCAACGGTGTCGAAGGCATGGACTACATGACGTCCAGCAGCGGCAACGATGGAAGCTCCACCATCACCATTACCTTCAAGACGGGTTATGACCTGAATATTGGCGCGGTCGACGTGCAGAACCGTGTTGCCAGTGCCCAGGGGCAGTTGCCTGCAACCGTCAACAGCTACGGCGTCACAATTAACAAAGCCAACAGCAACTTTGTTTTCGCTGTCGGCTTTTATTCCGACAACGGTCAGTATTCCAATCAGTTCATCAGCAATTACGTCGATGTCTACGTTTCCGACGCCATTAAAAGAATTCCCGGTGTCGGCAGCACCATGATCTTCGGCGAGCGCAAGTATGCCATGCGCCTCTGGCTCGATCCAGTGAAAATGGCGGCCCGGGGACTGACAGCCTCCGATGCTCTGACTGCGTTGCAACAGCAGAACGTGGAAATCGCAGCCGGACAACTGGGCGCGCCTCCCATCGATCCGAAGCAGCAGTATCAAATCGCCGTGAATGTCATCGGCAGGCTGACCAGCACCGCGCAATTTGACAACATTGTCCTGAAGAATTCGCCCAACGGCATTGTCTTGCTGAAAGACATTGGGCACGCGGAGCTGGGAGCACAGACCTACTCGACGGATCTGAAATTCAACGGCTATAGCGCCGTCGGCATGGGCATTCAGCAGTTGAGCAATGCGAATGCGCTGGCTGTCGACAAGGCGGCCAAGGCGGAACTGGCCAAGCTGGCCGAATCCTTCCCTCCGGGACTGCACTATGCCATTGCCTTTGACACAACCAGGGTGGTTGGCGACTCGATTCGCGAGGTGTTGAAGACGCTGGCCGAAGCTATCGTCATCGTCATCATCGTCATCTTCTTCTTCCTGCAGGATTGGCGCGCCACCATTATCCCTGCGGTCACGATTCCTGTTTCGCTGATCGGCACCTTTGCCTTCATCCGGATATTTGGTTTCTCTATCAACTCTTTAACGCTGTTTGGAATTACGCTGGCCACAGGTCTGGTAGTCGACGACGCAATTGTGGTGATCGAAAATGTGCAGCGGCACATTACCGAGGGAGCCATTGACGCGCATCAGGCGACGTCCGACGCCATGGGAGAAGTCACCAGCGCGGTCATTGCGACTTCGGTCGTCTTGATTGCGGTGTTCGTTCCGGTGTCGTTCTTTCCCGGCACCACCGGTATTTTGTACCGCCAGTTCGCGCTGACGATCGCATTTTCCATCGCAATTTCCGCCTTCAACGCGCTGACTCTTTCTCCGGCACTGTCGGCCATTCTTCTGCGGCGGGAGAGAATTCATCACGGACTTTTACATGCCGTGGATCGGGGCATCAAGGGCATGTCCGCCGGATATGCGCGCAGCATTCACGTCGTGCTCCGCTGGCGCTATGCGTTGATCCTGCTGTTTGTCGCTGGCCTGGCAGCGACCGTGTACATGTACCAGCATGTGCCCACCTCGTTCGTGCCCCAGGAGGATCAGGGCTACATCATTCTGCAGATACAGGCGCCTCCGGGAGCTTCCCTGTCGTACACGGACAAATTGGCGAGTCAGGCCCAGACGATCGTCATGCACGAGCCTGAAGTGGAGAGTTCATTTGCCGTGACCGGCTTCAGTTTTGCCGGCAGCGCCGCAAATTATGGACTGGTATTTGTCAGCTTGAAACCATTTTCGCAACGCAAAGGGGAACAGCACTCAGCGGGCGCTCTGGTGGGAAACCTGCGCGGAAAACTGTTCTCGATTCAGGGTGGCCTGGTCATTCCGTTCGAGCCGCCCGCGATTCAGGGCATCGGCAGTTTTGGCGGCTTTCAGTTTGAGTTGCAGGACACCGGCCAAAACACCCTGACTGACCTGGCGCGCGTGGCCAACGAGATTGTTGCCAGCAGCCGGCAGAACCACCAGGTCACAGGACTGTTCACTCCTTTTACCGCCAACGACCCCTTGGTTGAGGTCAACATCGATCGCGAAAAAGCCCAGGTGCTGAACGTGCCGATGACCCAGATCAGCGACGCATTGCAGGTCTACATGGGCTCCGCGTATGTGAACAACTTTATTTTTAACAACCGCTCCTACCAGGTGTATCTGCAGGCCGATCAAAATTTCCGGCGCAATGCACAGGACCTGCGATCGTTCTATGTGCGTTCCGCCGGTGGCCAGATGGTTCCGCTCGATAGCCTTGTTACTCTGGTCGACACGTCCGGGCCACAGGTGATCAGCCACTACAATCTTTTCCGCTCGGCGGAGATCGACGGATCGTCAGCGCCAGGCATCAGCACCGGCCAAGGATTAACGGCCATGGAACATCTGGCCACAAAACACATGCTGCGGGGCATGCAGTACTCCTGGACTGGATTGGCGCTGCAGGAAATTGAGGCCGGCAACAAAGCGGCGATCATCTTTGGGCTTGGAATCCTGGTGGTCTATCTGACCCTGGCCGCGCTGTACGAAAGCTTTGTGCTGCCGTTCATCATCTTGTTGTCGGTTCCCATGGCAGTTCTAGGGGCCCTGGCAGCAGTCTCGATGCGCGGACTGTCCAACGACGTGTACTGTCAGATTGGACTGGTCATGTTGATTGGCCTGGCGGCGAAGAATGCGATTTTGATTGTGGAATTCGCCGAGCAGTTGCGGAAGCAGGGCCGTTCCATCGCCGACGCAGCCATGGAAGCTGCCGAATTACGTCTGCGACCCATCTTGATGACGTCGTTCGCGTTTATCCTTGGCATTCTGCCCTTGGCCTTTGCCAGCGGCGCCGGACAGGCAGGCCGCCATTCCATCGGTACCACGATTATTGGCGGAATGCTGGTTTCCACAATCCTGAATCTCTTCTTTATCCCGGTGCTCTACGTGCTGACCAAAACAGTCCTGGAGAAGTTCAGTGGCTCTGGTCCAACTCGCGCACCGGAACCGGTCGTCGAATCGCCGAGCCATTGATATTCGCTGAGTTCGTTCGAGAGGCGCAGGGGAGTTGTTCGTCCTCGCTGTGCGTGCCAGTTAGCCGCCAAGAAACTGAAGCACCGCGGCCAACACTTTCCCGGCAGATTCCTTCGGACTTTCCTGACCGGTCAAACACTCCACATCGGGAGATAGCGGAGCCTCGTAAGGATCGTCGATGCCGGTGAATCCGTGAATCATGCCGATGCGAGCCTTATGGTAGAGCCCCTTGGGATCCCGCTGCTCGCACACTGCTAATGGGGCATTCACGTAGACCTCAAGGAAATTGCCGATGATGGAGCGGGCCTCCTCGCGGCCGCTTCGGTAGGGCGAAATCGCCGCCACCAGAACGATCTTTCTATGGTGTGTCAGCATTTTCGCCACCTGCGCGATGCGTCGAATATTCTCTTTCCTGTCGGCTTCCGAGTATCCAAGGTCTTTGCAGAGATGCGTCCGCACCACGTCGCCATCCAGCACTTCCACGGCCAGGTCGCGGGTGGCCAGCTCCATCTGAACGTAACGACAGACAGTGGTTTTGCCGGCGCCGCTGAGCCCTGTAAACCAGACAGTCAGGCCGGGCTTCGGCCTCCCATGCGCGATCGCTTGCTCCCTACTCACGCGCTTTCCCTTCCCTATAGAGTAGGTTTCCGAAATCAATCCTGATGAGAGTGGGACGACCTGGGAATGTCCTGGTATGGCTGGTCCTGATTTCATGTTTCCATTGCAGACCGTAGAGCGATTCAGCATTTCGCCAGGCCGAAGCGACTCGGAGGCTCATTCGTCGTGAGGCATGTCTTTGACACACTTCCAATTGGCTGTATGCAATATAAATCTTAACCTGTACCCAGCGTAATTGAAATTTCTTTCCGACACGATTTGTGGCGACCGCCTCGGCAAAGTATCTCGCCTTGTTCGACGTTACACGCGTCTCCAAAGTTTCCTTGCCGTGCTGCGTCTCTCGCCCACTTAACTCACCTTCAACTCTGCTGACGCGGGCTGTGGCATCTGCGGCCCAGCCACGATACCGGCGACCGCAGTCCTTTGCAACCGGACAAATGGGCGGCAAAGAACGCTACGCAAACCCCGGCGTGACCACGTATCATCGCAGGTAAGATAACTGGACACCCTGAGATGAGCAAAAGCCGCACAAGCAAAGACGCTGAGCGCAATAACTACGTTCTGGTGGTTTTCGACAGCTGCCGTTACGACTCGTTTATGCGAGCGCGGCCGCGCACCATGCGCAAGCTGGGCCCGGTCGAGCGCAAGTGGTCTTACGCTTCATGGACCGCGCCGTCGCATTTCAACTTGCTGATGGGACTGATGCCGCACAGCAGTCCAAAGCACATTTTCGCCTCGGAATATTACAAGACCGAATTCCTGAAATATAACCAGCGTCTCGGTTGCGATGACCTGAAGTTTCAGTCGCTGGTACCGCAGCTCTACCTGCCGCCTTTCCTGAAAAATACGCTGGGATATGCCACCCACGCCCGGGTTTCGTTGCCTGTCCTGAATCCCCGGACGCCGATCAACCTTGGCTTCGACAGCTTTCGCTTGATGGACAAACACAACGACATGCGAGCCATGGTTCGCGAAATGCACTTTTCTGAGGAGCGGCCGTCCTTCTGGGTGTTGAATGTGGGCGAGACGCACTATCCCTATGCGCTGCCGGGGGAATCGGAAGAAGATTGGCCGCGGATCCACGGAGTCCATGGCGTTTTCAAGCACCTTCAGGATCCCGTCGTCGGTGGAAAGCTGAAGGGCACGCGATTCTTCAATCAGAAAAAAATGAATGACCTGCGTCATCGCCAGATTGCGGCCGTGAAGTATCTCGACGTGGTTGTCGAAGAACTGTTCGACCTGGTCCCGAAAAACACCTACATCACCATCACATCCGACCATGGAGAACTCTTCGGTGAAGATGGATATTTCGGCCACGGACCCGTGCAGCACCCCAAGGTGCTGGAGGTTCCGTTCCTCGAGGGGAAGCTGCGGTGAAACGCTGCCTGCACCCATTGCCACGCATCTCCGCCGCAAATATTGCCCTGATGCTGACGGCGACGGGCTGCTGGTTCTGCTATGCGCACCACCACCCGCACGCGGTTCAGTTTGCCTACATCGGACCCGGGTCAGGCTTTGCCTTTATCAGTTCATTCCTGACGCTGATTGTCGGCTTCTTTGCCAGTCTGCTGTCGTTTCTTACCTGGCCATTTCGCATGGCATGGCGAACCTTGCGACGTCATAAGGGCTTTCGCGATGCCAAGGTGAAGAAAATCATTTTCCTGGGGCTGGACGGACTGGATCCTGGCCTGACGGAGCGCTACATCGCCGAAGGTAAGCTGCCGAACCTGAAGAAGCTCGCCGAGACGGGCAGCTACCATCGCCTGCGAACCACATTTCCTTCGCTGTCTCCGGTCGCGTGGTCCACGTTTGCTACAGGGGTGAGCCCGGCGAAGCATAATATTTTCGATTTTCTGGATCGCAGCCTGAAGACCTATTTGCCGCAACTTTCGTCCGCGCGCATTGAGCGGCCGCGAAAAGTTTTGAAGTTCGGCCGGCTGCGAATTCCCACCTCCAGCCCGACGGTGGAACTGCTGCGCAAAAGCAAACCGTTCTGGAAAATCCTGGGCGAGCACGGCATCGACTGCACCATTTTGCGGCTGCCCATCACTTTTCCGCCGGAAAAGTTTGACGGGAAGATGCTCTCCGCGATGTCCACTCCAGATTTGAAGGGCACGCAAGGAAGCTTTTCGCAATTCACCACGCGCGTGGAAACAACGACGTATGAAAACGGCAGCCGCTATCCGCTGCGCCCAACTGAAAATGGATTTGAAGGCGTCATTGAAGGCCCGCAGGATACGTTTCTGGCGGAGGAGCCCACCCTTCGCATTCCCTTCCAACTGCTCCGCAAAGGCAACATGCTGGAGTTGCGAGTACAAGATCATCGGGTGCAACTGCAGCGCGGCGCATACACAAACTGGCTGCCGCTCTCATTCCGCACGATTGTTGGCGCCAAGGCCTGCGGCATCGTTCGCTTCATGCTGACGGAGCTCGACGCGGAAACCAGTCTGTACATGTCTCCCATTCAAATCGACCCGGGACGTCCCGCGCTTCCCATCAGCCATCCTTCCTACTATGCAAAATACCTTGCCGATCTGCTGGGCTCCTACGCCACCTGTGGCATGGCAGAAGATACTTGGGCGCTGAATGAGGGCGTAATCGACGAGCCGGCATTTCTCGACCAGGCCTACAGCATTTTCGAAGAGCGCAAAGGAATGTTCCTGAGCGCCCTGCAACATACCCGCCGCGGCGTGGTGGCCTGTGTGTTCGATACCAGCGATCGCGTGCAACATATGTTCTTCGGTCACATGGGCGGCAACGACCAATACCACAAAACGATTGAAGAGATGTATCAGCGGATGGACGCGCTGGTCGGCGAAACAATGCCGTTTGTCGACGCCGATACCGCACTCTACGTTCTCTCCGATCATGGCTTCTGCGCCTTCCGTCGCGGCGTCAATCTCAACTCCTGGCTGCATCAGAATGGTTATCTGACGCTGAAGCCGGATGCCGAGGCCGGCTCCTTTTTTGAAGGCGTGGACTGGAGCAAGACACGCGCCTACGCGTTGGGCCTGGGCGGCATGTACATGAATGTCAAAGGCCGCGAGGCACAAGGCATCGTGACACCCGGCAAAGAATCAGAAAGCCTGCGACGAGAGATTATCGAGAAGCTGACGGCGCTGCGCGAAGACAACGGCGAGGCACCGATCCGCACCGTGTATGCAACCTCCGACCTGTATCAGGGCCCGTATCTGCAGGCTGCACCCGACATGCTGGTGGGCTATCACAAGGGATATCGCGTGTCGTGGGACTGCGCCGTTGGCAAAGTGACGGAGCATGTTCTCGAGGACAACACAAAGGCCTGGAGCGGCGACCATTGTGTCGATCCTGTGCTGGTTCCGGGAGTGTTATTCGCGAATCGTCCCATCAAAAATACTGATCCCGGTATTGAAGATCTGGCGCCGACCGCACTGCGTCTGTTCGGCGTTGAAGTTCCGCAGTGGGTGGAAGGAAAATCGCTGGCGCTATGAATCGGAGCTTGTGGAAACGCGGCGCCATCGTAGGGATGAGCCTTCTGACAGTCGGTCTATGCTGCCTTCTGACCAGCTGTCATCGTCGCAGACCGGTCGGCAAACGCATTCTGGTGCTGGGGATTGACGGCATGGACCCGGCCTTCCTCGAGCGCCACTGGGATTCCCTGCCGAACCTGAACCATCTGCGACAAATTGGTGACTTCGAGAGACTTGGTACGACGATCCCTCCGCAAAGCCCCGTGGCCTGGTCCTCCGTGATGACAGGCATGGACCCCGGCGGCGATGGCATGTTCGACTTCATCCTGCGCGATCCAAAAACAATGACGCTGCTGTCCTCCATGGCCGATGTAGACCTGCCGAGTCACACCGTCTCCATTGGGTCGTACGTCCTGCCAATCTCCAAAGGACGCGAGGAGCGGTTTCTGCAGGGCGCAGCTTTCTGGCAAATTTTGGATAAGGTGGGAGTTCACTCCATCATCCTTCGCATGCCCAACAATTTTCCTCCGCTGCCCTCGAAAAGCGAGACTCTTTCCGGCATGGGCACTCCAGATTTGCGCGGGACTTACGGAACCTTCACCGACTTCACGGATGATCCGTTGGCGGTGGCGCACGAAGTTCCCGGTGGCATCATCGTTCCGGTGACGGTCGACAATAACCAGGTCTCGCTGGTTATTGGTGGCCCGGAAAATACTCTTCGCAACGATCATGCACGGTCAACAGTGACGATGGTGGTGCATCGCGATCCAGACCATCCTGCCGCATTGTTTCAAGTGGACGGCCAGAAATTTATCCTTCGCCAGGGAGAGTGGTCAGGATGGATTCATGTCCGATTCCCCATCATTCCCGTCATCAAAACTGCGGCAGGCATGTTTCGCGTCTACGCAAAAAAAATCAATCCCGAGTTTGAGATTTATGTCTCGCCCGTCAACATCGATCCCGGCTCGCCTGAGCTACCCATCTCGACACCAGCCTCATTCAGCGCGGATTTGGCAAACGCGATCGGGCCCTATTACACGCAAGGGATCCCCGAAGACACTGCGGCCTGGCGTTCGGGAGTTTTCGATCGGCAGGAATTCGAGCAACAAATTGACTTCGTCAGTGACGACGAATTCCGCATGTTCAACTACGAACTTCCCCGCCTGCGCAACGGTGTTCTGTTTCTGCACTACGGCCCGGTCGATCAAGGCTCGCACATGTTGTGGGGAAAATATGAGGACGATCTGCTGAAGGTGTATCAGCGAGTCGACGCCGAGGTTGGCTACATCATGAAGACGGCCCCGGATGCAACTTTAATGGTTATCTCCGATCATGGATTTACCAGCTTCGATCGGGCCGTCCATCTGAATACGTGGCTCTATAAAGAAGGCTTCCTCGCGATCGACAATCCTAAGAACCTGGGCAAGCATGATGGCACGCTGACGCACGTGGACTGGTCGCATACACAGGCATATTCCATTGGACTGAACTCGATCTACATCAACGTTGCGGGCCGCGAGAAAAATGGAATCGTGCCGCCCCTGATGCGCGATCAAGTGGCCGCCAAAATTGCTGCGCGTCTCGAAGCTCTGAAGGATCCGCTGAATGGGAACTCGGCCGTCTTTAAGATGTATGCCAGCGATCAGGTCTACCACGGATCGGCCGTCGATCTCGCGCCGGACTTGATTGTCGGATGGCAAAAAGGTTATCGATCCTCCTGGGAAACGGCGCTGGGGGAGATTCCAGTGGGGGTCATTGAGGATAATAACGACCAGTGGCGCGGCGATCACTGCGTCGACCCGGAACTTGTTCCCGGAACATTCCTGAGCAATCGAAAATGCAAACTCGCACATCCGTGGCTGGGTGACGTGCCCGTCACGCTGCTGCACGAATTTGGCGTGGCGGCGCCGAAAGATATGCGCGGCCAGTCGATGTTTTGATACGGAGGTAAGTATGGCAAGTACGTCCATCAAGCTGAAAAAAGAACTTTGGGCGAAAGTGAAACGCGTTTCCCAGGCGGGCGGCTACAGCTCCCCAGAGGAGTTTGTGGAGCACGTGCTCGACAAGGAAATTGCCAAGCTGGACGATGCGCAGTCCGATGAAGAAATTGTTCTAAAGCTGAAGGGCCTGGGATACCTGGACTGATGCGACCCGCCACATACCTGATCAGCCTGACGGTGCTCGGCATTTTGACGGGCATTGCAATTCTTCCGGTATTCGGCAGGTTTTCGAATACCGAAGGCATCGCACTGGCGAAACGAAAAATCCGCGCGGCGCTGTACGAATTTCGTCTGTTCGGCGATGAACCACGGCTGGTCTTTCGCGCACAGGGACAATTGCTGCTGTGGAACGCTCGCTACCTTGGATTGATGCTGAAGCCCGCCGCCGTGGTCATTCTGCCGATCATTGCCCTGACGATGATGATGGACACGGTCTACGGACATCGCCCGTTGCAGGTTGGCGAAGAGACGCTGGTCACGGCACGCGTGGCCGACAATGTGGACTTGAATGCCATTTCGCCCCAGCTTCGCGGCAACAACATCACGGTGGAATCATCGTCGGTTCGTCTGCCCGATCAGCACCGGGTCGTCTGGGGAGTTCGCGCCACCGCACCCGGGAACGACAATCTATCGCTCAGTCTGCCGGGAAGCGCCGCAACCGGAAACACCGCGCAAAAACGTGCAGACGTGGGGGCCGGGCTATACGTTCTTTCTGACAGGCGAGTGTCATCGCTGTGGAGCTGGCTGCTCTACCCTGGAGAAAGACTGTTGCCGCGCAATAGCCGGTTTCGCTGGATTGAAATTGAGTACCCGGACGCGGAAGTGAATCTGTTCGGATTCTCAATTCCCTGGATCGTGTGGTTTATCGTCGTCAGCTGGATCACGGCATTTGCACTGCGAAAGCCCTTTGGCGTAATCATCTAATCAGTTCGCCGCAACTTTCAACCGGAGAAGTATCCTCATGCAATTCGGCATTCGACGAGTGTTCGCCAGCGGTGTCTGCACGCTTGTCGTCGCCGCTCTTGTTTCTTGTAAATCAACACCCAGGCACAACCCAACTGCGACCGCGCTGAAGCCGATCAATGTGCTGCTGATCACGCTGGATACGGTTCGGGCCGATCACCTGCACTGCTACGGAAACGAGAAAATCAAAACTCCCAACATCGATGCTCTGGCGGCCAGCGGCGTGCTGTTTGAAAAAGCTGTGGCGCAAACTCCGCTGACGCAGCCGTCCCACGCCAGCATGTTTACGGGCGAAAATCCCAATATCCACAATGTGCGCGACACCGGCGGATTTGCGCTCCAGCCTTCGTCGGTCACCATGGCGACAATCCTGCAGCGGCATGGCCGGGACACGGCTGGCTTCATCAGTGCTTCCGTTCTGACAAAAATGTTCGGCTTCAACCAGGGCTTCGCTACCTACGACGATCAACTCAACCACCGCAACCGCCGCGACCCTGTGTCGACTCGCGCTGCCGATGTGACCGCCGATCATGCGATCCGCTGGCTGCAGCAACAGTCCGGCAAGCCGTTTTTTCTGTGGGTGCATTTTTACGATGCGCATTTCCCATACGATCCGCCGGCAGAGTTTCGCAAGCAATATCCGCAGGACCCGTACGATGCCGAGATCGCGTTTGAAGATCAGCAACTGGGTCGCGTAGTGGATGCGGTGAAGCAGAAATCTCCGGCCGGCAAGACGCTGATTGTTCTGCTTTCCGACCACGGGGAGGGTCTGGGCGACCACGGTGAATACGACCACGGAGTGTTCCTGTATGACTCCACCGTGCGCATCGCCTGGATCATGGCAGGCCCGGGAGTGCCCGCGGGTGTGCATGTTCAGAAACAAGCGCGCGAGATCGACCTGCTGCCGACCGTGCTCGACCTGATGGGCGGTCAACCATCTTCTTCGGTGCAAGGCACAAGCTTGGTACCGGCTTTTTCCGGCAAGACGGTTCCATCCAACTACTCGTATGAAGAGACGCTGTATCCAAAAATCAACATGGGATGGTCAGAGCTGCGCGGAATTCACACCGCACAATGGATGTACATTCGCGCGCCGCGGCCGGAACTGTATGACCTCCATCAGGACCCCGGCGAACTGAACAACGTCATTGACGCACACCCGAAGGAATATCGCGAGCTCGACGCGCAGTTGAAGAAAGCGAGCCGGCTGGGAGACTCCGGCACCGAGACCGTGGAGTTGAAGCAGATGGACCAGCAGACGATGAATCAACTGAAATCGCTGGGCTACACCGCTGGATTTTCCGGAACATCTTTCGACCTGAACGGAAAAGGCGATGACCCCAAAGACCACCTGGCCACGCTCACGACTCTTCATCTGGTGGATATTTCCGGCTTGAGCGCGGCGGATACCCGGCGAGACATTCAACTGCTGCAGGACGCAGTGAAGCAGGACCCATCGAATCCCACGCTGTATGAAAGCCTGGTCGACAAATATGAGGCAGCGGGCCAGTACCCGCAGGCCATGCAGGTCTGCCAGCAGGCGCTGCATCACACCGCGCTGAACGGAATGATCCTGTCGCGGCTCGCGAATTTATATCTGCGAACCGGCAATTTGAAAGAGGCGATCTCTTACTACCAGCAGGCAGAGCAGCAAAACCCTCTCGACATCGAAAGTCAAAATGATCTGGCGACAGCGTATTTACAGAGCGGCCAGCTTGCGAATGCGGAGCGCGTGTTTCGTTGGGTGCTGGCGATCCAACCCTATGCGCCCGCCTACAACGGCCTGGGAATTATCGCCGACAAACGCAACGATGTCGCCGGCGCACGCGCCAATTTCGAGAAAGCGGTGCAATTGAGCCCAACGTATGTTGAGGGCCAGTTGAATCTCGGCATCATTTGCAACCAGGCGCACGATATTCCCTGCGCGAGGACTGCTTTTCGTGCCTTTGTTGCCAACGCGCCCAAAGATTACGGGTCGGAGTTAGGCCAGGCGAAAGCGGCGCTGGCGCATATGGGCGATGGGCCGTCGCGATGATTTGGAAATAATTTCCTATATGAAATATACTTCGGGAGCCGGAACGCTCTGCCAAGGATGGTTTATGAAATCTAGATGCCGATTTATCTTCCCTGCCCTCATTTCTCTTTTTTGTTTTCCGCTTGCGCTCACCGCTCAAAACAGTTTCCAGCCCGGCCCGCTTGATCCCACGCGAAACGTGGCCTCACCGCAGCCTGCGGATCAGGGGCACACCGCGCTGCCAGAGCAGTACATCTGGAGCGCCAACCATCGCTCAAAAGATCAGATCAAAATAAATGCGCCGATTTATTTTCGCGCCACGTTCCAGGTCAAGACCGTTCCGCAGCATGCCACGCTGTATGTTGCAGGACCCGAGGCGTCCAGCGCTTACCTGGGTGGAAAGCTGGTCGACAAAGTTCAGGACAACCCCGCATCCCCTCTAAAAATGCCGGTGTTCATGACAGACGTCAGTGGCAAGCTTCATGTCGGCGCCAATGTTCTCGCTCTCGAAATTACGCCCCGCAGCGATGATGACCAGCTGGTTGTGAAGATTCTGCCTGCGACCGAGGGGATCGATGCCCCTGCGTTGATGATGAGCGATTCATCATGGAAGTCCTCGCTTGCCGCCGACTCGGGATGGCAAAACGCTGGATTCAGCGACGCCTCCTGGACGCCGGTCGCAGCCATGGGGTCGGTTGAAAGCTCGCTGAATTTTATGCAGGCGAATGACGATGCCGGACTCTATCGCTGGCCGGGTTATCTTGGCGTGTCGAAGTTTATGGACCACACGACATTGCCGGTGCAGAGTGTCGACCAAATATTTACCGGACGCAGCCGCTATGAAAATCTCGACGTGCTGACACGTGCTGGCGCCGATGCGGCCGGAAAAGACTTCACCGTCCAACTGGCCTCCGCGACCGTACCGGAGCAGCAAGCCCCCAGCCTTCTCCTGGATTTCGGTAAGGAAGTCAGCGGGCGCGTCATGTTCGCCTCCGCCTCCGACCACCCAATGCAGATCACAGTTCAGTATGGCGAATCGCGCGAAGAAGCTCTGAATGGCCCATATTTAGGGGTTGATCCGCTGACCATCCTTCCGAATGCGACAGCCTACGGCCCCAAATCTGCGTTTCGATTTGCTAAGGTTCGATTTGTCGGCGGCGGACCCACGATGCGCTTTACGTCCATCGCGCTCGACGACATCTACTACCCGGTGAAATATCAGGGCAGCTTCGAGTCCTCGGATCCGTTGCTCAATCAAATTTGGGAAGTCGGCGCCTACACCGATCATCTCTGCATGCAGGAAGATATCTGGGACGCGACCAAGCGTGACCGCGCGCGCTGGGCGGGCGATCTCGACGTCAGCGGACGCGGCATCAACGATATATTCGACGATCATTTCCTGATGCAGGACACGATGACGAATCTGCTGCCCGCCGCGCCCATCAAAGAACATGTCGACAGCATCTCCGGTTATTCCGCGTGGTGGATCAATGTGCTGACCCAGTATTATCTGCACACCGGCTCGAAAGAATATCTGCAGAGCGTGCACGAACGGCTGGTGCAGTTGCTGAATTATATGGATACCGATGTCGATACGAAGAATTTATTCGCCGACTCGACCCACACATGGGACTTCGTCGATTGGTCGCCGGATCTGAACGGCAATACGGCGGAGGCGAGACGCGCCACACAGTTTGAGTTTTATCTTGCCTATCGCGATGCGGCGTTTTTGCTGCGGCAACTGGGCGACACCGCGAATGCCGATCACTTTGACCAGCGTGCCGCCCTGCTAAAGGAAGCATCGCAGAAATATCTGCTCGACACTTCCGACAACACATTTGGACCGCGCTGGCAGACCAATGCTGCCGCCGTGTTTACCGGCGTCGCCGATCCGTCGCAGTACGCGCCCATCTGGGATCATGTGCTTTCCAGCGTGGCGAACACAAAATATACAGCGCTGGTGATGACGCCCTACTACAACTACTACATCATCTCCGCCATGGCGCAGACCGGCCATCGCCCGGAGGCGCTCGCCTGGATTCGCCAATACTGGGGCGGAATGATTGCCGAGGGTGCGACCAGTTTCTGGGAAGCCTACTATCCCAGCTGGCCGAAAAATAACTTCCATGCATCGCTGCAGGCCGATGATGGTACGGGATATTTTGTGAGCCTGGCGCACGGATGGTCCGCGGGGCCGACACCGTGGTTGATGGAGCAAATTCTCGGCATTCAGCCGACAGCGGGCGGATTTTCTCAGGTGACGATTCGACCGGACCTTGCCGGCCTGGCATGGGCCAAGGGCGCGGAACCGACTCCGCACGGATTGCTGAAGGTCGATCTGCGCGCGGCTCCAACGATGCAGACGGTCATCGATCTTCCCGCAGATGAAGAAGCCACGGTCCTGATTCCCGTGCAGCACGCCGGACAAGGGGTTCTGGTGAATGGCGCGGCCGCTACGGATGTGAAGTCAGTGGAAGACGGCACACGCGCAGCGGTGGTTTTGAGTGCGGCGGGACATTACACACTGCAGGCGCAATAGATCGATTTGGCGAGCGGTGCGGATTTGTCGGAAGGCAGTTTGCTATTCGATGATCCGTACCGTGCCCGCGCCGACCAGTTCTTCGACGCGCTCGATGAAGGCTTTATCGGCGGCCACGCCGAGTCCTTCCGGTTCCAACACCACCAGATAATCGTCGCGCTGCTCAAAGTCCAGAAGAATTTTTCCGGCGCCTGGGGTGGCGACCATCATCGCGTGCAGTTCCATCAGCGCCGGTTCGCTCACGCGATCCATTGCAATGCGAATTCTCATGCTGCTGGGCAGCTTCAGCTTCACATCTTCCAGCGCGGTAATGTTGGAGATGGCCAGCTTGGGCGCGGCATCTTCCTCTCCGCGCAGCACGCCGCGCACCAGCACCGGCACATCGATCTTTAGATTTTCCGCCATGCGCTTATACGCTTCAGGAAAGCAGATCAGGTCGATCTTTCCTGTAAGGTCTTCGAGCGACGCCTGCGCGTACAGATCGCCTTTACGCGACTTGGCTACGCGCACGCCGGTCAAAATGCCGGCGATTGAAATTTCATTTTCATTCTGCGCATCGCGTCGTCCTGTGTTCGGCGCGGGTGTCATCTCAAGCGCGGTTTGAGTATCGACGACGCCTTTCAGGTTGCGCAGCTTCTCGGCATACTTTCCCAGCGGATGCCCAGAAACATAAAACCCGAGCACATCTTTTTCGTGCTGCAGGCGCTGCACTTCATCCCAGTCGGCAATATTCGGCAACTCGTCTTGCTGCGAAGCACCACGAGCAGCGGGGACGTCGTTGAACAATCCGAACAATCCATGCTGGCCTGCCGCCGTATCCCGCTGTGCCTTCTGGGCGCGCTCAATCGCTTTATCGATGGCCGCCATCAAGGCCGCCCGCGCTCCGAAGCAATCGAGAGCGCCGCTCTTGATCAGCGACTCCAGCACTCGCTTATTCATCACGCGCAGATCGATGCGCTCACAAAAATCCCAGAACGAAGTAAACGTCTTGCCTTCCTGTACCAGCTGGCTGCGCACCTGCAGGATGGAGGCAATCGCATTCTGGCCAACATTTTTCACTCCGGCCATCCCAAAGCGGATCGCCTCGCCGTGCGGAGTGAAATCCGCATCGCTGGTGCGCACGTCTGGCGGCTCGACCGAGATTCCCATCTCCCGGCATTCTTTGATGTACTTCACTACGTTCTCCGGCTTGCTCACTTCGGAGGTCAGCAGAGCAGCCATAAATTCCTTGGCGTAGTGGCTCTTCAAATACGCGGTGTGGTACGCCAGCAACGCATACGCCGCCGAGTGGGATTTGTTGAATCCGTATCCGGCGAAGCGCTCCATCAGCTCAAAAATATGTTCGATGGTTTTTTGCGGGAATTTCTTATCGAGCGCGCCCTGCACAAAGCGATTCCGCTGCCGCGCCATTTCCGCAGGATCTTTCTTTCCCATCGCGCGACGCAGCAGGTCAGCTTCGCCCAGCGAATATCCGGCCAGCACGTTCGAAATCTGCATTACCTGTTCCTGATACACGATGACGCCCAGCGTTTCTTTCAGGAGCGCTTCCAGTTCCGGCAGTTCGTACTCGACCGGTGCGCGTCCCCACTTGCGATCGATAAAATCGTCAATCATTCCGCCTTGGATCGGTCCCGGACGATAGAGCGCATTCAACGCGGTCAGATCGGCGATGGTCTCGGGACGATAGCGGCGCAGCACGTCACGCATGCCGCTGGATTCAAACTGGAACACACCCGACGTCAGCGCGCGATGAAACACCTGCTCGAAGGTCTGCTTATCGTCGAGCGGGATGGTTTCCATATCGATTTCGATTCCGAGATTGACCTTGATCAGCCGCAGCGCCTCGTGAATGACTGTTAGCGTTGTCAGACCGAGAAAATCCATTTTTAACAGACCGATTTTCTCGATGGCCTTCATGTCGTAGGCGGTAACGATTTCGTCGTTCTTGCCGCGGCTCAGCGGAACCAGATTGGTCAGCGGTTCAGGCGCAATGACAACTCCGGCGGCATGGATGCCCGCTCCGCGCGCCAGCCCTTCCAGGCGGCGCGCAATATCGATCAGCTCGCGAATCTGCGGATCGTTCTCATACACCTGCTGCAGCGGCTCAGACTCTTTCAGCGCCTCGTCAATCGTCATGCCGATGGTCGCCGGAATCAGCTTGGCAATTTTGTCGACTTCGCCGTACGGCATCGCCAGCGCGCGACCTACATCTTTAATCGACGCCTTGGCCGCCATGGTGTTGAAGGTGATGATCTGCGCCACCTGCTCGCGTCCGTACTTGCGTGTCACGTAGTCGATCACTTCGCTGCGCCGGTTCATGCAGAAATCGATATCGATATCCGGCATGGAGACGCGTTCAGGATTCAGAAAACGCTCAAACAGCAATTCCCCCTGCAGCGGGTCGACATCGGTAATTCCCATGACGTAGGAAACCAGCGAACCAGCCGCCGATCCGCGCCCCGGGCCCACAGGAATGTCTTGCTCCTTGGCATAGCGGATAAAGTCCCACACAATAAGGAAATAGCCGGAAAACTTCATCTGCTGGATGCAGTCGATCTCGCGCTGCAGGCGCTGCTCGTACTCTTCGGTGGTATGCCGCAGGAGGCCGCTGTCGCGCAAATGGCGGACGGAAGTGTCCAGGCGATGACGAAATCCTTCGCGGCAGATTTTTTCGAAGTAGCTGTCGATGGTAAATCCCGGCGGCACGTCAAACTGCGGAAATGGATTCTCCACCTTGTTCAGCTTCACGTGGCACCGCTCGGCAAACTGCATGGTGCGCGCCACAACTTCCGGCGTTTGCGAGAAAACCTGCAGCATTTGCTCGGCAGACTTCACGAAGAACTGGTCGCCATCGAAGCGAAAACGCTTCTCATCGTGAATCGTGCTGCCGGTCTGTACGCAGAGCAGAACATCGTGTGCATGGTGATCGTCATGGCCAATGTAGTGGCTGTCGTTGGTGGCGATCAGCGGGATATTGAGATCTTTCTCCAACTGAAAAAGATTCGCGTGAATCTTTTTTTCCAGTTCCAGGCCCTGGTCCTGAATTTCCAGAAAGAAATTTCCTCTGCCAAAAATATCTTCATACTGCTTGGCCGTCGAACGGGCGGCATCGTAGTTATCGTTCGTCAGATGCTCGCACAGCTCCCCAGCCAGACAGCCGGAGAATCCAATCAGTCCCTTCGCGTGCTCGGCCAGAAATTTCTTGCTGATGCGCGGCTTGCGGTAGAAGCCGTGCAACGAAGCTTCTGACGTGATGCGGACCAGGTTGCGATATCCTTCATCGTTTTCCGCAATCACCAGCAGGTGATGGTACTGGTCACCCTGCGGCTCGGCGCGATGGTCTTCCTTCTGGCAGATGTACAGTTCGCAGCCTAAAATAGGGTTGATATTGTATTGTTTTGCCGCGTCAAAGAAGTGCATCGCGCCATAAATGTTGCCATGGTCGGTCATGGCGACGGCCTTCTGTCCCATGCCTTCGACGTGCTTCAGCAGCTTGTCAACGTCGCAGGCTCCGTCCAGCAGCGAGTAGTCCGTATGAAGATGTAAATGCGTAAATTCTGCCATGCCAATACTTCAATTCTATTCGGCGCACCGGCATGAAGGGAACGCTCATCCAATGTGAAAGAGAAATGGATGAGGAAATCGAGGGACGAAACCTTCCTCGCGCGGTTCGTATCCTGTTGTTTCACTTTTCGCTCGGCGGATGCGCATCGAAACTTGAAGGCGAGAGATTCTCTGTCGTTTGAAACAGTTTGCCGCTGCATTGAAATCGAACCACTGCAATCCCAGGAGCCCCACCGACGATGGACGAGCCGATCGCGAACGAGACGAATGCCGCGGATGAAGTAGCGTCGCCGCGGACTGGCATTTCGCTGGCGTGGCGGGCTTTGCGGCACCGAAATTTCCGTTTGTTCTTCGGCGGTCAAAGCATTTCCCTGATCGGTACCTGGATGACGCGCATCGCCAGTGCGTGGCTGGTCTACCGGCTGACCGGATCGGCATGGCTGCTGGGCATTGTCGGATTCTGCGGCCAGATTCCGACCTTTGTGCTGGCCCCGTTTGCCGGGGTGTGGGTCGATCGGCTGAATCGACGTCATGTGTTGGTGGTGACGCAAACGCTCGCCATGGTGCAATCGCTGGTTCTCGCCGCGCTCACGTTGAGCCACGTCGTCACCATCAAGGAAATTCTGTGGCTCAGCATCCTTCAGGGCATGATCAACGCCTTCGACATGCCGGGACGACAGGCCTTTATGGTGCAGATGATTGAGGATCGTCAGGACCTGGGCAACGCCATCGCGCTGAATTCCTCCATGGTGAACATGGCGCGGCTGGTGGGACCGTCGCTGGCCGGACTGGTGATTGCGGGCTTCGGCGAAGGCTATTGCTTCCTGATTGACGGCATCAGTTACATCGCCGTGATCATTTCGCTGCTGCTGATGCGGCTGCCAAAGTTTGTCGCTACCTCGCAGATTGTGTCCATGCTGGAGCAGTTGAAGGAAGGCTGGGCGTATGTCTCCCAGTTCACTCCGGTGCGAACCATTTTGCTGCTGTTCGCGGTCGTCAGCTTGATGGGAATGCCCTTCACCGTGTTGATGCCAATTTTCGCTGCCAGGGTTCTGCATGGCGGGCCACATACGCTTGGTTTTCTGATGGGAGCCGTCGGAACTGGCGCGCTGGGCGCGGCGATCTCGCTCGCCATGCGCAAGTCTGTGCTGGGTCTGGGCCGTGTGATCGCCGTCTCCGCTGCCATTTTTGGGGCTAGCCTGATCGCCTTCGGCATGAGTCACATCCTGTGGCTCTCGTTACTGCTGATGCTGATTACAGGCTACGGAATGATGCTGGGCATGGCCGCCAGCAATACGATTATCCAGACCATCGTTCCAGAGGATAAGCGCGGTCGCGTGATGAGTTACTACACCATGGCCTTTGTCGGTATGGCGCCCTTCGGCAGCCTGCTGGCGGGCGGTCTGGCTCACTGGGTGGGCGCGCCGGTCACGCTGATGATTACTGGCGCGTTCTGCATCGCAGGCGCAGGATGGTTTGCGACTCAACTGCCCAACATCCGCGTGCATATTCGACCGATTTATCGCGATCTGGGAATTCTTCCGGCGGAGGTGGTCGCAATGATGGGGGATGGCAGCGGAGATTAGAGCGGTTCCCAGTTACCTCAGTTAAAAATCGCGTTTGTCATTCTGGGGTCGCCGCGGCGACCAGACGACCGGGATGACAATTCTTCAATCCCACTCAAGCCAAAAAACGGCTTGAATGGGGCACCCGGCTTAATCAAGCTTCCAAGACGCGCTGTTACTTACCGAACTTTTTCTTCGGCTTTGACTTTGCGGATGCCGCCTTGGAAGCGGATCGGCTGACCGTTTTTGTGGCTGGCCTTTTTGAAACTGCGACCGCGGCCTTTTTCGGCGCAGCTTTTGCGGCTTTCGGCTTCAACGCCGCTTTCTTCGCGATCGGTCGATGCGCGGTCTTGGCCGAGGAAGCCGCCTTGCCTCGCGCACCTGCGGCGGATTTCTTCGCTACAGGCCTTGCAGCCCCATGAGCCGCCTTGCCGGCCTTGCCATGCGCCTTGGCGACGATGGCAGCCTTCTGCGCTTTGCCTTTAGGGGGAGTCGATTTGCTGCTGGGCTTGTGCGCTGCCTTCGCGACCACCTTGCCGCTACTCTTCACTTTTTCCAGCTTGCCCTTGGCAACCGGCGTGACGACGGCCTTCACCGCCGCAGAGCCCGTGGCCGCCTTGTCGAGTTTCTTTGCGGGTTCAGGCTTGGCGGCTGTTTTCCCCGCGGCCGCCTTCTCTGCCCCGGCCTTCACCGTCGCGGATTTTCCGGCTGCGGACTTTGCCTTTCCACCTGCCATTCCGTTCTGTTCGGCCAGCGTCTCCACCGAGTGCGCTTCACCGGTTGCAGCCAAACTCAAATCTCCATTCGGCGCTGCGGCAACGGCCTTGGCGGCCTTTCTGCCCTTCGTCTTCTTTGGCTCGGTGACACGCTTGACAGTGCGGCTACGGCGCACAATCACCGGTGGCGGAGGAGCAGGCGGAGAATATGGCTCCGCAAACTTGCGAATCGCCTCTTCCGTCGGCAATTCTCCGTCCATAAAGGCAAACGTCAGCTTGTCCAGCAGCTCATCATAGCCTTCCACATCCGGTAGAATCCGCATATCCTGCAGAATCGCATTGGGAATTTTCTGGCGTGCTTCCGGCCACTTGGTGAAGAAGCTCTCGAACTTGTGCTGTACGGCCGCGGTCTTGTTGGTAAAGAACAGCCACAACACCGCCTCCGGCTTTACGCTGTGCAACAGCTTCCACAGTTGCGACGGCTTGGCAGCATCCTTGGCCATCATCTTCTGCAGCACGTGCTTGGCTTCTGAATCGAGCGCGCTGGCTTCCGCAATCAAATCGCTGCGCACGAACGTTTTTTTCAGCGCAGATACATGAGCCGGAGAAAGTTTGGCCGTCAACAGACGGAACTGCGCTGCCGACGGATCGGGATGCAGCCCCGCCATCAACAGCTGCACAAATTTTTCATGCAAGCGCTCCAGCCCCTGCACATCGACAGTGCGGCTGCTCCAGTTGGGGGACAAGTGTTCCAGCCAGCCCTCGGCCTCCAGCGCTTTCAGCACCTGCTGCGGCTCTTCCTCGTATCCAATTTCTTCCAGTTCGTACCCGCGTTGCACCGCAGTAATGGCGGTGATCACGCCCTCGGCCTTGGCGTTGTCATAGCGGGCTTTGGTCCGCTCTTCCATATCCCAGCCGGTTCGCGACATGAGCCGTACCGCGCGGACCAGCCGAATCGGATCTTCCAGGAATCCGTAATTGCTGACCAGGCGCAATTGTCGCGCAGAGATGTCGGCCGTTCCGTTCAAAGGATCGAGCAGCAGTCCCCACGAGCCTTCATTCAGCGACAATGCCATGGCGTTCGCGGTAAAGTCGCGACGCCGAAGATCATCCAGAATGCCTGCGGGAGAATATTCCGGCTTTGCAGGCTTGGCAAACGTTTCCGTTCGCGCGGGGGAGATTTCCATGCGCGCCTGCTTGCCGAATCGCAGGTACAGCGTATGGGACGGCTCATGCTCCCCGGTGATGGTGAATCCGGCACGCTCCAGGTCTTTCTTGAACTTCAATGGATTCGCCTGGACCGTAATGTCCAGATCGCGCACCGATGCGCCGCTCACGATGTCTCGAACTGCGCCTCCGGTAAGAAATACCGTGATTTGTCGGGCGCGGGCCACGTCTGTCATGGCGTTGAGAGCTTGTTTTTCGTTCGGAGAAAGCTTGGATTCAAGCAATTGGATATAATCGGGCATGCCCAGTTTTGCGCCTCGGTCAGCAGCCTCTCACTCGTGCCGCTAAGACCCGTCTTTTCAATTAGATGTAGGCGACGATGTCGCGTACACAATGTTCTACGATACCATATCGGCGACTGTTTTTCCAGCCATTGCACAATAACCGCTGCGCCCGATTGCGCTTCATGCGACAATCCTGGCTAAGTTGAGACGATGCGGTTTTGTCGGTCGCCGTTGCACGTTGTCTTGGAGAGCACGGAGTGGCAGGTTCAGGCTCGAGTCGAAAGAAAGTGATCGTCCGAAAGTTCAGCCGCGAGTGGAACTCGGGCTACGTCGACCCGCAGGGTTTCGCGCACGATGGCCGTTTGGAATTGCTCGACAGCACAGGCAAAGTACTCGCCATGACGCTGCAGGACGTGAAAATGATGTGCTTCGTGCGGGAGTTTCCCAGCGGCGACAGCACCGATCCTGAACGGCTGGTGCGACGGAATTTTACTTCCCGTCCGCGCACTCCAGGCCTATGGATTCGTATGCGAATGCGCGATGGCGACGAGCTGGAAGGTCTGGCGAGCAACGATCTGTCGTTTCTGGAGCCGGAAGGCATCCAGTTCACTCCGCCGGATATGCGGTCGAACACGCAGCGTATCTTCGTTCCCCGCTCCGCCCTGCAGTCGGTCGAGATTGTTGCCGTCATCCATCCCAGCAATCGCCGCAAGCTGGATTTGAATGAGCAGGAGCGGTTGTTCGCTAGCTGAAATGGGCGAAGCATGACTCACGGTTCGATTTCTGCCCAGTAGGGCCCGTTCACACGACTCGCCATGTCCGGAACAAGATGTTAAGGGCTTGATCGGTGAGGTTGCGGGTAGACCCCGGACTTTAGTCCGGGGACTGGAGTTTCTACATTTGCCTGGGCGATTGTTCGCTGAGGCATCTGGGTAAATAGGTCTGGCAATAGATTATTATGTTGACCGACCGACGTAATTGGATTACAGTATTCCTGGGTTTA